>NZ_BQXH01000015.1 GCF_022836475.1 Ligilactobacillus pabuli | reverse complement strand
CTTTGATTTTAATTAGACACTTTAATCGTAGCACACGAGGACAAATGATGTCCTTTTTGCGTAGAAAAAAAGTGCTGATGATCAACTCATCAACACTAAAAAGTTTAGACCCATTAATTTTAAAAAGGCTGACAGTCTTCAATTTGACTGCCAGCCTTTTTATATTTCTTAAGTCATTCAAATTAATGGTCTAGCTTTTCGACGTCACGCAGGTAACCTTTGGTTTGCTCATTGATCAAATAGGCAACCTCAACATTTAAAACTAGGTCACGTTGCCAAATGTCAGAAATCACTAGGCTTGATGGTTCTTCAGGGCTGTTCAAAGAATGTTGTTGGGCAAATATTTTGAGTTGTTCGCTAAGTGCTTCTTTAACTTGACGCACTTGTTTTTTATCTAGTTCTTGAACTGGAAATGAATACCCAAAAACAACCACATTCAGCCCCCAAGCTTTGGCAACTTGTGCAACTGCGATTTGATCCAAGGCAACTTTTTTTCCATTAAAACCGGCAACACTAACTTTGCCTAAAGAATCTTGTAGTGCCTCAGTGACTACGATTTCATACCGCCGCTGCTGTCGTTTCAACCGAAAGCTCCGAAATTTGCGGTAACAAAAAAAGATAATTGCTGCTAGTAAGAACAGAACAAGCAGACTTAAAATTATTTTCATATTGATCTGTCCTTTCCAAAAATCAGCTCAGCCAGCTACTGGTTATATCAGCTTCATTTTACCATAATCTCCTTTTTTTCTTAATCTTTTACTCTGTGTTCGCTTGCAAAAGCTTAGAAAAATCAAGTAAATTTTAAATGGTATGGCACACTTCTATACTTGCTGGGTTTTGTATGCTAAAATAATACTAAATATCGTGTAAACGATCCATGTTCGGAATTTTATTTTTTGCGCCATTAAAGCGCAATGCAGTTTAATAATGTTATGAAGGAGAATAAATTAATGATTTTTAAAGTATATTACCAACCAAGTAAAAAAATTAGTCCACGACGTGAAAACACTGAATCCTTGTATTTAGAAGCAGATTCAGAAGTTGCCGCTCGTGCCTTAGTCGAGGAACAAACCGACTATAACGTTGAATTTATCGAAGAACTCAACGGAGCCTCCTTGGAATACGAGCAACAAGGGGCTAACTATCAGCTCACGGAGTTTAATTAATGAAAAAACTAAATGTCAAAAACAACGAAACTGCTGTTTTTGCCGTTGGTGGTTTAGATGAAATTGGGAAAAATACCTATGGGATTCAATTTCAGGATGAAATCATCGTCGTCGATGCCGGAATCAAATTTCCGGAAGATGACCTTTTAGGAATCGATTATGTCATTCCTAACTACCAATATTTAGTGGCAAATAAACAAAAAATAAAAGCCTTGGTGATCACTCACGGGCATGAAGACCATATCGGGGGAATTCCGTATTTCTTAAAACAGATCAACGTCCCCGTTTATGCTGGACCTTTAGCTCTTGCATTGATCAAAGGCAAATTAGAAGAACATGGTTTGTTAAGGACGACCGAACTACACGAAATTAATGAAGATACTGTCCTGAAATTTAGGAAAACGAGCGTTTCATTTTTCCGGACAACTCACTCGATTCCAGATACCTTAGGTGTGGCAATTAAAACCCCTTCTGGAACAATAGTTTGTACCGGGGACTATAAGTTTGATTTAACCCCAATCACTAATCAGCCACCGAACTTACAAAGAATGGCGCGTTTAGGTGAGGAAGGCGTTTTATGCTTATTGTCTGATAGTACTAATGCTGAGATTCCCAACTTCACCAAGTCTGAACGCTGGGTCGGCAAATCAATTCGACGTATTTTTGAAAAAGTTGATGGCCGGGTGATTTTCGCAACCTTTGCCTCTAATATTTCCCGTGTTCAACAGGCCGCAACTGCTGCAATTAACCGTGGCCGTAAAATTGCAGTCTTTGGTAGAAGTATGGAAGCAGCGATTGCCAACGGGCGTGAATTAGGCTATTTGGACATCCCAGATGAAGCTTTAGTTGATGCACGTGAAATCAATCATCTACCTGCAAATAAGGTCATGATCCTTTGTACTGGCTCTCAGGGTGAACCCATGGCGGCTTTAAGTCGGATCGCCAATGGTACTCACCGCCAGGTTTCAATTCAGCCAAATGATACGGTAGTCTTTTCAAGTTCACCAATTCCTGGTAACACTTTAAGCGTTAACCGTGTGATCAATGAACTTGAAGAAGCTGGTGCTACAGTAATTCATGGTAAAGTTAATAATATCCATGCTTCTGGTCACGGTGGCCAAGAAGAACAAAAATTAATGTTGCGCTTAATGAAGCCTAAGTATTTCATGCCTGTCCATGGGGAATATCGGATGCTGAAGATTCATACTGAATTAGCACAAAAATGTGATGTTCCAAAGGAAAACTCCTTTATTCTAGACAACGGTGATGTGTTAGCACTGACTAAAGACTCTGCTAGAATTGCTGGTCATTTTGATGCTAGTGATGTCTATGTTGATGGTTCTGGTGTTGGAGATATCGGTAATGTTGTTTTACGTGACCGACGTATCCTTTCAAAAGACGGGATCGTGGTTGTCGTTGCAACCATCGACATGAATAAAAAAATGGTCCTCGCTGGTCCAGACCTTCTTTCACGCGGCTTTATCTACATGCGTGAATCAGGTGAACTGATCAATAAAGGACGGCGCTTGATTAATCGGTCAATCAAACGAACTTTAAAAAATGAGAATGTCACGGAAGCAATGATTCGTGAAGCTGTAATTTCTGATTTACAGTCATTCTTATATGACCAAACTGAAAGACATCCAATGATTTTACCAATGTTTGTCACAGTTTAAAAATTTATTTACACAGACCGGGATACCGTTTGGGTTTTCCCGGTTTTGTTTGGTCTATGTACCCTTTTACAGGCTGCTAGTTGTTACTACTGAAAGGAGGTCTAAAACTTTGCAAAACTATTTTGTCATTGTTAATACCTTTGCCAATCATGGCAAATCAAAAGTAAGTTGGGCAAGCGTTCAAGCTGAGCTAAATCAAAGAGCAGTTAATTACTCCTTTGAATTAACGCATCGTCCAGGTGATGCGAGGCAAATTGCTCACCAATTTGTAACCAAATTAACTCCCGCAGACTACCAAAAAACTGTGATTCTAGTTGTAGGCGGCGATGGAACTCTTAACGATACATTAAATGGTATTAAAGATGCTAAAGTCAGTGATATTCCACTCAGCTTTATTCCTTCTGGTAATAATAATAGTTTTGCCCGGGGAATTGGTTTGGCAACTGACCCTCTAGCTGCCCTACAACAAACTTTGAATGCTCAAGAGCCCTGTTATTATGATGTAGGGTTCTACCAAGAAATGTCGCATAACACTCAAGGTTACTTTTTAAATGATTTTAGTGTTGGACAAGATGCTTATCTTGTTAGCATGCTGCACCATCAAAAAGAATCTCGCCTACTTGAAAAATTTCATTTGGGCTTTATCAGTTTCTTTTTTGCGTTATTCAAAGCATATTTAGATCAGGAATCATTTCCGGTCACCTTGCGTTTAGAAGATCAATATGAATTTTTCAAACATAGTTCGATCGTCAATGTTTCCAACCAACCTTTTATTTCCGGGGGTTTAGTTCTTTCGCCGGAAGCAAGTGCCACTGACCAGCAACTTGATTTAGTGGTGGCAGATAATATGAATCTATTAAAATTCATTTTACTAGGCTTTTCTGTTTATTTTAGAAAGAAGTTCCGTTTTCCAGGAATTCATCATTACAAGAGCAAAGAAATGCATCTGCTCGTGAACTCCGTAGAATTCGGGCAAATTGATGGTGAAGAACTGCCTAATCAATACTTTGATTTGTTTTTAAAAGTTATCAAATATCCTTTCTGGCTGGACGTTGAATCGATTCCAGTTAAAGAAAGACATTAATCAAAAAAGGGTGTCACTTCATAATGGGTGACATCCTTTTTTGAGTTAAATTTCATAATAAAACAAGAATTTGGTTAGCCGAAGCTCTTTTTCTGCATAAAATCAAATGGTGTCAACTGACCCATTCCAATCATCGGATCAATTTGCTGACTTGCAATTAATTCTGCAGTTAACAGATACTGCTTAGTTTCTGAGCGAGGTGTTGCAACAGCTGGTGTCGAGACACGAGTTGCTTGTACCATGACTGGCTGAGTGGATGTTTGAACTAATTCGCTCTTTTCAGCTTTCACTGGGATAGTTGACTGAGTCCCTTCTTGAGCTGATTCCTCTGACCCACTACTTGCCTGCTCAACTGCTTTTTCTTCCCCCAACTCAGCCTGTAATCGTTGTTTTAAACTTGTTAACCGATTTTGGGAAACCTTTAAGATACTTTGTTGGAAAGCTTCGATCTCCCCAACCAAAATTAACTTAGATTTTGCACGAGTGATTGCAGTATACAACAAATTTCTGGCAAACATTCGGGAAAATTGTCTAACCATTGGTAAAATAACAATCGGAAATTCTCCTCCTTGCGATTTATGAATCGACAAACAATACGCAAGTGTCAAATTATTCCAATCTTTTTTCTCAATTTCAACTTCATTTTGTTCAAATAAAACCGTGACACTATCGGGGCCATTTCTGCGTTTCTTTTCTCCCGCATCGATTGCCACGATTTCTCCAATATCACCATTGTAAATATTATTTTCAGGATCATTTACCAGTTGCAAGACCCTGTCTCCGATCCGCAAATGATGTTGGCCGACTTCAATTTCTTTTTGCCGAGCATGGACTGGATTCATCAGCTGTTGTAACAAATCATTTAAGTTATCAATTCCAGCAGCACCACGATACATTGGAGCTAGTAATTGAATATCACCTTTTGCATTCCCTTTACGCATCGCGACTTCAACTACCTTCGCAATCACTTGAGGTACTAGATTAGCATGACAAGCAATAAAAGAGCGGTCACTTTGTTGTTTAGTAAAGTCCGATGGCAATTGCCCTTCATTCACTGCATGCGCCAAAGAAATAATTGAGGAATATTCTCCTTGACGATAAATCTTCGTTAATTCTTTTTTTGGCAAAACATCGCTCATTAGCATATCGGCAAAGACTTGTCCTGGTCCAACCGAAGGCAGCTGATGGCGGTCACCTACAAAAATAACTTGCATCTGGTCCGGAATGCTTTTCACTAAGGCGTTCATTAAATCTGTATCGACCATCGAAGTTTCATCGATAATTAATAACTTGCCATCCAACTCGTCTATTTCTTCTGGTAATTCGCTATCACGACCATTAATTTTTAACAAACGATGAATGGTGCTGGCCGGCAAACCAGTTGTCTCACTCATTCTTTTTGCAGCTCGACCTGTTGGTGCCGCCAACAAGATCGGCAGGTGTCGTTCTTCTAAGTCAATCTGGTTTTCATAGGCATACAACGCAACAATTCCATTGATGATCGTTGTTTTTCCTGTTCCGGGGCCTCCAGTCAATAGGAAAACCTTGGATGTAAGTGCCTCAACAATGGCTTCTTTTTGTGTATCGTTGTACTCAATTTGCATTTGGGCTTCAATTTCACTCAAATCTTCTTGCAATTGATCCGCATCAGCAAAATCAGTTTCATCATTATTTTTCATTACCCGTGCTAATTCAGCTGCAATATTCCATTCTCCATAATAATATTTTTTTAAGTAAAAATTATTGTTCTCAACGACTAATTTTCGGTTCTTCACCAAATCAATTAATTCATCGGCAATTTTATCAACTGAAATTGAGACATTACGTCCGGTTTGCAATAATTCTTGCACATTTTTGAGGAGTGTTTCTCCTGGGACATATAAATTTCCATCTGATGCGCTATCTTCATATAAAACTTGGAAAATGGCTCCACGTAATCGACCGCTATCGTCCGCCTCAATTCCCAATTGCTGGGCAATTTGATCAGCACGATAAAAACCGATCCCATTAATATGAATCGATAACTGATATGGATCGTCATGGATCGTACTTAAAGTATCTGCTTGAAAAAAACTATAAATTCGGGCTGCCATCTTACTTGAAAATCCCAAGCTATTCAAGCCAATAATAATTTGTTCAATTCCCTGATCAGCTTCTAAATTATCCTGTAAACTTTTTTGCTGGGCCTCAGTCAAATTAAGGTGTGCGATTTTAGTAGAATCCTGCAACATCAGACTGACTGCATCGTCACCTAATTTTTCGACAATTTTTTCAGCCGTTTTTTCACCAATTCCTGGAAAATGACTACTCGATAAATATTTGACGACCCCTTCTTTTGAAGTAGGCAACTCAGTTTGGTAATGATCCGCTTGAAACTGCTTCCCGTACTTTTGATGTTTCACTAAACGACCGGTAAATCGATAGAGGGTATCTTCTTTGACCTCAGCAAAATTTCCCGTGACTGTTATTGTTTTTTCAGGCCAGTCAAAATTGAGTTCTTTGACCTTAACCAATAAAACTTTATAGAAACTTGCTGTTGCCTGAAAAAAAACTTGAGTTACATGACCCACAATATATGCTTCTTCCCGCATTGTATTTGGGTCAAATAATTCCATATTTTGCTGTGTCATTTTGTTACTCCTTCGCCTGTTGTCCTTGTTTCGACTTAATTAAGGCCGCGATTTCATTTAATCGTTCCTGGTGCTCAGTTAAATACTTCGGATCTTGTTGCTTAACTTTCGCAAAATAATTGGCACTACTTTGCCCCTGCACTTCAGCAATTAGGCCACGCTGAAAATTAGCATGCACATCACTTGGAAGCAGTTTTAAGACCTGCTCATAATATTTTTTGGCTTGTTCAAAATCGCCACTGGCTAAAAAGCAGTCTGCCAATAAAGACAATGCACTACTCTGATCCGCTGCTTTTTCACTTGCTGTCAGCGCAAAGACCATCGCTTGTTGATATTGACCTTGAGCATAGTAACCTTGTGCGGTCATCAATAAAGCATCTGCCTGTAATTTGTGATCTTTAACGGCCATAAATTCCGGGATTGCCTTTTCATACATTCCCGCTGCATAGTAAACATTACCTAAACCATAGTGCAATAAACTTTGTGCACCAGCATCATCCATAAAAATATTTAGTGCTTTCAAAAATAATTCTTCTGCCTGCGGATAATTCTGCAATCTAACTAATAAACTGCCTAAATCATAATAACGATGCGCATCATAAGGATTTTCATCTACAGCTGCGATCAATTGGTGCAAAAGCTGCTGATCTTTTTTTGCTAACTCTCCTTTAGCTGACAAATTCTATTCCCCTCACTCTTAAGTTCTTTCAACTCTAAACCGTATCATTCTTAGTAAGCGAACGCGATAAATAATCGGTCTTATTCCATTCCAAACACCGGAAATGCTGCCCCTGATCACGCGTTTGCAAAATTGTGGTACTGGTATTGGTTAAGCCGCCGCGCTTCCGTAATCTTTCTAATGGGACTCCTTGCAAATACCGGATCTCAGCACACAGCGCAGCTCCGTGTGAAACAATAATTACGTTTTGGTCTGGGTATCTTTGACAAATTTCCAAAATTTTGGGAGTCATTCGTGCAAATAATTCCTCAAAGGATTCTGCTTCAATAGGTGTTGGATCATATTGCTCAGGATGATGCCGAAATGTATCAACCTCAGCCGGATACTGCTCTTCCACATCATTAAATAACATACCTTCCATTTTTCCCAAATTAAATTCCGCAAAAGCTGCATCGGCAACTATTTTTAAGTTTTGTTCTAGCCGTGATTCCAATCGTTGTGCCGTCACCCGTGCCCTTTTAATCGGACTGGTATAAATTTTGGCGAATTGATACTGACCTAAAAAACCAGCCAACTCATCAATTTCACGCAAACTTTCGGGTAGTAAAGGCGAATCGCCATGGGCACCTTGATATCTTCCTTCAAGGTTCCACTCTGTCCGTCCATGTCTAACAAAAAATATTTTAGTCATCTTATACCGTCCTTTGCTGAAAATAGTATCTCCATTATCTCATAATTTTCCGACGGCGCAAACTATTCAACCAGAGGAATCACACCGCAATCGCACTCTAAACATTGATTCCAAAAAAAGAAACCTATCCTTCAATGCGATAAGTTTCTCTACTTGTTTTTTACCTTAAACGTACTGTAACAAACGTTCTTGCTGATAGGCATGATCAATTGTTCCGCTGCCTAAGCAGACTTCCCCATCATAGAACACAACTTCTTGCCCAGGCGTAATTGCACGGACAGGACGGTCAAATTCAACGACTACTTTAGTATGCTCCGGATTCAAATGAACTGTGACACCTTCATCTTTTTGCCGATATCTGAACTTGGCAGTACACTGAAAATCATCACCATAATCGTCGATTGGTGCAATAAAGTTTAACTTAGTTGCATCCAATGAATTAGCATATAAGTGTTCGTTTTCATAGCCCTGACCCACGATCAGCTCATTTTTAGCTAAATTTTTACCAATTACAAACCATGGATCATTGCTTTGACCATTGCCGCCAATCCCAAGTCCGCGACGCTGACCAATTGTATAGTTCATCAAACCAAAATGATCACCCTTAACTTCACCGTCAACGGTTACCATTTTCCCTGGCTGAGCTGGTAAAAATTCATTTAAGAACTTACTAAAGTTTCTTTCACCAATAAAGCAAACCCCAGTTGAATCTTTCTTTTTGGCTGTCGCTAACCCAGCTTCTGCAGCAATTCGTCTAACTTCTGATTTCTGCATGCCGCCAATTGGAAACATTACTTTTTCCAATTGAGCTTGACTTAGCTGACTTAAGAAATAAGTCTGATCCTTATTGTCATCGGCTCCACGTAACAAATGAATCGTACCATCTTCATCCTTAGCGATTTGTGCATAATGCCCCATCGCAACGTAATCAGCATCAATTTCCAAAGCATAGTCTAAGAAGGCCTTAAACTTAACCTCTTTATTACACATTACATCCGGATTAGGAGTCCGGCCATTTTTATATTCATCTAAGAAGTAAGTAAAGACGCGGTCCCAATATTCTTTTTCAAAGTTGACAGAATAATATGGGATCCCAATTTCACTTGCAACTTTTGCAACGTCTTGATAATCTTCTGTTGCGGTACAAACACCACTATCATTTGTATCGTCCCAGTTTTTCATGAAGACACCTACTACATCATAACCCTGTTGCTTTAATAGATAAGCACAGACTGACGAATCAACTCCGCCACTCATCCCGACAACAACTCGAGTTTGGCTATTATCAGCCATTTAAATCACCATCATTCATTTAGATTCTGAATCTATACGATTTGAAGGTCGTTTTATTCAGTAACTTTTAGTTTAGCACATACCAGCTTATTTTTAAAGACACACCCGGCTAATTTTTAAGTTAAACATTCTATAAAAAAGTCTATCACTCTCGATAGACTTTTCGACATAATTTATTTATCTTACGCTTGACTGAGGATTCCACGCTCTACCAAGTCATTTAGCAAATAACCCAGTTGTTCACTTTGGACTTTAACATCACCGGTCTTAAAAATATTAACCTCTTTCAAACCATTAGCGGTCGTAGTAGTCATTTTAAAACGTTTTAAATCAGCTTCGACCGTTATTTTTAGTTTTAAGCTTGCATTCAAGCCAAGGTTAGGATCTAGGTTACGCTGTAAAAGAAACTTGCCTGACTTTTTCTCGACAAACCCAGCATCTCGCAGAGCATACTTTTTAATTCCTACCGCCAATTGATAAGCTTGCTGGTCCCCTAAGATCTGTGATTTTTCAGTTGCTGCCATTTTTCCCACTCCTAAATTTTATTTATTAATAATCGCGGTTAAAGCTGCAACAGCTGCATCAATATCAGCTGCTGTATTGTATGCACCAAAACTAAACCGTAATGATTCACTGATCCGTGGATCATTTTCACCATACATAGCCGTCAAAACATGTGACGGTTCCAGTGAACCTGCAGTACATGCAGAACCTGCCGAAGCAGAGATTCCTTTCAAATCCAAGTTAGTCAACAAAGCATCTGACTTTTTGCCTTTAAACCATAAATTTAAAACATGCGGAAGTTCGCCTTGATCTAGCTTACCGTTCACTTCAACATCGATCTGATTTTGCCGTAAACCATCCAGCAATTGATGCTTAAATGACATGTATAATTCACGATGCTGTGCTTTAACTTCTGCTGGATTAGTTTCCACCGCTTTAGCAAAACCTGCAATGGCCGGAATATTTTCTGTTCCTGCACGCCGCTTTAACTCTTGGTCTCCACCCTTTAACAACGGTTCCAAGTTATGGTCAGTCCGGTTATACAAAAATCCGCTCATTTTAGGTCCGTTTAACTTATGAGCAGAAGTCGATAATAGGTCAATTTGATCCGCTTGAACATCAATTTCCAGTAATCCATAAGCTTGAACTGCATCGGTATGGAACCAAGCATTAGACTCAGCCACAATTTGGCCAATTTCATGAATGGGCATTTTTGCTCCAACTTCATTGTTACCAGTCATGATCGACACTAAAATTGTGTCTGGACGAATCGCTTGTCGTAAATCATCCAAGGAAATTTCACCATTTTGGTCAACTGGTAAATAAGTCACTTCAAAGCCCTGTTTTTCCAAAAAACGCATTGGCTTTAAAACCGCTTCATGTTCAATACTAGTGGTAATTAAGTGATGTCCTTCTTCTTGACGAGCAATTGCCGTGCCAACAATAGCAGTGTTATCACTTTCAGTTCCACCCGTAGTAAAGATAATTTCATTATCATTTTTTGCATTGATCGACTGGGCAATCAAATGCCGACTTGCGTCTAAAATTGCTCGTGCTTGTCTGCCATAATAATTTGTTGCTGACGCATTACCAAAGACGTCTTTCATTGTTTCTGTCATTTTGTCGATCACCGCAGCAGACATTGGCGTTGTCCCTGCGTTATCGAGATAAATATGTTTCACTATTTTGCACCCTCTAATTCTGCTGTATCTCTTAGATTAATTCTAAAATTAATTATGCGGCCAATAAGTTCAAGATCATTTGTGCTGAACGTTTGCCAGCATCAATAATAAATTCATCAAAACTTTGTCCCGCATCTTCATCGCCAACATCTGACATTGCCCGAATGATAGCAAATGGTGTTTTAAACTGGTAGGCGGTCTGAGCAACTGCCCCGCCTTCCATTTCACAGCATAGTGCTTCCGGATAAATTTGCTTAATTCGTGCAATTTCTTGGCTATCAGCAATAAACTGATCTCCTGAAACGACCAATCCTTGGCGCGTTTCTAAGCCTGTTTTCTGAGCAGCCACAGCAATTTTGTCAACTAACTGTTGGTCGGCAGGATAAATCTGCGGTTGTTGCGGCAATTGTCCCATTTTGTACCCAAAAGCTGTCGCATTCGCATCATGATAAGCTGCACCAGTCGATAATACCAATTCACCAACATGTAAGCCGTCACCGATTCCCCCAGCTGAACCAGAATTAATCACCGCATCGACCTTAAAATTGACGATCAAAAAGGCAGTTGTGATTGCTGCTTGAACTTTTCCAATTCCACACCGTACTAAAACCACTTCAGTCTGATTGATCTTCCCAGTATAAAATTCAGTTCCACCAATTTGTTGTTCTTTTTTCTCCGTTAAATGTTCTAACAGTTCTTTAATTTCTTCTTCCATTGCACAAATAATTCCATACTTCATGTTCTTTCACTCCTCCACTCACCGGATCTTCTAAACCATTTTAATTTAAAAGTTCACAAAACGCATGAACAAATAAACGCCAATGATCAATAACACTAAAATAATAATCACAAAATTTAAGCGCCGGCCTAAACGATTTTTTTTATCTGCCTCACTATTATCTGTCCGTGCCTGTCTAGTCTGACTACGTGACAAATGCTCTTGTTCTGTCGGAATAGAATTCACTTCTGCTTCCTGTTCACCTTCTGGCTGGGCTGACTGCTTTTTTCTGCTCTGCCAAATTTTTTGCAGCCAGTTGGTCTTATTGTTTTTGGAACTTGTTTTTTTTCTACGGCTCAAATTCTCTTGTTCGTCCATCTTCTACCCCATTAATCGCCAGTATAACACGGCCATGATCGTCTTTGCGTCACAAATCTCTCCACTTTCAAACGCCGCCATTACTTCTTGAGCAGACAATTCCTCAACTTGTAAAAATTCATCTTGATCTTGTGGCAGTTCATTTGCCACTGGTGTTAGTCCGCTAGCATGATACAGGTACATTAACTCATCCGCAAAACCCGGTGAACTGTAAAAACTAGTTAACAATTCATATTGTTCCGCTTGGTACCTAGTTTCTTCATTCATTTCACGTTTCGCTGTTTTTAATGGATCTTTTTCTTCCCCTGGATCAATTTTACCAGCGGGGATCTCTAACGTGACTTTTCTTAATGGTTCACGCCACTGCCGAATGAAAATCATTTTATCCTCAGCGGTGATTGCAACCACACCAACCGCACCATGATGCCGCACTATTTCTCTTTTTGCTTCCCGACCATCAGGCAACTCCACAGTTTCTATGTCTAAATTAATAATATGACCGGTAAATAACCGTTGAACATCTTTGATTTTTTCTTCCAGATTCATTTTAGTGTCTCTCCAATCATTGTAACTACTAATGAGTTGCTTAAATCACCAATTTGGTAGATCACTTTCAGATTGTTTTGTTATAAGATCTCTAGTATTTTCCTACTCATTAAGATCATACTTAAGTTGTCTATGATCACAGCTGAACGACCACTAGTTTAGTTTATATTTAACAGTCAAGCAACTACCCTTGGCCTAAATTAAAGTATTCTTTATTGCCTAATACCAATATCATAGCAAATTTTGACCCAAACTGCGAAAAAAATAGCTAAAAAAGCCAAACAAGAAGCTCATCCTCTTGCTTGACTTTCTCATCTTAGCTTTAGTTCAGCTAATTATTCATCTAAACCTGTTTCAACTGCTTCAGGATAGTTGGCTGTCACAATTGCAGCACAGCTTTGGCATAATTGAGGGAAATGTTGGTCTTGGCCAACATCTTCCTTAATCATCCGACAACGTGGACAAACTTCACCCGCAGCATGTTTAACTTCAACAGCTACCTTATCAAATTTCAAGGCTGACTCTGGCGCAGCATCGAAGTCTTTAATATCAACAGCTGACACGATCAAAGCCTGACGAACATTGGTATCCAATGCGGTCAACAAGTCACGCACACTCTCTGTCACATATAAGTCAACATGTGCTTCGAATGATTTACCAATCAACTTCTGATCACGTGCTTCTTCCAAGGCCTTAAAGACATGGGAACGAACCTGCATAAATGCATCCCAATTGGCCAACAATTTAGCTTCACTGTCATAGTGTTCAACACTTGGCATTTCGGCTAACTGTGCAAATTCTTCTGGTTCCTTCAAATATTTCCAAATTTCTTCGGTCGTATGAGGAATGATTGGTGTCAATAACTTGGTCAAACGAACTGCAACATCATATAAGACAGTTTGCATTGAACGTCTCTTATGGCTATCTTCTGCTTCAATGTAGACCACATCCTTGGCTACATCCAAGTAGAAAGCTGATAAATCAACAGTCAAGAAGTTGATCAAACTCTTGTAGATGTTCATGAAGTCATAATTGGCGTAGTCATCCAAGAGGTCCTTGGTAAACTGGTTGATTTTAACTTGCATAAACTTATCAATTGATTCTAATTCAGCGAATGGCACCCGGTCAGTTGCTGGATCAAAGTCAGTTGTATTGGCTAACAAGAAACGAATGGTATTCCGGATCTTACGGTAGCTTTCTGAAATCTGCTGGAAGCTTCCCATGGAAACCCGGACGTCGGCTGAAGAATCAACACTAGCGACCCATAAGCGAATGATTTCAGCACCCATTTGCTTGATGACTTTTTCAGGAACAATTGTATTCCCCAATGACTTACTCATCTTGCGACCTTTGCCATCTAGAGTAAATCCTTGTGAAAGGACCTGCTTGTATGGTGCTTGGCCTGAGAATGCCACACTAGTGATCAAGCTTGAGTTAAACCAACCGCGATACTGGTCTGAACCTTCCAAGTACATATCTGCTGGATATTCGAGATAATCTCGGTCAGCTAAGACCCCTTGGTGTGATGAACCTGAGTCAAACCAAACATCCATGATATCAGTTTCTTTAGTAAACTCGCCGTGTGGTGAATGTTCATTGGTATAACCTTCTGGCAACAAGTCTTTGGCTTCTTTTTCGAACCAAATATTTGAACCGTGTTCAGCAATCAATTCTGCAACATGCTCGATTGTTTCTGGTTCCATAATTGCTTCGCCATCTTCTGCATAGAAAATTGGCAATGGAACACCCCAAACACGTTGACGAGAGATGACCCAGTCACCGCGATCACGAATCATATTGTACAGACGTTTTTGTCCCCATTCAGGGTAGAATTTAACTCCAGAAATTTGATCCAAGATCTGTTGTCTGATCTTATCAACCGAAGCAAACCATTGTGGTGTTGCTCTAAAGATGATTGGCTTTTTGGTCCGCCAGTCAAATGGATAAGAATGTTCGTAATCCATTTCTTTTAATAATAAGCCATCTTTTTCCAGTTTATCCAAAGAAATTTGGTTAGCATCTTCATAGAAAACGCCAGCAAAATCCGCTCCGGCTTCTTCCGTCATATAGCCTTTATCATCAACCGGTACCACAACATCCAAATTATATTGTTGTCCAACATTGAAGTCATCTTCACCAAAACCTGGTGCAGTATGAACTAAACCAGTTCCGGCATCCAAGGTTACAAAGTCACCCAGCATTGTCACTAATTTTCGTTCAGGATAAAATGGATGTTCAGCCAAGACATTTTCTAATTCTGCACCCTTGACAGTTTTTAAGACCCTAACGTTTTTCCAACCAAATAATTCAGCATTCTGGTTAACTAATTCAGCAGCCAAAACATATTTTTTGTCGTCACCTTCTGGTTGAACAACAGCATAGTCAAAACCACCATCAATTGTAATTCCTTCCGAACCAGGAATTGTCCAGGGAGTTGTCGTCCAAACAACCATATAAGTATTGTTTTCTTCTAAGACTCCCCGTCCATCAACCACTTTTTCACCATAAAAAGCAGATGGTGAAGTTACATCATGGTATTCAACTTCAGCTTCGGCTAGAGCAGATTCTGATGACCATGACCAGAAAACCGGTTTTTTACCTTTGTAAATTAAGCCCTTTTCTGCCATTTTACCAAAGACACGAATTTCATGTGCTTCAAAAGAAGGATCAAGTGTTACATATGGGTGGTCCCATTCACCGGCAACACCTAGACGTTTAAAGTCCTTTTTTTGTTTTTCAACTTGTTCTAAAGCATATTCACGGCATTTTTCCCGGAAATCTGCAATAGAAAGTGACTTACGGTCCACACCGGCCTTCTTCAATTGTTGTTCAATTGGTAAACCATGAGTATCCCAACCAGGAACATAAGGTGCTCTAAAGCCCATCATTGATTTTGACCGAACGATGAAGTCTTTAGAAATTTTGTTTAAAGCATGACCCATATGAATATTTCCGTTGGCATATGGAGGGCCATCATGCAAAATAAATGATGGTTTACCCTCATTTAATTTTTGCCGCTTTTCATAAATCTTGTTTTCTTCCCATTCATTTTGACGTTCTACTTCACGAACAGGTAAATTACCGCGCATTGGGAACTTAGTTTTTCCCAAATTTAACGTATCTTTGACTCGCATTATTTAGCCCCTTTTCTTTTAAATTTACATAACTATCTTGTCCAATTCCCAGCCAAAGAATTTAGGCCGGATACAAAAAAAGAACCTCATCCGCTAGGGACGAAATTCTTCGTGGTACCACCCAAATTCGAAATCTGCAACGCTGAAAAATCACCGGTCAGATTTCCTTGAAAATGAGTTAACGGTCATTAGCCGGTCAAACTTACTAACTACTTATGTACTATTCAGTCTGACATTTAGGAGGGGATAAATTATCAGTTACCATCATTGGTCTTCCACCATCCACCAACTCGCTAGGACTTTCGCTGAAATTCGCATTCTCCGTAATAATTTTAGTTTTCTGCTTTAGCTTCGTCATCTTCTGCAGCGAAGTGTTGTCCTTCGTCTGTTTCAGATGCATCTGGGAAAATGACAACTGTGTCATCATTATCAAGATCTTCTTCTTGATTATTTACCACAGCATCATCTACTACATCATTTGATTCTACTTCCTCAAACGGTTCCTTGTCAAGCTCTTCTTCATGACGTAAAGCGTCTTGAATTTCTTCATAACTGCTTGTTTCACCCTGCTTTAAAATATCGTCCCATTCAGAGCCACGGACAACTTCTAACTGAGATTCCATCATGACTTGAAGCTTTTGGCGGAAGATCCGTGCTTGCTTACGCAAACCATCTGTTTCTAATGCCAACTGTGTTGCTTTATGGGAAGCCTGATCAATAATGTGCCGTGCCTTTTCATTGGCCTGATCAATGGCATCTTGCCCTTCTTTTTGGGCTTCACGCTGAATAATATCAGCTTCTCTAGTTGAATTTGCCTTAACTTTATCCGCTGCTTCTTGCGCAACAATGATCGATTGATTCAAAGAATCTTTCAAATCATTAAAGTACTTCAGCTTTTCATTACTTTGTTCTAAGCTAGAATTCAGTCTTTCATTTTCTTGCAGGGTCATTTCATAATCTTTAATAATTTGATCTAGAAAATCATTAACTTCATCCTGATCATAGCCGCGCAATTTAACTTTAAATTCTTTATTGTGAATATCCAACGGGGTCAATGTCATTGACCAACACCTCCTATTGATTTTACCATACTACTTTCTTAAAACTGCTGCACTAATTTTTAGCTTACCTTTTTTAGAAACACCATTTTGTTCATTTAATCGAATCCGTCCATATCCACGGACAGATAAAATATCAAAATCAGCTAATTCATAGTCTGGCTTTTCTAAAGTCATCCAATTTAACTGAATCTTGTGTGCATGAAATAAATCCTTGGCATGCTTACGAGATACATTATAAAAATGTGAAATTAAGACATCAGCACGCAAGGAAGAAACCGTTTCTTCAACTTCTTCCCACTCGCTGATTTGCTCAACCGTTTGACTTAAAGGCTGTTCTTCCAGTCGAACTTTCACTCGTGAAATTCGGTCAATTTCTCCCGTCAAAAATGAAGCAATCGGGGCCTCTACAAAAAATTGCCACCGTTGTGCATCAGTAATGATATCGCCTAAAACTTCCCGTTGCACCCCACTATTAACCAGAGTTCCTAAAATACTGCCGTGGTGCAAGACCGCAAACTTATGGGGATAACTAACTTCCATTAACGTTATCTGAAAATCAGCAATTTCTGGCTCATAATATTCAGGATAAAACAACGCTCTTTGTCGTTCAGCCCCAGGAACTCCGCCATTAGCACTTAATTTCACTTCGTCTTGCATATTAACAAGCGTTCGTGCAATGTATAATTCACGCGGATTTAAAAAATGGGACAAAATTGGTCGATACTCACTCGCTGCTTGATTGATCATGTCGTTTAAACTGTCGATCAATGGTGCTTCTTCAGCACGAAAATGCTGATAAATTGATTTTTTCACAGTTTTCAAAACTACAATCCTCCAAGACCTAACATTGCCAACAAATAAATCAGCCCGCTTTGGACAAATTCCAAGACAATAATTGCGATTAATGGTGCAAAACTAATTCCAAAAAAAGGTGGGACAAAATCAAATAAACTTAAATATGGCCGGCAAACTTTAGCCAAGATTTCTCCCAGCTTAGTTTCGTATGCACCTGGAAACCATGACATTAACACAAAAATCACGATCAATAAGGTATAGACTTGAAACAAGCCATTTATAATCATCAATAACAACCCAAAATCTCCTTAAAAATCAGTCTGACGCACATTATTATCATGAATGTCGCCTTCAACCGTAAATTCACGCGGTGTGCAAAGAAAGATCTTGTCACCAACCCGTGAAATCTCGCCGTCAATTGCAAAAATCACTCCCGATAAAAAGTCCACGACCCGATGCGCTTGCTGATCATCCATTTTTTGAAAATTAATCACTGCTGCTTCGCCTGATAAAAGTCGTGAAGCAATTGCTTTAACATCAGAAAAAATACTAGGTTCAAACAACATAATTTTTTTATTAATGACTTCTTCACCTTTGCTTGAACGCAATGACATCACTCGTGAAGACCGTTGTATGCGCGGTTCTTCTTCCGACACACGCGAGTCCTGATAGCTTTCGTCGGCGACTGGTTCTTCATAATCACCAAACCAGCTGTTTATTTTATCTGTCAGTGACATTTGTTACCCTCCTTCGTTTCAAAGGCAACCTCTCTTAACGGCGACGGTGACGCAAGAATGGTGGCAAGTTTAAGCCTTCATCTTCATCATTATCCTGATTGTTGTCGCTATTGCTTTCAGCTGAAGCTGAGCCAAAGACATTAAAATCTTTCTTTTCAATGTTCTTAAATTCATTTTCACGTGAATCTTGCGCAGCTTGACGGTCACCATTAATTTCTCGGTTTAAATCCCAGTCGCCTAATGGATCACGTCTGACTGCCGCTTGATCTCCGTTGTCTGGAGCAGCAGGACGTTCTTCGCGACTCACACGCCGTTGTTCTTTTTTAGCTTTCTTTTTATCGATCCCTGTGGCGATCACAGTTACGATCACACTATCATCGAGGTTTTCATTAATAGATGTCCCAAAGATAATGTTTACGTCACTAGTTGCAGCCTGAGCCACAATATCAGAAGCAGCTTGGGCTTCAAACAAGCTCAAGTCTGGTCCACCAGTAATATTCAATAGGACTTGTTCAGCACCATCGATTGAAACTTCAAGTAATGGTGAAGAAATCGCTTTTTTAGTTGCATCTTCTGTCCTGTTTTCGCCGTTAGCTGAACCAATTCCCATCAAGGCTGAACCTTGGTCTTGCATCACAGTTTTAACATCGGCAAAATCCAAGTTCACATAACCAGGTGAAGTAATCAAATCAGAAATTCCTTGCACACCCTGACGCAAGACATTATCTGCTTCTTGGAATGCTTCCAACATTGGTGTCTTTTTGTCAACAATTTCTAACAAACGATTATTGGCAATAATAACTAAGGTGTCAACATGTTCCTTCATCTTAGCAACGCCTTCAGCGGCAAATCTAGCACGCTTAGGACCTTCAAAAGTAAATGGACGAGTAACAACCCCAACTGTCAATGCACCTTGTTCTTTGGCGATTTTAGCAATAATTGGGGCTGCACCTGTTCCGGTACCGCCACCCATTCCGGCAGTCACAAAGACCATGTCTGCTCCACTCAAACTTTCAGCAATTGATTCTTCACTTTCTTGACCGGCTTTACTCCCAACATCAGGATTAGCACCAGCACCTAGACCTTTAGTTAGTTTCGGCCCAAGTTGAATTTTTGTTTCAGCTTTTGAATTTTGTAATGCCTGAACATCCGTGTTGGCAACGATAAATTCGACTCCTTTGACGTCGTCTTCGATCATCCGGTTGATTGCATTACCACCAGCACCGCCGACACCAATTACTTTGATTGTAGCGCCAGTATTATTTTCGCTTGCATCTAATGAAAACTCCATTATAATTCCTCCTATTAAAGTCGTTTAGTCAAAGAAGTTGTCAAACATATGCTTGAACTTATAACCGAATCCACCCTCATTGTTGGAATCTTGCTTTTCTTTTGGCTGACCAGCGTGATTATTCTTCTTTTGTTTTTTTGTTGGTTTTTGCTCAGCTTGCATTCCCCGGTTTGATTGCGTAGCAGCAACCTGCCGGCTTGCTTTAACAGAGCCTAAAGTTTGTTTAACGATCATTTCAATTTCACTGCGTTTGGTTGCGTATTCGACTAACCCAATGACCTGTGTAAATGAAGGGATCCGTAAGTTAATTTCTTGTGGAATAAAGACCTTGACTTGAACCTGAAAAATTTCTTCAGCCAATTCAGCAATTCCTGGTAAAGCAGCCATTCCGCCAGTTAAAACAACACCGCCCGGCAACTGAAAAGCGTTAATTTGGTCCAAAGCTCCGGCTAATTTGTCAAAAATTTGCCGTAAACGTGCTTCAATAATCTCCGATAAATATTCTTCAGTGACTTTTTCTGGTTCCTGGCGTCCGACAACTTGAACCGGGAACGAATCTTCATCAGAAGCTAACGCAGACATCGCGTACCCGTAGTTTCTCTTAAGCATTTCAGCATTTTCGATTGAAGTATTCAATACTACCGAAATGTCTCGTGTGACAAAGTCGCCGCCTTCTTGGTCTAAATAAGTATATTTCAACTTATGGTCGTGGACCACTGCAGCAGTTGTTTTACCGCCGCCTAAATCAACGACGATTGCACCAAAGTCTTGTTCCCCATCATTTAACGCAACTTGCGATAAGGCAATTGGTGCCACAACAATATCTGCCACATTTAGGCCAGCACGTTCAACACATTTTTTTGTGTTATGTAAAATTGTTTTGGGCCCGGTATACATAACGCCTTGCATTTCCATTCTGACCCCAACCATGCCACGTGGGTCCTGGATGCCATCAAATCCATCGACGATGAATTCATCCGGAACAATGTCGATCACGGTCCGTTCTGGTGGTAAGTTTTGGACTAATGCCGCCTGAGTGACTTTACGGACGTCGCTCTCGTTAATCTCTTTAGCACTACCATCTTCCTCGCTGACAGCAATCATCCCATGACATTGTTCAATTTGAAGCATATTTGCGGGAATCCCAACAGTTACATCAGAAATATCAATGTTTGCACGTTGCTCTGCTTGTTTAACTGCGTCCTTGATTGATAAGACCACTTGGTCAATATCAACAATAACGCCACGATTTAGGCCAACTGAGCCCGTATTTCCATATCCGATAATGTTGAGCTGATTTTTTACATACTCTGCGATGATGACTTTGATAGAAGTCGTACCAATGTCTAAACCGACGAATATATCAGAATTATTCATTTTTCAGCCCCCTAGTTATTTTTAATGTTTTAGATTACAAAAAGGTTAATAAAAGAATTTTACCATAGAAACCGCTATGATTACCATGATTGTGCTAACAAATCAATAATTTTTTTATTTTTTATGATATGGATACGAGTACGCACCGACTTCAATGTCGACTACTCCGGGACGATCCATATTAGCAGCAATATTTGAATAATACTTCATTTTTCGGTCAAATGTAGTTGCCTTAGCAATCACTTGATTGCCATCATTCATATACAGCTTAATTTTTTCCGGATCCACTCGACTGGGGATCGCATGAATTTCTGAAATACCTTGCTTGATCTCAGGCGGTAAACTCGTATATTTCTGGGCTACAGTTTTCAAGACCTGTGTAGACTTAAAGTTATTGAAAACTGGATATTTACCAGTGATTCCAGAGAGTTTTTGTACAGCAACAGCCCCATTCGCAGTTACACGGTAGTAGTTACCGTCTTTTTTTAAATAACCCACCATCGGGTACTGACGCACATTAACTGTCACATGACTCCCTTTATATAATACGTGAACCGCCTGTACTGAAGGTACTTTTTGCTTAACCTGCTCTTTGATTGCCTCAGTTTTAGGCCAAACCACAAACAAAGATTCATAGTAATTTAAGCCTGTCGCAGATAAAATTTCATCCTTACTTTCATCGTAAGTACTGTTGATTTTAACCGAAGTGACCCGACTAATTGGTAAAATAAAATACAAGGTTACCATAGCAATTGTCGTAAAAACAGTCAAGAGCACTTTTTCATGCTTCTTTAGGCGTTGAGTCCGTTTCTTTTTAAGTTTGGGCAAGTTTTTATCATAAGTTGGACGCAACACTGTTTTCTTCTGTTCAGACTCTAATCGTTGCTTGCGCCGTTGCTGTTCTTGCTCCCAAGGTGTTAATGGAGCAGAAGAACGCTGTGGTCGTTTCTTGTGCCATTTAAATGCCACGTTGATTCTGCCCCCTTCCTAAGTCCATGATTATTTGATATAACAAGGTGCAGAGCCCTAGCTTATTTTTGACTAATACTTTCTAAAACGTCTAATAATTTATCAGCTGCATCTGGAACACCGGCTTGTTTAGCATTGTGTGCCATTTGCTGACATAAATCTTCATCTGACATTAATTCATTTGCCGTTTCAAACAGACGCTCGGCAGTCAAGTCCTGTTCCTTGATCAACTTAGCTGCATGCTGATCCACCAGACTCATTGCATTTTTAGTCTGGTGGTCGTTAGTAACATACGGACTTGGAATCAAAATACTAGGGATCCCTAGTGCAGTAATTTCTGCTAAACTAGTTGCTCCTGCTCGCCCAACGATTGCTGATATTTCAGGCAAAATTTGCGGCATATCAGGAATATATGGTTGAATAAAGAAATTAGCCGGTAGGTTTTTAGCCGCTGGTTGTTGCATTAGTTTATCATAATGCACTCGTCCGGTCACAAATAAGACCTGGTAAGGACTATCTCGAAACATTTGCGCAGTTGCTATCGCCGTTTGATTGATTTTTTCTGCACCGCGAGAACCACCAAAGATCAACAATGTCGGTTGGTCCGCTTTTAACCCATAGTTCTGCAAAGTATTATTCGGCTTGATCCCCGCCACTTGCTGAGCCCGTGGATTACCAGTAAAGACCACTTTTTCAGCAGGAAAATCAGCTTTCACATCGGGAAAACAAATCCCAATTTTATTAACATAGCGACTCAAAAACTTATTTGTGACACCTGATACACTGTTTTGTTCATGAATCAACGTTGGAATTTTTAGCTTAGCCGCTGCATATACCACTGCACCGCAGACATATCCGCCAGTTCCAACAACAACGTCTGGCTTAAATTCACGAATAATTTTTTTAGAATCACGCACACTCTTTAAAAATAAGTAGACAGTCTTGACGTTTTCTAAACTTAAAGACCGCCGGAAGCCCTGAATTTCTACGGTTTTAAACGGAATACCCGCATCCGGAACAATTTTACTTTCAAGGCCCTTTTTTGTACCAACGTACAAAATTTCTGCAGCTGGATCTTTTTGCTGCAATGCTTCGATCAGTGCGAGTGCTGGGTAGATGTGACCACCCGTCCCGCCACCAGAAATTAATAACCTCATCAATTATTCCTCCGTTTTTTTCATCAATTTATCGACTGCTTCAATAAACTTATCACCACGGACCTCAAAAGTTGGCCACTGGTCCCAGCTAGCACAGGCTGGTGACAATAAGATCACATCACCGGGCTGACTTAAAGCAAAGGCTTGCGGTACAGCAGTCGCAGCATCTTGGGAAAATTCGATTTGCTTGATCCCTGCTCGCTGGCCCAAATCAGCCAGCTGTTTAGCGGTCTGACCAAAAACAATCAACGCTGAAACATGCTGTTTTAAACTTGGTAGCAGTTTTTCAAAGGATAAGCCTCGGTCTAATCCACCAGCCAACAATACCACTGGCTTTTTAAATCCTTCCAGGGCTTTTTCCGTAGCTTCTAAGTTTGTTGCCTTTGAATCATTGTAGAAGCTTCGACCTTGGTAAGTCGTTAAAAATTGGGTCCGGTGCTTAACACCAGAGAAGGTCTTCAAGACCTCAACGATATGATGATTGTCTTGTCCGAGTATTTTTGCCACGACAATGGCAGCCAAGGCATTTTCAATATTATGTTCCCCTGGGAGTTTGATCTCACTGGCAGCCATAATTCGTTCCTTTTGATAATACAAGTCGCCATCGCGCAGGTAAGCGCCTGTTTCAATCGCATCTTGCGCCGAAAACGGAACTAATTGTGCCTGCGAAACTGCGCTGGCTTGGCGAACCTCAGCATTATCCCAGTTAACGACAAAAAAGTCCGCAGCCGTTTGATTTTGAGTAATTTTCAATTTAGCTTGCACATATTTTTCATGAGTCCCATGAAAATCTGTGTGTGCTTCATATAAGTTAGTCAAAACTGCAATATGCGGGTGCAGCTGAGTAATTCCATTCAGCTGGAAACTCGATAGTTCAGTCACGATCACATCATCGGCCTGCGCTTTTTGAGCAACCATAGAAACCGACGTTCCAATATTTCCCGCCGTGTAAACATGGTTAAAATGAGTTTTTGCCAACATCAATGAAATCAATGTTGTGGTTGTCGTTTTACCATTAGTTCCTGTGACTCCGATCATTGGTGCTTCGGAAACTTCATAAGCTAACTCAGGTTCCGTGATCACACTGATCTGACGAGCAAGAGCTTCTTTCACTAAAGGATTATCGTACGGAATTCCGGGATTTTTCACCATTAAATTACAATTGTCTAGTAATTCTAGCGGGTGACTTCCTGTTACAACTTGAATGCCCATCTCTGTTAATTCATCCACCAATTTGTGATCAGACGGAACTTTCTTATCATTAACTGTGACATTTGCTGCCAATTTATGCAGTAGTTTAGCAGCATTGACTCCACTTTTCCCCAAACCTAAAACTAAAATGTTTTTATTCTGATAATCCGTAATCTTTTTCATTTCTCAAACTCCCTTGTTTCGTTTATTTATAGCAAATTTCCGTGCCTCATCGCTAATAAACGAACAACACTTAACTTTCTTTTATAAAATAACCCATAATGATACTACCGCCATGACCAAACCAATGGTCCAAAAGACGATGTCGATCTTCCATTCACTCCAACCACTCAATTCAAAGTGGTGGTGTAATGGACTCATTTTGAAAATTCGTTTTCCTGTCGTTTTAAACGAGATAACTTGTAAAATCACACTAGCTGTTTCAACCACAAAGATCAGACCGATAAACAGTAATGACAATTCATGGTGCAATAAAATTGAAACTGCCGCTAACGCACCACCCAAGGCCAACGACCCCATGTCACCCATAAAGATCTTCGCTGGTTTTTTGTTAAACAAGAAGAAACCAACCAACGCTCCGACCACTGCCAAACAAAAGATCAGTACATCGTATTGTGCTTGGACATAAGCAATAATGCCGTAAGCACCAAAAGCAATTGTAGCTTGACCAGCTACCAACCCATCGATGCCATCTGTTAGATTAACTGCATTAGAAAATCCAATCAGCCAGAATAACACAAACAATGCATAGATCCAGGCAACATTCAGTTGAAAGCCCAGCACATTTAAACTAAATGGCAGTTTTTCATGCTGATAAACAACCAGGAAGATGACCCCGCCAACGATTTGTCCGAGCAGCTTTTGCCAGGCCTTCAAGCCCTCATTTTGCTTTTTAAAAAGCTTAATTGAATCATCAAAGAAGCCCAAAAAACCATACAAAGCTAAGATAAAGTCTAAGATCAACACCTGTGGTCCTAAATCTTGCATGATCAGCGGTACGATCACTGCGGTCAAGACAATAGCAAGGTCAAAAACCATTCCGCCCATCGTTGGGGTCCCAGATTTCTTTTCATGCCACTTAGGTCCTTCTTCACGGATCATCTGTCCTACATTTTTTTGATGGGCATAGTTAATAAATAGCGGTGTAAAAATGATTGTTAACACCAAACTAAAAATTGCCGTTCCTATCATCGGTAAAAAATTCATCAGAGCAACTCCTTTTAAATTTTCTCAATTATTAGTGACTCTTTAACACTACTTCTAACGGCATATTTCCCTTAAGGTTTGTGCCTGGTTCAATACTTTGCTGGATGACATAACCAAAGCCATGTACCTTGATCTTTAAGTTCAGCAATTGACTAAGTTTGACCACATCAGCTTGTGACCAGCCATTCACATTCGGCATAGTAGCTGGCCCATTAGTTAACAGGATCACGCGATCACCTTTGATCAATTTTGCGCCCGCTTCTTGCGACTGTTTCTTAACTGTCGCACCAGAACCAACCACTTCAACTTTCAAACCTGCTTTTTGCAAAGCTGCTACTGCACTATTTGTAGATTGGCCTTCCATATCCTTAACAGTCTGCGTAGCCACTTGTGCATCATTTGCATCATCGTCTAGTGTCCGTTGCAGCAAAGGATTAAAGATCGTCGCCATCATCTTAGTAGCAGTTCCTTCACTGCCGAAAGTTTTAGGCCGTTCCACGGTCACATATAAAACATATTTAGGATCATTGGCAGGTGCGATCCCAGCGACAGAGAAAGTATAATTAGTATCGCCAGTCATGTAACCTCCACCATTTTCATTGGCAATTTGAGCCGTCCCAGTCTTAACTGCGACTGGATAATTTTTCAACTGATAATCTTGACCAGTACCATTTTCGTCAGTGACAACTTGTTCCATTAAACGCAGAACTTGTTGACTAGTTGTCTTGGTAACTGGATGGCCCACAGTAGTTGTTTTAGAGCGATAAATTGTTTTGCCTGTATTTGGATCTTTAACATGGTCGATCAGGCGTGGTTTGATCATCTGTCCACCGTTTGCAATAGCTGACAGGGCCTGCATCATTTGAAAGGCTGTGACATCAATACTTTGACCATAGGAAGTATTAGCTTGGTCAAGCCGATATTTATACGCGATCGACCCCTGAGACTCATCGCCTAAACCAGCATTAGTACTCTTTAAAAAGCCAAACTTCTTGAGGTACTTTTTCCAAAGGGCTGCTCCCATTTGTTGTTCCAAATGGGCCATTCCGACGTTAGACGAACGAACAAAGGCTTGTTGATAGTTAATTGTTCCCCAGCCGGCTTTATCCCAGTCATAGACTCTTTGATCATCAATTTGATAGCTACCAGAATGATAGGTCGCGTTCTCATTAAAGTTTCCGCTATTAATAGCTGCTGCCGTAGTGAAGACCTTCATCGTAGATCCTGGTTCATAAGAATCAACTAACAGTTTGTTACGCCAAATGTCATTGATACCTTCACGCGTTTGTGGATTAAACGTTGGCCGCTGTGTCGCAGCTAGGATTTCGCCAGACTTAGCATTCATTAACATCACGCGGATTCCTGCCGGATGATAACGGTCTTGGGCCTGTGTAGTTAAGCTCTCAAGATAATTTTGCAGTCGCTGGTCAAGTGTTGTATAGACATCGTCACCATTCACAACTTTACGTGATTTCTTATTTGTTCCAGGAATATCCGTTCCTTGACTGTCAAACGACGATTTTTTAATTCCATCTTCACCACGTAATTCTTTATCAAATTGTTTTTCTAATCCCATTACCCCAACTAAGCGGCCTTCCGTATTTTCAGCTAGGCCAACCAGGTGGGACGCAAACAAGCCATTGGGATATAAGCGCGATTGCGAGGGAATAAATTTGATCCCAGAAATTTTGGCTTGATCGATCGTTTTTTTAGTTTCTAACGAAATATTCTTACCTGCATTTCCCAGTTCGACTTGATACAGTTCTTTGTTTTGCGGGTTCAAAGCTGTCCAGACTTTTTGATAACTCATATTCAAATTTTTACTCAACAAAGAGGCAGCTTTTCTTTTTTGACTGTCTGGTAGGTAATCGATTTTGCCATTGTAAGTTGCCTTTTTGGATAAAACAATATACACCGAATAAGTGGTCGTATCTTCAGCAATTGGCTGGTAATTAGAATCATAGATCGTGCCGCGCTTGGCGGGTTGTCTAGTTTCTGCATCGTATAATTTGGCAACTTTCGCTTGTAAGTTTTTGCCGTCGGCTCGGTGAGTCACTGAGATATAAAAAAAGCGCCCAGTGAAAACGATAAAAATGGCAATGACCACAAAGAAAATGAGTCTTCCAAAGTACTTGCGGTTATATTTTACGCCTTTTTTATTCACCGATCGCTCTTGTTTATTATTCATTTTGAAACATTCCTTGTATTTTGTTCTTTCATTGATAAACCAGCTTTCTTAGCAAATGCATCCAGGCGCGAGCGGCTAGTTAATTCGCCAACTTCTTGTTTGGTATTCGCATTCTTTGATTGGATCGCGGTAATGCTGGTATTCACCTTTTGCAATTCAACCTGCGCCGAATTAAGATTAATAGTTGACGCAATCACAAAACAAGCCAGCACACTGATCCAAGCAGCAATTAATACTACCATAATTTTTTCGGTTTTTAAATAAGTTGCCTGCTTAGACTGTCGCTCAGCTTTTTCCCTTGTCTTATGTACTTCCGGTGAAGCAGGCTCTGTAAAAATTTGTCTTGCTGTACTTTGTGCCATGTGATCACATCCTTAAATTATTTTTTAAATTTTTTCAATGACGCGCAGCTTAGCGGAATGTGCGCGGTGATTTCTTTCAATTTCTGCTGCAGTTGGTATCAACGGCTTTCTTGTCACTAATTTAAAATCGGGTTGCATTTCTGTTGGAATCACTGGTAAACCTGGGGGCAATTCCGGTAAACTTGATTTTTCTTTAAATAAAGTTTTGACCAAGCGATCTTCTAAAGATTGGAAAGTAATCACGCTGATTCGGCCACCCGGTAATAATAGGTCTAATGCCTGTTCCAAAGATTCTTCCAACGCACCCAATTCATCATTAACAGCGATTCGTAACGCCTGGAAAGTTTTTTTAGCTGGGTGCCCGCCATGACGTCGATCTTTAGCTGGGATCCCTTGCTTAATTAATTCAACCAACTGCTCAGTTGTTTTGATTGGCTGTTCTTGCCGACTTTTTTCGATTTTTCTAGCAATTGATTTGGCATGCTTTTCTTCACCATAGCGAAAGAAAATGCGCACCAAATCTTGATAGGACCATTCATTAACAATTTTTTCAGCCGTTAATTCCTGCTGCTGATTCATTCGCATGTCCAATGGAGCATCTGCACGATAACTAAAACCACGTGATGCTACATCAAATTGTGGAGAAGAAACCCCTAAATCATAAACGATTCCATCAACACCACTAATGTTTCGTTCTGCCAATGCTGACTTGATCTCACGAAAGTTATTCTGAATTAAGGTTAACTGTCCATTGGCCAAGAACTTAGCTAAATTTTGTTGGTTATACTTGATTGCTGTTTCATCCTGGTCAAATGAAAACAATTTTCCCGTTGCATCAAGTTCCCCTAAAATTTTCCGGCTATGTCCCCCGCCACCAAGGGTACAGTCAACATAGATCCCATTTTGTTTAATATTTAATTTTTCAACTGCTTCATTTAACAGGACTGTTTCATGTTTAAATTCTGCCATATTAACTCCTCAACCTAAAAATCTCTCTGACTTTTATTTTTCCCTAATTTATTTACAAACCAAAATCAATCATATTTTCAGCAATCTCATCGAAATTCTCTTCTGCTTCATCTGAGAAATCTTGCCAACGTTCTTCTGACCAAATTTCAAAACGGTTAGAAACACCCACGATCACACATTTTTTCTCAACACCAGCATGAGCTAACAGTGACTGGGGTAAGTTGATCCGCCCCTGTTTATCAAACTCAGTCTCGGTCGCTGCAGAATAAAAGAACCGTACAAAGGCCCGGGCATCCTTCTTAGTTAAAGGAAGTTGTTGTAATTTTTGTTCTAGAAGTTGCCATTCGTCCATCGGGTAGCCAAATAAACATCCGTCCAAGCCTCGAGTTAGCACACATTTTCCTGCTAGTTCTTCTCTAAACTTGGCTGGGATGATCAAACGACCTTTTGTGTCGATCGAATGTCGATATTCTCCCATGAACATTGGCTACACCTCCCGAATGACCTGTTAATTTAAATATTACCACATCTCCCCACTTTTAACCACTATCTGGCCCCCAAAAACCACTAAAAAACCCACGCGGTATCAGCAAATTGTATATCCAAACTAACGTTCCCATTTTTAAGTCAGAACACAAAAAAACTGACCCGCACTTTTCAGCCATGCGAATCAGTTCAACTATCATATTTTTTTAAATATACCTACATTATTACGGTACCCGCTAGAAAAATCATAAATGCAGCGAGTGTAACAATGTCTGCGACTCGTACATACCTAACAAAAAAAGCGCGGTAGATAATGTCTCCTTCTAATAAGGCATACATCAAGGTCATTGCGATCCCAAATAACGCTAGTGCAAAAATTAAAAACGGCAAAATCGACAACCCCATTAAAGTTTGAGATAGAAAATGAAGTCCCACAATCAATAATGGTAAGTTTAGATCCAGCACCTTTAGTCGCGCTGGCCAACGTTCAGCCATGATTTTTTTAGCAGCAAATAAAATCATATTCCAAATTAGCACCAGTGCTAACCAAAAATACCAGTTGTTAACCATTTTCAAAACTTCCTTTCTACATCGGGTAAATTATTTCTTCGAACAAGAGTCATAAACGAGCTCTTTGCAAATTAACCTAACTCTATTATAATAGTAATGATTGACATTAACTCATTTAAAAATGTAAGATAGATAAAAAAGTTAAAGGATGGTTTCACTTGCAAAAGAAGAAAAAACGCTCAACCTTTCAAAAAATAACCTTAGTTGTTGTTTGGCTCATGATCATTTTCACCCTTGGTGCGGTGATTTTAGGATCAATTGGCCCTTTCATCGGTTAAAAATAATTTTAGCGAACAAGACCTGACAACTGGTCTTGTTTTTTATTGCAAATATTTAGCGAAAAAACTGGCTGTTTTCTGATTATATTGGTTTGGGTAATTTTTTTGTGAATCAGCATGTTTAGTATTAGCAGTCACCCACAATTGTTTTTTGCCCTGAGTCGCTGCATAATTTTTATAAACCATCTCAGTTGGCACAAAAGTATCTTTTTGGCCATGAATAAAGAACGTTGGCAAATGATTTTTCTGCAATGCTTTAACTGAATTGCCTTGTCTAAAATTATAACCTACTCGGAACTGAGCAACCAATAAGCTGGCTGAAATCAACGGTTCTTTGGGCATATCGAACTGTTGCTTTAACTGGTATGCTAATTCATTTGCAACACTATCATACCCACAATCCTCAATGATTGCTTTAACCTGTGCCGGCAACTTTAAACCGCTCATCATCATGACCGTCGCGCCACCCATGCTCACGCCAAACAAACCAATTTTTGAATCTGAACCATTCTTTGCGATGACCTGTTTGACCCACCCCAGATAGTCTCGACTATCGGGATAACCAAAAGTAGTATAGCGGCCCGAACTTTGTCCACTGCCGCGATCATCAGGCGCTAATACATTATAACCTTGACGATGAAACATCCGGATATAAGAAGCCATCTCATAATGAGTCCCTTGATAGCCGTGAGCAACTACGATCGTTTTTTTCGTCGACTTTGCTGCCGGATAATAGAAACCAACTAATTTTTGTTTAGTCTTATCAGCCCGCAGTGACCACTTTTGTGTTGATGACTTCTGGTGCTTCAGCCACTCCTGGTCTAAGTGTTTTTGTCCAGTTGCTGGACTGGCAGAATGGTGTGAGTTGTCAAAAGCATAAGTCACTAAATAATTGCCAGCATATCCTAACCCTCCGACTATTGCTAGGACAATAACCGTTAATAGTGAAAATAAAATCTTCTTCTTTTTCGACATAAAATATAAGCTCTCATTTCTAAAATTTTAACCTCAAAATCGCTAAATCAAACCAATTTTTTATAATATTGGTGAAAGTAAGCGTGAAAAATACTGTTTAAATTTCAGCCACCTTGACTGTTGTTCAAAATACTCTGGTGTTAATTGTGTACAGTGTTCAATATCTTGGTCATAGATATCTGTCAATTGCATGGTTAACTGCCGGTCATAACAAAAGGCATTGACTTCAAAGTTCAGTTTAAAGCTCCGGAAATCAAGATTGGCTGAACCCACCGAACACATCTGACCATCAACTGCCATAGTTTTAGCATGCATAAATCCGTTGTTATAGCGGTAGATCTCCACGCCTTTTTCTAGTAATTCCTTAGCATGGTACTCTGTGGCACGATAGACAAAAGCGTGGTCTGGCATTGAAGGAATCATAATTCGGACCTTCACTCCGGACAAGGCTGCTACCCCGAGTGCTTCCATCACAGAATCATCTGGAATCAAGTAAGGCGTTTGAATATCAATATAATCATGTGCATTTCCAATTAGTTTCAAGTAACCTAACTTAATTGCTTCAGTTTCATTATCTGGTCCGGAAGAAACAATCTGAATTCCAGTCGAGCCCTGCCCCCGTTGTAAAGGAAAATAACGGTCGTCATACTCAATCGGTTTTGATTCAGGCACATTTTTAACTGTAGCATTCCAGTCCATAAAAAATTGCGACTGTAAAGCAACTGCCGCATTCCCAATGATCCGCAAATGAGTATCGCGCCAATAGCCGAATTTCTCTAGCCGGCCTAAATACTGGTCACCGATATTAAATCCGCCAATATAACCAATCAAGCCATCGACTACCACAATTTTTCTATGGTCTCGATAATTTAGTCGCGGACTATGGTAATAAGCCCGTTTAGACCCAAAGAAAGGCTCAGCCTGACCACCCAACTCTTCCAGGTGCTTGAAGAAGTGTCTGGATTGTCCACGTGAGCCCATGCTGTCATAAATAACCCGCACAGTAACTCCCCGTTGCTGTGCTCGTTCTAGAGCAGCCAAGATCTGGTGACCAATTTTATCACTATAAAAAGTATAATACTCAACATGAATGTGATCTTTCGCATGTTCAATGTCTTCTAATAGCTGGGTAAACTTTTGATGACCATCGGTAAAAACCTGGACTTGGTTATTATTCGTAAAAATTGCTTGGTCCGCTTCTAAAAACAGCCGGGAGGTTTGTTGGGCTTCATTTGTCAGCAAATCATATGGTAACAGTTCTTTTTCATGCCATTGTTCTTTTTGCAGGTTTACTAATTGATCGATTCCTAATTTTTCCTGAGCCTTAATATCAAAGATCCGCTCCTTAGAAATCTTTTTGCCCGCAAACAAGTAGATCAAAAAACCGATCCCCGGTAACAGGTTTAGCACTAATAACCACGCCCATGTCGCAGCGATATCCCGCTTTTCTTTAAAAACAGTTACTATTGCTAAGAGGGTATTAATAAAGAAAATAACTGAGACCACACTATAAATCAAATCCACAAAAGTCACCATCCACATCCAAATTAGATACAAAAAGATTATAGCAAAGATAGGCTATAAAGTATACAAATATCAGATATACCAACTTTTTGCTCTGTTAAAGGCCAATAAAAAAAGACCATTTCTGGCCCTTTTAAGTTAAAATTTATTCTTATTTATCTTTCTTAAACCAGGCACCGATCCGTTGAAAGAATCCTGGTTGTTTGTCTTCTTTCAGTGACATCAACGGGACTGTTTCACCTTCAACTCGACGAGCAATATCGCGATATCCCTGCGCTGCTGGATTTTTTTCATAAAGAACGATTGGTTCACCTTTATTAGAGGTTGCGATCACTTGGTCTTCATCAAAAACAATTCCAAGCAGTTCAATCGATAAATGTCTAGTAATTTCGTCAACATCCATCATATTACCAGCATTCATCATATTCTTACGGATCCGATTGATCACTAACATTGGCGGCTTATCCAAATCTTGTTGTTCCAATAAACCAACTACACGGTCAGCATCACGCACGGCAGAAATTTCAGGAGTTGAAACGACGATTGCCTCATCTGCAGCCGTAACTGCGTTCATAAAGCCTTGTTCGATTCCCGCAGGACAATCAAGAAAAACATAATCAAATTCACTCTTCAGCTCATCCACAATTTCTGCGACCTGTTCAGGTTCAACCGACGTTTTATCAGCATTCTGAGCAGCCGGCAATAAGAAGAGCTTATCATTAAAACGTTTATCCTTGATTAAAGCTTGTGGCAATTTAGCCCGGCCTTCAACAACATCAACGATATCATAAATAATGCGATTATCCAGTCCAAGTACAACATCAAGGTTACGTAAGCCGATATCTAAATCAACTAAACACACTTTTTTATTCATTAAAGCAAGTGCAGTTCCTAGATTTGCCGTCGTCGTCGTCTTACCGACACCGCCTTTACCAGAAGTGATCACAACTGCTTTTCCCATCTTAAAATCCCCCTGCCTTTATGAAAAGTTTTGGTCTGATTGTTTTTAACTGCTCAATTTGTGTCACAGCTAAAGCATGCAGATCATTAACAAAAAGTGCACTTGTTTGATCAGCTTGTGCAATTTTTTGATCTTCGTTTACTATGTCTACTAAATCCGCAATTCTTAATTGTTGTGCCCCCTGCAAATTACCAGCGATAATGGCCCGGGTGTTATTCTCATGACCGGCACAGACAATTCCATTTACAGTTCCTAAAATGTAAATACTGCCCGTTGCTCGTAAAATTCCTCCCTGATGAACTGTTCCCAAAAACAACAGATCACCATGAATGAGTTTATCTTGTCCATTTCGAATGATATCGCCGTTAACATGAACAGTAGTACTATCAACAATTTCTTGTGCCTCTTTTTTCTCTAAAACGGCACTCTGAATTTTATGGATCGAAAAGCGCGGATAATCCGCAAAAATGTTTTCCAATTCTTGCTTTTGCTCAGCCGTGTAGAGGATCATACCAGTATTGAGATTGAAGGAATACTTCTTCGTCCGGTCTGAGGTTTCATCATTATGCAACTTCTCCATTAAAGTACTAAGTTCTGCTTTAATTTCACTGAAACTTGCAGTTGGCTCTATTAGTATCTCATACCCGTTTTTGTATCCTTTCAAAACAACTGCTTGCATTCTTCCACACATCCTTACTCAAATTTTTCGAAAAATACCTTTAATGGCCAAAATAAAATGACATACACTACTAAGTTAAACAATAAAGTTGGACCAAGTGTCCGACCAATAAAGTTCACGGCTGAAACAGACGTAAAGCCAATCAAGGCATTTGCCCAGTAAAACAAAGTTGTTAGTACGGTAATATCAATTAAGTATATTAATAATACCACAATAAATGACCGATTAAAAAATGTTAACACGTTTTGGGTCAGGTACACCATAAATGGTAACAACAGGGTAAAAATCCCTAGGATCCCCGTAAAGAACAAATCAAAAAATAGTCCTGCAGCTGCAGCCCACCAAATCAAATGATCAACAGTTCCATAACAGATCCCCATTACCAGCCACAGCAAAATCAACCTGCTTTCAACTGAAACGTTTGTGGTAAAAAAGAACGGCGCCAGGAGATGGCTCAACGAACCATCCAAAAAGAGAAACAAAAAGGTACCGATTGGAAAAAAATATCTCATTTTTGAAATTCTCATTTTGCAAAACTCCTAATCCACTCTTCTAGCTACTGTAACTACGTCTAAATCGTTAAAGTCAGCTGCGGGTTTAATATAGATTTTAGTTGGTAAGCCCTCGTCATTATTTGCGACACGAATTACTTGACCGACTAGTAGTCCTTGCGGTGTAATACCACCCATACCAGAAGTAATAATTTTGGCACCTTTCGCAATTTTTGCCTTAGAAGTTACCTGACCCATGATCAGCTGGTTGTTAGCTGTACTATAACCAGTGATCAAACCATTGATCACCGTGCCATCCTTGCTCGTGACCCGAACTGCAAACCGATTGGCTGAATCATTACCAGTAGACAATAGCTCTACTTTACTAGTAGTTTTATTCACTTCAGTGACTCGACCAGCTAACCCCTGGCGTGACATTACCGCATCATTTTTCTTCACACCAGCAACAGAACCTTTATTAATAATAATTTGATTCTGCCAAGATGAAGGTGTTCGGCTCAAAACGACCGCACTGATTTTTTGATAAGATGTCAGAGTCTCGTTTAATTTTAACTGTTGTTTTAAGTGTTCATTTTCTTCTTTAAGAGTTTGATTTTCCACTTTTTGTGTTGCAATCGAATCGACTTGTTTCTTGAGCTTCTTATTTTCAGTATAAGAGTTATATAGATCCTTGACTGAGTCTGTTGCATGCCCTAATCCATTCATTGGAACTCCAACTACCCGATCAACTATCCCACCAGCTTCATTCCCAATTTGTTGCACGAATGATGGTGCATTTTTATTATTTCTCACGCTGATTGATAGAGCGATTAATAAAAAGCCGACAATCAAAATAATCATTGTGACTACTAATCTCTTATTGAATGAGAACTTTTGCACACTTCAAACCTCCTCACATTATGATGCCGTGACCTAAACCAACTAGTTATTGCACTAAAGGTCCGTTCAGCTCCATGATCATAATTTTTTCGTATCAAACGCATAAAAAATTAAGAGGCTGGAGATAAAAAACTCCAACCCCCACATAATTTTTTAGTAATTAGTTCTTTTTCATTACATCAATGCTCTTCAAGGATTCCCCGGTCCCGATCGCAACACAATCAAGTGGTTCAGAAGCAACAAAAACTGGCACTTTAGTTGCATCGGAGATTACTTCAGGTAAATGCCGCAAGAGTGCACCACCACCAGTTAAAACGATTCCGTGGTCGATCACATCGGCAGCAATTTCAGGTGAAGTTTCTTCCAAAGTTTCTTTGATTGCTGTAATAATTTCTTGAATCACTTCTTGGATCGCAATCGCAACTGATTCTGCTTCGATCTCAATTGTCTTTGGTAAACCAGTTACCAAATCACGGCCGCGAATAGATTGCTTATCTAATTCCTTAGCAGCTTCAACAGATGCAGATGCAGTATCCATCTTCAACTGTTCAGCAGTCCGTTCACCAATTAACAAGTTGTAATTTTTTCGAACAAACGAAATGATTGCTTCGTCCAAACGGTCGCCAGCCATTCTAATTGAACGGCTAGAAACGATCCCGCCTAAAGAAATCGTTGCAACATCAGTAGTCCCACCACCAATATCAACGACCATGCTACCGGTTGGATCCATCACTGGCAAACCTGCGCCAATGGCAGCAGCGAATGGTTCTTCGATGACATAAGCATCTTTAGCACCCGCAACTCGAGTTGCATCAACGACTGCACGTTTTTCAACTTCAGTCACTCCGCTTGGGACACAAACCATGACATATGGCTTGCCGCCGCGTTTACCAAGAGCTTTATCAATATAATACTTCATCATCGAAGCAGTTGTATCATAATCAGCAATTACGCCATCTTTCATTGGTCGAATTGCAACAATACTTGCTGGAGTCCGTCCAATCATATCGCGGGCTTCAGAACCAACTGAAACGATTTCTCCTGATTTAGTATTTTTAGCAACAACTGAAGGTTCGCGTAAGACAATTCCCTTACCTTCAGCATAAACTATTGTATTTGCAGTACCGAGATCGATCCCGATATTTTTTGTTCCCATTCCGAACACTTTTTTTCATCCCTTCAATGTTGCCTATTAAGTTTTATTTTTCAGATAATACTAAAATTATAACACAAGCTATCAAATCAACTTTCGTTAATTTTTTTAAGAAATCACCAAATTAACGTTCCTCAGTTGGTGTTTCTTCATGCAAAATACTGACATCGCATGCTTGCGGACCTCTAATTCCTGTCACAGAAACATAGCTGACTCGCTGTCCTGCTTCTAAAACCTTATAGCCAGGTGTTAAAATCGCAGAAAAATGGACAAAAATATCTTCCTTGCCCTCATCTGGAATAATAAAACCAAAACCTTTATCTTTATTAAAAGAACGCACTTTACCTGTTAGCATTTTAAATTCCTTTCAAGACTTGTACTTGTGCAAGTTTACCACATTTTAAAGTCTTCTACAACACAACACCACTGGTTATCACCGGAAAAACGACACTAAACGATCATCCAAAAAACGCCTGCAAACAATTGTGTTTATCCACAAATTGTTTGCAAGCGTTAATTTAAACTACTTGACTTTTTTTAACAGTTAAGCAATAATTTCTTCTTCACGCATGCTTAAATATGAACTATCGCCAACAATAATATGATCCAGTAACGTAATACCTAACATCTCTCCGCAACTGACCAAACGCTTTGTTAAAGCTAAATCATTTTTAGACGGAGTCACATTGCCACTAGGATGATTATGAACCACCATAAAGCGTGCAGCGCTACACTTAACAGCCTCTCTAAAAATTTCACGCGGGTGAACTGTTGCTGAATTCAAGGTCCCTTTAAACAAATTTTTTTGCAGCATCACTTGATTTTTAGTATCTAAATAAATACCAACCAATAGTTCTTGTTTAGCTGCACCGTACATTTTAGTCATATACTCGCCAATTTTCCGGCTAGAGTACACCGTTCCTAAAGCCAAAGCCGGTCGCTTTTCATAGCGATTCGCAAATTCACCTAAAACTTCAAAGAACCAGGCTTTTTGTTCAGTTGGTAATAAGGCCCTGATTTCAGTATTGGTTAAATACTGCATTTGCTCCAGATCCTCATACTGATCAAAAAATTCTCCCGTAATTTTGCTGGCAGTTCTTTTAGGAAATGCACTGCAACAAACGCAAAATAACAATTCACGGTCAGTTAATGCTTGTGGTCCATAATGCTGAATCTGTTTCGTTAAGTAATCTAAGTCAAAAGAATTTATCAATGTCATTTTAACCCCTCCGATTACTATATACGAAAAAAAAGCCGAATTTAGTTTTTTTAAGCCAAACTTTTTTGTAAATCATGCAAAGTTTTAAAAATTCCCATCGTATTGGTTGTATCGTAAGCTGTCGGTAAAATTAGATCAGGGACCATCGCCACCGGCAATCCCGCTCGGTTGGCAGCCAAGATACCATTATGCGAATCCTCGATCACCAAAGTTTTATTTTTTTCGGGTTGCCCTGCTTTTTGCCAGGCCTGCATAAAAATCTCGGGTGACGGTTTAGCTTCAGTCACATCATCGGCAGAAACAATTAAATCAAAGCCCAAATCCATCTTGGTGGTTGTTAAATAAAAATCAATTTGGTGCCGGTCATTACTAGAGGCTAAGACATACGGGGTCTTTTGTGCACGTAAATGCTGCGTTAACTCTAAAAAGCCCGGTTTTAATTCCATCTTTCCTGCTGAAACCAAGGGGTTGATCAAATTATAACTACGTTGCATAAAGTTTTTGATCAATTCCTCATCACCAAAATCCTGAGCCATTTCGACCATCATTTGATCGTTGCCAGCACCAACAAACCGACGGTAGTATTCCAATGAATAGTCCATTCCTAGTTCATCAGCTGCTAGTTTATTGGCAGTGTAATAGACCTTTTCTGAATCAAAAACGACTCCATCCATATCAAAAATTACTAAATCAGGTTTCACATTCATTCTCCTTTTTCTACTTGAAGTAACGGCGAACTTCCGACACAAAATATAACGAACCTGTGATCAACAGCAGATCATCCGCAGACATCTGACTAATAATTTCTCCTAATGCTTCCTGCCAGTGGTCAAATTGCGGGAATGTTTGCCATTGTGCCGCTAATTCACTCTGTTTCATGGTTTGTCGTGGACCAGCAAAATCCGTCAGATATAACGACAAATTCGAAACTTGTTCCAATTCGGCAATCATTTCATTAAATTGTTTATCTTCTAAGACTGCTAGTAAGACATAAACTTTCTGGCCGCTAAATTTTTGTTGTAATGTTTGTTTAAGCCCCTGCATGGCAGGAACGTTATGTGCTCCGTCTAAGACGATCAGCGGCTCGTCATTGATTTTTTCAAACCTGCCTGGCCAAGTTGTGTGCTTTAGAGATTTAGTTAACTCATGCGGCTGAACAGGCTGAGACAGCTGTTGCATTAGCACTAGAAAAGTAGTTAACGCTACCGCGGCGTTCTCAATTTGATAACCGCCGATCATTTGCAGCTGCACCTTTTTCAAAGTTACATCTGAAAAGTGATAAGCAAATGTTTCACCCCAGTAATTCGCCACTTTTTTAGGAGTAACAGTAAATTGTTTTCCTAACTGATACAAGGGTGCCTGCATGGCTTGACTCCGTTCTTGAACAACTGTCAGTGCCTCTGTCGGCAAAGCACCACACACGATTGGGCGTTCTTTTTTAATAATTCCAGCCTTATTGGCAGCAATTTCTGCCAGCGTATTTCCTAAAACCTTCATGTGATCCATTCCAACCGAAGTAATAACTGAAATCAATGGTTCAATGATATTAGTTGAATCATAGGTCCCACCGATCCCAACTTCAGCAATCACAAAATCTGGCTGGCTTTGGGCAAAATAAACTAACATCATTGCAGTCAAGACTTCAAATTCAGTCGGACCGCCACCATTTTCAACATATTCTTTGTCAACCTGATTTACAGCTGGCAAAACTTTTTGAACCAAGGACACGATTGTATTATCGCTCACCATTTGACCATTAATCGCGATCCGTTCGTTAAATTTTTCAATAAATGGCGAGGTAAAAGTCCCAACATCATATCCTTGACTAACTAATAAATCACGTAAGTACGCTGTCACTGAGCCCTTACCATTTGTTCCCGTCACGTGGATAAATTTGAGTTGTTTTTGCGGCTCACCTAATAAATTTGCTAACCGCAACATCCGTTTTAACGTTGGAAACTTAACAAATTTATGTCTGCCATGGATAAAGGACAGCGCCTCAGCATAATTAGTAATTTTATCTATCATCAATCAACTGACCCCTTATTTTTAATCTAAAACTTGTCTTTATTATACTGGATCATTTACGCGATACAACTAAAAAAGACAAGGAAAACCTTCGTCTTCCCTGCCCTAAATCTTACATTTCTTTTTTCACTTCTGCAATTCTTGCTTCAGTAGCAGCTAATTTTTCTTTGTAGCCGGCTAATTTTTCTTGTTCTTCAGCAACAACTGCTTCTGGTGCATTTTTAACGAAGCCTTGGTTACTTAATTTCTTTTCGCCACGAGTAACTTCATTATTTAACTTATCGATTTCTTTTTGCAAACGTGCAACTTCTTGCCCCAGGTCAACCAAACCAGCTAATGGGATATAGACTTCTGCACCACTGATCACAGCAGTCATCGCTAAGGTTGGTGCTTGTAAATCAGCAGAGATCTGCAATGTCTGTGGATGACAGAAACGTTCAATATATTCTTGATTAGCCTCGAAGATCTCCTGATTTTCAGCTGTCGCTGTTTTAATTTGGATATCCACTGGTGAAGATAATGGTGCATTGGCATCAGCACGAATATTCCGGACAGCCTTGATCAATTCGATCAAATTACTCATCCCTTTTTCAGCTTCTTCGTCATGCAAAGCATCATCCTCAGTAGGATAAGCTGCTGTCACTAATGAATCCCCGGTGTGTGGCATTGCTAACCAAATTTCTTCGGTAACAAATGGCATAATTGGGTGCATTAAGCGTAAAGTCTGGTCTAAAACATAGCACAAAATATTTTGTGTATTATGTTTCAATTCCTGATTTTTACCATAGAAATCTTCTTTGGCCATTTCAATGTACCAGTCACATAGATCATTCCAGATAAAGTTGTATAAAGCACGTCCTGCTTCACCAAATTCAAAAGCATCGAATAAACGAGTTACTTCATGAATGGTTGTATTCAGGCGGCTCAAGATCCATTTATCTGCTAACTGCCATTCACTGCGATCAGGAAGTTTGGCCTCTGTATCTTCGTCAAAGTTCATGATGGCAAAGCGGCTAGCGTTCCAAATCTTATTAATAAAGTTCCAAGCAGAATCCATCTTCTTATATGAGAAGCGAATATCTTGTCCCGGTGTTGAACCAGTTGCTAAGAACCACCGCAAGGCATCAGCACCATATTTTTCAATCACGTCCATCGGATCGATCCCGTTACCAAGTGATTTACTCATCTTGCGGCCTTCTTCGTCTCGTATCAAGCCATGGATCAAGACATGTTCAAATGGTCGCCGACCGGTAAACTCTTTACTTTGGAAAATCATCCGTGAAACCCAGAAGAAGATAATATCGTAACCAGTAACTAAGGTATTAGTTGGGAAGTAACGTTTAAAGTCCGGTGCTTCTTCATCTGGCCAACCCATCGTTGAAAATGGCCATAAAGCACTAGAGAACCACGTATCTAGCACATCTGAATCTTGTTCCCAGTTTTCTGGATCACTAGGTGCTTCTTCCCCAACATAGGTTTCCCCAGTTTCTTTATGGTACCAAGCTGGGATCTGATGTCCCCACCAGAGTTGTCTTGAAATTACCCAGTCATGGACGTTTTCCATCCACTGAGTAAAGGTATGTTCAAACCGGTCTGGTACAAAAGTTACTCGGTCGTCTGATTCTTGATTTTTCAAAGCAGCTTCTGCAAGAGGCTTCATCTTCACAAACCACTGTGTTGACAAACGTGCTTCGACTTGAACACCAGTCCGCTCTGAGTGACCAACACTATGCACGATTGGTTCTTCAGATAACAGGTAGCCTTGTTCCTTTAAATCAGCAACAATGGCTTTTCTGGCATCGAAACGATCCATTCCAGCATACTTACCAGCTTTTTCATTCAAGCTGGCATCTTCGTTCATGGTATTGATCCGTTCCAAGTTATGACGGTTACCGACCTCAAAGTCATTAGGGTCATGCGCTGGTGTGATCTTAACCATCCCAGTCCCAAACTCAGGATCAACGTATTGGTCAGCAATAATTTCCAAGAGACGGCCATGTAATGGCAGAACCACTTTTTTACCAACTAAATCTTTGTAACGTTCATCTTTCGGGTTGACCGCAATGGCGACATCACCCAGCATCGTTTCTGGACGAGTTGTTGCAATTTCAATGTAATCTTTGCCGTTAAAAGTAGTATCATCAGCGAATGGGTACTTAACATGATAGAAGGCACCCTTGTCATCTTGATGGATGACTTCAATATCAGACAATGCAGTCCGAGCCTTTGGATCCCAGTTAATAATGTATTCGCCGCGATAGATCAGGCCTTTTTTGTACAAAGCAACAAAGACTTTACGCACGGCTTTAGATAAGCCCTCATCAAAGGTGAAACGTTCACGGCTATAATCAAGCGAGAGCCCTAATTTAGCCCACTGTTGCTTAATGATATTAGCGTATTCGTCTTTCCATTCCCAGACCTTCTCCACAAACTTTTCGCGCCCAAGGTCGTAACGGGAAATACCGCTTTCGGCCAAACGAGCTTCAACTTTAGCTTGGGTGGCGATCCCTGCATGATCCATTCCTGGCAGCCATAAAGTGTCGTAACCTTCCATTCTCTTTTGACGGATCAGCATATCCTGCAAGGTCGTATCCCAAGCATGACCCAAATGCAGTTTTCCTGTCACATTTGGTGGTGGAATTACGATGGAATATGGTTTGGCACTTTGGTCTCTACTTGGTTTAAATAAATCTTGATCCAGCCATTTTTCGTAACGTCCACGTTCAACAGCGGTTGGATCGTATTTGGTTGACATTTCGATTTCTTTAGCCATTTAATTCATCCTTTCTACGTTTCAAATCTATCTTTAAACAAAGAGTTCTTCAGTCACTAACCGTTAAAAAAAACACCATCGTCCTAAAAATTAGGACGACAGTGCCGTGGTACCACCTAAATTGGGGCTTTAACCCCCACTTAAATTTCTTTTGTTAACGGATAGAAGTCCGGCCAGCCCTACAATTAGTTTCAAGTTGGCAGCTAACAAGCTACAATCCCCGGCTCACTGAAATGTTCCACTAACCATTTCTCTCTGTCAAATGAGTACCGAACGACCCTCTTGGTCAAAGCTTTATGAGATAATTCTAACCTTGCGTTTCATAAACGTCAAGTCTAAATCCAGTCGCACCAGTAATTTTTACAGCAATTCAGCAAATGACTCTTCTTGTGCATTCAAGAAATGGTCAGCACTAGTAATTTCTGTAATTTTAATTCCAGCCAGTGAACGTTCAATTAATCCATCAACATCTAATTTACTCTCATATTCCCGTGAACGATCAATTCTTGGCTTAGTTTTTGGTGCTGTTGGAGCAAAGACCGTACAGCAATCTTCATATGGTTTAATGGAGAGATTAAAGGTATCAATTTCTTCCGCAACTTTAATGATATCGTTTTTATCCATTGAAACTACTGGCCGTAAAATCGGCATTGATGTCACATCATTGATTGCTGCCATACTTTCCATCGTTTGTGAAGCAACTTGTCCCAATGATTCACCGTTAAAAATCGCTAAAGCATGGCGCTGTTCAGCAATTTTTTCGCACAATCTCAACATAAAGCGCCGTTGGATCGTCATCAAGTAGCCGGCTGGAACGTCTTTTTTGACAGTTTCTTGGATCTCAGCAAATGGGACTTGAATAAAGCGGATCTTACCAACATATGGTGCTAATTTGGCAGTTAATTCCTTAGCCTTGTTCAAGGCTTGCTCACTCGTATATGGCGGACTGTAGAAATGAACCATTTCCAAATCGACGCCACGCTTTAATGCCAAATATCCGGCAACCGGCGAATCGATCCCACCGGATAACATCAACAGGCCCTTACCTGCAGTTCCAACCGGCAAACCGCCAGCACCAGGGATCTGTTCATATGACAGATAAATTCCGTCTGAACGGACCTCAACTCTTAGTGTGATATCAGGTTGTTTCATTTGAACTTTCACCTGGGGAAAATTGTCTAAAATGGTTCCGCCCAAAATGTCATTCAGTTGGTTGGTATCATATTCGAAATTATGGTCTGATCGCCGAGTATTGATCTTAAAGGTCATGCCATCTGTCGCAATCTCATTAAAAATTTCAATCGCGGTGCGTTTAACTTCCTCGACATCACGCCCGACTTTAATTGCAGGCGAAAAGTTCTGAATCCCAAAAATCTTCTTAACTAGTTTAACAACTTCATGGTAATCTTCACCGTTTAAGCGAATATGCATCCGGTCACGGTGAGCCTTAATTTCCAATTTGTCAAAACTAGCTAAAGCATTACGCGTATTCGTACCTAAGCGGTCAATAAATGAACGCCGATTTTTTCCTTTAGTTGACAATTCACCGTAGCGAACTGTAATTTCTGTATATTGCATCTGTGATCCTTTCTATTTTGCAAAAACCTCTTCAAAACGTGCATAAATTTTATCAAATGCCTGATTGAAAGTCGTTGCTTCTGCTAACGTATTATTTTCATCTAAACTGACCCGAACTGCTGAGGTCGCAATTTTTTCCGGAACATGCATCGCATTTAAAGTCCCTGAAACAGTTCCCTTTTTAGAAGAACATGCACTGGTCGTTGAAATGTAAATATCTTCCTGTTCAAAGGCGTGTACGATTGTTTCCCCTCGAACACCGTCGATGGTAAAGCACAAAATATGCGGTGAAGAAAACTCATCGACTGTTGAAAAGACAGTCACATTTTCTAAATTAGCAACATGGTCGTAAATTTTTTGCTTGATGGCACGTTCTTTTTGCACATTCTCAGTTTCATTTTCCAGCAGCAAACGTAATGCTTTGGCCATACCTGCAATTGCAGGCAAATTTTCAGTTCCACTGCGCTGGTTCTTTTCTTGTCCACCGCCAGCCATCAGTGGTTCAATCATTCGGCCAGTCTTTTTATAAATAAATCCAATTCCTCGTGGGGCGTGAAATTTATGACCAGAGAAAGTCAAAAAATCAATTCGTTCATTTTTCAGCAGTTCACCGATTCCCTTACCAATTCCTTGCACGGCATCAACATGGAAGTGAACGTTAGGATGTGAACGTAAAATTTCACCAATTTCTGCCAAAGGTTGAATTGAACCCACTTCGTTATTGATTGCCATGACAGAGACTAAAATTGTGTCAGGACGTAACGCTTCTTTAACATCTTTAGCTTGAACTCGGCCATTCTGATCAACTGGCAAATAAGTCACATCAAAGCCCAATTTTTCTAGTTGCGCCATCGAATTTAAAACAGCTGGATGTTCGATTGATGAAGTAATAATGTGTTTACCAAATTCACGTTTAGCAAAAGCTGTACCCTTAATGACCCAATTATCGCCTTCGGTCCCACCACTCGTAAAAAAGATTTCATGTGGCTGGCAACCTAATAGCTGCGCAATTTGCCGCCGTGATTGTTCTAATAAGTTATCTGCTGTTTCTCCTAAAGCGTGCAAAGATGAAGGGTTGCCCCAAATCTTGTCGCTAACAGTTCGGTATGTTTCTAGTACTTGGGGAGCGACTTTTGTTGTTGCACTGTTATCAAAATATATCATTATTCATCCTTCTCAAATTATTTTTCTTACCAATTGTAAACATTTCATAGAAAGTTTACAAGTCTATTTTCCAGTCCATAAAATAAAGCGCCGTATCGCTACGAGCGCTTTACCATCTCATTGATTTTAATTAATATCATTAAACTAAAGTATTCAATGAATCCTTTTCTGCTTCAAACTGTTCTGAGATTCGTTTAAAAGCCCCAGGTTCAACCGTATCGATTGCCTGCGAAATGTTATCCAAAGCCTCTACGTATGCAAATTCTTTTTCAAAGGCAATTAGTGACTGTTGGTAAGCCTGTTCCACTTCTGGATAACGATTCCGATAACGATTGGAATATTGTAGCAACCGTTCAGCCAACATTGAACTATCCTTAATTTCAATGGTTTTATTATTTAAAACGTCTAAATCAGACTGCGTATTGATCAAGCTGCGTGTAATTTCAGCCATATCAATTTTCATTTTGTTTAATTCAGCGTCTAGAGCTTCGATTTCATCGCTAACCTTGAAAAAGTATTCTAAGTAGTCTTCTGGTAAGCCAGGCAAGTTTAACTTTTCAACTTCTCGCTTCATCCGGTGGATCTCAGTGTCAAAATTTTCCACCGCGTCTAGAGCATCTTTTTCTTCTTTCCATAAACCAGAAATTCCAGCATTAATTGCCTGCTGCTCTTTTTCTGCATTTGTTAGACGTTCTTTGTCATCATCTAACTGTGCCACAGCGGTTGAACAAACTAGATCTTGCTTCTTTTCTTTAGTTTGTTCTAGCTGAGTATAGTGTTGCTGAATTTCATTTAGCTGTTGGTCTAATTGAGCAGCTCGTTCTTCTTCTTGGTTATTAAAAGTATAATTTTGACCCAAACGATCAAGTTCGATTTTCAATTCCTTTTGTTGCTGTTGTGCGTGGTTTAAAAACTGACCTAATTCTTGGAACTTATTTCCTAAAATCGTTGCTGCTGCATACTCGCTTTCGATTTCAGCATAGACATGGTCGATTTCTGTCACAATTTGTTCATCTAATTCGCTAGCAGCCGCTAAGTTCAAATCCGCCAAATTATGTTCATTTTCTTGACATTCTTTAGTAATTTCTGCCACTTTAGCTGAAAGATCAGTCGTAAAAATACAATGGTTGTCTTTCATTTGTTTTATTCCAGCAGTTAATTCTTCTAACTGTTCAGGAAAGACATTGTGTAAATTCTTAAAAATCGGTGGAATTTGTTCAACAGCATCTTCAATGGCGTCCATGTCCGACCTGAGCTTGTTTAACGGTTCCTCGGAGCTAACAAAATCGCCACTTTCAGAATATTTAGTATATTTGCCAAAGTCTTCTTCAATTTCAGCGGATTTTTCTTCTAAAGCATCGATCCCAGGGCCAAAAGAAAAGTTCTTAGTTAGTAAAACAGTCCGTAATGACTGATATTTTTCCTGTAATTCTTTCAAAATATTCTCATGCTGCTTAGTGCTAGTCTGGATCAGGTCTAACTTCTCTTTAATTTCACTTGCATGTTGCTCAGCCCCAGCAGTTTTTTGCTGCACAAGCTTGATTTCTCGTGAAACTCGCATAAATTGGTAATGATGCACTGCATCTGTGAGATCATTTAACAGTTCCGATAATTCAGGTAATTCCCTATTCTTTAAAAAATGGTAGCCCTTATCCAAGGTCTCAAATTCTGTCAAGCTTTCACCTGAGAGATTAAGCTGACTAATCTTAGCCAACTGATCTTCTAATGACTCATTCGCCATTTTTTCTACTTTATTTTTTTCTACGGTGATTGCTTCGCTATAGCTCCGTTGAAAATACAGTATTGCAAGATATGCAACGATAGCGATCACAATGACCGCAATTAACAAGACTACCATGAAACCCCATCCTTTATATCTCTTTCATTTTGTATTCATAAAACTATGTGTCTGACCAGCTATCAACACATGAACAATCATAATTAATAGTTGCTATCCACACCAATTCAGTTTAAAATCTATCCATAATTATACCATAAGAAAATAAGTTAATATATGATTTTAATGGAGGAAATTAAATGAATCAACCATTATTGGTCCAGCAGCTTGATGCTTTACTGGCAGATGAACATAATTTCATCGCTAATTTGTCCAATGCAAGTGCCCTCTTATTCGAAGAGCTCCCCAAAATTAGCTGGGCTGGCTTTTATCTGTATGACACTGAAACTAAAGTATTAAATCTCGGTCCTTTCCAAGGCAAAGTCGCCTGTATGCACATTAACCTGGATGCGGGAGTTTGTGGACGAGCTTTCAGTGAGCAGCAAGTTTTACGTGTTGCTGATGTTAACCAATTTCCAGGACATATCGCCTGTGATTCAGCCAGTCGCTCAGAAATTGTCCTCCCCTTGAGTAAGGGTGACCAACAAATTGGTGTCCTAGATATCGATTCACCTGTGCTCGACCGTTTTAGCAGTCAAGACCAAGAACTATTAATGAAATTTGTTGCAGCCTTAATAAATCATCTCTAATAGCTATTTGAGACCCACTTTAAAAACATTTTCGGCAGGTTTCAATTGACTTTCCAATCGAAACCTGCTAGATTAGTTATTGTGTAAAATAATGCAGCAGTGGATGGTAAGAACGTCAACAGTTTGTTGCCAATTTGGTTTAGTCAGTAACTTTTCGGCTGCAAAAGCGAAAACCTAGAACAAACTGCACGAATACTAAATCCACACGGATTATTTTACTCCATAAAAATTATTTGGAGGAATTTTATTATGCGTTATACAGGTCCATCATGGAAAGTTTCTCGCCGTTTAGGCATTTCACTTTCAGGTACAGGTAAAGAATTAGCTCGTCGTCCATATGCTCCAGGTCAACACGGTCAAAACAACCGTCGTAAACTTTCAGAATACGGTCTTCAATTACAAGAAAAGCAAAAGCTGCGTATGACATACGGTTTGTCAGAACGCCAATTTTACAACTTGTTCTTGAAAGCTGGTAAGATTCGCGAAGGTAAGCACGGTGATAACTTCATGATCTTGCTCGAACGTCGTTTGGACAACGTTGTTTACCGTTTAGGTTTGGCTACTACTCGTCGTCAGGCTCGTCAATTAGTTAACCATGGTCACATTACTGTCGATGGCAAGCGTCTTGACATCCCTTCATACGAAGTAAAACCTGGCCAAGTTATTTCTTTACGTGAACGTTCAATGAACTTACAAGTCGTAAAGGATGCCTTGGAAGCTGTTGTTGGTCGCCCAGCATTTGTTTCATTTGATGAAAACAAAATGGAAGGTTCACTCGTTCGTTTGCCAGAACGTGAAGAACTTGATGCAAATATCGACGAATCATTGATCGTTGAATACTACAACCAACTTAGCTAAAATTGCTATCGAAAAAGCTCGCCTAGCGGGCTTTTTTTATACACTTTTTATCCTCAAATTAACTAGTTAAAGCCTTCTTGTACTTATCAATTATCTTTCTGGCTTAATCGCCGTAAAATAAGCGATAATCGCTTTGATATAGGAATTTGTTAATTACAACTAAATGAAAAACACTTGGACGAAGGAGGAAAAAATGAAACCACTTGCGTATCGGATGCGTCCCAAAAAAATTGAAGATATTGTCGGCCAACAGCACCTAGTCGGCCCAGGAAAGATCATTGAGCGAATGGTCAAAGCACGTTTGCTTTCATCGATGATTTTATACGGTCCTCCTGGCACAGGGAAAACTAGTATTGCTAGTGCCATTGCCGGTTCAACCAAATATGCTTTTCGAACTTTAAATGCTGCCACAGATTCAAAAAAGGATTTAGAAGCAATTGCGGCAGAAGCTAAAATGAGCGGAACGGTCGTGTTAATGCTGGATGAGATTCATCGTTTAACCAAACCAAAACAAGATTTCTTACTGCCCCACTTAGAAAATGGCAGTATCATCTTAATTGGAGCAACGACAGAAAATCCCTATATATCCATTAACCCTGCGATTCGAAGTCGGACACAAATTTATGAAGTCAAACCATTAACAGCAGCAGATATCACTCAGGCAATTAATCGTGCCTTAACTGATACGACCAATGGCCTCGGAGATTTAGACTTAGAAGTCTCTCCTGAAGCCATGACTCATTTGAGCCAAGCAACCCATGGAGACTTACGCAGTACTTTAAATGCCTTGGAGTTGGCTGCTAAATCGACTCCGCCAAATGATGAAGGTCAGATCATTCTTGATTTACCCATTGTTGAAGAATGTTTGCAACGTAAAGCGCTGGTTCAAGATAAAGACGGTGATGCACATTATGATGTGATTTCTGCTTTTCAAAAGTCCATTCGCGGTTCAGATGCTGACGCTGCCCTGCACTATCTGGCACGTTTGTTAGAAGCTGGTGATTTAATTTCTGTCAACCGTCGCTTACTCACAATTGCTTATGAAGATATTGGGCTCGCCAATCCTGCCGCAGCTGCCCGGACAGTTTCCGCTGTGACTGCCGCGGAAAAAATTGGCCTGCCAGAAGCGCGAATTCCATTAGCTAATGCTGTGATTGAGCTGTGTGTATCTCCCAAATCCAACTCAGCGATCCAAGCCATCGATGCCGCAATCGCAGATATCAGAGCCGGTAATTATGGTGATGTTCCTGACACTTTAAAGGATGCACATTATCAAGGGGCTGCTAAACTCGGACGTGGAACTGACTATAAGTTTCCTCATGACTTTCCCCACGATTGGGTCAAACAAACTTATTTGCCGCAAAAAATAAAAAATAAGCAATACTATCAGCCTAAAGAAAATGGACGCATTGAACAAGCATTTAAAAAACAATACGAGTTACTCAAACATGCCCAAAAATAGTTCTGAGCCCCATCCGTAAATTTGGGTCAATTTTTGGGTCAAATTGTGCAATAAAGAATCTTTTTAGTTTTTTTTGCGGAAAAATATTTTTATTGCACAAAAGAAACGATGTGGAAACACTTAATTTTTATAGTTTGATCTGTTAACTTTGTTCGGAATCAGGCAAAAATTAAGTCAATCTAATCGTTTGTTTTGCTTATTTATTAATTTTTCAGTAATCATTATGATAATTTTTAGAGACATACTGAATTGCATTAGAATGCGCTTTATGTTACTATAATTACGAGTTCTGTGGCATACGCCTTACCTCACAATGTAAGGTTGACCGAACAATTATCGTTACTTTGAGCCATTCAAATGTCTGGGGTCTGGCATCTCATATCACTTGAGTCCCACAGCCAAACAAAGAATGGCACTCCTGCTTTAACGCGGGTTCAACTACCGAGGTGATTAACGGTGCCGACGGAATTACAAAGTTTATCTTTGTGACGGTCTAGTTTTCTAGGCCGTTCTTTTTATGCCGTTAAAAGCTGACTCCAGCTAAAAACCAATATTTTTTGACAAAGGAGCTTTCCATGGACCTATTAATTAATATCCTGTTGATTTTTTTAGCCATTATTGTTTTGGTGCTCGGTACGTATTTATTTAAAAACCGTCACCGGCCCTTTCTAGTTTTTCACCCAGAAACAGAACGAGGTCTAGGACTTTTTTGTACTGTTTTTGGAGTGTTAATGATACTCTGTGGTTGTTTAACACTGCTAACACTCTTTTATGCACCAACTTGGCTGCTAATTGTAGTCATTGCTTCAGATGTATTGACTAGTTTTATCGTACCTTTCGTTTTATGGGGATATACTTTGTGAGTTTTCACATAAATCAAAGGATTTTACTTTATTTTTTGGACAAAGATAGTTAAAATTAAGGTGAGGATCAAGAAAGGATGAGCATCATGCTGCAAACATATCAAAAAATTTTAGTTCCAGTCGATGGTTCTTATGAAGCAGAATTAGCTTTTAGAAAAGCTGTTAATGTTGCCAAACGAAATGGTGATGACAGTTCGATTCATTTAGTTCATGTCGTTGATACTCGTGCTTTTCAAAATATTTCCAGTTTTGACACTGCTATGGTTGAAGAAGTCACTGCCACCGCTAGAAAAACAATTGAAGGCTATCTTGAAGATGCCAAAAAAGAAGGCATCAAGCACATTGATTATTCGATTGAATATGGTGCTCCTAAAGTTGTGATTGCTAAAGATCTCCCTGCGGAAAACGACATCGATTTAATTATGATCGGTGCCACAGGTTTGAACGCCGTGGAACGGATCTTAGTTGGCTCTGTTACTGAATATGTCACTAGAAACGCTAAATGCGACGTTTTAGTTGTTCGGACTGATTTAGATAACAAACCAGCTTTAAGCAAAGAACAACGTAAAGGCTTTGAAAAAGAATAACTAGGCAAAACGACCAGTGTGCGAGAACTTAATCCCGCACACTGGTCGTTTTTGATTAATGATATTTATGTGCACATGATTCCAAATGATCATTCACGATCCCCGTTGCCTGTAACAACGAATAGATAATTGTTGGTCCGACAAATTTAAAGCCCAATCGTTTCAAGTCTTTGGCCATCCGTCGCGATAGAATCGTTTGTGCTGGCACTTCTTCTGGATGACGCCAATGATTGACCACTGGTTTACCATCAACGTAGTCCCACAAGATCTGATCTAGGCTTTTTCCTTGCTGTTCAAGTTTCACCACTAATTGTGCATTGTGGTAAATGGCGTTGATTTTTTGTGGATTGCGAATGATCCGTGCATCGGTGGTTAATTTTGCCAAATCAGCAGCCGTTAGACTTGCAACTTGTTGTGGTTCAAAGTTGCAAAAGTCTTCCTGAAAAGCCGCCCTTTTATTTAACACGGTTTGCCAACTTAGACCCGCCTGCATCATCTCTAAGCTTAGTAATTCAAATAATAACCGTTCGTCATGTGTTTCTTTACCCCATTCAGTCGCATGATAACGTTGCATCTGTTCATTTGCATCAATTGCCCAACCACATTCTGTCATCCTTGTACCTCCATTTTTTGCTTTCTACTAAGAAGATACGAAAAAAAGCTGGTTTTTGGTCAAAATTCCGGTAAAAAATTAAATTTCCAAAACGGGTACTCCGGAACTAATCGTTGCCAGCATCTGATCAGCAATTTCCCCAAACTTTTTCTCAGTATGCGATTCATGAAACAGATAAATGTCGAGAGCTGTTAAATACAATAAAGTTTGTTGACAGGCCTTTTGTGGAATTTCAAACTCTAATAAAGATTGATAACCTGCAATAAAGCTTTGCCGTAATTTTTTATCCGTAACCTCTGTAAAAAAGAACTTGATGAAATCTTCATACTGACAACCAAGGTGTGCTCTTTCAAAGTCTAATAAGACATAGCCTTGCTGTTGGTGCATGATGTTCCGCAAACTAAAATCACCATGTAAAACAACCTTCTTCAACTTTTGATATTCACGCTGTGCTGCAGGCAAATCAGCTTCGAGCAAGGAATAGACCTCTTTGGCCTGTTGTTGATGAACTGGATCAGTTAATGCTGCCAGCTTAAACTTAATTTGTTGTGTCAAACTATCGGAATTGACGGGCACAGCAACTTTACCCGTTACTTTTTGGTGAAACTTGGCTAAAAGTCGCCCATATAGGTAACTACGCTGCTCATTCATTTCACTTAACTCAACTTCAGTTAACTGGCGATCTTTTAGCACGACCACGTAATTATCCCCAAAAATAACTGTTCCAATGAAAATATCTGGACAGTAGACCTGATCTACATGTTGTTCTGCATAAAACATCGCTTGGTCCTTAAAGATTTTGACAAATAAGTTAGTTTGATGGTAAGTACTATACCCTGCTAGATGTTGATTTCCCGCCACATCATGAATTATTTCTAAATCAGCTTGATAAGAATCATTTAAAAAATCGATCAACATATTCTCCATTTGCAGGCCTCCATACATTAATTTAATAACTTAATTTTACGTTAAAAGAAAATTTGCTGCAAGAATTTATCCTCCGACATGACAAACACTTTTTTAACTTTTTCATAAATTTTCATTGCATCAAACTCAATTTAAGTGTAGATTATTAAGAGTATCTGTTATATTTTCTGAAAATTATTGATAGACGCAGTTGTTGCGCATTTTTATCCGTTCTTAATACTCAATTATTTACTGTAAGGAGTGAATTTAATGGGAGAGAGTAATAAAAAGTACCTTAGTTGGCCAGTTGTGGCGATGATGGCTTTCGTAACCGTGATTGGTTTCGAAGATATCATGTACAACTTTAAAAACCAAGGAATGGGCGTTATTACATCATGGATCATTATGATGTTCTTGTACGTTATTCCTTATGCATTGATGGTCGGACAGTTAGGATCCGTCTTTAATAGTGAAGGCGGCGGCTTAAGTTCCTGGATTCGAGGGACAAACGGAGAATTTCTGGGCTACTTTACGGCTTGGACTTATTGGGCCGCTTCAATTCCTTACGTGGTCGATTCTGCTCAGTCAGTTATTGTCGGTTTCGGTTGGGCTTTCACTGGAAGCAGCGAATTTCAAGATAAGATGCCAAACGTCATCTTTACCTTGTTAACCTTCATTGTCTTTATCGTCTTTATTTTTGTTCAACGTCATTTAGCAAACTCGATGGAAATCTTATCCACTATTGGTGGCTTTGCGATGTTCGGTATGACAGTTCTGTTCGTTTTCATGTCAATTGTTGGTTTATTAAGAACTGGCGGCCACATGGCAACACAACCAATGAACATTCATACGATACTCCCTAAGTTTGATTTAAAATATTTGACAACGATCGGCTTGTTAATTTATGCGGTTAACGGTGCAGAACTTGTGGCGCCATTTATCACACAAATGAAAAAGCCAAAAACTGATTTCCCTAAAGCCATGATCACCTTGGCATTTATGACAACCTTTTTGACAATTTTTGGTTCATTTTCATTAGGGATCTTCTTTGATGCCAATCATTTGCCAAATGACTTAAAGATGAATGGTGACTACTACGCCTTCCAATACTTAGGTCAACAATATGGTGTCGGTAACTTATTTATGTATATCTACGCTTGGACGTCAGTGATTTACATGTGTGCCCTTCTTGCGGTCCTATTAGACGCAATGACACGGATGTTGATTTCTGATACTGGTAAAAAATATATGCCAGCTTTCTTACGTAAGACTAATGATTCTGGTTTACCTGTCAACGGTTATATTCTAACCTGTACCTTATCAGGTTTCATTATGTTACTGGGTGTGTTCTTACCAGAAATGAATGATATCTTCAACTGGTTACTGAACTTGAACGGGATCATTTCACCAGGTGTAACTTGCTGGATCTTCTACGCATTTATGCGGATCCGTAAAAACACTGCGAAGTATCCTTCAGAATATGTCTTCATTAAAAATGACAAACTTGCTTATTCTGTTGGTTTGCTTCTATTAGTTGTCACAGCAACTGCTACTCTGTTCGGAATCGCTCCACAAGACGTAGCAACATACAGCGGCACATGGTGGTACGAACTGATCATTAACTTCGTTGCGATCATTATCTTAATTGGTCTAGGAACGATTTTACCACTGATCAGAAAACGTGAAATTGAATACGGCATCGCCTTTGATCGTAAACAATGGTCGATCATGATTGCAACCACCTTAATCGGTGTTGTCGCAATGGTTTGGTTGGGCGGAACCGACTTAGCGGCTCGCTTCATCTATATCGTTGCAATCGCGATTATTTTTCCACTCTTTATGTGGTATATCGGTCGCAAGAAACCTCAAGAAGCTTAAAAAATTATTAAAAAATCCAGCTGACTTGCTATTCAAACGAATAACAGTCAGCTGGATTTTTTTAATTAAACTTAATTTGGCCAGATAACCCGGCTAAGCTATCCTCGATCAATTGTAAAACATAAACTTTTCTTTGCCCTTTTTCTTGTCCCAACAAATATAATTCATGGCTAGCTGCTGGTTCAAAACCGTAATCTTGCGGGTCGATCTCCCCCACCGGCTGCCACACGATAAAGCGAAAACCAGAGCTTAAAGCTCGTTGCTTTAACTCAGCTAGCAATGGTTCTAGTCGACCATGTTTCTCAGCAATCGGTCCCATCGCGACACAGACGATCTCATTTAACGTAATTTCATGTAAACTTGCAGTTCCACACAACTGCCCATCTTCTTCTGCCACAATTTCTAACATTGGTTGATAATTCAGTTCTTGTCTCAGCTTAGCCGCACGTTTTCCTATGTGCTTCTTGGTGGTATCCAATTCTTCCAGCAGCTGATCTATCATTTCATGGTCTGCCGGTTGAATTCCCCTAATTTCCATGTTTAACTTGCCTACTTTCTTCTAAGTGTGTTTCCATTCTACCATGTTTTCAGTTCAGTTCGTGAACTATCAGCATCGTTATTTTTGATTAATTGACAAGAGCGCCATGCTGTTAACATGACGCCCTCTAATGAAAAAATTAAATTTAAATCGTTCCAAATTCTATTACACAAAGAGACTAATTCTATTTTTCGTTTGTACTATCCCGCCTCTATAATACCGTTACAGCTCCAAGACTGCGCCCGATCACGCGAAATGTCTTCAAATCAAATCCAAATTGAGTAAATTACTTAATTCTCAAACTGTGGGTTAGTATACCACAAATTGGAGTCGATGTTTCATAAATTTTCATAAAAGGACTAAAATAGCTAACTAACACACGCTAACTTTTTAAATACTTAATTGCTGACCTGTCTATGGCCTTCAATTCTTTAATTTCAAGTGCTTGCGTACCTGGATTTCTTTTTGGAAACTTCATTGCTCCAGGATTACCTTTAGGTGTATTTTGAATTCCACCAGCTCGTTTCGCAGCCTCATTGATATCAAACAAATAAGCATCACTCTTTTGAACCGCTTCTAACTGATCTTTGAAATTAGTCAGCGAGCCCTCTTTGAGTTCCACCTTATCCAAATCAAGCAGCGCTTTAACCGCCTTAGGGTTTTAGCCTTAGCATGTTCCACCATGATTTGTTTGGACACCATTTCTTCAATGCCCAACTCAGTTAAAAATTCTTTTTTCATCGCAAAAACTTCCATCCATTTATTCACTGGGTGACAACCCAGAATTTTTTGCAAGAAAAATAGACAGTTTAATGACTTATCCAGGTCAAATTTTGTGTACAAAAAAAGCATCAATTGTTGTGATCAATGCTACTTATGTAACTTATTTAAACATATTCAACAAACTCCCCAATTAAATCTTCATCATTTCTATTAATGGCAATAGCATCCTGCACGTCAGTTACTGGCACTGGATCATATTCCACACCCCTAATCTTATATTTTGTATACCTAGTTCGAACTAAACTAGCATTCTTTTTAAGATATAATATTGTATATTTGCCAATATTAAATTGATCTACTACTTTATCCATTGGGGTTATCTCCTTCCATTCTGCTAATTGCTTCAAATAGCTATCTAAATCTTCTTTAGTTTCTTCAACTTCATTTCTTGGAATACCATATTTTTTGAATTTTTTAATAAATACCGTTTTACATCTATTTCCTTCAAAGTAACTGCTATTTGAACATCTTTATCGGCATATTCGTGATTTATATATTGATGGAAATGATAACTTTCTTACAAAACGGTCGAATTTGCGTAGTAAAAAAGCATCAATTATTGTAATCAAAGCTACTTGTCAATTATTGTAATTTTTTTGATTTCTGATTCTGCAATTGTTAATATATCACCATAATTAAAAACTAAACTATCAATTTTTTTCATATCAAGCCATACTTGCCCATCTTCTGAATCTTCCTCAGACTCAGCACCAAAAATATATCCACGAAAAACTTGATCATCAATATCCACAATTTCAGCCCATTTACCAACATACTTGATATAATCCAAATTACTTTTCCTCATCATTTTCACTCCTGTTGTAATGCGGAACTACATGCGTTCTTTTAGCCGAATAATGAATCTTAGCATAATTTATTTCTCTGTTATTTTCCCATTTTTATTTGAAACAACAACTCCAATATTTTCAGCAATTTTAATAACTTCTTTATTGGTGTACTTTTAGTACATGTTTTTTCTAAATAACCAGTTCCAACATAATCATCAACTAATTTTTGAACATCAAAATTGTCATAAAAATAGCTTTTTTCTGGGTTAATTTTAGTAGACCAATCACCATTTTCAAACATGGTCTTAACATGTTTTTGGCTATCTGTTTTTAACTTTGGTGCCATTTTCCTACTAACTTTATTATAAATCCTCTCATGCGAATAGTCTCGGGCTAAAAAGTCGTTTTCTTAAACAATTTGCCGTAACAGATTCTACCTCTCGATAGACACCCTTGTGTTCGACTCGTGATACCAATCACTATGGCTCACAACGGACTTACACTGCCTAGTTACTGCCTATGTCGGGCACACTAAAAAAGCATCAACCGTTATGATCAATGCTGTTAGCTACAACTATTTAAACATATTCAACAAACTGACCAATTAAATTATTAACATCTCCAACAATAGCAATCGCATTTGGGGCATCCATTACCGAAACTGGAGTATACTCTACATCTTTAATCCTACATTTTTTATAACTAAGTTTCAAAACATGAGAATCATTTTCAAGACAAAATACTGTGTATTTATCAATCTTAAATTGGTCTATGATTTTATCTCTTACCATTTGCTTCCTCCCATTTTGCTAACTGTTTCAAATAGTCATTTAATTGTTTATTAGTTTCTTCAATTTCATTTCTTGAGATACCATATTTTTTAGAACTTTTGCATTAAAGGGAAATTTTCGTAGAAAAAAACTTTAATTGTTGTAACCAAGACTACTTGTCAATTATTGTAATTTCTTTGATTTCTGACTCTGCAATTGTCATTATATCGTCTGGACCAAACATTGGGTTATCAACTTCTTCAAGGTCCAACCAAAATTGATTATCTTCAGAATCTTCAGGCGTATCTACTCCACTCACAAAGCCATGAAACACTTGATTATTAACGGCAATAACTTTAATCCGCTTTCCATTGTACTTACTATAATCCTTTATCTTTCTTTCCATTTTTATCAGTCCTTTTTGAAATTGACACAATATGAGTTCTTTTTTTAGAATAATGCTTTTTCGCCCATTGTGTGAGTATTTCGCTTCCATCTTTAGAAACATCACCACCAATTACTCTATCAGCTTTTATTCTTTCTTTGTTAGTATAAAAGTTTTGATTAATTCAACCATATCAGCATACTTATCAACCACATCTTGTGGATTAACATTGTCATAAAAATAACTTTTGCCCAGCTTTCTCATAGACTCCATATGGTCTACCTGCTTTTCTGGGTTAATTTTAGTAGATCAATCACCATATTTAAGCATTGCTTCAACATGACTTTGACTACGTATTTTTGGCTTTAGTACCGCTTTCTTACCAGCCTTAGTATAAACCCTCTCACGCGAATAGTCCCACGCTAAAAAGTCATTTTCTTTAACAATCTGCCGTAATTTAGCCTGATATGAACGAATCGAGCCTTTAATCTGCAATTAACGCTCTTCATCACCAAGACGGTCGCAAACACCCAACTTCTTTTTTAATGCTCGCACATTGCGCTCGTAGTAGCACTGTTTAACTTGAATGTTGGCATGCTTAACTGCTTCATCTGGATCATACTGTTTCTGGAAATTATGCGAAATTCCCTTGATGTAAGGATATGGCATGTGCTGGCAGTTGATACCAAAACACTCTACTGGTTCACCATATCCATGGTTGCAAATCGTATTGAATTCCGGACCAAATCGTGGATCACTTTCTGGAACAATATTAACCACATTTCCTTGTATCGGAGCACATATGAGCTGACAATTAAATAACGGGGTCAATTTCAAGGTCAAAGATATTTTTACACAAAATAAAAAAGCCCTAAGCACTGAAGTGCAACAAAAAAGTTAGACATTTAAATAAGTTTTAACTAGTTAAGACCTGTTTTCGGTATTCTACCGGAGATAGGCCTTTTGTTTTCAAAGAAATTCGTTCATTATTA
>NZ_BQXH01000014.1 GCF_022836475.1 Ligilactobacillus pabuli | reverse complement strand
CTGGCCCCAGCCACACACACCAGCACTTTAAACTAGCTATCAAAGTATAAAAAAAGAACTCCACCTTTAAGATAGAGTTCCAAGGACCATCAACACTATTTGACAAAGTCCCATATTTTTTTCACTGAAATTAGCTAAATTTTTGTAGGAAAGTGGGCTGAAAGAGTGTATTATAGATAAAGATTTTGTAAATTTAACTAATAAACAGATCGAAGCTAGGACTAAAAAGCGAGAGTTAAACGAGTGACTGCGCTCTGTTATTTAGTCGAGCTCCGAAGCTCAGAAGATTCCGCCTAGCCAGTTCGAGCATCACAGCGCCTAAACCGCGCTATCCTGCCCGATCTCACTAGTGCTTGTCTTCTCCCGAGTTTCTCCGCTCTGTATACTTTAAGGGGGAGTTCCATAATGAAAGAACCACTAATTTCTTTTAAAAATATTACTAAAACCTATGACAATGATGTGAATGTGTTAGAAAATTTGAATTTTGAAATCGAAGAGGGTAAATTTTATACCTTATTGGGACCATCTGGGTGCGGCAAAACGACGATTTTAAAAATGGTCGCCGGTTTTTTGCAACCCACCAGTGGGGAAATCCTATTTAAAGGACAAAAAATTACTGATGTTCCTGCTAATCAACGAGAAATCAATACTGTTTTTCAGGACTATGCTTTATTTCCTAATATGAATGTTTTTGAAAATATTGCTTTTGGTTTGAAAATTAAGAAAGTGCCGGCTAAAGAAATCAAACAAAAAGTGACCAAAGCCTTAAAACTAGTGCAGCTTCCTGGTTTTGAAAAACGAGGGATCAGCGAGATGTCTGGCGGTCAAAAACAGCGGGTTGCTTTGGCTCGGGCGATCGTCAATGAACCCATGGTGTTATTGTTAGATGAACCACTATCGGCTTTAGATCATAAATTACGGTCAGATATGCAATATGATCTGCGTGAATTACAACGAAATTTAGGCATTACTTTTATTTTCGTGACTCATGACCAAGAAGAAGCACTCGCAATGAGTGATGAAATTTTTATTTTAAATGATGGCAAAATTGTGCAAAGTGGTTCACCGGTCGATATTTATGATGAACCAATCAACCACTATGTCGCTGATTTTATTGGCGCCAGCAATATTGTCAAAGCAACCATGCTAGAGGATGAACTGGTAGAATTTACAGGACATCAGTTTGAGTGTGTCGACGGCGGGATGCGTCCGAATGAAGCAGTTGAAGTGGTTTTACGACCAGAAGATCTGGAACTAACAGATGTGGCGACTGGTAAATTACAGGTTAAAGTCGAAGCACAACTCTTTTTGGGAGTTCACTATGAAATTGACTGTTTCGACCAAGAAGGTAACGAATGGATCGTGCACTCGACCAAAAAGTCGGTGCCAGGGCAGTGGATCGGTTTGACCTTTATGCCCGAAAATATTCATGTGATGCGGTTAAATGAGTCTGAAGCTGAATTTGACGCACGCTTGGAAAGTTACGATGAATAGGAGGTCTGACTGATGCAAAAAATGCGCTCTCTTTTTGCAGTCCCATATGCTTTGTGGCTGATGTTCTTTGTGTTTGCGCCGATTGCTTTGATCGTGGGATATTCTCTAATGGATATTAATGGTCATTTGACCCTGACCAACTACCAGGATTTCTTTTCTTCCAGTAATTATTTGTTACTAACATTGAGTTCGTTTTGGTATGCCTTATTGATCACATTATGTACTTTGTTATTTGGGTATCCGATGGCCTATTGCCTAACCCATTTAAAACACCGTGATTTATGGCTGATGCTGGTCATCTTACCGACCTGGATCAGTTTGTTATTGAAAGCCTATGCCTTTATTGGAATTTTTGGGATCCATGGCGGGGTCAACCAATTTTTAGGACTCTTCGGGATTCCTGCGCGCCAGATCTTATTTACTAACTTTAGTTTTGTTTTTGTGTCAGCATATATTGAATTGCCATTTATGATTTTACCAATTTACAATTCACTAGTAGAAATTGACTCATCACTAATTTTTGCGAGTTATGACCTAGGCGCAAATAAGTGGCAAACATTTACCAAAATTATTTGGCCGCTATCTTTGAGTGGGGTAAAAAGTGGGATCCAAGCCATTTTCATTCCGTCGTTATCACTGTTTATGCTGACCCGTTTGATTGGCGGTAATCATGTGATCACCTTGGGGACAGCCATTGAAGAACATTTCTTAGTCACGCAAAACTGGGGAATGGGAGCCACGATCGGCGTTGTTTTAATCATTATCATGCTCTTGGTCATGGGCTTGACTCGGCAAAGAAAGGGCGGTAGTTAAAGATGAAGAAAAATAAAATCGCGACACTTTATTTAACTGTGATGTTTATTGTCTTATACCTCCCGATCTTCTATTTGATTGGCTTTTCTTTTAACGCTGGACAAACGATGAACAAGTTTACCGGTTTTTCTCTAGTTCATTTTCAAGAATTATTTAGTGACAGTCGGTTGTTATTGATCTTATTGGAAACTTTTTTGCTGGCATTTTTGTCTGCATTACTGGCCACCTTGGTCGGGATTTGTGGAACCCTGTGGATCCGCTACACCAAAAAAAAGGTGACCAAAAATGCCTTATTGGCTGCAAATAACTTGTTACTAGTTTCGCCCGATGTGATCATTGGTGCTAGTTTCTTGATTTTATTTACTGTCTTGGGCAAGGTGATCTCGGGTTTTAATTTGGGCTTCTTAACTGTGTTATTATCACACGTGGCCTTTTCGGTACCGATCGTGGTCTTGATGATCTTACCTCAGCTAGAAAAGATGAATGAATCACTGATTTTTGCTGCGCAAGATTTGGGGGCTAACTATTGGCAAACATTAACTAATGTGATTTTACCGTATTTGACACCTGGAATTATTGCCGGTTATTTTATGGCATTCACTTACTCGCTAGATGATTTTGCGGTCACTTTTTTTGTGACCGGCGGAGGCTTTACGACGCTATCAGTTGAAATTTACTCGCGGGCTCGTCAAGGAGTCAGCTTAGAAGTTAATGCCTTAAGTACACTAGTCTTTGTCTTCGCGCTAGTCTTAGTTGCTGGCTACTATTGGATCAGTCAAGATGGTAGTAGTTCTAGAAAAAAACGCAAGAAACGAGGCTAAACTATGAAAAAATTACAAACTTTATTTCTAGGTGTACTCGTGATCATTGCTGTTTTATTTGCGGGAGTTCTACAATTAAAGAAACAGACGGGAATGTCTGGAGCTGAAACGGTCAATATCTATAACTGGGGCGATTACTTGGCCCCCGATTTGATCACTAAGTTTGAAAAAGAAACTGGGTATAAAGTTAACTACGATACTTTCGATTCCAATGAAGCCATGTATACCAAAATTAAGCAGGGTGGGACCTCGTATGATATCACAGTTCCTAGTGATTATATGACACAGAAAATGATCAAAGAGCACTTAGTGACTAAGCTGTCAGCTGATAAAATTAAAGGTTTGGCTAATATTGGGCCGGCATATTTGAACCGGTCTTTTGACCCGCACAATCAGTACTCAATTCCTTATTTTTGGGGAACATTAGGAATTATCTATAATGATAAGTTTTACCAAAAAACAGACGTCGACCATTGGAGTAAATTGTGGGATCAGAAATTTCGGAATCAGCTCATGTTTATCGATGGTGCGCGAGAATATTTGGGAGTTGGTTTACTAACGCTCGGTTATTCACAAAACACAACTGACCAAGCTAAACTGCTTGAGGCCAGTGCAAAATTACGTCAGCTGAAGCCAAATATTAAAGCTATCGCAGCGGATGAAATTAAAATGTATCTGGCTGATGAAGAAGGTCGCGTTGCGGTTGAATATTCGGGTGAGGCATCAGAAATGTTAGCGGAAAATTCCCACCTCCACTATGTGATCCCACAAGAAGGGACTAACGTTTGGTTTGATAACCTGGTGATCCCACGTTCTGCTCAAAATAAAAAGGGAGCCTATGCCTTCATTAACTTTATGTTACGTCCAGAAAATGCAGCCAGGAATGCTCGATATATTGGTTATTCCACCCCTAATCAGGCGGCATTAAAGTTATTACCGGCTAAGATCAGACAGAACCAGGCTTTTTATCCTAGTCAGGCACAACTGCGGAAAATGGAAGTGTATCAGGATTTAGGGCAAAAAAAGGTACAAGAATATAATGATTTATATTTGACCTTAAAAATTAAAAAATAGGACAGTCGATTAACTTAATTAGCTAGTTTTACGGCAAATACTGTTGTCAGGCAGGCGCAATTGAGCGTTTGACTTTTTTAATCGCGGCACAAAGGACTAAATCTTAATGAAATTGAAAACGTTGCTAGACCAATGATAATGTACATTCAAGGTTGGTTCTGCTACAATATAGGTTAGTATTTTTTTAAATTAAGGGAGAAAAGTAGTCAGTGAAAATTATGGATGGCGTGAATTTAACGCTTAAACCAACCAAAAAATATAAAACTAATCGGATCTTGGTGTCTTTTACCACCAATATTACTGATCCAAGTGAAATTACTGCCCGGACATTACTGGCAGATCTATTAGAAAGCACTAGTGTACACTTCACGACGCAGCGAGCAGTTGCTTTGAAGTTATCTGAATTATATGGTGCTAGTTTTGGGACCTCAGTAAGTCGGTATGGTAATGTTTATGGCCTGAATTTTATTATTAATGTTGTTAACGATAATTACTTGGCCGGGTCAACTAATTTGTTACAAGAAACCTGCGATTTTTTACGGGAAATGATTTTTGCCCCGCAAATTGTGGCAGACCATTTTGATGAAGAAATTTTTAACATTCAAAAACAAAATTTAACTGCTTTTTTGTCGTCACTAGATGATAATAAACAGCACCAAGCTTTATCACGCATGAATTCGCTCTATTTTTATGATCAATCACAAAAAATTCCGACGGTCGGCAGGGTGACGGATGTTCCAAGTCTGACTGCAACTAAGATGGCGGCATACTACCATCAGATGTTGGCTAATGATCAAATCAATATTGTGGTCTCTGGCGATATTGCGACAGATGAAATGGTCCAAGCCTTAAGCGATTTGCCGTTTACACCACGCCCAAGCAAGCAGTTAGACCTGTTTTATTCGCAAGCTGAATTACAGGCGGTGAACGTGAAAAATGATCGAGAAGCAGTCAGTCAAAGTAAACTTAACTTGGCTTATAGTTTCCCGATAGATTTTAAATCGCCGACTCGATTTGCAGCGATGGTCTTTAATGAACTGTTTGGCGGTTCGGCATTATCATTATTATTCCAAAATGTGCGCGAGAAAAATAGTTTAGCCTATTACGCCGAAAGTGACATGGACTTTTTCCGGCAAGAAATGTGGGTTCAAACTGGGATTCAGTCTGAAAACAAAGACCAGGTTTTAGCAGTGATTGCTGAACAGTTAAAACAGCTGCAAGCTGGACAAATTGATGAAGGGCAGTTAAAGAAAATTAAAATTGGCATGATCAATTCTTACACTGGACGTTCAGATAGCCAAAATACCGCTTTAAGTCGCGGGTTAGGTGCTAGTCTAACGGGAGTCGTCACAACTGAAGCAGATTGGGTGGCAGGAGTCCAGGAAGTGACTGCAAAACAAATTGCAGAGGTTGCTGGTTTAGCTCATTTACAAGCAGTGTACTTTTTAGATGGAGGCGGCCAATGAATTTACAAAAAATAGCCTACCCGCAATTTAATGAAAATTTATACCGGACAACTCTGGCCAACGGATTAACGGTGAATTTGCTGCCCCGTGAAAATTTCCATAAGACTTATGCGGTCATGACCACTAACTATGGTTCTTTGGATACCAAATATTATAATGTGCAGGGAAAGTTGTGCACTGTTCCAGCTGGAACAGCACACTTTTTGGAACATAAATTATTTGAAAAAGAAGACCACGATGCTTTTGACTTATTTGGTGAATATGGTGCGGATGCGAATGCATTTACTAGTTTTACCAAAACCAGTTTTTTGTTTTCAACGACAGCCAATGTTAAAGCTTGCCTGCAAACGCTCTTAGATTTTGTCCAAGAGCCATATTTTTCTCCACAAACGGTTGAAAAGGAAAAAGGCATTATCGGTGAAGAAATTTCGATGTATGATGACGATACAGATTGGCAGCTGTTTTTTGGAATGCTGCGTAACTTATATCCCAAAGACCCGGTAAGTGTTGATATCGCGGGAACAAAGGAAACGATTGCTCAAATCGATGCGACGGTTTTATATGATTGTTACCGTCAGTTTTACCAACCGGCTAACATGGACCTCTTTGTGGTCGGCGGCTTTGATTTGGCAGAAATTAGTGAAGTGATTGACGCTAATCAGGCAGCTAAGACCATTCCAGCTCCAATACAAGACGTGACGTTAAATACATTTTTGACAGCTTCAGGTCAAGATGTTGTGACTTTCTCTGAAAAGAAAATGAATGTGACTCGACCAAAGTCAATGATCGGCATCAAAGGGATGCAGCCAGTTCCTAAAGGACGGGCCGGATTAAAATATAAGCTGAATCTAGAATTAGGGTTATATCTCTTATTCGGTGAATCGTCACCACTATTTCAAAAAATGTTCCAAGTCGGAATAGTTGATGATTCCTTTAACTATGAACTGGAGATGGAACGCGGTTTTCATTTTGCGGTTATTTCAGCAGATACCGTTTCGTATGCAGAAATGGAAAGTGAAGTCAAGCAGACCTTACGTGAAGCCCATCAGATCCTGGAAGGGTCAGCCGCCGAATTGGCGTTGGCCAAAAAGGAATTTTTAGGGCAGTATATTCAAGCTCAAAACTCGTTAGAAAGTATTGCGAACGGTTATGAGGGCCGGTTATTTGACCACGCCACCGTCTTTGATTATGCTGTAGAAGTGCAAAAGATTTCGTTGGCAGATGTAATAGCTGCCGTGGATTCCTTGTTAGCGCCGCAAGTCTTCAGTACCTTTCGGATCTTGCCGGTGACAAAGTAAAGCAAACTAATTTTTGTAATGAGTCAGAAGGAGATTAATGGAGGTCAGTTTAATGCAAGGATGGGCATTAATTTTAGGCGCCTCAGGAGATATTGGGACGCAAACAGCACAAGACTTAGCTCAACAGGGCTGGTCGCTTTATTTACATTATTTTAATCATCAAGAAAAAGCACAGCAATTGCAGCAAGAACTGCATGCCAAATATCCACGACAAGACTTTTTGTTAGTCCAGGCTGACTTGACCCAACCGAACAGTGCACAGGCCATCGCCCACCAGTTATTTGGCTTAGATGCGGTGATCTTTGCACAGGGAACAACTGACTATGGTTTGTTTGCTCAGGAAGACCCCGGTGCTTTAAACCAAATGTTAGCGATGCAGGTCCAAACCCCATTGAGTTTAGTTCAGATACTGCAGCCGAAATTAGCTGCTAGTCAGCATGGCCGCATTGTGTTTGTCGGTTCAGTTTATGGCGGTGCCGGCAGTGCGATGGAAGTGGGGTATAGTACGGTTAAAGGGGCGTTGACGGCCTTTGCCAGTGCTTATAGTCAAGAAGTTGCTTCGATGGGAATCACGGTCAATGTGATCGCACCGGGAGCCGTAGCGACACGGATGAACCTGACATTTACACCGGAAGAGCGCGATGAAGTTGCGGCGCAGATCCCTGCCGGTCATTTTGCACAACCAGAAGAAATTAGTTATTGGATCTGTTCTTTGCTTGACCAACGTGCGGGTTATTTAACAGGGCAAACGATTTATGTTACTGGTGGTTGGCTAAAATAATGATTTCTTAATGAAATGGTTGAGATTACTATGATATACTGGTAAATGATTGGTATGTTTAAATTATGTAAAAAGATATGGAGTAATTACAGTGAGCGAAATCGGACAAACATTAAAAAGTGCACGAGTCGAAAAAGGCCTGACCCTAGACGATTTGCAACAAACTACTAAAATTCAAAAACGTTACTTGATTGCAATCGAAGAAGAAAATTTCGATGCTTTACCAGGTAACTTTTATGTACGTGCTTTTATTCGTGAGTATGCAGAAACAGTGGGACTAGATCCAAATGAACTGTTAGCTCAAGTTGACAGTGAACTGGGACAATCAACCGAAGAACCGACAGCAACCAAAGAGTCGGTCTCACGGATGAATTTACGCGAAAAAAATCAAGATACTGAATTAACTCAAGGTCAAAAGATCCTGAATTATTTACCAACGATCGTCATCGTGGTAATCGTCTTAGCAATTATTGGCACTATTTTCGGCGTTTCATACAATAACAAGCGTCAAGCACAAAAAACCGTTGATAATAACGTGGAAGTTTCTTCTGAAGTATCTACTAAGAAACCTGCAGCCAAGGCTAGTTCAAACGCTAAAAAAACGGCTGCACCTAAGAAGAAAGCCAAACCTGTGAAAAAAGCTAAGAAGGCTAAGAAAGCTAAAAAAGAAAAGCAAAAGTTGAGCCTAACTGCAAATACTGGTTCGAATTTCACTTATAGTTTAACTGGTGCACCCAAGAAGAATAAAATTTCTTTGAAAGTTTCTGGCGGGGCAGCTTGGAATGCAGTTTCTGCTGACGGTGTTCAGACCTGGCAGGCAACGATGTCTGACGGCGAAAATCAAACAGTAGAAATTCCAGCCGGCGCACAGACGATCACGATTCAATTAGGGAACTCAAAAGCAACTTCAATTACAGTTAACGGTAAGAAGTTTGATTTTATGAAGGATAATGACACGTTGACAGTGCGGACTTTGACTTTGCAACTAGCAACTGATGGTGCAAGTGCGGACCAAACTCAAGCAACACAGAATGACCAAAACTCCCAAGCGCCAGCAGCGGGGACAACTGACGCTAATACGCAGGCACCAGCTGACACGACGGGGGCAACTCAAGCGCAAGATCAAACCCAAGCGCAAACACCAACTAGCTCAAGTGCACCAGCAACCACTGATGCTGCTAGTTCTAACAACAATGGTACTAATTAATAAAAAAGGAGTGGAATGACATGAATCTTCCTAACAAGTTAACAGTGATCCGGATCCTCTTGATCCCTGTTTTCATTTTAATTTTAGCTTTACCGCTTGATTGGGGTACAGTGACGATTGCTGGAACAATGATTCCAGTCGTTGATTTAGTGGCAGCAATTATTTTTGCAGCTGCTTCATTAACAGATTTAGCCGATGGAAAAATTGCACGTCGAAACCACTTAGTAACTAACTTTGGTAAATTTGCTGATCCATTGGCAGACAAAATGTTAGTGATGACTGCTTTTATTTTCTTAGTTGAATTAGGCAAGGCCCCAGCCTGGGTCGTGACAATTATTGTCTGTCGTGAATTGGCTGTAACAGGATTGCGTTTGATCGTGGTGGAAAATAACGGACAAGTGATGGCAGCAGCTATGCCAGGTAAAATCAAAACGACATCACAGATGTTTTCAATTATTTTCTTATTCCTGAATAACATCTTTTTTGCCAATATTCACTTACCAATTGGTGAAATCTTGCTATATATTTGCCTGTTCTTCACGATTTACTCTGGAGTTGAATATTTCTACAATGCACGCGATGTTTTTGCTGATTCATTCGGTAAAGACTAGATTGCATCTAATTAGACTGAGACAAGCGATTGCCTTAGTCTATTTTTTTGGAATAAAAGCAGTAGTTAAGTTTCTAGAAATCTAGTGGTATGATGGACAGTAAAGATTAATAACACAGAGTGGAGTAAGCCGCCTAAGACTCGAGCCTTATCAGAGACTAGTCTTTCGTGCACTTTTGGGATTGAAGGCTGGGCTAAGATCGGCGGAAAGTCTTGGTTGACGAAGCTTGACTAAAAAATTTGAAAAAAATTACGCTAACTTTGACCAAAAATCGCAAAAAAAGCGTAATACTAAGTGGAGGTAGTTAGTATGCATGCAGAAGTTATTGCAGTAGGGACAGAAATGCTCTTAGGTGAGATCACAGATACGAACTCGCAAGTCATTAGTGAGGGCTTGGCACAACTAGGAATCGATGTGTACTACCACAGCTTAGTTGGAGATAACGAACAAAGAATGACAGAAACGATTACTTTAGCGGCTTCACGGAGTGACTTAGTCGTGATTTCTGGCGGCCTGGGACCAACGCCAGATGATTTGACCAAACAAGTTGTTGCCAAATACCTGCACCGGCAGTTAGTAGTTGATCAGGAAGCTTTAGCACAAATCACGACTTTCTTTGCCGAACGTCACCGAGAAATGACGCCTAATAATCGGATCCAGGCAATGTATATTGAGGGAGCACAGTCTTTGCCTAACTATGTTGGCATGGCCGTCGGTAACTATTATCAAAATCCAAACGGCGCAGACTTTTTGTTGTTGCCTGGACCACCACAAGAAATGCAGACTATGTTTGAACAAGTGGCGAAGCCGTTACTGGCCAAAAATTATGCCGGGCAGCAAGTCTTAACTTCTCGTTTATTACGCTTTTATGGCATTGGTGAAGCTAACTTGGTGACTAAATTAGCGGATTTGATCGACCAGCAGGTTAACCCAACCATTGCCCCCTACGCGAAAGACAATGAAGTGACTTTGCGTTTGACAGCATCTGGCAGTGATGAAATGACTGACCAAAAATTATTAGACGAACTGGAAACTAAAATTCGGGCTAGAGTGGGCGAGTATTTGTACGGTTACGGTGAAAAAAATAGTTTGCCGGCAGTGGTAGTTCAAGAATTGACCGAACGCGGGTTGACAGTTTCAGCCGCTGAAAGTTTGACAGGCGGTGGTTTTCAAACAGCGGTTACCGCAATTCCTGGGGCGTCCAACGTTTTTCCCGGCGGTTTTGTGACCTATGCGGCTGAACAAAAGGAAGCCATGCTAAAAATTGATGAAGAAGTGGTCGAACAGTACGGGGTCGTCAGCGAACAAACTGCAATCGCGATGGCCGAACACACCCGACAAATTGTCGGCACGGACTATGCAGTTTCCTTTACGGGGGCGGCAGGTCCTGATTTCTTAGAGGGACATCCGGCCGGAACTGTTTGGCTAGGTTTGGCCGGTCGAGATATTCAGACCCAGGCGAAGTTATATCATTTTTCATATGACCGGCAACATGTTCGCAACAGTGCTATCATGGCTGGCTTTGGTTTATTGCAAGAAGCTTTAACTACAGAAAATTTCAAACATTAGTTCGATTTTACTTGCGTTTTGGCTGAAAAATCAGTATGATAATTATACGGTATTAATCGAAAGTTGCCTAAAGAGGCAATAAGGAGGAACTTGCTCGTGGCTGATGAAAGACAAGCGGCACTAGATGCTGCACTGAAAAAAATTGAGAAAAACTTTGGTAAAGGCTCGATCATGCGAATGGGCGACAAAGCTGATACTCAGATCTCAACGATCCCGAGCGGATCATTAGCACTGGATGAAGCATTAGGTGTTGGTGGCTACCCTCGTGGTAGAATTGTAGAAATATATGGACCTGAAAGTTCAGGTAAGACGACGGTTGCTTTGCACGCTGTGGCTGAAGTTCAAGCCCAGGGCGGGACAGCTGCTTATATTGATGCTGAAAACGCGCTAGACCCGGTCTATGCAACGGCCTTAGGGGTCAATATTGATGAACTTTTGTTATCTCAGCCTGATACTGGGGAACAAGGTTTGGAAATTGCGGATGCCTTAGTTTCTTCCGGTGCCGTCGACATCGTTGTCGTGGACTCGGTGGCAGCTTTGGTACCTCGAGCAGAAATCGAAGGCGAGATGGGTGATGCCCACGTTGGCCTGCAAGCCCGGTTGATGTCTCAAGCATTGAGAAAATTATCTGGAACAATTAATAAGACAAAAACGATTGCAATTTTCATTAACCAGATCCGTGAAAAAGTCGGTGTGATGTTTGGTAACCCGGAAACGACCCCAGGCGGCCGGGCTTTGAAGTTTTACGCAACGATCCGTTTAGAGATTCGTCGTGCTGAACAGATCAAAGATGGGACTGACATTGTGGGGAACCGTGTTCGGATCAAAGTTGTCAAAAACAAGGTTGCTCCACCATTTAGAAAAGCTGAAGTTGATATTATGTACGGTGAAGGTGTTTCTAAGACTGGTGAACTGATCGATATGGCGGTCGAAAAAGATATCGTGCATAAGAGTGGCTCATGGTTTTCGTATGGCGAAGCGCGCATCGGTCAGGGACGGGAGAACGCCAAAAAGTATATGGCTGAACATCCTGAAATGATGGCTGAAGTCACGAAGAAAGTCCGTGAAGCTTATGGCATCGCCGATGACGTTAAAACCAAAGAAAAAACTGGGAGCAAAAAAGACCAGTTAGACCTAAATTTATCAGATAAGAATCAAAAAGCACCAGAAAAAAATAAAAAAGAATCCAAAAAATCAGGCCATATGAGTTAGCCTGAGTAAAAGACACCCATTTCATTTTGAGGGGTGTCTTTTTAAATCTTGGGATTTTATGATAATTTGATTGACAGATACTGACAATAAACATTAGAATAAGTATGTGTGTATAACTTAAAAGCATCGAAATGGCGTCTTAGTTGAATTTTAAATAATAAAATTTAACGATGCGGAGGTGCAATTTGAATTCTATATTAATCATCCTCGTTATCGCTATCTTAGCTTTATTGATTGGTTTCGCTGGTGGATTTTCATACCGTAAAAATTCATATGAAAAGTCACTTGATAGTGCAACACAAACGGCTGACGGAATTGTTGCTACTGCTAAAAAAGAGGCAGAAGCACAACAAAAGGAAATCCTTTTGGAAGCAAAAGAAGACGGCCATAAGTATCGCAGCGAAATTGAAAGTGAACTCAAGGAGAGACGTTCTGAGGTTCAAAAGCAGGAAAACCGGATGCTCGCGCGGGAAGAAAACTTGGATCATAAAGATACCAACTTAGAGAAGCGTGAACATGTGCTTGAACACAAAGAAAAGCAGCTCGCCACTAAAGAAAGTGACCTTGAGAAGAAACATCAAGAAGTTTCATCATTGGTTTCGCAACAAGAAGCTAAACTTGAAGAAGTCGCAGCCTTGACTAGAGAACAGGCTAAAGATTTGATCTTAGAACAAACTAAATCAAGTTTAGATCACGAAATGGCAGTGATGATCAAAGATAGTGAAACACAGGCAAAAGCAAGTGCTGATAAAAAAGCAAAAGTTTTGATCGCAGAGGCAATTCAACGGAGTGCAGCAGATACAGTTTCTGAGACGACTGTTTCAGTGGTAAATCTGCCAAATGACGAAATGAAGGGTCGAATCATTGGGCGTGAAGGTCGAAATATCCGGACCTTAGAAACGTTGACTGGAATCGATCTGATCATTGATGATACGCCAGAAGCAGTTGGGTTAAGTGGGTTTGATCCAATCCGACGCGGCATTGCCAAAATTGCGTTAGAGAAGTTGATTCAAGATGGCCGGATCCATCCAGCTCGGATTGAAGAGATGGTTGAAAAGGCCACCAAGGAAATGGATGCGAAGGTTCGTGAAACCGGGGAAGAAGCAGTCTTCGAACTTGGTTTACACTCCATTCATCCAGACTTGATCAAAACCATTGGTCGCTTAAGTTATCGGACAAGTTACGGTCAGAATGTCTTAGATCATTCGATCGAAGTTGCGAAGTTAACTGCGATCATGGCTGATGAACTCGGTGAAGATGTGACACTCGCTAAGCGGGCTGGTTTACTGCATGATATTGGTAAAGCGGTTGACCATGAAGTTGAAGGGTCTCACGTTGAAATTGGGGTCGAATTAGCTAAGAAGTACAACGAAAGTAAAGTAGTGATCAATACGATTGCTTCACATCACGGCGACGTTGAAGCGAACTCAATTATTGCAGTCTTAGTTGCTGCAGCTGACGCAGTTTCTGCTGCTCGTCCTGGTGCCAGAAGTGAATCACTGGAAAACTACATTCATCGTTTGGAAAAACTTGAATCGATTTCCGATAGTTTTGAAGGCGTTAAAAAGAGTTACGCTATTCAAGCCGGACGTGAAGTACGTGTCATTGTTAAACCTGATAAGATCAATGATGCCAAAACAACCTTGTTGGCACGGGATATTAAAAACCAGATCGAAAGTGAAATGGAATATCCAGGTCGAATCAAAGTGACCGTTATTCGTGAAACACGATCAATTGAATATGCTAAATAACGCATGCTAAGCTGGGAGTTTTCTTTAAAAGAAAGCTCTTGGCTTTTTTGATTCCAAATTATTGGAGGACGTCAGCTGAGTCAACAACTTTTAGCTGCCGGAGATTTGACAAATCGGTGGGGACTAGGTCTGCACATTTGACGCTAAAAATGGTAAAATTAACTTTAACTAAATTGAGAAGAAGACAAAAGAGGAGACAAATAATGCGGATTTTATTTATCGGTGATGTGATGGGTGAAGCAGGACAAGAAATGTTTGTGGAGACTGTCCCAGTACTAAAAAGAAGCTTGCACCCCCAATTAACGATTGCGAACGGTGAAAATGCCACTCGTGGACGTGGTATTAATGAAAAAGTTTATAAAAAATTGTTGAAAGCCGGGGCAGATGTGATCACGATGGGAAATCACACCTGGGATAATCAAGAAATCCAAGAATTTATTGGCTCCACTAAAAAATTGATCAGACCTGCTAATTTTTCTGCCGGGCAAGTTCCTGGCAAAGGATATACGATTGTGAATGTCAATGGCACTAAGGTCGGTGTCTTAGATATGCAAGGACGGGTTTTTATGAATCCTTCTGATGACCCATTTGCAGTGGCAGAAGAAATCATCTCACAACTGGAAAAAGAAACTCCAGTGATCTTTGTTGATTTTCACGGTGAAGCAACTAGCGAAAAAGAAGCTTTTGCGTGGAACTTTGACGGCCGTGTTTCAGCCGTAGTTGGGACACACACCCATGTGCAGACGAACGATGCGCGGATTTTACCGCAGGGGACTGCTTTCTTGTCGGACGTGGGATTCACTGGTCCATATGATGGAATTCTAGGAATGCGACGCAGCAGTGTGATCAGACGTTTTAAAAACCAGATGCCGACTCGTTTTGAAGTGGAAACTTCTGGCGGGCAGACTTTGGGTGCCGTCGTGATCGATGTCGATGACCAAACGGGACGGGCGAAGAAGATCCGCAATATCCGGGTCGACCCAGACCATCCATTCATGGAATAAAGCAAAAAAGGAGGAACTGTTGCATGCCGCAAAAAACTAAAAGAACACCGATGATGGAACAGTATATGGAGGTTAAAAACCAATATCCTGATGCTTTTTTATTCTATCGTTTAGGTGATTTTTATGAAATGTTTTATGATGATGCCGTCAAAGGCTCACAAATTTTGGAATTAACACTGACTTCTAGAAATAGAAATGCAACTGATCCGATTCCAATGTGCGGGGTACCACACCATGCTGTACAAAATTATATTGATATTTTAGTTGACCAGGGTTACAAGGTGGCAATTTGTGAACAAATGGAAGACCCGAAGCTCACTAAGGATATGGTGAAGCGCGAGGTGATCCAACTTGTGACACCCGGGACTCTAATTGATGGACATGCAGGTGAAGCCAAGGAAAACAACTATTTAACGGCGATCTATGAAGAAGATGGACGCTATGGTTTTGCGTATGCCGACCTATCTACTGGTGAATTAAAAACTGCAGAATTAACCACGACTGCTGATTTACTGAATGAAATGTTGAGTTTGCGGACGAAAGAAGTTGTTTTAGCTCCGAGTGTGACCCAAAACACGTTGGATGAATTACAGAGCCTCAAAATTTTATTCTCACACCAAGAACAAATTGAAGAAAAGTCCGAGGTTGCTTATACAACACAGGATTTGCACAGCCAATTAGAGATTACCGTAGTGAGCTACTTAGTCTCCTATCTGTCGGTCACGCAAAAACGGGCCTTAGCTCATATTCAAAAGGCAGTCGCGTATGAACCAGCGTACTTTTTGAAACTTGACCACAGAGTTCAACGTAACTTAGAACTCTTGGAAAATTCACGAACTAATAAAAAGTCAGGGACCCTGTTATGGCTGCTGGACAAAACTAAAACAGCCATGGGGGGACGGTTATTAAAGCAGTGGATCACTCGGCCGTTATTAAAACAAAATGAAATTGTTGAACGGCAAAATATTGTGCAAATTTTATTGGATAATTATTTTGAACGGTCCGGTCTGCAAGAGGAACTTTCTCAGGTCTATGATTTAGAAAGATTAGCTGGGCGCGTTGCTTTTGGCAACGTTAATGGTCGTGATCTGATCCAGTTAATGACTTCCTTGGAGCATATCCCACAAATCAAATATATTTTGGAACAATTAAATGACGGTCAATTAGACAGCCTGTTAGCCGAACTTGATCCGGTGGAAGATGTGGCTGACTTGATTGAGACCGCGATTGTTCCTGAACCGTCTTTATCTGTTACTGATGGTAATTTGATTCAAGCCGGTTATAATCAGGAACTTGATCAGTACAAGGATGCCATGAACAATGGACAACAGTGGTTAGCTGAATTAGAGGCACAGGAACGAGAAGCGACAGGGATTCATAATTTAAAAATTGGCTATAATAAGGTTTTTGGCTATTATATTGAAGTTTCTAAGGGAAATATTGCCAAGTTACCCGAAGGACGTTACGAACGCAAGCAAACGCTGGTGAATGCAGAACGCTTTATTACACCAGAACTCAAAGAAAAAGAAGCAATGATCTTGGGGGCTCAAACTAAGGCTGCTGATTTGGAATACCGCCTCTTTACGGAGATCCGCGAACAAATCAAGGACCGGATCTTGCGTTTGCAAAATTTAGCAGCGGCAGTTGCCAAGCTGGATGTTTTGCAAAGCTTTGCAGTGGTTAGTGAAGATGGCCATTTTGTTCGGCCTAAGTTTGTTAAGGATCATCAAATTTCAATTCAGGGCGGCTGGCATCCAGTGGTTCAAAAGGTGATGGGTAAGCAAAGTTACGTGCCTAATGACGTCGAGATGCCGAAAGATTTGGAGATCTTATTGATCACCGGACCAAATATGTCTGGGAAGAGTACTTATATGCGTCAATTAGCGTTGACAGTTATTATGGCTCAGATGGGTTGTTTCGTGCCGGCACAAAGCGCAACAATGCCGTTGTTTGACCAGATCTTTACCCGGATCGGAGCCGCTGACGATTTGATCAGTGGTGAATCAACCTTCATGGTCGAAATGATGGAAGCTAATTTAGCTTTAAAAAATGCCACCCCACAAAGTTTGTTGCTCTTTGATGAAATCGGTCGAGGAACTGCGACTTACGACGGGATGGCTTTAGCACAGGCAATTATTGAATACGTTCATGATAAGGTGCAGGCTAAAACGCTTTTTTCGACCCATTATCATGAATTAACAGCTTTAGAAAATAATCTGCCGCATTTAAAGAATATTCATGTTGGTGCGGTTGAAAAAGATGGCGAGTTAGTGTTCTTGCACAAGATTCAAGCCGGTCCAGCTGACCGTTCCTATGGGGTTCATGTGGCAAAATTAGCCGGTTTGCCAGCTAGTTTGTTAAGTAATGCCAGCCAGATTTTAGCTAAACTAGAACAGGCTGGACAATCATTGCCGCCAAGTGGAGCTGAAGTACCTAAAACATCTGAAATATCTGAATCAACCTCACAAGCCAGTGAAGCAGTTCAGGAGGTTCAAGAAGTTAAACCAGCAGCAAGCCCATTACCAGAACAGGTTGAGGCTGAACCAGTAGATGAACAACTGTCCTTGTTTGGTGAAACAGAATCCAAACTGAACAAGAAACAGTCTAAGATCGTGCAAGAAATTCAGAATGCGAATTTAATGGCAATGACACCGATGGATGTGATGAATGCCGTTTACAAATGGCAAAGTCGGTTAAATCAGAAAAAGTAGTTCAATAGCACACCATTCTAGTAAGAAAGGAGTCAACCAATGGCTAAAATTCACCAATTAGATTCAATCTTGGCGGACCAGATCTCAGCTGGCGAGGTGGTTGAACGCCCTGCATCAGTTGTGAAAGAACTGGTTGAAAATTCTCTGGATGCCGGTAGTCGGCAAATCGATGTTAGTGTTGAAGATGCCGGTCTAAAATCGATCACTGTGGTTGATAATGGGGCAGGAATCCCTGTCGAAGATTTAGAGATGGCCTTTCATCGCCATGCCACCAGTAAAATTACCAACCGGCAAGATTTATTTCAAATTGTAACTTTAGGTTTTCGGGGTGAAGCCTTACCAAGCATTGTTTCAGTCGCAGACGTGGTGATGGAAACCGCTGTTGAAGGTCAGCCTGGGACTAAGATTCACTTACAAGGCGGCAAGGTCCTTGAAAAAACTGCTTCAGCTAGTCGGCGTGGAACAAAAATTGTTGTGAGTGACCTCTTTTTTAATACTCCAGCGCGCCTAAAATATTTAAGTTCGATTCAAACCGAGCTGGCAGCTATCACAGATATCGTTAATCGTTTGGCATTAAGTCATACAGAAGTCGCGTTTTCCTTGAGCAGTAACGGCCGCGAACTGCTGCATACTCCGGGTAATGGTAATTTAAAGCAAGTGATCAGTGCGATATATGGAATCAACGTTGCTAAGCAGATGGTAGAATTTGACGCAGAAGATCAGGATTTTAAAGTCAGTGGTTTTGTGTCCTTGCCGAAATTAACACGAGCTTCTAAAAACTATGTCAGCTTTTTACTAAACGGCAGGTACGTGAAAAACAGTCACTTAAATAAAGCCTTAATTCAAGGCTATGGTTCAAAGCTGATGGTTGGACGCTACCCAGTGGCGATAGTAATGATTCAAGTGGATCCCTTATTAGTTGATGTGAATGTTCACCCGACTAAACAAGAAGTTAAGTTAAGCAAGGAAGATGAATTGTGTAATTTGCTGGCCAAGAGCGTTTATGCTCGTATCGCACGGGAAAATTTGATTCCGGATGCTTTAACTAACATGCATAGTGGGCAAAAAAGAAGGACCAAAAGTCAACAATTGGACTTTGGTTTAAGCGAAGGAAATGCAAGATATCAAGCAAGCACGACGCAAAAACGTCCTGGTGCAAAAGAAGTTTTGGATGCATTGATGGGCGGCAAGCAAGAACCGACATCAGACCAAAAAGTGCAGCCGCAAGAACTGACAACCACGCAGGTTCAACCGGTGATCATTAAGCAATTGGCTGATTTGGAATCTTCTTCTGTTAAACAGTGGGACCAAAAGTACCGGCAAGAAGTTCCGACTAAAGTGCCAGAAACGGAGGCACCGTCAGTTGATAATGATACTAGCCTGATTGAGGAAAACGAGGAAGAGCCAACCAGCAAGGGCTTTCCGGCCTTAAACTATTTTGGTCAAATGCACGGGACATTTTTATTCGCTGAATCAGCAGACGGCTTTTACATTGTGGATCAACACGCTGCCCAAGAGCGAGTTAAATATGAGTATTATCGTCAGGCAATCGGTGAGGTTGCAGCAGATCAGCAAAACATGTTACTGCCAGTAATTTTGTCGTTTCCAGTGAATGATGCTTTACAAATCGAACAGAATTTGGATAAACTGGCTGAAGTGGGACTATACTTAGAAAACTTTGGTCAAAACACCTTTGCTGTCCACCAGCATCCCACTTGGTTTAAAAAGGGACAAGAAGAAGCAATTATTCGAGAAATGATCGATTATATCTTGGAAGACCATCAACTGACTGTCGCTAAGTTCCGCGAAAAAACGGCGATCATGATGAGTTGCAAGCGTTCGATCAAGGCTAACCATCATTTGGATGAGAAACAGGCCAGGTCGTTGTTGGAACAATTGCGTCAGTGTGAGAATCCATATAATTGTCCCCATGGCAGGCCAACTTTGGTCCACTTTACCACGGCTGAAATGGAGCATATGTTTAAACGGATCCAAGACCCGCATCAAGGTCACCCAGACCTAGGCTAATTAAAGGCAGTTACAAATAATTTAAAAGAACTGAGGCTCTTGCATGTATGAATATTTTAGCGGGTATGTCACAGATGTTACCCCACATTACATTGTGTTAGAAATTAATGGCATCGGCTACCGACTCAATGTCGCGAATCCGTATAGCTATTTTGTTGACACAACTAAGAAACAAAAAATTTACATTTATCAAGCTGTCCGGGAAAATGATATTAGTTTGTTTGGTTTTAAAGATTTCCCAGAAAAACAGCTGTTTTTAAAGTTGATCAGCGTTTCAGGAATTGGACCGAAAAGTGCCTTGGCTATTTTGGCGACCGAAGACCATGCTGGTTTAGTGAATGCTATCGACGCTAATGATGAAACTTATTTGACGAAATTTCCAAGTATTGGTAAAAAGACGGCTAAACAAATTATTCTTGATTTAAAGGACAAGATGGCTGATTTGACGACACAAACCCCATTAGTCGATGATCAACAACAACTGACTCAAGCAGATGACCCAGTCTACCTGAAAGAGAGTTTAGAGGCACTGTTAGCCTTAGGGTATACTAAAGCCGAGGTCAAACGGGTCGGTAAAAAGCTGCGTGAATTTAGCGGAAACTCTACGGACGAATATTTGCGTCAAGCGTTGAAACTGTTAATGAAAAAATAGTATAGTAAAGGAGGTCTGTCTGAATGGATGAGGATGAACGGATCATTTCGGCTGAAAGTGCTGATTTTGCGGAAGAACAAACGGAGCTAAGTTTGCGGCCGAAGACTTTGACTCAATATATCGGCCAAGAAAAAATCAAGCAGGAAGTTGCGGTATACATTGAAGCAGCTAAAACCCGCGAAGAACCTTTAGACCACGTGTTGCTCTATGGACCTCCTGGTTTAGGGAAAACGACCCTGGCGGGGGTAATTGCTAATGAAATGGAAGTTAACTTTAAAACGACCAGTGGACCAGCAATTGAAAAGCCTGGGGACTTAGTGGCCTTATTAAACGAGTTGCGTCCGGGAGACATTTTGTTTATTGATGAAATTCATCGCTTGCCTAAAAACGTCGAAGAAATTTTGTATTCAGCGATGGAAGATTTTTATATCGACATTGTGGTTGGACAAGATGCCACGGCGCACCCGGTTCATTTTCCTTTACCGCCATTTACCTTGGTGGGTGCAACAACACGTGCCGGCTTGTTATCGGCACCTTTGCGGGCACGGTTTGGTATTGTGGAACACATGCAGTATTATACTGAAGCTGAACTAAGCCAAGTTGTTTTACGGTCAGCAACGGTGTTTAATACCAGGATCGATCCGCTCGGTGCGAGAGAAATCGCGCGCCGTTCACGGGGGACTCCGCGGGTGGCAAACCGTCTGTTAAAACGAGTCCGAGACTTTGCCCAAGTGGCTCATAAAGAAATGATCGACCAAGAAATTGTGGATTATGCCTTAAATCTCTTGCAGGTTGATAACCAGGGCTTAGATGAAACTGACCGCAAGATGTTACAGACGATGATCAACTTGTATAATGGCGGGCCTGTTGGATTAGCGACGATTGCCGCTAATATCGGTGAGGAAACGGAAACGGTCGCAGATATGCTTGAACCGTATTTAATGCAGATCGGCTTTATGAAACGAACTGCCAGAGGACGAATGGTGACCCCAGCGGCCTACGCCCATTTGGGAATTGACCCACACAAAAATAAAAAATAAGAAGAAGGTTTTACTAGTGTCAGAACAACATTTAACTACTGAAGATTTCGATTATGATTTGCCTCATGAATTAATTGCTCAAACTCCATTAAAGCAACGTGATGAATCACGGATGCTGGTGTTAGACCATGTTAGCGGTGAATATCAAGATGATCATTTTTATAATGTCATTGATCGTTTGAATCCTGGCGATGCCTTGGTAATGAACGATTCACGCGTGATGCCTGCTCGTTTATACGGGACTAAACCGGAAACCGGCGGTCATTTGGAAGTCTTGTTATTAAACAACACTGAAGGAGACAACTGGGAAACGCTAGTTAAACCGGCAAAACGCGCTAAAGTTGGGACAGAAATTGTCTTTGGCAATGGTGAATTAAAGGCGACAGTGACCGAAGAATTAGAACATGGCGGCCGGATGGTTGAATTTCACTATGACGGAATTTTCATGGAAGTTTTGGAAGCTTTGGGCGAAACGCCGCTACCACCATACATTAAAGAAAAACTCGATGACCCTGAAATGTATCAGACAGTTTATTCTAAAGAAATTGGTTCAGCAGCCGCACCAACTGCTGGTTTGCACTTTACTAAAGAATTGTTGCAAAAGATTGAAGATAAAGGTGTGAAGTTAGTTTATTTGACTTTGCATGTTGGTTTGGGAACATTTAGACCAGTGACAGAAGAAAACATCGAAGATCACCAAATGCACAGTGAATTCTATCGTTTAAGCGAAGAAGCTGCCCAAACATTGAATGAGGTTCGTCAAAATGGCGGTAAGATCGTGGCCACAGGAACAACTTCGATCCGGACGCTGGAAACCATTGGGACTAAGTTTAATGGTGAAATTCGGGCAGATAGCGGCTGGACAGATATCTTCTTGAAACCTGGTTATGACTGGAAAGTGGTCCAAGCCTTTATTACTAACTTCCATTTACCAAAATCAACTCTAGTGATGTTAGTTGCTTCCTTTACAGGCCGTGAGAACATTCTCAATGCTTATAAGCATGCGGTGGAGGAAAAATATCGCTTCTTTAGTTTTGGCGACTGCATGTTTATCTATTAAACACTAGGCAGTTGTTGGACGTTAACTCAAGTCAAAATAAAGCACAGGTCTTGTTTGATCAGACGTGTGCTTGGATAGGATGGAAATTTAAATGAGTGAAGCGGCAATTAAATACCGTTTGATAAAGAAAGAAAAGCACACGGGTGCTCGTTTGGGCGAGGTCACTACACCACACGGTACTTTTCAAACGCCAATTTTTATGCCAGTGGGAACACAAGCCACGGTTAAATCGTTGGCACCTGAAGAATTAAAAGAAATGAACGCCCAGATTATTTTATCGAATACTTATCATTTGTGGGAACGCCCAGGTGATGATTTAGTAGCTGAAGCGGGCGGTTTACACAAGTTTATGAACTGGGACCGGAGTATTTTAACTGATTCTGGCGGTTTTCAAGTCTTTTCGTTAGCGAAATTACGTGATATTTCTGAAGAAGGGGTACGGTTCCGGAGCAATTTAAACGGCTCGAAGCTCTTTTTGTCACCAGAAAAAGCCATTCATATTGAAAATAATCTTGGGGCAGATATCATGATGAGCTTTGATGAATGCCCACCATTTTTTGAAAGTTATGATTACATCAAAAAATCAGTCGAGAGAACTTCACGCTGGGCTGAGCGGGGCTTAAAGGCACATCGCAATCCGAACACCCAAGGTTTATTTGGAATCGTTCAGGGGGGCGGTCACAAAGAACTGCGCCAACAAAGTGCACGTGACCTAACTTCATTGGACTTTGCCGGCTATTCGATCGGTGGTTTGTCAGTTGGGGAATCTAAGGCGGAAATGAACCACGTCTTAGACTTTACGACTCCGTTACTACCTGAAAACAAGCCGCGGTACTTGATGGGTGTTGGTTCGCCCGACGCTTTGATCGATGGTGCTATTCGCGGGATCGACATGTTTGATTGTGTCTTACCAACCAGAATTGCTAGAAATGGGACCTGTATGACATCACACGGACGCTTAGTCGTTAAGAATGCAAAATATGCGCGTGATTTCCGACCATTAGATGAAAATTGTCAATGCTATACTTGCCGGAACTATACTCGAGCTTATATTCGGCACCTCTTTAAGGCAGACGAAACCTTTGGCTTACGGTTGACAAGTTACCATAATTTGTATTTCTTGCTGGACTTGATGAAGCAGGTCCGTCAAGCAATTATGGATGACGAATTATTGGACTTCAAGGAAGCTTTCTTTGAACAATATGGTTTAAATGTCGAAAATCCTAAAAATTTCTAGTTTTTATGTTGAAGAGCTAGTCAGTTTGCTGATTTTCTGCTAAAGTAAGTAATGTATATTAAGATTGGAGAGAACGTTAAATGTTTATGTTAGGTGCAGGTAGTGTCGCAGGTGGAGGTTTCTCTACTATTCTGATTTTTGTTGTTTTTATTGGGTTGATGTATTTTATGATGATCCGTCCACAAAAGAAACAACAAAACCAGCGTAAAGAAATGATGGATGCCTTGAAAAAAGGCGACAGTGTGATCACCATTGGTGGTTTACACGGTGTGATCGACAGTTTGAATGATGCTGATAAGACAGTTACTTTGGACTGTGACGGTGTCTACTTGGTCTTTAACCGTTCAGCAATTGGTCGGGTTGAAGGTCATGCTGCAGCCGCTCAGCCACAAGCAGCTAAAGAAGTCACAGAAGAAACACCAGTTGATTCTGTAGATCAAGCAGACGACAACGCTGAAGATTCAGAAAAATAAGCGCTCAATCGTTAAAATGGCTCGTTGTCCGATCGTGACAACGGGTCTTTTTCATTTGAATCAAGTGTGCAGACTTTAGTTTCAACTAAATTTTTGGTAAACTAAAGCAAGACACTTAACTAAATGACAGAGTGGAACAAAGCGGTTAATTCCTGTGTGCTATCGGGCTTGACCTGTAATGTGTTTTTGACATTGATGGCTGGGTTTGGAGAAATACGAGGAATTGCTTTGAGAAGTTCAACTAAAAAGGGAGATTGAAAACATGCAAATTACACGTCATGATGAACCATTACAAACAGTCGGTGAACCACAAAAAGTTGGGGAAAAGATGCCTAACTTTACAGTAACTAATGCTCAGGGTCAAGAGGTACAATTGACAGATCTATTGGGCAAACCAACATTAATTAGTGTTGTTCCTAATATCAACACGAGTGTTTGCAGCATTTCAACTAAGAAATTTAATCAAGAAGTTGATAAGTATGATGGAATTAATTTCTACACCATTTCAACAAACACAACTGCTGAACAAAAAGACTGGTGTGCAGCTGAAGGAGTTCAAAAGATGGAACTTTTGTCCGATCATGCTGGTGATTTCGGCCATAAAACAGGGCTATACACTCCAGATCCTGAAAATCCTACTGATACCCGTAGTGTTTGGATCATCGACCCAGCTGGTACAATTTTGTACCAAGAAATTGTCATTGAAATGACACATGAACCTAACTATGAAGGTGCACTTGGATTTTTATCTGCACTAAAAAAATAAAGAATTGACGTCAAAGAGACTGTGGTTAACTAACCAGGGTCTCTTTTTTTGGCTAAAATTTGGACTAAAATTCAGCAGTAAAACACGAAAGTTCATGCAAAAGCTCTGTTTTAGATTACAATTTAATTAGAATTTTGAACGTCAAAGTAATTTTTTTTCCATGCATTCAAAATGGATGATAATTATCCATAAGATTTTTATATACTATATTATAATAATTTTAAAAAACAAATTGGCGAAAAAGTCGAGCTATTTTGGGATTGAATAGTTTCGTGGATACTAAGAATACACGATGTTTTGCCAAATTTATGGAATAATTTTTTTGGCTAAAATAATAGACATGATTTGTCCATCACTATTTGACACAGTTTAGAGACTGTAATAATATACTTTTCATCGAATAGTTTGATGTTCGAAATACTTTTTTGAGTGAGGTGGCAAGTTTGAAAATAATGGGTGCACAAGAGATCATGGATCTCATCCCGAATCGCTATCCAATTTGTTATATCGATTACGTCGATGAATTAGAACCTGGCGAGCGGATCTTAGCAACTAAAAATGTGACGATCAATGAGTCCTTTTTTAAAGGCCATTTTCCGGGAAACCCTGTTATGCCAGGAGCGTTGATCATTGAAACCTTAGCCCAGGCAGCTTCGATCTTAATTTTAAAATCACCTGAATTTCTCGGTAAAACCGCGTATTTGGGAGCTGTCCGCGACGCTAAGTTTCGTGAAATGGTCCGGCCGGGCGATGTTTTAAAGCTTGAAATCAAGATGATTAAAAAGCGAGCGAACCTTGGAATTGTCCAGACAACGGCATTAGTCGATGGGCAGGTTGCCTGTTCAGCTGAATTGATGTTTGTTGTGGAGGAAACTGGTGAAAAAGTTTAGGCCAGTCTGTTAGTGGCATATATACTTTGATTACCAAATTATTTGAATGGCAAACAAAAAGGACGGTAAGGCGATGAGTGAGAATTATCAAAAGATCAGTGAGGCGTTAGTTCAGATTTATTCTAACATCTTGCGGATCGAAGAAAATGAATTGCGCAAAAGCCAATTTAACAACCTTACTATTCAAGAAATGCATGCAATCAATGCGATTTCTATGTATGATCACAAAACAGCTTCCGAAGTTGCTAAAGAATTACATTTGACACCCGGCACCTTAACTTTGACCATCAATCGCTTAGCCAAGAAAGGTTATGTCGAGCGGATCCGTTCAGACGATGATCGTCGGATAGTGCGGTTAGGGTTAACTAGAAAGGGCAGAGTCGAATATCGGGCTCATGCTGCTTTTCATGAAAAGTTAGTGAAGAAATTTTTGAAAGGCTTCAATGATGAAGAAGTTCAAGTGATCTACCGGGCCTTACGGAATTTGGAAGACTTCATGGCAGATCATTCTTGATTATTGAGGGGAAGAAATTAGATGGAAAAATTAAAGATTGTTGAAACAGCCAGTTATATTCCACCTAAGACGGTGACAAATGATGATTTAAGCCAGTTAATGGAAACCTCTGACGAATGGATCACAGCGAGGACCGGCATTAAAGAACGGCACATTAGTTTGGGAGAAAATACTTCAGACTTATGTACCAAGGTTGCCAGTCAACTCTTGCAACAAAGTTCTTGGCCGGTCGAGACCTTGGACCTGATCATTGTTGCTACAATGTCGCCAGATTCGTTTACGCCTGCCACGGCAGCTATCGTACAAGGAAACATTGGGGCAGTCAACGCTGTGAGCTTTGATGTTTCGGCAGCCTGCTCGGGTTTTGTATATGGCTTGGATGTTGTCAGTAAGTTTATGACAGGTCGGCAAGGAATGCGGGCGATGTTAATTGGCGGCGAAGTCTTGTCCAAGGTCGTTGATTGGACTGAACGAGGAACGGCAGTTTTGTTTGGTGATGGAGCGGCAGGAGTTTTATTGGAAAATAACTCAGCTGATTCCTATCTGTTAGCGAGTGTGTTAAAAACCTACGGCGATCAACATGAGAAGTTGACTGCTGGGCAAACACAACCACTGACAGAGTTTCCCCCGCAAACGTCAACGGTCATCCATCCATTCACGATGAATGGTCAGGCGGTTTATAAGTTTGCGACTCATGCAGTCCCAGAAACAATTATTGCTGCCTGTCAACAAGCTGGTGTAACAGTTGATCAAATTGATCATTTTGTTTTACACCAAGCCAATGCCCGGATCGTGAAGGCCATTGCGAAACGAATGAAGCAGCCGCTGGAAAAATTTCCACTGAATATTGCTAAATATGGTAATACTTCGGGAGCGAGTGAGCCGATCTTGCTAGATGAGCTTGTTAAAAACGGGCAGATCAAGCGGGGACAGTTACTTGTCTTAAGCGGTTTTGGCGGCGGGTTGACCGTAGGAACACAAATTATTAAATATTAAGAAATTAACAAAAAAACAGGAAAATTAAAGGAGAAAATTATTATGACAGAACAAGAAATTTTGCAAAAAGTACAGGATATCGTGGTTGATGAATTGGACGTTGAAGCTTCTGATGTAACTTTAACAGCTGATATTAAAGATGATTTGGATGCAGATAGTTTAGATGTTTTTGAAATCATGAACGAACTTGAAGACGAATTAGACTTGAAGCTTGAAGCAAGTGAAGACGTACGTACGATCCAAGATGTTGTCAACTACGTGAAAAAAGAACTCGACGCTCAAGCTAAATAAACGAGGTGACTTGGGATGGAAAAGACAGCTATCCTATTTAGTGGCCAGGGTTCACAGTATAGTGGAATGGGACTTGATCTGTATCAAAAAGACGCCCTCTTTCATGAAACATTGGACCGTTTGAATTCATATTTGTCATCATTTGACTTACTAACTGTCCTGGCGAATGAAAAGCATGAATTAGACCAGACCAAGTTTCAACAGCCAGCCATTGTTGCAGTGAGTTTAGGGCTGCAGGCGATGGTTCAGCGTGATTTGCCGGATTTACCAGTTGCAGGATTGATTGGTTTATCTTTAGGTGAATATGCAGCTCTGATCTCGGCAGGTGCTATGACCGAAGAAGAAGGCATGCAGGCGTTAGAAGCACGGGCATCCTTGATGCAAGTTGATGCTTCGCAAGAACCAAGTGCTATGGCTGCAGTCTTAAAGCCAGATGTCGCAGCAGTTGAAGCAATTTGTACTCAATTGGCTGCAAGTGGTGCGATCATTGCGGTGTCAAATTACAATTCACCTAAACAAATCGTACTTGGCGGGCAGACCGCAGTAATTCAGCAAGCAATTGCTGAGATTACTGAACAAGGAGCTGCAAAACGGGTGGTGGAACTACCAGTTTCAGGTGCCTTTCATACGCAGCTCTTTCAAACAGCCAGCGAGAAGATGGCGCCAATTTTGACGAAGCTGACGGTTAGTGAACCACAAATTCCAGTCATTAGCAACACGACCGGAAAACCATTTGAGAAAGAACGAATTGCTGAAACGTTGGTCCAACAAATTGTCTCGCCAACTCATTTTGCAGACTGTGTGTCTTACTTAGTGAAAAACGAGGGCGTTGAAATGACGCTTGAGTTAGGACCAGGCGGAACATTAACTCAGTTTGTTAAACAAATTGACCGTAAAATCAAACGCCACCACGTGGAAGATTATGATTCTTATCAAGTCTTTTTAGCAGAAATGCGAGGTAATTAAATGGATCTACAAGGTAAAACAGCTTTCATTTCTGGTTCATCAAGAGGAATTGGCGAACAAGTGGCACTAGCTTTTGCTCAAGCCAAATGTAACGTGATCTTAAATGCCAGAAAAGAAGTTGCTCCAGAATTAGTGGCGAAAATTGAAGCCGAAGGAGTTTCATGTGTCACGGTTCTAGGCGATATTTCACAGGCAGATGATGTAGCACGAATGGTTAAAGAAGCCTATGCTGCCTTTCCTCAAATCGATGTGTTGGTCAACAATGCGGGGATCACGAATGACAAGTTGCTGATCGGTATGAATGAAGCAGATTTCCGTTCAGTCATTGATGTTAATTTAGTCGGGACATATGCAATGACTCGGGCTTTCTTACGTAAAATGAATAAGAAACGCTCTGGTGTCATTATCAACATGGCGAGTGTTGTTGGTTTGCATGGTAATGTTGGTCAAGCAAACTATGCTGCTAGCAAGGCGGGGGTTATTGGCTTAACCAAGACCGTCGCTAAAGAAGGAGCATTACGCGGCATCCGTTGCAATGCGATCGCACCTGGCATGATCAGTAGTGACATGACGGACGTTTTAAGTGACAAGGTTAAAGAACAGATTTTGACAGAGATTCCACTAAAACGCTTTGGTCAAGCACAAGAAGTAGCACAAACTGCTGTCTTTTTGGCACAAAATGACTATATTACGGGGCAGGTCCTCAGTATCGATGGTGGAATGAGTATTTAAAGAAAAGAGAAGGCCATTACTGCCAACCTGCGATGAGCGGTGCGGTCAGAGGTGGCCTTCAGTTTAAGAAAACAGAGCGGAATGAAACGGGAGAAAGTGAGCATTATCGGAGTCCAGCCTTTAATGCGGTTTAGGCATAAAAGGTTAGTCTTGGATAAGCGGAGCTTTCTGTTTCAAGCAGCTCGACTAAGAAAACAGAGCGGAGACACCCGCTTAGAAGGTGAGCATTAACAGGCTTCCAGGCAGAATGCGGTTTTGGCATTGTGCCTGGAAGTAGGTTAAGCACAACCTTCTGGGTGAAGCAGCTCGACTAAGAAAACAGAGCGGAATGAAACGGACTCAAGTTTACAAGAGTTCAGTTAAAGGGAGCGTGAAGCATGACTCGAGTAGTAATTACTGGAATGGGAGCTGTGACTCCAATTGGAAATGACGCTAAAACATTTAGCGAAAACGTTCTGGCAGGTAAGTTAGGAATCGATGAAATCACTAAGTTTGATGCCACTGAAACAGGTGTACATGTTGCGGGTGAAGTTAAAGATTTCGATGTTAAAGAACGAATCGGTAAAAAATCTGGTCGTCGCATGGACCTCTTTTCACAGTATGCAGTTCACAGTGCGCTAGAAGCTGCGGAACAGGCTGGAATTACTGAAGAAAATACTGATCCATATGAACTAGGTGTGATCTATGGTTCTGGGATCGGTGGATTGACTACCATTCAAGAACAAGTTATTAAGATGCATGACAAAGGACCACAAAGGGTTTCACCAATGTTTGTGCCAACTTCGATCGTCAATATGGCGGCCGGAAATATTTCTATTCGTTTAAATGCCAAAAACATTTCAACTTCGATCGTGACGGCTTGTTCTTCAGGAACAAATGCAATCGGTGAAGCATACCATCATATTAAGGCAGGTCGGGCTCAGGTCATGATCACTGGCGGCTCAGAGGCTTCGGTCAATGAAATTGGTATTGCCGGTTTTGCGGCTTTAACAGCATTAACAACTGAAGAAGACAAAGAAAAAGCTTCTATCCCATTTGACGTGAACCGTTCAGGTTTTGTAATGGGTGAAGGCGGAGCTACTTTGATTTTAGAAAGCTTAGAACACGCACAGGCACGGGGAGCAGAAATTTTAGGCGAAATCGTCGGTTATGGTACAACTTCAGATGCTTACCATATGACTTCACCGAACCCTTCTGGTGAAGGTGCTAGTCGGGCAATGTCACAGGCAATTGCTGAGGCGGGAATCACACCGGCTCAAGTTGGTTATATTAATGCCCACGGAACTGCGACACAGAGTAACGATTCCAGTGAAGCACATGCAATCAACCGTGTTTTTGGACCAGATAGTCAAGTACCAGTTAGTTCAACCAAATCAATGACTGGTCATTTGTTGGGAGCTGCAGGAGCCATCGAAGCCGTAGCAACTATTGCTGCTTTACGGGCAGGAACTTTGCCTCCTAACATTGGCTTAACTAACCAAGATCCTGAATGTACTGTCAATGTCGTAACAAAGGCACATGAACCACAAGCTGACCTTGAATATGCAATTAGCAATTCATTTGGCTTTGGGGGACATAATGCCGTGTTGACATTTAAAAAATGGAGTGAAGAATAGTTGGAATTTAATGAAATCAAAAAATTAATGGATGAATTTAATTCTTCTAACACCAGAGAAATGGAAATTACGACGGAAGGATTTCACATTCATCTCAGTAAAAACGAGAATTCTTTTCAAGCAGAAGCTCAGATACCAACTCCAACTGCTGCAGCTGCTGTGCCGACAAATGTTGCAGAAAAACAGCCAGTTGAAACAAAACCGGTTGAAGTTGAAGAAGGTACTGTCATTAAGGCGCCAATGGTCGGAACGGTTTATTTGAAACCAGAACCGCAAAAGCCAGCCTATGTTGCTGTCGGACAGAAGGTTAAAAAAGGCGACGTCATTTGCATTATTGAAGCAATGAAAATGATGACAGAAATCAAGAGTGAAGTCAGTGGGACGATCAGTGAAGTACTAGTTGAAAATGAAGAACTAGTTGAATTTGATCAACCATTACTGCGTGTACAGGAGGCATAAAGATGACTGTTTTAGATTCGACCCAGATTCAAGAAATTATCCCGCACCGTTATCCGATGTTGTTGATCGACCGCATCGAAGAATTAGAACCAGGTAAACGGGCAGTTTCCTTGCGAAATGTGACTGCGCACGAAGAAGTTTTCCAGGGACATTTTCCGGGAAATCCTGTCATGCCAGGGGTTTTGATCGTAGAAGCAATGGCTCAAACAGGTGCAGTTGCCTTGTTAAGTTTAGATGAATTTAAAGGTAAAACTGCCTACTTTGGCGGAATTAAATCCGCTAAATTCAGAAAAGTTGTGCGGCCTGGTGACCAAATGATCATTGAAGTTGTGCTCGAAAAAATTCGGGGCAGCGTAGGTTTAGGAAAGGCCGTTGCAACAGTTGATGGTAAGAAGGCCTGCACGGCTGAAATCACATTTATGATTGGGGATTAGCGATTAGAATGTTCTCGAAAGTCTTAGTAGCAAATCGTGGTGAAATTGCGGTCCGAATTATTCGTTCTTTAAAAGAACTCGGAATTAAATCAGTGGCTATTTATTCCACGGCTGATCGCGAGAGTCTGCATGTGCAATTGGCAGACGAAGCGGTTTGCGTGGGAACAGCACGACCGCAAGATTCTTATTTAAATATGAAAAATATTCTGGCAGCTGCCGTGGGGACAGGGGCGCAAGCAATCCACCCAGGTTTTGGCTTTTTGTCGGAAAACAGTCGTTTCGTGGAAATGTGTGAAGATTGTGGGATCACTTTTATTGGGCCACGGTCAGAAACCATTGATTTAATGGGAAACAAGGCCAATGCTAGAGTGCAAATGCAAAATAGCGGCGTGCCAGTGATCCCAGGGAGTGAAGGTTTCTTAAAGGATGCAGACGAAGCCAAGCAAGTTGCACAAAAGGTCGGCTTTCCTGTTTTACTAAAGGCAGCAGCTGGCGGCGGTGGAAAAGGGATTCGGCGCGTTGAAGATGAGCAAAGCTTGGCGGCGGCATTTGAAGAAGCTAGTCATGAAGCCCAGAGTGCTTTTGGCGATGGCCGGATGTACCTCGAAAAAATCATGGAAAATGTTAAGCACATTGAAGTGCAGATTTTCCGCGACCAGCAAGGAAATTCGGTTTACTTCCCAGAACGGGACTGTTCCGTTCAACGCGGTAAGCAAAAGATGATCGAAGAAAGTCCGTGCTCGTTAATTACTGCCCAACAACGACAAGAGCTGGGTGAGATCGCATTACGGGCCGCTAATTCGATTGAGTATTTGAATACTGGAACGATTGAATTTTTAATGGACCAGCAACACAACTTTTACTTCATGGAAATGAACACCAGAATTCAGGTGGAACATACTGTCACAGAAATGGTGACAAGTATTGACTTAGTCAAGGCACAAGTTAAAGTTGCAGCGGGTGAACCGTTGCCTTTCAACCAGTCGCAGATCCATTTGAATGGTGCCGCGATCGAATGCCGGATCAATGCGGAAGATCCTAGCAAGGATTTCTTTCCGTCGACCGGTGAGGTTAAATATCTGTATGTTCCAGTCGGTAATCTGGGGATGCGGATGGACACGGCTTTATACGCTGGATGTAGTATTTCACCGTACTATGATTCAATGATCGCCAAATTGATCGGTCAGGGCCATGATCGGCTTGAAGCAATTGAAAAAGTTAAGCGTCTGTTAAATGAAATGGTGATTTCAGGAATTACGACGAACCAAAAATTTTATCTGGCACTTTTAGAAGACCCAGAATTTAAGCAAGGGACAATGACCACCGATTACGTTGAACGAGTCTTCTTACCAGAATGGAAGAGAAGGGAAAATAATGCAGCTGTTTGATGAGTTAAAAACGCTGGGACAAAAACATATTAAAGCAAATAAGCAAGCCCAGCAAAATTTACCCAGCGGTGTGTGGCTGGCTTGTCCTAAATGCCAGCAGTCTGTTTATCATAAAGACCTGGGCCGCTATTTCACCTGCCCCAATTGCGATTATGGTTTTCGAATCGCTAGTCGGGACCGAGTTGAATGGCTGACTGATAGTTTTACTGAGATGGATCAGGACATCGAAACAGCTGATCCCTTAGACTTTCCAGATTATGGTAAAAAGATTGCTGCGGCGAAACGCAAGACCGATTTGAATGATTCCATTTTGACCGGAGTTGCTAAAATTGGTTCGCAGGAATTTTGTTTGGGGATCATGGATCCAAATTTCATTATGGGTTCAATGGGGACAGTGACTGGTGAAAAAGTGACCCGGTTATTTGAATATGCGACTGAGCACCAGCAAGCGGTGGTGTTATTTACTGCCTCTGGCGGAGCGCGGATGCAAGAAGGAATTTTTTCCTTAATGCAAATGTCCAAGGTCTCTTCGGCCGTCAAAGCTCATTCTCAGGCCGGTTTATTTTACTTATCGGTGATCACTGACCCAACAACTGGTGGAGTTACTGCTAGTTTTGCGATGCAGGGTGATATTATTTTATCCGAACCGCATGCTTTGATCGGCTTTGCTGGCAAACGTGTGATTGAACAAACGATGCATCAAAAAATTCCAGAAAATTTGCAGGATGCAGATAATATTTTGCAACATGGATTTATTGATGCAATTGTGAAACGACCTGATGAAAAAGCGACGATCGAATGGTTGTTAGAAATGAACCAAGGAAAGGCGGGCGAATTGTCATCGTAAGTTTGTTTGGAAAAAAACAGCGGACGGCCGGCGAAATCGTCGCTGCCGCCAGAGATAGTCAAAAAATTACTGGAACTGAATTGATCAGCGAACTATTTCCTGATTTTATGGAAATGCACGGTGATCGTTTAAATGATGACGACCCGTCAATTATTGGCGGTTTAGCCCATTTTGCGGGACAGGCAGTCACAGTTTTAGTGATCGATAAGGGGTTGTCTGCTAAAGACCGGATCGCCAAACATTTTGGTAGTCCAGCACCAGCCGCTTATCGGAAGTCTTTGCGCTTGATCAAACAAGCGGAAAAGTTTAACCGGCCAGTCTTAGCCTTCGTTAATACTGCCGGAGCTTATCCAGCAGCTAGTGCCGAAGAGCAGGGACAGGGTGAAGCAATCGCGCGGAATCTGTTGGAAATTGCAGGTGTACGTGTCCCAATATTGACCATCATTTATGGTGAGGGCGGTAGCGGTGGAGCCTTGGCGTTAGCTTGTGGTGATCAAGTTTGGATGACAGAAAACAGTATGTATTCTGTCCTATCACCAGAAGGATTTGCGTCGATTTTGTGGAAAGATGCTAGTAAAGCAGCCGAAGCGGCCGAAGTAATGCAATTAACTCCAGAGGCATTATTAAAAGCTAATGTCATTGAGGGTATTATTCCGGAGCCTAGTGCGCACAAGCGTTTTTGCCGTAATCTCGCACAGGTCATTCAACCAGAACTCGAGAAACTGACACAGTTGCCGGCAGAAGAGTTATTGGCACAAAGACATGCACGTTTTAGAAAATTTTAAGGGTTAATTAACTAAATAAAATTAATGTAAATATCAAGGGAGCGAATTTATAATGGGAAACTTATTAGAAGGCAAGAAAATTTTGGTAATGGGTGTGGCTAACAAGCGCTCGATCGCGTGGGGCTGTGCTTCAGCTTTGGAAGAACAAGGTGCAACTGTGATTTATACTTATCAAAATGAACGCATGAAAAAGAGTGTCATGAAGTTGGTCGACAACGAAGATAATCTGATCGAATGTGACGTTGCCACAGACGAAAGTATGGAAAAAGCTTTTGGCGAAATTAAGGAACGTTTTGGCAAATTGGACGGTATCGTTCATGCCATCGCATTTGCGAATAAAGCAGAACTTGATGGAGATATTCAAAATACTAGTCGTGATGGATATGCGATGGCACAAAATATCTCTTCATACTCCTTATTAGCTGTTGCACGCTATGGCCAAGAAATTTTAAATGACCCAGCAAGTATTGTGACATTGACATACTTTGGTTCTGAAAGAGCAATCCCTAATTATAATGTGATGGGTGTTGCTAAGGCTGCGTTGGAAGCTAACGTGCGCTACTTGGCTCGTGATATGGGTCAATATGGTGTTCGTGTTAACGCCATCTCTGCTGGTGCGGTTAAGACTTTAGCGGTTACTGGTGTGAAGGATCACTCCAGCCTCTTAGCTGAATCACAAAGTCGGACAGTCGATGGTAACTCAGTCACAACTAAAGAAATTGGTGGGGCTTGTGCCTTCTTAATGAGTGACCTGGCAACTGGTGTCGTTGGTGACACGATTTACGTTGATAAAGGTGTTCATTTGATTTAAACATTTTAATTAGAGCTGTGGTTTAGTTGATCAGACTAAATCATGGCTTTTTCTATTATAGTCGCGTTTTTTTGTGATTTTGTGCCAAATTTTTGCTAAATTAGTCAGAAAGCAAAGATAAAAATAAAAAAATTTAATAAAGTGGCAGAGTTCTCTAGAGCCCTTTGTTATAATAAAGGTAGCGATTGCATTTTTTAAAACCTAGTTTAGTCAGCTTTTGACTAAACTTCTGACTAGTCGGAACAAAATAAAGAATGCTATAATGGATAAGTAAAAAATAAAGAAAGCGGTGCGCAAAAAAATGACAAACGAACAAAAGGCGTTGTTTATTATCTTCGGTGGGACCGGAGACTTGGCACAACGTAAATTGTATCCATCTTTGTTCAACTTATATAAGCAGGGTTTTCTCAAGGACCACTTTGCCGTAATTGGTACAGCTCGGCGACCATGGAACAATGAACGTTACCAAGAAATCGTGCGGAACTCCATTTCTGGAATGGAAGTTACGGCTAAGCAAGCCAATGAATTTTCCAGCCATTTCTATTATCAATCACATAATGTCAATGACACTCAACATTACGAAACATTGCGCAAACTCGCAGATGAACTCGATCAAAAATATACCTTAGAAGGTAACCGGGTCTTTTATTTGGCAATGTCACCGCAATTTTTCTCAATCATTTGTCAGCATGTCAAGACGCAGGGCTTGGTCACAGACAACGGTTATAACCGCGTTGTGATCGAAAAACCTTTTGGTCATGACTTGCAGAGTGCCTGTGAATTAAATGAAGAAATCAACCAGTATTTCCCAGAAAAAGACGTCTATCGGATCGATCACTATCTAGGTAAAGAAATGATCCAAAGTATTCCAGCCTTACGATTTAGCAATAACCTCTTTAATGCCTTATGGAATTACCGCTATATCGATAATATCCAGATCACTTTAAGTGAGGCCTTAGGCGTTGAAGAACGGGCCGGTTACTACGAGGATGCTGGTGCTTTACGGGATATGGTCCAAAATCATATCTTACAAACTGTCGCTTTGTTAACGATGAATGCACCAATGACGTATACTGACGAAGATATTCGTAAAGAAAAGATTTCTGCCTTAAAAGCCTTGCGGGTGTATGATGCAGCGGGTGTTAAGCACAACTTTGTCCGCGGTCAGTATGGTCCAGGTAATGGGCAAGTTGCTTATCGTGATGAAAATCAAGTTGACCCAGAATCTACGACGGAAACTTTTGTGGCTGGCCGGATCTTCGTTGATAATATGAACATGGCAAATGTGCCAATTTATCTGCGGACGGGGAAACGTTTGACGAAAAAAGAAACCCGGATCGATGTTGTTTTCAAAAATGCGCCATATAACATTTTTGGCGATGGACAGTTGAACCGGAATATCTTATCCTTTAAAGTTGAACCAAATCCTGGAATGGAACTGCGGTTAAACGGTAAAAAAGTTGATTATGAAGAATATAGTATCGAAACTATGAAGCTGCACCATGAACATGGTGCAAAGACGCAATCTAAGATGCCAGTCGGGTATGAAAAACTACTCTATGATGTCTTGAAGGGCGATTCTTCCAGCTTCTCACACTGGGATGAAGTTTATTATTCATGGCGTTTCGTGGATTCAGTGCGAAATGCTTGGGACAATGAAACATTGGCTGCAGACGCCTTCCCTAATTATGAATGCGGGTCAATGGGGCCGCAAGCTTCCAAGGATCTATTGGCTGAAGATGGTAATAACTGGTACCTCAGTCCAGATGAAGACTAGCTGTTAGCTGGCTTAAAGTGAATAACATGCTAAAATAGCAGTGACAAGCAGTTGTTACTGCTATTTTTAGACTGTTTTTGCAAATGTGGGCAGGGGGTGACTTGGATGATGGAACGTAAAATAATTCATATTGATATGGATGCTTTTTATGCGTCGATCGAGATGCGTGACGACCCGCAACTGGTTAGTCGCCCACTGGTAATTGCACGTGATCCGCGGCAAACGGGCGGACATGGAGTCGTGGCTACGGCTAATTATGTTGCTCGTTCTTTTGGAGTTCATTCGGCAATGAGCAGTCAGGAGGCACTTAAATTATGTCCCCAGGCCTATTTCAAAACGCCAGATTTTCAGAAATATCGGCAGGTTTCTCAGCAAATGCATGAAATTTTACATGAATATACTGACTATATTGAACCAATTGCTTTTGATGAAGCCTATTTGGACGTGACGAACAATAAAAAGCAGTTAGTTTCTGCGATCCAAGTCGCTCGCAGCATCCAACAAGAAATCTATGCCAAATTACACTTAACTTGTTCAGCGGGGGTCTCGTATAATAAATTCTTAGCGAAGTTGGCCTCTGATTTCAGTAAACCGGTGGGGGTGACTGTCGTTCGGGCAGAAGAAGTCAGCGATTTTTTGTTTCCGTTAGCGATTGAAAAGTTTCGTGGAGTGGGGCAAAAAACAGTCCCCAAAATGCATGAGCTGGGAATCTTTACGGGCTATGACCTCTATCAACTTTCGTCGGCGGAGTTAATTGCGCATTTTGGCAAAATGGGCTACATTTTATACCAGCGAGTTCGCGGCATTGATGAGCGACCAGTTGAGTGGCAACGCAGCCGGAAATCGATTGGGAACGAGCGGACCTTTGATCAGCCGTTGACCGCGCCAGAAGATGTCAGCGACTTCTTACATCGTAGTGCCCAACGTTTGGTCAAAGACCTAACCAAGCAGCAAAAACACGGGAAGACCCTGGTGCTTAAAGTCAGAAATTCTGCCTTTGAGACCACGACAAAACGGCTGACCTTAACCGACTATTTACCTAATCAGGCTGAAACTTATGAATTTTACGGGCAACAGTTATTAGAAGAGATCCAGCCGGATGAACAGTATGATATTCGGTTAATGGGACTAACATTGACCAACTTAGATCCCGTAGATTACGAAAATGTAGTCTTACCTTTATGGGGCAATGACAGTGATCGTTTAGGGTAAGTTTGAAGGCGAAATTAAAATTTTCAGAAAAACCTCTGAAAACTTTGAAAGTAGACGCTAAAAAATGTATAGTGAAGTGTTAGCTAAAAGTAGAGTCAGTCATTAGGGCTCTAAGTTAGAAGAAATTCGAAAATATAGAAAAAATGAAGGAGTTTTTTATGACGATACAAGAACAAATTGTTGATCAAATTGAAAAATATCAAACAATCATCATTCACCGCCACCAACGACCAGATCCTGATGCAATCGGTTCACAGTGTGGTTTAGCCACTATTATTCGGGAAAGCTATCCGGAAAAAACGGTTTATCAGGTCGGAGCTCACGCCAAGGGCTTGGCCTGGATCGCCGAAGAACAGGAAGTAGCTGATGAAGAATTTAAAGAAGCGTTGGTGATCGTCGTGGATACTGCCAATACTCCGCGGGTGGAAGACCAGCGTTATACGACTGGCAAGTTCATGATAAAAATTGACCACCATCCGAATGATGATAATTTTGGTGATTTAACTTGGGTTATCCCAGAAGCGTCCAGTACTTCAGAACTCATTGTAGACTTGGTGAATGCTTCAAATGGGCGGTTGAAATTATCACAGACGTCGGCACGAATGCTCTATGCTGGGATCGTGGGAGATACCGGTCGATTTATGTATGATGCAACGACACCACATACCTTACGGGTAGCGGCTGATTTGATCGCGACTGGTTTTGATGCCGCGGCTGTTAACCGTAAGTTAGATAACATTGAACCAGCTGTTGCTCGTTTGTCAGCCTATGTGTGGGAAAACATGCAGCTGACTGAACATAATGCAGCATATATTGTATTGACCCGCGAAACTCTGGACAAGTTTGAGTTGGGTGATGCCGGAACCGCTGGAATCGTACCTTTACTAGGAAAAGTTTCAACAGTTAAATGCTGGACAATTTTTGTCCAACAAAAAGATGGGTCATTCCGCTTACGCATTCGTTCGAAAAAGGCGGTCATCAATGAACTCGCCAAAGAATACCACGGCGGCGGTCACCCGCTAGCTAGTGGAGCTGTGATGAAAGACGAAGCGGGGATCCCGGCCTTTGTCGAGAAGTTAGATCAGCTGGCAGCCACTGATATAGGAGAAGAAAATGCCGAATAAATTTACTGATTACAACTTTAAGCCCTTTATTAACCGGGCTTTAGAAAAATTGAACTTTACTGCACCCACAGAGGTGCAACAACGTCTGTTACCGCCAATCTTGCACGGTAAGAGTGTTGTTGGTCAGGCACAAACAGGAAGCGGAAAAACTCATGCCTTCTTGTTGCCAATTTTTAATGAACTAGACCTTCAGGCACATGAAGTTCAAGCAGTGATCACCACCCCAAGTCGGGAATTAGCTTACCAGATCTATGATGCTGCTAAACAAATTGCAGCTGAAGCTGATGAAGAGATCACAGTGGTCAACTATGTGGGCGGGACCGATAAGAAACGTCAAATGACACGACTAGAGAAGAAACAGCCCCAAATTGTGATTGGGACTCCCGGTCGGGTCTTAGATTTGATCAATAGTCATGACTTGGATATTCATTTGACCAAGTATTTTGTCGTTGATGAAGCAGATATGACCTTGGACATGGGCTTTTTGAAGGAAACAGATGCAATTGCGTCCGCTTTGCCAGAAGATTTGCAAATGATGGTCTTTTCAGCGACGATCCCAGTAAAATTAGAACCATTTTTGCGGAAGTATATGAGTAATCCAGTCATTGAAGTGGTTGAAAATCAGACTGTGATCAGTCCTACTATTGATAACTGGTTGATCTCAACTAAGGGTCGGGACCGTAATCAGTTGATTTATCAATTGATCACGATGGGTGAGCCATACTTGGTCTTGATTTTTGCCAACACTAAAGAACGAGTGGATGAATTAACTGACTATTTACGGAAATGCGGCTTGGATGTCGCTAAGATCCATGGTGGTTTACAGCCCCGTGAACGTAAACGGGTCATGAAAAAGATCCATAACTTGGATTATCAATTCGTAGTTGCGACTGACTTAGCCGCACGTGGAATTGATATTGAAGGCGTTTCACATGTGATCAATGATGACTTGCCAACTGACTTAGAATTTTTCGTACACCGTGTCGGCCGGACTGGGCGAAACAACATGTCTGGAACAGCAATTACCTTGTATGGGCCAGATGATGACCAAAAAGTTGCTGAACTAGAAGAAATGGGGATCGCTTTCCAGCCAAAAGCGATTAAGAATGGTGAAATTGTGGATTCCTATGACCGTAAACGTCGGGTAAAACGCAAGAAACGGCATAATACGATGGACCCATCATTACGTGGAATGGCGAAAAAGGAAAAGACTAAGCATAAGCCTGGGTATAAGAAGCGGATTAAAAAGGCGATCCATAAAGATCAAATGGCTAAACGTCGGATCGAAATGCGTGCTGAACGCAGAAGCAAGAAGAGATAGTTGGTTAACTAGAAAAAATAGCAGAGCCACAGCGTTAAGCATTGACTTTTGCGCTAAAAATCACTATACTTTTTAATTGTAAATAATTTTGGGATATGTTAGAACAAATGACTGATGCAGAGAGGGTCTGGATGCTGAAAAGGCCCACAGAATTGTTTTAGTGCTACCCATCATCTTAAATTTAAATTATCGCTGATAACAGCACTAAGAGGTTAACGACTAACATCGTTGCAAGCAGGGTGGTACCGCGCAGAAGCGTCCCTGCTCGCAACGGTGTTTTTTGTTCAAAAGAGCCTCAAATAGACTGAAGATCGTGATGGCTAAACTTAACCATGAACTGGCCTGTTAGTGAGTGAATAGTATTGTGCACTTCTGGCAAGCAAGGTCCAGGAAAATCAGAAAGGAAAATTTTTAATGAAAAAATTATCTAGCGCACAGATTCGCCAAATGTACTTAGATTTCTTTAAGAGCAAGGGCCATGATGTGTTAAAAAGTGCTCCTTTAGTTCCACAAGATGACCCAACTTTATTATGGATCAACTCAGGTGTAGCAACCATGAAAAAATATTTTGATGGCTCAGTGGTCCCTAAGAACCGCCGTTTGACCAGTTCACAAAAATCAATTCGAACTAATGATATTGAAAATGTTGGTCATACTGCCCGCCACCATACGTTATTTGAAATGCTGGGGAACTTTTCTGTCGGCGACTACTTTAAGGAAGAAGCAATCGCTTGGGCCTGGGAACTGTTGACAAGCCCAGACTGGTATGCTTTAGACCCAGAAAAGCTGTTCATTACGGTTTATCCTAAAGACCAAGATGCCAAGAAGATTTGGCAACAAGTTGGGGTTAAAGAAGACCACATCTATGAAGCTGAAGATAACTTCTGGGATATTGGCCAAGGTCCTTCAGGTCCCGATTCAGAAATCTTCTATGATCGTGGCGCAGCCATGAACAACTTGCCAGAAGATGATCCTGAAAGCTATCCTGGCGGCGAAAATGAACGTTACTTGGAAATTTGGAATATTGTCTTTTCTGAATTTAACCATAAACCAGATAATACCTATGAACCATTGCCGCATAAAAACATTGATACGGGGATGGGCTTAGAACGTGTTGTCTCAGTTTTCCAACACGCTAAAACTAACTTTGAAACCGATCTGTTCTTACCATTGATCGCTAAAACAGCTGAATTTTCTGATGGCAAACAATATGGACAAGACCCAGTTAGTGATGTCTCCTTTAAGGTGATTGCTGACCATATTCGGGCAATTACTTTTGCGATCGGTGACGGTGCCTTGCCAACTAACGATGGCCGTGGTTATGTTATTCGTCGTTTGATCAGACGGGCAGTCATGCACGGACGCAAGTTAGGGATCGAAGATGCTTTCTTATACAAATTAGTGCCAGTTGTTGGCCAAATTATGGAAGCAGCTTATCCAGAAGTTTTGGAACAAGCTGATTACATCGCTAAAGTTGTCCGGGATGAAGAAGACCGCTTCAATGTAACGTTGAAAGACGGAATGGAACTCATGGATAACTTGGTCCAAGAAACTAAGGCTCAAGGTAAAGATACTTTGCCAGGAAAACCAGTCTTCAAGTTATATGATACCTATGGTTTCCCGTTAGAATTGACCCAAGAATATGCCGCTGACAGCAACTTGAAAGTTGACCAAGCCGGTTTTGAAAAAGAAATGCAAGCACAAAAGGATCGCGCACGTGCTGCACGTTCGGATGCTAAATCAATGGGTGTTCAAGATGCTTTATTAACTGATATTAAGACGCCAAGTGAATATGTCGGTTATGAAACATTAAGCACAACAGGCGTTTTGAAAGATATTATTGTCAAAGACCAAATTATCAACAAAATTCCTAGCGGCCGCGCACGGATGATCTTCTCTCAAACACCATTTTATGCAGAAATGGGTGGACAGGTTGCTGATACCGGTGTGATTAAGGATCAGGCTGGAAACGTAGTTGCAGAAGTCACCGATGTCCAACATGCGCCAAACGGGCAAAACATGCACACGGTTGAGGTTCAAGCTGCGATGGTCAGTGGCCAAGAATATCAATTGGAAGTTAATATTAAACGCCATAATAAGGTGAAAAAGAACCATACTGCTACGCATTTGTTGGATCAAGCCTTACGCGACGTCTTGGGCAGTCATGCTCATCAGGCTGGTTCGTTGGTTGAACCAACTTACTTGCGATTTGACTTTACCAACATGGGGAATGTTACCCCTGAACAATTAACACAAGTTGAACAAATTGTGAATGAAAAGATCTGGGCTAATATTGCGGTCAACACAACTGTGACAGATATTGATTCTGCCAAAAAGATGGGTGCGATCGCCTTATTCTCAGAAAAATACGGTGATGTTGTCCGCGTTGTTTCCGCTGGGGATTACTCTCGTGAATTCTGTGGTGGTAACCACGTTGATAATACTAGTGAAATTGGCTTATTCAAAATTATTTCTGAATCAGGGATCGGGGCAGGTACTCGTCGGATCGAAGCAGTGACTGCACGTGAAGCCTTTGAATACTTGGAAGATCAAAATCAACTTTTGCAAACCACTGCGACAGAATTGAAGATTCCAAAGGCCAAAAATGTTCCGGACAAAGTGGCCAGCTTGTTGGACAATGTTAAACAATTAGAAAACAAGTTGCAAAGCTTAGAAGATAAACTTGCTAGTCAGCAAGCCGCTAATATTTGGGGCAATCTGCAGACTGCAGGTTCACGAACAGTGATCGCAGAAGAAGTTAAAGTTTCCGGTATGAATCAGTTGCGTCAGTTGGCTGACCAGTGGAAGTCTAAGGCAGTTTCTGATGTCTTGATCTTAGCCACTCAAACTGAAGACGGCAAAGTTAACTTGTTAGTTGCCGTTGCAGACTCAAGTGTTAAGGCCGGATTGAAAGCAGGAGACTTGATCAAAAACATCGCACCATTAGTTGGCGGCGGTGGCGGTGGTCGTCCTGATATGGCTCAAGCCGGCGGTAAGAAAGCAGATGGGATTCCAGCAGCTTTGAAGCAAGGCCTACAATGGGTGGCAGACCAAGCTTAATTAGTTAGGAAAATTTCAATTCTATCTCTAAATGATTACGACTTGGTTACAAGTGAACCATTTGATTGTTACAACTACAATGTTCTAGTAGAATTAGACTAGGAGTAACTGTAAACGCGGAGGTGCAGGAAAATGAGTTCGTTGGATAAGACTAGATACTTTAATTTTGATGACAATAGTCAAAAAGATGTCCATGACACGTTAGAAACGGTTTATCGTTCATTGGAAGAAAAGGGTTATAATCCGATCAATCAGATCGTAGGGTATTTGTTGTCAGGAGATCCTGCCTATATTCCACGCTTAAATGATGCGCGAAATTTGATACGTAAACATGAACGTGATGAGATCGTTGAGGAATTGGTCCGTTCATATTTAAACAAGGAGGAGCAACATTAGTGGCACGAATTATGGGTTTAGATGTCGGCTCGAGAACAGTTGGCATTGCTGTTAGTGATCAACTAGGTTGGACTGCGCAAGGCGTTGAGATCATTAGGATCAACGAAGATGAAGAGCAGTTTGGCTTGGAACGAGTAGCACAGTTAGTTGAACAATACGAGGTGACAGCCTTTGTGGTTGGCTTACCGAAGAATATGAACAACACGCTTGGACCGCGGGTCGTCGCTAGTCAAGCCTATGGTCAACGGTTGATCGACATGTTTGACTTACCCGTTGATTATCAAGATGAACGCTTGACCACAGTTGAAGCAGAGCGGATGCTGGTCGAACAAGCTGATACTTCACGGAAAAAACGTAAAAAAGTGATCGATAAGTTAGCTGCCAGTTTAATTTTGCAGAATTACTTGGATCGACACGGTAAATTAGTAGAAAAACTCTAAGAAATGGAGCGCTTGTGATGAGTAAAGAACAAAATGATGCTGAAAATTTGATTACATTAGTTGATGATAGTGGGAATGAGGTTCAATATGAGATCTTGTTCACTTTTGAATCTGAAGATTATGGCAAATCATATATCTTATTGGTCCCAGCTGAATCTGAACCAGAAGAACAAGTTGATGTTATGGCATTTTCTTTTGATCCACAACAGGAAGCCTCAGAGGAAGGCGACCTTGATTTAACTGAAATTGATGATGACGAAGAATGGCAAATGGTTGAAGATGTTTTAGACACATTCTTAAACGATGAAAACATGCAGTAGTCATTGATAAATCAAGAACGTGAAAAAAGCAATGAAAGCATAAAAGTGCTTTTGTTGCTTTTTTTCATTTGGTTAATATTTTAGTGATTTACACTAAAGGCTAGACAATATGTGCTAGAATTAAAGTTACGGAACAAAGCGATGAATGGAGGAACGGTCATGGCTGAAAATAAAAAAAGATTTAAACTAAATATAGCAAATAAAAATTACGTGGTAATTGGTGATAGTACACCAGCACACATGCGGACTGTTTCACGCTTAGTCGATGAACAGTTAGCTGAAATTATGGCTGGAAACGTCAGTCGTGAGGATGCAGCAGTTTTGCTGGCCATCAACGCAGTTTCAGATCAGTTAAAAAAACAACAAGAGTTGGATGACCTGCGTGCCCAAAAACAGGCCCCAGAAAAATAATAGGTGAAAACATGTTAGTTTCTCTAATTATTTTATTAGTTCTACTATTGGGTTTTCGTTATGGTTTTAAGCGGGGGTTAGTACAAACTCTGTTGAGTATCTTGGGCTACTTAGTTGTCTTGGGGCTGGCACTTTATTTTTCGGGTGGAGTAGGAGGCTTTTTGCTGAAATACTTGCCTAATTTAGACCAACAAGTTGGTAATGGTGAGACGATTACACGGCTATTTTACCGAATACTTGCTTTTTGGATCATTGCGATCGTGGGTGGAATAGCTTTTAGGGTCGTAACCAGAACCTTTACTTCTATCACTAAATTACCATTAGTCTCGCAGTTAAATTCTTTGGCTGGCGGAATAGTTTGGTTGGCGGTCGCTTATGTGCTGACTTTTTTTGTCTTACTATTGTTGGCAACCAGTCCGACTAGTCCGGTCCAGAATTCATTAAGTAGTTCACCCGTTGCCCAATTTATGCTGAAAGAAACGCCTATTTTTTCACAACGAGTTTGGAATGAATGGGTAAAATGAAAGTAGACCATGTCTGAAGTTAAGAGAGGTGGAAATGATGAACGAAAAAAGTTTAATCACTTTGGAATATTTTAAAATTAAACAACAGGCTCGTCAGTATTTAGTGACTGACCTGGGTCAGCGTGAGTTAGCTGATCTACGGCCAATGATTACTAGTTCAGAAATCAGACAAGCTTTAAATGAAACGAAGGATGCAGTTGATATTTTACGGTTAAAGGGCGGGATCCCGTTGCCGCAAATTGAAGATGTTAAGCCGTTTTTAAAAAGGCTGGATATTGGGGCAACTTTAAACGCGAAAGAACTAGCCGCCGTGGGTAAAATTTTGCGGGCAACTAATGAGGTGCGGCGCTTTTTCCGTGGTATGCAAGATGACGAACTGGATCTAAGCGAATTATATGAGGTCGCGTTTGCATTAGAAACTTTACCGGATGTGGCGAAACGTTTGACGATCTCGATTGAAAACGATGGTCATGTGACCGATGATGCTTCTGGTTTGTTAAAAAGTATTCGTCGCCAGATTGCCACAACTGAACAGAGTATTCGAGATACTTTGGCAAATTTCACCCGGGGAAAATCAGCTAAATATTTAAGTGAAGCAGTTGTTACGATCAGACAAGATAAATACGTTTTACCGGTTAAAGCAGAATACCGGCATGTTTTTGGCGGTCGAGTTTATGATCAAAGTACAACTGGTCAGACTTTATTTATCGAACCTAAGCAAGTGGTGGCTTTAAATGACCGCTTAGCTCAACAAGAAAATGCCCAGAATGATGAAATTCGACGGATCTTGCAGGAGTTATCAGAACTAATCGCACCATATACTGGTGAAATTGAAGCTAATGCGAAGGTCTTGGGACATTTAGACTTGGTAAATGCTAAAGCGGCTTATGCCAAGAAATTAAAGGCAACTGAGCCAGTCTTAACTGACGACCAGACCTTATATTTGCGTCAAGCTTGGCATCCATTATTGGACCCTAAAAAAGCTGTTAAAAATGATATTATGTTAGGCAAGGATTTCAAAACAATGCTGATCACGGGGCCTAACACTGGTGGGAAAACGATCACTTTGAAGACGATCGGTTTAATTCAGCTAATGGGTCAATCCGGTTTCTTTATTCCTGCCAATGAAGAAAGCCGAATTTGCGTTTTTGATGAAATTTTTGCAGATATTGGTGATGAACAGTCAATTGAACAAAACTTAAGTACATTCTCGGCTCATATGACTAATATCGTGAGCTTCTTAGAACAGTTAACACCACGATCGTTAGTTTTATTTGATGAGTTAGGTTCAGGGACTGATCCGCAAGAAGGGGCTGCTTTAGCAATCGCTATTTTGGATGATGTTGCTGCGCGTGGTAGTTATGTCGTCGCTACGACCCATTATCCAGAACTGAAGGTTTATGGTTACGAACGACCGGAAACAGTGAATGCGTCAGTTGAGTTTGATAGTGAGACACTAAAGCCGACCTACAAGCTGTTAATTGGGATCCCTGGCCGCAGTAACGCGCTCGATATTTCGCGCCGGCTTGGTTTGCCAACTACGATTATTGACTCAGCGACACAATTGGTTTCTAAAGACAGCCAAGAGTTAAATAACATGATCGGCGATTTAGTTCAAAAGCGTCATGATGCTGAAGAAGAAAAAATTCAGACTCACAAATATCTCGTTGAAGCAGAACAATTACATGCTGACTTAGAAAAAGCCTATACGGCATTAAACCAGCAACGGGATAACTTGCTAGAAAAGGCTAAGAAACAGGCCAATGAGATGGTTGAACAGACAAAACACAAGGCTGACCAAGTGATTACTGATCTGCGGCAAATGCGCTTAGCAGGTGGGACTAACGTTAAAGAAAACCGGTTGATCGATGCTAAAGGACAGCTTAATCAATTACATCAACCAGAAAACTTACGGAAAAATAAGGTCTTAAAACGTGCTAAAAAGCAACACGACTTACAGCCAAATGATGACGTCTTAGTTAAAACCTATGGTCAAAAAGGTGTCTTGTTACAAAAAGTTGGTAATCATGATTGGGAAGTCCAAATCGGAATTCTAAAGATGAAAATCAATGAAAATGATTTGGAAAAAATTGAGATCACCGAAGAAAATGCACCTAAAGCGCGAACTTCTGTAAAACGAACAGCTAGCAGTGGAATTTCAACTAGTTTGGACTTACGGGGCCAAAGATATGAAGAAGCCTTAACCAACGTTGACCGGTACTTAGATAGTGCACAACTGGCTGGCTATTCGTCCGTGACACTGATCCATGGCAAGGGAACTGGATCATTACGCCAGGGAATTACGAAGTATTTGAAGAATAATAGAGCAGTGAAGTCCTTTGAATATGCTTCACCGAATAACGGTGGGGATGGGGCAACGATTGTTTATCTAAAATAGTCCACAAAAAAGAAGTGTTCCACGGTCAAATGACTGGGTGAACACTTCTTTTTTTGTAGACTCTGGCTCATAACTGAGTTACGACTATTAATTATTCTAACAGATCCAAAACATTTTTAGTGTTTAGCTGATCTTGGGTGATTGGACTATTTAAATCAACTTTAACTAAAATAGTGACGACATCTTTCTTTTGGCTAGTAACGCTGGCCTCGGTTAAGTGTCCAAGTTGGTTTTGAATTGTTTCCGCTAAAAAACCAGCTTCTAACAAATAATTGGGGTGTTCAGCAACGGCTTGTCGACTTTCAATCACAGTACCGCTTAGTTCAAAGGTCTGAGTCCCTTTATGTGATTGGACGCGTTTTAACTGGCCAAAGCCGGCTTCTGCAAAAAAGAGTGCCAATTCTTCATCTTTATTTAAAATGAACTCACGGGCCATTTTTTTGCCCGCCCAATACAATAATTCACCATCTGTTCCCACTAGGGAAGGTAGTAAGCTATCACGTAAAAGTGTGAGTGGGAAAGTTTTAGCAGCTGATGAAGTTGTGAAAAATTTTTTTGACATGGATTTATACCCCTTTAGATTTCTAAGACTAATTATATACCATTCGTAGTAGTTTTAGTTGCTAAATCTTGAGATTTGTTAGACAATCAATTATGGCTGAGTGATCAGTTAATAAAGAAACAATTATTTTAAGACATGTGGGGGTACTTTGGTGGAAACAATACTAATTGCAACAGCTAATCCAGGCAAGGCAGCTGAATATCGGCGAATTTTTGAAGCAAAAGGTGTGGCTGTCAAAACTTTGGCTGATTTGAGTGAACATTATGAAATTGATGAAAATGGCACTACCTTTGAGGAAAATGCTTTGATCAAGGCACAGACGTTGATGAATGCACTGCAGATCCCTGTTTTAGCGGATGACTCAGGTTTGATCGTTGACGCTTTAGATGGGGCGCCAGGAATCCATTCTGCCCGTTATGCGGGAGACCATGATGATGAAGCAAATAATCGCAAGCTATTAAAGGAACTAAAAGACGTCCCTGCAGAACAGCGAACAGCGCGTTTCCATTGTTCAATCGTGGTCGTTCGACCCAATGTTGCTCCATTAAGTGTGGCAGGAGAGGCAGAAGGACGGATTTTATTTGAAAAGCAGGGTCAGGATGGTTTTGGGTATGATCCGCTGTTTTTGTATCCGCCGTTAAATAAATCTTTTGCTGAATTAACGATGGCAGAAAAAAATGAAGTTAGTCATCGTGGTCGGGCGGTTGAAAAATTAGCCGCTAAATTTGATCAGTGGTGGCAAGATTAAACGGAACTTTTGTTTATCGTAAATTCGATATTATTTTATTCTTGTTTAAAATTATTTTTAATTTGATTTGACAATTACTCTCAGTCATGTATAATTAGAAGAGTAATTTTGCCCGTTGGTCAAATTGGTTAAGACGTCGCCCTCTCAAGGCGGAGTTACGGGTTCGATCCCCGTACGGGTGATAAAGGCAAGGTATTAGTTGAGGAATGCTTGTAAATCAATTTTTGCAGGCATTCTTTTATTTTTATGATTAACTATTAATTTTGTGTCAATTTTTACCGATAAATAGGTTATAATGGTTAATGATAAGTAAGATTGCTAGGAAAGTATCAACAAGGAGGAATTGGACTTGCTCAAAAAAACAAAGCATTTTTTCCGTGCTAACAAAATACCATATACAAAAGAGCACGTTAATCCATTGATGGTACCTGAAAGGGTTTATGTGTTGAATTTCGGACAAGACAGCGATGATAAATATCTGAATCGTTTTATTGTCGAGCACACTTATACCTGGACTGGAAGAGTGAAGATCAATCAAATTACGTTGAGGTTGCATGGTCAAGTACACCCGCATGTTTTTAGAAATGAACATGAATTGTTGCATTACTTGAAAAAGCATACTGATCAGCTCACTGAAGTGTATGATGAAGGCAAATAACTAGCCTTTTGTTGGTCATTGAGACTTCATTAGTTTTTTTCGTAAAAAAATTTGAATATATGTTGACATTTTTTCAAATTTACTGTAAACTAATGGAGTTGAGTTATTGGGCATTCGCCAAACTGGTAAGGCAGTGGACTCTGAATCCATAATTTACAGGTTCGAGACCTGTATGCCCAATTCATTATTAACAGATGCTCCCAAATCTTCGTAAAACGTTGATTTGGGAGCTTTTTCATTCCCAGATATTCTTAAATATTCGTGTAAAAAGTCAGCCACCAAGCAGCCAACAGTCAGCCACGAAATTAGAAATCCACGAACGCTGTAAATTGAGCAGGTATATTTTGCATTTGGTTATCAGTGACTGCAGTATAAATATCAAGTGTTGTTTTGATATCACTGTGGCCAAGTTGTTTCTGTAATTCTTTGGGTGCCATGCCGCCTTGAATTGCCAAAGTGGCATAAGTGTGCCGAAAGCCATGAACAGGGATGTGCCGTAAATTATATTGATCTGTGCAACGAATCATCCAAGTTCTAGGCTTATTCGGGTTATGCATTTGGTTCTTTTCTGAAGCAAAAACAAGCTGTTCATCAGAAAACGAATTGAAGCCTAATTGGTGTAGTTCGATTTTTTGCTTGGTTTGCCATTCTTGTAAGATTTTCATTGTTTTAGGATCTATAAAAATATTACGATAGCTAGCACGTGTTTTAGGTGACTGGACAATTAACGTATTATCGTGTCCATTTGATTGTGTTTTATTGATTGAAATTTGATAGTCCCTAAAATCAATATCTTGCCATGTTAGAGCAAGCAATTCGCCTTTGCGCATTCCAGTGAAAGATAGTGTCCGAAAGAACGCGTAGGCTTGAAAATCGTCCATATCGTACAAACACTCTAAGAATGTACTTAGCTCGTTTTTAGTGTAGTAAAAGTCTTTTTCGTCTTTTCTTTTACCAGTTTGTTGAGATGGGCGTGGGCGGATCACTGCCGTAGTTGGGTTATCTTTAACGATCTTTAAATGGACCGCATAATCAAAAACTCTAGTAATGTCATTTAAAAAGCGTTTATAATTACGTAACGGCTTACTGAACCAATTGTTAACAGCCTTCTGACATTGAAGTGGTGTAATCTTACAAATTGGATAGCTTCCGAAAATAGGTAGAATATGGTTTTCAAAGTTACGTTCAGTAGTTGACCAGGTGGACTCTTTGGTCGTTAACTTATAATTCTCAAACCATAGTTCATAGACTTTGTTGAATGTTATTGTTTCATTGCCAATAAAAGAATTGTTCTGAAGCTCAGTTTTCAGTTTAATTGCTGCTAACTGAGCTTCTTTTTTTGTTGCAAAGCCACGACGCTGTTTTACGATGCGCTTTCCAGTTTCGTCCCTACCAACAAAAATCTGAAATCTCCAGAAGGATCCCTTTGTAGTTTTATATTTTGTATATGATGTCATAATTATTTCTCCTTGCATTAAACGACTAGTTGGCCGTGTTGACTTACTATATACTGAAACACGTTAACAAGCTGTACAAGAATGGCTGGTTTGTTGAATGGTGAACAGATGTGACATACTGCTCACTAAACAACAACCAGCCATTTTTCGTTAAACTTAAGAATGAACAATTGAGAGAGTTGCTAGCTAATAATATTGTAGCGAAGGCTTTCTGGAATTTAAGAAAATTTGTAACTAATTGATAAAACTGGTATTCTTCACTTTCCAATCTTCTAGCTTGATGCCAATCCAAAAAGAATAAATTCCTAAAGTGATGACTGTTAAACACCACCATTTGATCCAATTGCCAAATAAACCAACGGCGGAACCGTTAAAACGCATCCGATGACCATCAACAACTGTATGGTTAATTTTCCAGCCATAAACTAAACAGAGTGCCCACGGATAAAGAATCCCCAGCGAAAAAACTGTTAAGATTGCAGCTAAAATATTCCACCCAATAAAAGATAACAGACCACCATCGAAAAAAGAATTTCTCCCGTATTTTGTTTCCATGTTAATTCCTCCAGCTCGTATAATTTAAATTGTTGATTGTATGATAACCAGAATCAGGGAACGGGTCAATCTTTTTTCGAACATATGTGCAAAAAAACTGCTAATTTAAGCTAAAAATTATGGTATTATTGAACAAGAAAATGGAGGAGAAGTTATGGAAAATATGTGGATGGTTTTGGTACTAGCCTCACTAGCCTACTTTATTTTTAGTCTAGTTAGTCGGAAAAGAAGAAAGGGTAAGCAAAAGTGGGTCGCAGTAGTTGTGGGTGTCCTTTCAATGCTGATGTTTGCACTAACGTCTCCTACTGACCAGCAAGAAACAGCAGATCACGGAGAAAAGACCGAAAAACTTGCAGAAGCGAAGCCAAAGTCTAGGAAACAGTCTTCTACTAAGCAAAATCGGGGAAGTGAGCTGGCTGCGAAAAAGAAACAAGCAAGTCAAGCTGCTGAAAAAAAGAAACAGGCAGCTAAACAAGCAGCAGAACAGGCTCAACGTCAATCCGAGAAAAAAGCACAACAACAGCAACAAGCTCAGGCTAAGCAGTCCAACAATGAGCTGGCTAACTTGGAATTTCAAGGCCAACAAACAATTACAGTTAATAATAATGTGCCCACATTTAGTGCCGCTGAAATGAATACTACAAATGGCGGCTGGGAACGTTATGGCGATTTGGATAGTTTAAACCGTGCAACCACAGCTAATGCACTGCTCAATCAAAGTACAATGCCGCGTTCAGGAGAAAAAAGAGGCAGTATCTCTTCTGTCACACCAACTGGTTGGAAGAATAAGCGGATCCCTAGCGGTTATTTATTTAACCGGTCACATTTAATTGGCTGGGCATTATCAGCCGAAAATGATAACTGGCGTAATTTAATTACGGGGACACGTCAGTTGAATAGTCCAGAAATGTTGCGTTTTGAAATGGATACTAAGACTTATTTGGAACAAAGCAGCAATAATTATGTTAGGTATTCCGTCACGCCAGTTTTCCGCGGTGATGAGTTATTAGCCCGAGGAGTGCACATGATGGCTAAATCCGTGGGCTCAAATGCGATTTCTTTTAATGTTTTCATTTTTAATGTTCAAGATGGAGTTAAATTAAATTACGCAGATGGTTCTAGTGTGGTAAATAACAATGCTGGAAGTAACACGACTGCTGCAAGCAGTAGCGCGACACGTCCCAATAACAATGTTGCCAGCTCAAGTCAGGCTCCAGCTGGACCACAACAAAATGACCAACAAAATTTGACGGTTTATGTCACACCAACGGGCAGTAAATATCATTTACATCCGCATGGTCGGGGGCACTTTACACCAACCACTTTAAAAGATGCTAAGGCGCGCGGACTACAGCCTTGTAAAATTTGTAATCCGCCGGCATAATCAGTAAATTCATGCCGGAGAGTGTAGATTTTTGGGACCTAAAGTATGTTGTTTGCTGGTCAACGTGATATAATTAAAACATTAAATTTAAATGAGTAGATGTGCAAGCAGCATCAAGTTTTTGAGCAACAGCTTGAAGGAGGATTGCTTTGTGTCAGATTTAAAAGTAAAAGTGACGGACTTAAATAAAAGTTTCGGCGATAACCATGTTTTGAAGGGAATCAATTTCGAAGTTAAAAATAATGAAGTGGTTGTTTTAATTGGCCCTTCAGGTTCGGGAAAAAGTACGTTACTTCGGTGCTTAAACCGCCTGGAAGATCCTACATCCGGTTCAATTGAAATCGATGGTGTCGATATTAGTCAGCCTAAAGTTGATATTGATCAAGCCCGTGAAAATATTGGGATGGTTTTCCAGCATTTTAATTTATTTAATAACTTAACAGTCGGTGAAAATATTACTTTAGCACCAGTCCAATTGGGTAAGATGGATAAAGAAACTGCGGAAAAAACCGCTCAAAAACTGTTAAAAACGGTGGGCTTATCGGATAAGTATCATGCTACTCCAGCTTCTTTATCAGGTGGACAAAAACAACGAGTCGCTATCGCTCGGGCGTTAGCTATGAACCCAGACATTATGTTATTTGACGAACCAACCTCAGCACTTGATCCAGAAATGGTGGGCGATGTGTTGGAAGTTATGAAAAAGTTAGCTAAGGATGGAATGACGATGGTCGTTGTGACCCATGAAATGGGCTTCGCTAAAGAAGTAGCGGACCGCGTGATTTTTATGGATGATGGTATCGTCATGGAAGAGGGCAAGCCGCAAGAAATGTTTGCAGCACCGAAGAATGAACGGACTAAAGCCTTCTTGGATAAAGTGATCGATGTTTAATTTAGCAGCAGATCTGCTTGTTTTGCATCAGAATTGATGTTAGAGATAGAGGTCAGTTGAAAGTGGAGGAACTCAGAATGTTAAAAGTGATTTTAGTTATGCATGATTTGGAACACAACGACTATTATCGGATGAATAAGACATATTTTGAAAGTATGCCGGTGGCTGGACAGTATATCTACAATACGGATGCAAATGCATATTTAGTAGAAGAAGTTGTTTCTTTTGCAGGGTATGTTTCCAGCAAGGGAGCAATTGCCGTAATAGTTGTGACACCGGCTGAAAAGGATCTACCGGTGAGCGAGATTTATGGCTTAGATATTGAAGAAGATTTGGATGATTAAGATGGATAATAACAATAATGGTAGGCAGCCAATCATTCATTTTTATCTAGTTCGTCACGGACAAACTAAAGTGAATCGGTTAGTGCGGTTGCAGGGAGCGACAAACTCGGCCTTGACTGTTCGCGGGATCAAAGATGCCAGACAGTTAGGACGACGACTATCAGAGATTAAATTTAGTGCGGTATTCGCTAGTAATTTACGACGGACACAGGAGACTGCTGATAATATTATCCAGATGAACCGTTTTCCGGATCCGCCTAGTTTTTATTTGAGTGATTTAAAGGAATTTGATTTTGGCAAATATGAAGAAGCTAGGAAACGCACATTGATTCCCAACGCCTTACGAGCTTTAGGACCTTTTCAAATTATACGGACGGCGTTAGGCAATCACCATGCGAATGGGTTAGTTGATTTATTTGACGGCATGGCGAATAATATTCCGCTAGAATCTAGTGAAGAACTCAGTTTACGAATGCGCCGGACCTTACAAGCAATTGGGAATACCTATGAACAAGACCAGCAGGAACATAATATTTTGATCGTGACGCATGGATTGATCCTATCATCTTTTATAGAAAGCTTAGATGGCAGCGTACCGTTGTTTCTGATCAAAAATACGAATGTCGTGCGGATCGATTATGAGCAAGGAAAATTTGTGATCCGAACTAAGAATTTTCAAGGCAAAAAGAAGTGATAACCATGAATCCTAAAACTACTAACTTACTGCATGAATTAGTTTCTAAGGGAATTGTTCCAGGTGTTTCCTATGCAATGATTCATGAGGGACAGTTACAAACAGAAGTTTTTGGGGCAAAACAGACTTTTCCAACAATTGAAAAATTAACGCCTAGTTTGCTCTATGATGTTGCTTCGCTTACCAAAGTGGTTTGTGCCACACCCTTGATTTTAAAATTATTTGAGGAACATAAGGTCGGCTTAGAACAGCCAATTTGTCAATTATTGCCGCGTTTTTCGGATCCACGTGTGACGGTTAGGCACTTGTTGACCCATACTTCAGCAATTACTGGTTACATTCCTAATCGTGACCAACTAAATGCAGACGAATTGCTGACGGCAATTTATGAACAACTGCACGTGGGCGACTGGTTGGGAGAAAAAGTAGTTTATACTGATATTGGGATGATCTTGCTCGGACAAATCATTGAACAAATTTATCAGCAGCCAGTGCAACAGGTTTTTGCTCAGGAAATTTTGGCTCCACTAGGTTTAAGCGAAAGTACTTTTCATCCCGACCAGCAGGAATGTGTGCCAACCTCTTATGACCAGGTCCGGGGTTTGATCAAAGGTGAGGTCCACGATCCTAAGGCCTATGTTTTAGGCCAGCATTGTGCTTCGGCAGGGCTGTTTATGACTTTAAATGATGTCACCAAGGATGTGTTATGGCTGCTGGGAGAGCGAAAACCAGGGGTGCTCTTGAGTGAGAAGACCATCGACTCATTATTTACTGATTGGACGCCAAATCATCAAGGTCAACGTTCCTTAGGCTTTGACTTATTAGCGGCACCTGAAGGACACTGGTGTCTTTATCATACTGGCTATACTGGGACTTTTGTTGTGGTCGATCGAGTCAAACAAGACGGTTTAGTGGTCTTAACTAATCGAGTTCATCCGCGCCAGCAGAATAGTCAATTTTTGCGGGCACGAGATGAGTTATTACAGGTTTATTTAGCAGAAAAATAGAAAAAAGACAGCGTTGATCTGGGAAAATTGGGATCACGCTGTCTTTTTGTTGAGATTAACGGGTTTCAAGGTTGTCAAAAGTTTCACAAATAGGTAAAATGAAAGTGCAATAAAAAAGGAGCGGATCAAATTGACTGAACCATTATTTTTAAAGCCTTATTTTCAAGAAAAAATTTGGGGTGGGTCTCGCCTCGCTAGTGAATATGGTTATGATATTCCTAGTGACCATACTGGTGAATGTTGGGCAATTTCTGGACATACACATGGGCCAGCAACCGTGATCAACGGGCCATACCAGGGACAAACTGTGATACAGTTATGGGATGAACACCGCGAATTATTTGGCAACGCTAAGGGTGATGTGTTCCCATTATTAACTAAAATTTTGGATGCGCGTGAAGATCTATCTGTCCAGGTCCATCCTGATGATGCTTACGCTGAGGAACATGAAGGCGAATTAGGCAAAACTGAATGCTGGTACGTTTTAGCTGCTGAACCAGGGGCAGAAATGATTTATGGTCATCATGCCTCAACTAAAGAAGAATTAACTGAGATGATCAATAATCATGAATGGGATAAACTATTTAGATATGTCCCGGTTAAACCGGGCGATTTCTTGTATGTTCCAAGTGGAACGATTCATGCGATCGGTCAGGGGATCATGGTCTTAGAAACACAACAAAGCAGTGATACGACTTATCGACTGTACGATTTTGACCGGGTTGATCAAAAGACAGGGAAAAAGCGTGAACTGCATTTGCAACAGTCGATCGATTGTACCAATGTTCCATTTGTAGAACCTAAATTAAATCGTGAGGAATATCAAGTTGGTGATGCAGAGGTCACACGCTTTGTTGCGACCGAATTCTTTGCAGTTTACAAATGGCAGCTTGCTGGCGGGACTGCCGAATTTGAACGACAAGCAGCACCGTATACTTTAGTTTCAGTCCTTGATGGTGCGGGGGAGCTGCAAGTCGATGGGCAAACTTATCCACTGAAAAAAGGGGTCCACTTTATTTTGCCAGCTGAAATTACAACTTGGAAGTTTAGCGGCAACTTAACGATGATTGCTTCGGAACCAGGCCAAAAAGCTTAACAGCCAGACCTTAAGTTACTGAGATTTATTGATCATGCCAGAGGTCAAAAGACACTCAATAAGTTAGTAGATCACAATTAAATTTAGCACAAATAAGCTCCCCTGAAAGATGATTTAAGATCGACATCTTTTTCAGGGGAGCTTATTTGTGTTTAGTAAGTTGGTTTGATTTCTAACGCTTCTTGCTTCGAGAAATCAGCTGTTGGATATTTTCGTTTTAAAGCAGTTAATAACATTTCTTTAGCTAGTTGACCGTTGCGAGCTAGGATCGGGCCGTGGAAATAGGAACAATACACGTTATTGTAAATTGCGCCTTCTCCGCCGTCTTCACCATTATTACCATGACCAGTCAGCACGGTGCCTAGCGGCTTTTCGCCTGCGCCTAAATAAGTCACACCATTATGATTTTCAAAGCCATGATAGGTAGTCTGGCTAACTTCATTTTTAATGGTAATGTCGCCAATAAAGCGGTGATTATCCTGGCTCTTGGTATAGTGCGGTAATGCCGAGATCCCAGCGATTTTTTGACCGTCAGCACCAATGTAGTATTGGCCTAATAATTGGTAACCGCCGCAGATTGCCAAACCAGGACCGCCATCTTCGATAAATTTGATGAGTTGGTCTTTTTTAGCCTGGATATCCTTGGAAACAATCATTTGTTCATAGTCTTGACCGCCGCCGAAAAAGAAAAGGTCGTATTTGTCAGCGTCAAATGGTTCATCTAAGGAAACAACGTCCGCTTCAAGTGAGACCCCCATTTGTTTAGCATAGTACTGCAGAGTTAAAATATTGCCGATATCGCCGTAGGTATTGAGTAAATCACCATAAAGGTGGGCCAGTTTTAATGAATATTCCATTAATCCATTCCTCCTTTAATATAACCTTGTTGGGCTAACATTTTACGCAGCTGTAAGACCGCCGTGTAAGTTGCTAGGACATAAACGTGGTCAGTTGGCATTTGTTTGATTTTTTGCAAAACTTTTTCTAAATCTTCTTCTTGGTCAAAGTTGGCTTCAGGAACACCAGCGACCCGTAAGCGGAAGGTAATGTCCTTGTAGCGTTCGCCCCCGGTCAAAATGGCGGGAATCCTGTCAAAGGGCAAGTCTTCAAAACGACCATCCCAGATCCAACTAGTGTCAATTCCATCGGCATAGTTAGCATTTAATAAGATTGCTAGAGAGAACGGTTCTGAGTCACTCTTGATCATTTGTAAGACCTGGTCTAAACCGACCGGGTTTTTAACTAAAATTAAAGTGACTTCTTTACCATCAACATTAACAACTTCTTGACGACCAAAGACTTTACTATTGGGGTCATCTAACGCTGTGACCGCCGTCTGTGGGTCAACCTCTAAAAAGGCGCCAATTGTATAAGCTGCCAAGGCATTGTAAATGTTGTAAGTTCCGCCAATATGGATCGTCATTTCGTGACCATCGATCATAAAGGTTGAAGATTGTGGTGTTTGCTGACTTAAATCCGTGACCTGATACTGTAATTCTGGCCGTTTAAAACCACAATTAGGGCAATAATACTTACCTAAATTACTGTAGATCCGATTCTTAAAGTGTAAAATATGCTGGCACTTGGGACACAGTAGTCCATCAGTGTTAGCTGGCGCCATTTGTTCATGATCTTCTTGGTGGTTAAAACCATAGTAGATCACCGGATTCGGTAAGTCCTGACTATTAAAAATGGGTGCATCCCCGTTCGCGATGACTGTTGCTGTGGGATGCATTTTAATGCCTTCCAAGATCTTGGCGTAGGTGGTGTAGATTTCACCATAACGGTCCATTTGATCACGGAAGAGGTTAGTTAAGACAAAAGCAGCTGGTTTGAGATATTTAGAAATAATGGGGACGTTAGCTTCATCAGTTTCCAAAACTGCGATTTTTTTACCCTGTTTATTTTTTTTGTTAGTTAAAAAGGCAGTAACGATACCTTGTTTCATATTTGAACCGCTGGGATTAGTTAAAATCTTGCCGTATTTGGCTTGTAGGACTTTCACTGTTAAAGCGGTGGTTAAAGTTTTTCCGTTCGTACCAGTGATAATTACGATTTCGTAGTCTTTAGCTAAGTCTCGCAAAACATCTGGATCGATTGAAAGTGTAATTTTGCCGGGTAAAGAAGTTCCTCCATGCATAAAATTATGTAAGAACCAGTATGAAGATTTGCCGGCTGTAATTGCTAACGAGCTTTTCAGCGTCATTGATTCATTCCTCCACTTCCAAAATAATGTAAATTAATTTAATTGATTAAAAGTTATCATATGGTATCTTACCATAAATTTAGCAGTGAGAGCGGAGCTTTTACTTTTTTTAAGTTCTTTCAAGGTACGTGGCTCCACCGCAAGCAAGATTTGAAAGTGACTAATTTAATTTGTCAGGAACAGATGAAATTTTTGTGAAAATCATATATACTAGAAAATGAAGTTTTTTGGGGAGATGAGAGAGTGGCACAGTTATTTTTTCGTTATGGTGCGATGAACAGCGGCAAATCAATTGAGATTTTAAAAGTCGCTCATAATTATGAAGAACAAAATAAAAAAGTCTTAATTTGCACGAGCGGATTAGATGATCGTGAAGGTGTGGGCTATATTGCCAGCCGCGTGGGTTTAAAGCGGACAGCTGTGCCGATTTTTAATGAAACCGACGTTTTTGACTTAGTTCAAAATGGCGAAACTGAAATTGCCTGTGTTTTAGTTGACGAAGCACAGTTTTTACAAAAACATCATATTGTGGAATTAACTAAGATCGTGGATCAGCTGCACATTCCAGTCATGACGTTTGGGTTGAAGAATGATTTTCGGAATGAGTTATTTGAAGGTTCAAAGTACTTATTACTCTATGCCGATAAAATTGAAGAAATGAAGACAATTTGCTGGTTCTGTAATAAAAAAGCAATTATGAATTTGCGGATGAATGATTGTTCGCCGGTTTATAATGGTGAACAAATTTTAATTGGTGGTAATGAACAGTATTTTCCTGTTTGCCGGAAACATTATTTTGCCCCGCCAGAAAAATAAATTAATTAGTTGTTGTGTTAGTTAGCTAGTAATGAGAAAAGGGGTTACTAATGGATAAGTTATTTGAAAGATTACAAATGTTAGAAGACCGTTATAGTGAATTAGCGGAATTACTTTCTGACCCAGACGTGATTTCAGATACATCACGTTTTACTGCATTGTCAAAAGAGATGGGCGATTTGCGGGATACTGTTGAAAAATTTCGGCAGTTAAAGCAAGTGCAACAAACCATCGAAGATGATGATGAAATGATGCGTGCTGGTCTAGATGATGATGAAATGAATGAAATGGTCAAAGAAGAATTGTCTGAGGCTAAAAAGCAACGCGAAGAATTAGAAGAAGAAATCAAGATTTTGTTGTTACCTAAGGACCCTAATGATGGCAAGAACATTATTATGGAAATTCGTGGGGCAGCTGGTGGTGACGAAGCCAGTTTGTTTGCGGGTGATTTGTTTAATATGTATAGCAAATACGCTGAAAAGCAGGGCTGGTCAATTGAAGTCATCGATAAAAACGTGACCGAAGTTGGCGGTTTTAAGGAAATTGCCTTGTTGATCAACGGCAGCAAAGTTTACTCGAAGCTTAAATATGAAAATGGTGCCCACCGTGTTCAACGGGTGCCATCAACTGAATCAGCTGGACGGGTCCATACTTCAACTGCGACGGTAGTTGTCATGCCTGAAGAAGAGGACGTCGAGATCGATATCGATCCTAAAGATATCCGGGTCGATGTTTACCGTTCTTCCGGTGCCGGTGGACAGCATATCAATAAGACTTCATCAGCGGTTCGAATGACTCACTTGCCAACAGGAATCGTAGTTGCGATGCAAGACCAACGTTCGCAACAACAAAACCGTGAAAAAGCGATGAAAATTTTAAAAGCTCGGGTTTATGATTACTATGCTTCTAGGGAACAGAATGAATATGATGAAAACCGGAAGTCAGCAGTGGGAACTGGGGATCGTTCAGAACGGATCCGGACTTATAACTATCCGCAAAACCGGGTCACTGATCATCGAATCGGTCTGTCCTTGAACAAATTAGACCGAATCATGAACGGTGAATTGGAACAAGTCATTGATGCGTTAGTATTATATGATCAAACGAAAGCTTTGGAGAATTTAGAAAATGAGTAATTGTCCAACTTTTTTTGAAGCTCAGCAATGGGCTTTTTCTTTTGTGAAAAAGCATAATTGTGAACCAAGTGGGGCAGACCTATTATTATCTGGTGAAATGGGCTTTTCTGCGACTGAATTTTTACTGCATTTACGGACTGAGATGCCTGCAGAAAATTGGGAGCATTTTAAGCAAAATGTTAAGTTATACTGTGAAGGGTGGCCGCCTCAATATCTCTTGGGTCAAGCCTACTTTTATGGTCTGCAGCTCAAGGTCACACTTGAGACTTTGATTCCTCGGCCAGAAACAGAAGAATTAGTAGATTGGGCTTTAAGTGATAATGATCACGCTGTGAAAAACGTGGCTGATATTGGAACTGGGACTGGGGCAATCGGCTTGGCCCTTAAAAATGAGCGTCCCAAGTGGCAGATGACTCTGACAGATATTTCTGCGGGTGCACTTGCGGTAGCTCAAGAAAATGCCGCCACGCTCGGGCTTGAGGTTTCTTTGGCTCAAGGAGACCTTTTGAGTGCACTAACAGCTGGTCCGTATGATATCATTATGTGCAACCCTCCATATATTAGTACTGATGAAAAAACAGTGATGGATAAAAGCGTGCTTGAACATGAACCGCAGTTGGCATTATTTGCGTCGGAACAAGGCTTGGCTATTTATCGACGGTTGTTTGAGCAAATTCAAGACTATCTTCGGATTGGCTCTAAACTGTATTTGGAAATCGGATATTTGCAGGGACCAACGATTGTTGCCATGGCCAAACAAGCTTTTCCTCAAGCTGAAGTAACGTTAAAAAGAGATATTACCGCACATGACCGCATGGTTCGTGTAGTTTTTAAATAGAAAGGATGAATTTATTTTATGATGATCACTAAAATCTTTACTCCCGCTGAAACCAAGCAGGCAGCTAAAGAGATCCAGTTGGGAGAGCTAGTTGCCTTCCCAACAGAAACAGTTTACGGCTTAGGCGCCGACGCTACTAATGAACAGGCAGTCAAGCGGGTTTACCTAGCTAAGGGACGTCCATCAGATAATCCATTGATCGTGACAGTTTCTTCACCAGAAATGGCTGCTGACTACATTGCCGATTATGGCGAGTTTGGTCACAAATTGATTAAGGAATTTTGGCCGGGACCATTGACGTTGATTTTTAAAATCAAGCCGGGTTCATTGTCACCAGTAGTAACTGGCGGTTTAAAAACAGCCGCTTTTCGGATGCCGGCTAATGAGACAACTCGTAAAATGATTGCCGAAGCTGGTGTGCCGATCGTTGGACCTTCCGCTAATTCATCCGGCAAACCAAGTCCAACAACGGCCCAACATGTTTTCCATGACATGGAAGGCAAAATTGCTGGGATCTTGGACGATGGCCCAACTCAATTAGGAGTTGAATCGACGATCGTTGATTTGAGTACCGCTGAACCGGCCATTTTACGTCCGGGTGGAATTACACCTGACCAAGTTGCACATGCACTTGGTCAGTCAGTGGATGCCAGCCAGCATAAAGTGGGTGCTAATGAAACACCTAAAGCACCAGGCATGAAGTATAAACACTATGCCCCAGCTGCACAGGTCTTAATTGTGCATGCTAATGATTGGGAGCAGGCCTTGAACTGGGCGAGCCAACAAAATGAGAAAGTGGGCGTAATGGCTTTGTCTGAGACACTAGCTGGTGACTTGCCAGCCAATGTTTTATCTTATGACATGGGCAATGATTTACAGACAGCCACTCATCGTTTATTTGACGGTTTGCGTTATTTTGATAATGAAGAGCCGGTTAATTGGATCTTAGCTTGCGCATTTGCGGAAGATGGCTTGGGTGCAGCTTACATGAATCGTTTGAAAAAGGCTGCTGGAGATACATTTTTTGAGAAAAAATCTTAAACCACTAGAAATATAGAGGTTTAGTCTGGTCTTTATGGACAAAGTCTATTAAAATATATAAGAGAATAATTTAAAGGAGTGTTATTGGTAATGGGAAAATTTGAAATCTTGAATCATCCTTTGATCCAGCATAAGTTAACGATTATCCGGAATGAAGAATGTGGGACCAGAGAATTTCGTCAGGTTGTCAACGAAATCGCTGAATTAATGGCTTACGAAGTTTCACGTGACATGCCTTTAGAAGATGTTGAGGTTAAAACTCCGGTTGAAACAACAACTGCTAAACAATTAGCAGGTAAAAAAGTGGTAGTTGTCCCAATTCTACGGGCTGGCTTAGGAATGGTCGACGGGATTTTAGAATTGATCCCTGCTGCTAAGGTTGGTCACATTGGGATGTATCGCGATGAAGAAACCTTACAGCCGCATGAATATTTTGTTAAAATGCCAGACGATCTGGGCAACCGTGAAATGATTATTGTTGATCCAATGCTTGCCACTGGCGGTTCTGCAATCATGGCAGTGGATGCGTTGAAAAAACGTGGGGCACAGGCAATCAAGTTTGTGTGCTTAGTTGCTGCGCCAGAAGGTGTAAAGGCATTACGTGAAGCTCACCCTGACATCGATGTCTATGCTGCTGCACTAGATGATCACTTAAATGAAGATGGTTACATTGTTCCTGGTTTAGGGGATGCCGGTGACCGTTTATTTGGTACTAAATAATAATTAAACAAGCTTGTCGGAGTAGTTCTCAACCTGAGAGAAAAACTCCGGCTTTTGTTTTTTAAAAAACAAGGTACAATAGTATTAACTAGGGTGAACAGTTTGCAATTGACGGTCTGTGAAAAATAAAGAAATCTTTTTGAAAGATGTTTCACATTTTCAGAAAATTTTTGCAAGAAAAGCTTTATTTTTACGTCTAAAAGGTGGTATGATTTCAGATGTATTCAATGATATTATATCTTGAATCAACCTGATGGTTTTACCGTAAAAGTTCAACCGTGGTGATTATAATTGAAAAGAGGTGAGACTTGGTGGATGATGGAGCAAAAATTATTACACTTTTGGGAATTCCGTTTAATGTAGGAAACTGTTTGTCTGGCCTACTGGCAGCAGCGATTGCTTTCATATTGGTTTTTACTTTTTCGAGAAATATTAAGATGAAGCCTACAGGAAAGCAGAATGCATTGGAGTGGCTGATCGATTTTACTAACAATATTGTGAAGGCTAATATTCCGAACGAACAAGGGCGTAATTATCAATTATTTGCTTTTACCCTGTTTATCTTAGTCTTTATGTCAAACCAAATTGGATTAATTTTCCAATTTAAGGTAGGTAATGTGTCATATGTTAAAAGTCCAACTGCATCACCAATGACAACATTGACTTTGGCTTTTCTAGTGATGGTCCTCTCCCATTTCTTGGGGATGACACGCTTTGGCTTTAAAGGCTACGTCAAAAACACTTTCCTTAGTCCGATGCCAGGATTGTTCCCAATTCAGTTGTTGGAACAGTTTACTAACTTCTTGACGTTGGCATTGCGTTTATACGGAAATATCTTTGCCGGTGAAGTGTTACTGTCACAAATCGGTAAGTTGGCAAAAGGCGGTTGGTTCGGATTTATCGGAGCGATTCCGCTGGACATGATTTGGCAGGGCTTTTCCGTCTTTATCGGTTCGATCCAAGCTTATGTTTTTGTCATTTTGACAATGCTGTATATTTCACAAAAGGTTGAAAAAGAATAGAATTTCATTTAATTTAAGGAGGACTTTATTATGGCAACAGGTATGGGATTAGCATTATTCGGGGCCGCACTCGCTGCAGGTTTTGCTGCGATCGGTACAAGTATTGGTAACGGTTTGGTTATTTCAAAGGTGATGGAATCAATGGCACGCCAGCCAGAACTATCTGGTCAATTAAGAACAACGATGTTTATTGGTGTCGGCTTGATCGAAGCTGTTCCGATTATCGCTGTCGTTGTTTCATTCTTAATTATTGCTAAATAATCAAGAAAAATAATTTATTTAGTTGCCAGGGGAGGTGTCAATAGATGAATTCAACGTATTTGCTTGGAGCAGCGGAACAAATTGCGTGGGGGGATTTCTTATTTTACCTCATTTTATTTGTAATTTTGATGGCATTAGTTGGACATTTCGCTTGGAATCCAATTCAAAATATGCTGCAAAAGCGTGCGGATAAGATTTCTAATGACTTGGATTCTGCCGAAGGAGCACGGTTAAAGGCTGAAAAATTAGCACAACAGCGTGAGGATGCTTTAAAGGATTCACATAATGAAGCTAATCAAATCGTGACTCGTGCCAAGGATAACGCTGAACAACAACGTTCAGTGATCGTTCAAAAGGCAAACGACGATGTTACCAGCTTAAAAGCCAACGCTCAAAAAGATATTACTCGGCAAAAACAAGAAGCCTTGGATGGCGTTAGAAATGACGTAGCAGAGTTGTCTATTGAAATAGCTTCAAAAATCATCGAAAAAGAACTTTCAGTTGATGATCAAAAAGATTTAATAGACAAATATATTGAAGGGTTGGGGAAGCAAAATGGCGCTCAGTAATGCTGAAATAGCAAGTCGTTATGGTCAGGCACTTTTCGATGTCGCTGAGTCAAAAGAAATTACTTCTCAAACCACAGCGGAGCTTGCCGAATTACAAGCAGTGATCAAAGAGCAACCTGACCTGCTCGTGTTTTTTGCGAGCCCACAGATCACGAATGAAGCAAAGAATGAAATGCTTCATGGTTTACAAACAAATGCCTCTCAGTTAGTTAACGACTTCTTACAGATGTTGTTTGACTACGGGAGAATTCAAAATGTTTCAGAGATAATAGATGAATTTAACAGATTGAATGACGAGAAAAATGGGACAGTTCGAGTAAAAGTTACGACAGCAATCGAATTGGATGATGATCAAAAAGCAAAACTTTCAGCAAAATTTGCTCAGGTTGTAGGTGCTAATAAAGTTATCCTCGAGCCGGTCGTAGACGGAAGCATTATCGGCGGCGTAATTTTACGTTCGAAGGATAATATTTACGATGGCTCGGTCAAGTCCAAAATAGACAAAATCAAACGTCTGTTACTAAATTGATTTAAAGAGGTGAGACTTTTATGAGCATTAAGGCTGAGGAAATCAGTTCACTAATTAAACAGCAATTAGCTAATTATCAAAACGAACTGACCGTTGACGAAGTGGGAACTGTTACTTATGTTGGTGATGGTATTGCACGGGCGAACGGTTTGGAAAACGCTTTGGCTGGTGAATTGTTAGAATTTCCTGATGGGACATTTGGAATGGCCCAAAACTTGGAATCTAATGACGTTGGTATCGTTATTTTAGGTTCATACAGTAATATTCGCGAAGGACAAACAGTTAAGCGTACCGGCCGCATCATGGAAGTTCCGGTAGGTGAAGAATTGATCGGACGGGTCGTTAATCCGTTAGGTCAAGCAATTGATGGACAAGGTGAGATCCACACAGGCAAAACTCGTCCAGTCGAAAAAAAGGCTCCTGGTGTTATGGAACGTCAATCAGTTTCAGAACCTTTGCAAACTGGTTTGAAAGCTATCGATGCTTTAGTTCCAATTGGCCGGGGACAGCGTGAATTGGTCATTGGTGACCGTAAAACTGGTAAGACTTCAGTCGCAGTTGACACGATCTTAAACCAAAAAGGCCAAGATATGATTTGTATCTATGTTGCGATCGGACAAAAAGAATCAACTGTTAGAACACAGGTTGAAACTTTGAAGAAGTTCGGTGCCATGGACTACACGATCGTTGTTTCAGCTGGTCCTTCTTCTCCAGCACCCTTGCTATGGTTAGCTCCATATGCAGGTGCAGCGATGGGTGAAGAATTCATGTACAATGGCAAACATGTTTTGATCATTTATGATGATTTGACAAAACAGGCGGATGCATACCGTGAACTGTCATTGATCTTGAGAAGACCGCCTGGTCGTGAAGCTTATCCTGGTGATGTTTTCTACTTGCATTCACGTTTATTGGAACGTGCTGCTAAGTTGAACGATGAATTGGGCGGCGGTTCAATGACTGCTTTACCATTTATCGAAACTAAAGCCGGGGACGTTTCTGCTTATATTCCAACTAACGTGATCTCCATCACTGATGGTCAGATCTTCTTGGATAGTGATAACTTCTATTCAGGTGTTCGTCCTGCGATCGATGCCGGAACTTCTGTTTCCCGTGTTGGTGGTGACGCACAGATCAAAGCGATGAAGAAGGTTGCCGGAACATTACGTTTGGACCTGGCTTCATATCGTGAATTGGAATCATTTGCACAGTTTGGCTCTGACTTGGATGAAGCCACCCAAGCGAAGTTAAACCGTGGACGTCGGACTGTGGAAGTATTGAAACAACCATTGCATGCACCACTGGCTGTTGAAAAACAGGTTGTGATCTTGTATGCCTTGACTCATGGCTTCCTAGATACTGTTGTTGTTGACGATATCTTAAACTATCAGGATCGGTTATTTGAATTTATGGATAATAATCATGCTGAATTGTTGCAAGAGATCGCAACTACAGGTCAATTACCTGATACAGATAAATTAGATGCCGCAATTTCAGAATTTGCGGAAAGCTATCAAGCTAGTCAGAAATAGAAAGGGCGGTGACAACTGATGCCAGCATCTTTACAAGAGGTTAAACGACGGATCACCTCCACCAAAAAGACCGGTCAGATCACAACTGCAATGCAGATGGTCTCGACTGCGAAGCTGAATCAGATTCAAAAGCATACAGCCTCTTATCAGGTCTATGCTGCGAAAATTAGGAATGTCATCACCCATCTGGCAGCTTCACATTTGCTTGATGATGTTGAAGCACCTGAGACGGTGGAAAAAGGCAAAGTCAATTCATTATCGATGTTAGACAAGCGACCAGTTAAAAAGACTGGTTTGGTTGTGATCACATCTGATCGAGGATTAGTTGGTAGTTACAATAGTAACGTTATCAAACAGACTTTAAGCCTGATCACTAAAAATAATCACTCTAAAGAAGACGTCGAAATTATTGCAATTGGCGGAACTGGTGCGGATTTCTTCAAAAAGCGCGGCTATGACATTCTCTATGAGTATCGTGAATTAGATGATGTGCCAACCTTTAGAGAAGTTCGTCCAATCGTGCGGGCAATCTTAAAGATGTTTGAAGCAGAGAAGTTTGATGAATTGTTTGTTTGTTACAATCATTTTGTGAACTCTTTGACTTCATCATTTCGTGGAGAGCAAATGCTGCCGATTGCAGCTGAAAATCTTGGGAGTGATCAGCTAGATGCAACCGATGATTCTGGTTATAATTACGAATATGACACAGAACCGTCAGAGGATGCGATCTTAGAAGTGATCTTACCGCAGTATGCTGAAAGCTTACTTTATGGAGCAATGTTGGATGCGAAAACATCAGAACATGCTTCTAGCTCGACTGCAATGCGCTCAGCTTCTGATAACGCTGATGACATCATTGCAAAACTAGAGCTGCAATATAACCGAGCTCGTCAGAGTGCGATTACAACTGAAATCACCGAAATTACTGGTGCTCAGGCAGCTTTAGAGTAGAATAGGAGGAATTAACGAATGAGTTCTGGTAAAGTTGTTCAAGTTATCGGACCTGTTATCGATGTACAATTCCCTCTTAATGATTCTTTACCTGACATTAACAATGCGTTGACTGTTGACCGTGATGATGGTACACAACTAGTGATGGAAGTTGCCCTAGAATTGGGTGACGGTGTCATGCGTACGATCGCCATGGATTCATCTGACGGTTTAAAACGTGGTGCAACTGTCGTTGACACTGGTTCTTCAATCAGTGTTCCAGTTGGTAAAGATACACTTGGACGTGTGTTCAATGTTTTAGGGGATGCCATTGATAATGGCCCTGAATTCGATGCAGATCACCGTCGCGACCCAATTCATCGCGATGCACCTGCATATGATGAGTTAAATACAAGTACTGAGATCTTGGAAACCGGGATCAAAGTCATCGACTTGCTTGCCCCATATGTTCGTGGTGGTAAGATTGGTTTGTTCGGTGGTGCCGGAGTTGGTAAAACCGTCTTGATTCAGGAATTAATTCACAACATTGCGCAAGAACATAATGGTATTTCTGTGTTTACCGGTGTTGGTGAAAGAACTCGTGAAGGAAATGACCTTTATTATGAAATGAAGGAGTCAGGTGTTCTCGAGAAAACGGCCATGGTCTTTGGTCAGATGAACGAGCCGCCTGGTGCCCGGATGCGTGTGGCGTTGACTGGTTTAACAATTGCGGAATATTTCCGTGATGTTGAAGGTCAAGATGTGTTGCTCTTTATTGACAACATTTTCCGCTTCACGCAGGCTGGTTCTGAAGTTTCTGCTTTGCTTGGCCGGATTCCATCAGCCGTTGGTTATCAGCCAACATTGGCAACTGAAATGGGTCAGTTACAAGAGCGGATCACTTCCACAAAGAAGGGCTCAGTTACCTCAATTCAGGCCGTTTATGTGCCTGCCGATGACTATACTGACCCTGCTCCAGCAACAACCTTTGCCCATTTGGATGCGACAACTAACTTGGAACGTTCATTGACACAACAAGGGATTTATCCAGCGGTTGATCCTTTGGCATCAACTTCTGTGGCTTTAACGCCTGAAATTGTTGGTGAAGAACATTACAAGGTCGCAACTGAAGTGCAGCATGTGTTGCAACGTTACCGTGAATTGCAAGATATTATTTCAATTCTTGGGATGGATGAATTATCTGACGAAGAAAAGGTGATCGTTGGCCGCGCTCGTCGGATCCAGTTCTTCTTATCACAAAACTTCCATGTCGCTGAAAGCTTTACTGGTCAACCAGGTGCATATGTACCTTTGGAAGAAACAGTTAAAGGCTTTAAGGACATTTTAGATGGTAAATATGATGATTTGCCTGAAGATGCTTTCCGTTCTGTAGGTCGGATCGAAGAAGTTGTTGAAAAGGCAAAGAAAATGACGCAAAACAATTAAGGAGGTAAGGTCTAATGGCTGACAAACCTGAATTAACTGTAAATGTCGTCACACCAGATGGAAGTGTGTATGAACGAACTACTGATATGGTTATTTGTAAGACCACGCAAGGTGAAATCGGGATTATGCCGAATCGCTTGCCGCTTTTGGCCTCGCTTGCCATTGATGAAATGCGCGTTCGCTTAGAAAACGGGGAATTTGATGAAGTTGCTGTGAGCGGCGGTTTCCTTGAATTTTCTAATAATACTTTGTCAGTCGTTGCTTCGGCAGCGGAACGCAAAGAAGATATTGATTCTAAACGTGCCGAACGAGCACGTGAACGAGCACAGAAACGGATCGAAAAAGCACGTCAGGCACATAATCCAGATGAATTACGCCGGGCGGAAGTTTCTTTACGTCGCGCTTTGAATCGTTTAAACATTTCAAACCATTAATTAAAAAGTCTAGTTGTCCAGTTTGGATGCTAGGCTTTTTATGTGTCCAGAGATAAGGAAGGGAACATTGGTAAATAGTGTTGATGAAATAAAAGACGCTTACAAAATATTTTTAGTGACTGGGAAACTAGGGGACTTTGTCAAATAGTGTTGATGGTCCTTGGAACTCTATCTTAAAGGTGGAGTTCTTTTTTATACTTTGATAGCTAGTTTAAAGTGCTGGGGTGTGTGGCTGGGGCCAGCC
>NZ_BQXH01000013.1 GCF_022836475.1 Ligilactobacillus pabuli | reverse complement strand
CCAAACTGTACCAGTCTATTCAAGCAAAAGCTTAAGTTGTTGAACCGCCGTATACGGTCCCGTACGTACGGTGGTGTGGGAGGTCGATAGTGTGAACTATCTCCTACCCGATCTCCAATTTGACGACAGGTCCATGGGCAAACGCTAGCGTAATTAAGGGGAATTCGCTATACTTAAGGGGCAACGTAGACTAGGTTTAAGACGAGGAAGTGAAGTTTTGAAAAAAACGTATTTGAAGTCTGCCCTACGAGATATTCGTTTTTCGCTTGGACGCTTTATTGCGATTATTTTAATTATTTTAATGGGAGTTTTGTTGTTTGTGGGGGTTAAAAGTGTTGGCCCGGACTTGACGGCCAGTGCACAACATGAAATTGACCAGAATCAGATGTCTGATCTCCAGATAATTTCAACGGGAGGACTCACACAAGCAGACCGCAAAGCAGTCGAAAAAATCGGTGGGGTCAAGGTCCAACTGAGTAAGGGCTTTAGTTATGTTGAAAAAAAGCACCATAAAAACTTGCATGTTTATTCTTACTCAGCAGCTGACAAACAAAATCGCTTGATCGTCACAGCGGGACATTTGCCGCGGACACCAAAACAAATTGTGGTCGATGACCAACTCAGATCTACTTATAAGTTAGGTTCGACGCTCAAAATTACAGATGATAATTTAAAAAATAGCCGCTATCAGGTGGTGGGTTTCGTGAATTCGCCGCTGTTTATTGCCAATGAAGAGCGCGGTAATTTGGAAGTGGGCGATGGTCAAGCAAACGGCTTTATTTATGTTCCGCAAAAAAACTTTACGCAAGACGCCTACGCACAAATGTATTTGCGGTTTAATTCGCTAGCGGGTCAAAGCTATGCTTCAGCGGCTTACAAACGGCAGTTGAATCAAAAAATTACGCGCTTAAAGCCAATTTTCAAGCAACGTCAACAAGCCCGGCAGGCTGAATTACAAAAGCTTGCCCGCCAAAAGAGTGCACCAGCACAGCAAAAAATAACTGAGCAACAAGAAAAATTGACCCAGGCCAAACAACAGTTGACAGCTGGGCAAGCTCAGTTAAAACAAGCCCAAGCTAATTTGCAGCAACAGCAGCAGGTGCTCAGTGCGCAAATTGGAGAACAAGCCGCCAAACAACAACTGGCTGGTTCTAGTCAACAGTTGGCAGCTCAAGTACAAAGCCTCCAGCAGCAACAAAAACAGTTAGCTGAGGCACAAACCAAATTAACGGCAGGGCAAGCACAGCTCAATAAAAAAACTAAAATCGAACGGCCAACTTATTTGACAAATAAACGGACAGATTTACCCGGCTTTACAGATTATGCAAGCTTGTCAGACCGAATCGATGCGATCGCCAATATTTTTCCGGTCTTCTTTTTCTTTATTGCGATTTTAATTACCTTTACGACAATGACACGGATGATCACGGAAGACCGCCGGCAAATTGGCACGATGCTTTCTTTAGGCTATAAAAAGTTAGAAGTTTCTACCAAGTATTTATTGTATGCCTTGCTGACAGCGCTGATCGGCAGCGTCTTAGGGGTATTGATTGGGAGTAAAGCATTGCCGCCAGTGTTCTTTGCCATGACGGGAAATATGTACATTTTTCAAGATTTCACCGCTAAATTTTATCCGCAGCTAATTTGGCTGGCGAGCGGAGCGGCGCTACTAGCGACAGTGGGCTCAGTGGTGTTAGTTTTGGTTCGAGATCTGCGCGAGAAGCCGATGAACTTACTAGTTGAAAAAGCGCCTAAGGCTGGAAAACGGATCTTATTAGAAAAAATTTCCTTTTTCTGGCGCCGGTTGGGCTTTACCCAGAAAATCACGGTGCGTAACCTTTTCCGCTATAAGTCACGGATGATCCTCACAATTTTTGGGATCGCAGGGTGTACCGGATTGATGTTAGCTGGGTTTGGTTTGAATGATTCGATCCCAGCTCCTGGAACTAAGCAGTTTACTCAGGTTAATCGCTATCAAGCATTAGTAACTTTAAAAAATAAGCAAGACAAGGCGGTCAAGCAGCTTTTAGGTGACGCTAAAGATGTTCAAAGCTACTTGCCCGTTCATTTGGAACAAGTTACTTTCCGCCAAAAAAATGCCAGTAATCAGGATGCGTCGTTGTATGCGGTTAGTTCGGCCGACAAATTTAGTAAGTATGTTCCATTGTTACACCCGCAAAAAAAGACGACCCAGAAGCTGCCGCAAGAAGGGGCAGTCGTCAGTCAGCGCTTGGCACAAGCTTATGGGCTGAAACGAGGAGACGACCTGCATTTTGAAGACCAGGATGGACATGAGTATCGGATCAAACTGGCTAAAACTACTGAAAATTACGTGGGTCATAACGTTTATTTGAGCACAGCTTACTATAAAAAAGTGGTCGGGCATCAGGCGGAGACAAATTCGTATTTGGTCCGGACTAAAAAGCAAACGGGCAAGCAACGGACAGCTTTGGCTGATCGATTGACCAAGACCGGCCAAGTTTTAAATACGACATTCACGCATGATTCGCAACAAAAACTTGAGAAATCAGTCAAAGGTATGAGCTCCATCGTGCTGATTTTCATTGTGTTGTCAGGGACCTTGGCATTTGTGGTGCTATATAATTTAACCAATATCAATATTTCGGAACGGCAGCGAGAGTTAGCGACCTTTAAAGTGTTGGGATTCTATGATAAAGAGGTCACGATGCTGATCGTCCGTGAGAATATGATCTTTACGGTGTGTGGAATCGTGTTGGGTTTTGGAGTTGGCTGGCTGCTAAACTGGTTTATCCTGATTTATGCTTCAAGTAACATGATGGTCTTTCCGGTGGTGATCCACTGGCTGGGTTATGTAATTTCGGCGCTAATGACAATCGTCTTTTCGGCAATCGTGATGGCGGTGACCCATCGCAAGTTACGGCAAATTGATATGATCAGTGCATTGAATTCGAGCGAATAAACACAGAGCGGAGCAAAGCGTTTAGTTCCTGAGCATATCGGAGCCCGCCTTTAATGCGCTTTAGGCATTGAAGGTGAGCTTGGATAAGCGGAAGGAACTGCTTTGAGTAGCTCGACTAAACACAGCGTATCTGGAGACGAGTCGCAAAATTGAGCGTGCCTTGGCACAAATTAATTTTGCGGCTCGTCTTTTTATGCGCTCAGGTAACTAATTAAAGTGGAACTAGCATAGTCGGCGTAAGTATGCACAGAAAACGGTAGAAACTAGCATAGTCGGCGTAAGTATGCACAGAAAACGGTAGAAACTGGCATAGTCGGCGCAAGTATGCACAAAAACATCGATAAAAAGAGCATAGTCTAAAAGCCGGCGGATTATCCGATAATTGCAAACAGAAAAAAGGTTCCCCGCTTTCAGTTCAGAAAACAGGGAACCTTTTATAATGGACGAGAATGCTCTTTACTTCGCGCCTAGTAGTTCTTCCTTGCAGTGAATCAACTGGGTCAAGAAACTGCAGTAAGGGGTCGCTACGCCGTATTTTTGACCTTTGCGGGCAATTGCACCGTTAATATAGTCAATTTCAGTCAGGCGTTGGTTAGTAATCAAATCTTGGTACATCGATGGATAGTGTAAGCCAATCGTCTCACGGTCATAACAGCTCTTGATTTGAGCTAAGACTTGGTCTAAGTCTAGTTCGACACCTTCATGTTTAGCGACAGCGGCAAATTCATTCACGATACTGTTGACAATGTCATCGATTGGAGCAGTTGCCCCAAGGTCGGCCATGTTGCTGTCTAAAATCGTGCAGAGTCCATTCATAGTGCCGTTTACACAGGCTTTCCGGTAGATCGAAGATAAGATGTGTTCTGAATACTTGGCGTTTAATTTCGCACCATTTAAAACATCGATCACTTTATCAGCAGCTGCTTTACCAGTAGTGGAAAGGCTTTGTAATTCTAGGTAGCCATCGCCAAATAATTTGGCTTTACCAGGACCGGTCAAACCGGCAGTCCACATGGTGTTACCTAATAAAATGTGGTCTTTGGAAACATATTTTTCCAAAGTGTCTTCGTGACCTAAACCATTTAATAAGCAAAGGATCTTAGTCTGGTCACCAATCATGTTTTGAATTGATGCCATCATGTGGTCTAGCTGCATTGCCTTAGTGAAGACGATGATCAAGTCAGCATCGAAATCAATTTCATTGGCATGGTCTTGGTGATAAGCCGGGATCTTAGCGACAATTTCTTGGCCGTTAAAATCAGCAATCAAACCATCGCGGTTGATGTGGTCGAGGTGGTCTTGCCATCCATCGATCAAAATTACATCATTATGAGCTTGATGAAGCATTAAACCGAATCGACTACCCATAGCACCTGCACCAGCAATAATAATTTTCATCTTAAACTCTCTCCTTTTTATGAATGGTAATTAACCTTGATATTTAAAGACTTTTTTACTGTCGTATAGCTTGAAGACTTTTTCAAATAAGAACTTCGCCAGGAAGGCTGCGGCTAACGGAACGAGCAACCAGCAAACGACAACCAGTAGGATGTTTAAACCTGCGTCTAACGAAGCCAACGGACCAACGATTCCAACTAAACCGAAACCGGCTGATTGCGGTGTTCCAGAAATGTTTAGTAAAGCAACTGGGATAGCCGAAATAATAGCCGTAAATAAACATGGCAGCAGTGTGATCGGGTATTTGAATAAGTTAGGCATCATCATTTTCATCCCGCCTAAAGCAATCGCTAAAGTAACACCGGATTCGTTGATTTTCCAAGAGTTAACGACTAAAACGATGGTCGTTGCGGCCACACCCATTGCAGCTGCACCGGCAGAGATTCCATTTAACTGGATCGCCAGACCGATCCCAACGGTGGTGATCGGTGAAATGATCAGTGCGGCAAATGAGCAGGCAATTAAGATACTCAAAGCAAGTGGTTGAAGTTCCGTAAATTTGTTGATCAGATTCCCTAAAGCAACGGTAATTAAAGTGACATAAGGGTAGAGCAGCATCCCAATGACACCAGCACCAGTTCCGACAATGATCGGCATCGCGATGATCTCAACGGAACCTAGCTTGTCGCCTAACCAAGCGACGATTCCAACTGCGATCGCAGCGGTGATCATGATGTTGATAACATCACCTGTCCCAGCGCCAACGAAGCCGCCAGCCGCTTTGTCAAATTTGATCACGCCGCTCCCGACAAAGGAAGCTCCGGCGACGATCATGATCCGATTAGGTGTGAAATCAAACTGTTTGGCAATCAACCCACCGATGATCAAAGGGGTTGCCAGCTGGAAAATTAACCCAGCGTTGATAATTTGTTGAATAATAGCATATTGAGCAAAATACTTTAAAATAGCGCCTAAAACGGCATTTGGAATCAGGGCAATGATTGTTCCTTGAGCGGTACCAGCCAATAATTTATTGAAGAAAATTTTTGGTGACATCGTGGTTGAATGAACTGCTTTTTCCATCTTTCTCCCTACTTTCTGAACGACTAGCTCGATAAGTATAGTTGTGTCATAAAGTGCTGCAGTGATCTTAGCCGTAGCTTGCGGCAAAATCACCAGTGAAATAATGAATGTCGTATACGATACAAGTTCATTTTATCATCATTTGTGAATTATGCAACAATAATATTTAAACTCTTAATTGCTTTAAATCCTATTCTAAGGATTATTTTAGACAGGTAAGGTTGATTTTAACCAAATAATGTGAATTAATTATTTTAAAAGTGAGATACTTGGACCATAAAAAATAAGCCCTCCATATAATATGAAGAACTTATTTTTGTCAGATTGAACGGTACTTTATTTAACGTATAAGTGACGGAACTCAGCCACATAGTCGTGCCCAAGATGTAGGCCGTCTTGTAAGTAATGGTCAAAATCACCGTAATTATCCGTAATTGTTTGTTTAGCGCGGGTCAAATATTCGGGGGCCACGGTTAAAGCAATTTGTAATTGACGTTGATCTTCTTCACTCATGGAATCCTTAAAATGATCCATGATTTGTTGGTTAGCTTCTTTACGTAGTTCGTTAGTTTTGAGATAGTCGGTCATGATCTGCTGTTCAGAAGCACCGGCAACTTTTAAAATCAGAGCCGCTGCGAGTCCAGTCCGATCCTTACCAGCGAAACAGTGGAATAACAATGGTTCTTGAGTCGTGACTAAGTCAGTTAAGAATTGGGCGTAGCCAGCCTGAGCGGAGGAGCTGGTGATCATTTGTTCATAGGTCAGCAACATATTTTGGTAGGCATCGCCAGTTCCTTCCATCATTTCGTCCAAAGAAGCTTGGTTAGCGGATGCTGTCGCAAGAATGTCGAGGTGCTTAAAGGCGGCACTCGGAATGACAGTATCGGGCATTTTGGCTAATTCTTCGGCACTACGAAAATCGTAAATGGTTTTGATGTTACAAGATTTTTCTAAGAAGTCGACAGTTTGAGGTTCAACGTTGACAATTTGGCCGCTTCTGAAAAAAGTTTGCCGTTGCAGAGTTCCGTTGGCAACAGGAATTCCGCCAATATCTCTAAAGTTAACTGGTTGAATTTGTGACATAAATTTCTCTCCTTATTTAATAACAGAGTGGAGCAAACCGGGAGGACCCGAGCACCATCGGAACCTAGAACTAATGTGTTTTCGACATTAGTTCTAGGTTTGGATGGGCGGAAGATCCTGGTTTGCGGAGCTCGACTAAGAACACAGAGGGGGGTGAGGTGTTTAAGAGATCAGCGGAATCTCTTGCCTCACGCAGCTTGACTAAATCTGTCTCTGATGCTAATTATATGTGAATCGGCAAGTTCAGTAAATATCTTTTTGCTAAAGACGACTAAAAGTGTTTAAATAAATTTGAGCACATGACGTTTAGATGGAATTGTCAAATGAGGTGAAGATTTGCCGAAAGCAAAATATCGTGTTTTAGAACAAGTGAAAGGGCTGTTACAAGCAACTACTAAAGTGACGACCCAGGAAGTAGCGCAAGCGGTGGGACTGTCACGTGGAGTGACTAGTTCTTATTTATCACAACTTTTCCACGAAGGGTTACTTCTAAAGGGAGGAACTAAGCCGGTATACTGGCAACTGGCGGTAGCTGGAGATGCTTTTTCTGCAATGATCGGTGCGGATGGTAGTTTGAAAAAAGCGGTGGCTGAATGTAAGTCGGCTGTTAATTATCCACCGGATGGTTTTCCACTGATTATTACTGGCCCCTCAGGAGTTGGTAAAAGTTACTTAGCATCGTTGATTTTCAAATATGCCCAGGAAACAGGAGTCGTGGCACAAAATGCTAAGTTTGTTGTGTTAAATTGTGCAGATTATGCGAATAACCCGGAACTGCTCTCATCAGTTCTTTTTGGTTATAAAAAGGGTGCGTTTACGGGAGCCAACACTGATATGCCGGGCTTAGTCGACCAGGCCGATGGTGGATATTTGTTTTTGGATGAGGTCCATCGTTTACCGCGTGAAAGTCAGGAAAAATTATTTGTGCTCTTAGATTCTGGTGATTTTTATCCACTGGGTGAAAATCAACAAGCTAAGCATGTCAATGTCCGCTTTATTTTTGCAACAACCGAAAATATAGCTAATCATTTACTAGAAACCTTCCGCAGACGAGTACCATTGCAAGTTGAACTAACGGCGATCTCACAACGGCCCTTGTTGGAGCAATGTGAATTGATCGAACATTTTTTCAAACTCGAAGCAGCTGAAATGCAGCGCGATGTTCGCATTTCTCGTGCAGTGATCAAACAGTTATTAACGACAAATCAGCTGGGAAATGTGGGCTCACTTGCCAATCAAATTAAATTACTTTGTGCTGAAGCTTTTAGTCAAGCTGGTCAGGCGCCGGTCGTAGAGGTCGGCACACCTGAAAAAGAAACCAGCTGGTTGATCAAAGCGAGCGGCCAACAGTTAGTTTTAAGCCAAAAGATGGACTTAGAAAACCACCTGAGCACATTGTTAAGCACTTTAATAACTGGCGAACAACAGTCGTTCCAGATCAATGAGCAGGCGTTGGCAGTCACACAATTTTTACGTGATTTGCAAAAAACATCCGCTAGTTTAATTTTAGACCCTTACTTTACGTCCTACTTAGAAGCAGAACTACGCCAAGCACTCCAGCAGATCAGTCGACGTTATGGTGTGGTCAAAACGGTTAGCGACGGGCAATTGCAACGAGTGGCTAAAATGGTCAGTTTGCTTCAAAAAACGAGTCAAGTTCCAGCTGCCACCCAGTTAGCGACTTTAAGTGCTAGCCATTATCCCCGGACTACGTATCTCTGCCGTCAGCTGCTGAAGTTGGTGGACCTAGCGGTTGATCCAGAATGGCTGCAAGTCATTTTACTCTACACGGTTTTTGCCCATGAAGCTGAGAAAATCGAAGATCAAGACCTGTTGGCAATGATGGTTTGTCATGGCGGTGGAATGGCATCGAGTATCTGCTCAGTCGTCAATGAACTATGCGGTAATTATATTTTCGAAGCTTTTGATATGCCGATTGATGTTTCTAACCAGGAAATTAGTCAGCAGATCAATAAGTATATTCAGCAACAAGGACGTGACTATGCTGGAACAGTCTTACTATTTGATATGGGCTCGCTAAGCAACCTCTACCAAGAAATTAAGGCACTCTTAGATACGGACCTGTTAGTGATCAATAATTTGACCACGGCAATTGCTTTAGATATTGGTTTGCAACTACAACAAAAACTGACGTTTAAGGAGATCACTGCTCGGGCAGAAAAGTACCCTGAAAGTATGAATATCCAGTACTATGAAGGATTATCGCAACAGCCCAACATCATTGTTTCATGTATGTCAGGCGTGGGGTTATCGCGGGAAGTTAAGCAGATTTTAGCAGCGACCTTACAAAGCGAAGTCGAAATTATTACGATGGACTATCGCGATTTGAAGGCTACCTTGCAAGGGCATGATCACTCTTACTTTAAAAATACGCGCTTTGTCCTGACGACGGCAGATGTTCCGGCCCAAAACGTGGCAGAAGTCATTAATATTTATGACATTATGGATGAAAATGGTGATATGAAACTGCGTAGCTTACTGGAGCAAATGGGTGAAAATAAGCGCACGGTCAACGATTTGATGGATGAATTGTTACGGTTCTTCACGATTGGCGGCATTAAAGGGCGGCTGAGGTTTATGAATCCGGAAGTAGTGATCCCAGAAGTCCAAGAAATCGTCGCAAAATTTGAAGAATATTATCATTTGGAACTGAACGGAAAAATTAAATTAAACCTCTACATGCATATTGCTTTGATGTTTGAACGGATGATGCTAAGCAGTGAGCGGTCCGTTCAGCAAGCTAAGCCTGGTGAAATGACGGCAACGGAAGAGGAGTTTTATTCGGTCGCACGAAATATTTTTCATACTGCGGAAACGAAGTATAATATTAAAATTGATGACTATGAATTGTCATTAATGTATGAACTATTTAAAACATTAATTTAAATAACTGCTTAAAGAAGTGCTTAAAAAATCAAGCACTTCTTTTTTCTATGCACAAAAAGCCCGGTAACATAGGCTTTTAAAAAGTTGGCACGCTTTTTGCTATATGTGTTAGTGTCAAAGGAAAAAATTTGGAGGTGTACAACAGTGAATAAGTTTTTAGTAGCTTCCCACGCCAACTTTGCGACTGGAGCTCAAAGTACGATCGAATTGTTTGCTGGTGAAAATAAAAATATTAGTTACATTGCAGCATATAACGAAGACGGTGCTAGTTTGGAAAGTCAGTTAGACAATTTCTTTGCCACACTGACAGATGAGGACCACGTGTTGATCTTTACCGATTTGTTTGGCGGCAGCGTTAATCAGCAGATCAGCGTGCGGGCAGCTAAATTTACAAACGTCTTTATTATCGCTGGTTTCAATCTGCCAGTTGTTCTAGAGGCTTTGTTATCGGCGGAACCAATTACGGAAGAATTTGTTGATCAGTTGTTACAAAGCGGACGGGCAAGCTTACAAAAAGTGAAGCTGGAAACACCGAACGAAACGGAAGCAACAGATGATGATTTTTTTGCTTAATTAAAACAGGTTAATTACGAAAGGAAGAACAAATTATGATACAAGCACTTAGAGTAGACGAAAGATTAATCCACGGACAAATTGCGATGGTCTGGTCCCGCGCCCTTGACCTCGATGGCATCGTGGTAGCTAACGATGAAACAGCTAATGATGAAATGCAAAAGATGGCACTAAAGATGGCTGTTCCTAGCGGCTTGAAGGTAATCATCAAATCAGTACAGGGTGCGATCGATTTATTGTCAGACCCTCGTGCCGGGAAGATGAAATTGTTAGTTTTGGTTAGAACTGTTGGTGACGCCGTATTGTTAGCGGAAAAATTACCTGGTATCAATTACGTCAATATCGGTAATGTTGGGAAAGCCGTTGAAGGACAAAAACATACCTTTACTCAATTCGTGATGTTAACTGACGAAGAAATCGCAAACTTGCGTAAACTAGTTGAGCTTTACCCTGAAACAGCGCTACAAAACTTGCCAGATAATAAGAAGATCTTGGCAGCTGATGAATTAAAGAAACTGTAGGCGAAAAGTGAACGGTTATTCATAGGTGAGCTGCGTGAGGCAAGAGATTCCGCTGATCAAAACCCAACCTTCAATGCCGAAAGCGCATTAAAGGTCAGGTTACGATCATGCTCGTCTCTTAAGCGCCTCACTCCGCTCTGTGATCTTAGTCGAGCTGCACAAAGCAGCCCCTTCCGCTTATCTCAGCCCAACCTTTAATGCCAAATACGTATTTAAGGCTCGGCTATGATAATGCTCGGGAGCTAACCGCTTTGCTCCGTTCTGTGATCTTAGGTGAGTTCCGTGAAACAGAAAGTTCCGCCCATCCAAACTCAGGGTCAATGCTTAAACCGCATTAACTCCTGAGTCCCGATGGTGCTCACTTTCTACCCGTTTCACTCCGCTCTGTGATCTTAGTCGAGCTGCGTGAGGCAAGAGATTCCGCTGATCAAAACCCAACCTTCAATGCCTAAAACGCATTAAAGGTCAGGTTACGATCATGCTCGTCTCTTAAGCGCCTCACTCCGCTCTGTTTATAAATTAGGAGGTAGAAATCATGTTATACCAAGCGATCGTTGTCGCTTTAGTCGTCTTCTTGACCGTTGGTGGTCAGGAACTGTTGGGCTTTACCCAACTCGGACGTCCTATTGTTATTGGTCCTATTGTCGGTTTGTTATTAGGTGACGTCCAAACTGGCTTGTTACTAGGGGCTTCTTTGGAAACTATCTTTATGGGTGTCGTTAATATTGGGGGCGCCATGGCCGCCGAACCTGGACTTGCTAGTGCCTTAGCCGTTGCTTTTGCGATCAACATGCATGGCGGCTTAGGTGTGGCTTTGCCAATTGCTATTCCTTTGGGAATCATCGGGGTCGAAGTTAAGACCTTGATTTATGTTTTAGTTGTTGGACCTTTCGCTGGTGTCTTTGATCGTTTGGCAGCTGCTGGCAAACAAAGAAAATATACTGGCCTGCATTTTGGCTTGTGGACCTTACAGTGGTTCTTATATTCATTGATTCCATTTTTTGCTATTTTATTCGGTTCCACTGCCACACAAAACGTGATCAACATGATCCCAGCTTCAATTATCAACGGTCTATCTGTTGCGGGTAATTTGTTACCAGCAGTCGGGATGGCAATGCTGATGAAGATCTTGTGGGAAAACAATATTTCAGTTTACTACTTCTTAGGCTTCTTGATCGTTGCGTACTTCAAGGTTCCGTTAATCGCTGTTGCTGTGATGGCAATCGTGATCGGGGTCGTGTCTGCACAAAACGATTACAGAATGCACAAAATTGAGAAGAAAGCTGATGAACGCCCAGTTGCTGCAGCTAGTTCAACTGGACAAACTAATATTGAAACTACAGATGAGTTAGAAAATGACGACTTCTTTAGCTAAACAAGAAGTTGATAATTTAGAGGAGGCTTTTAACTAATGGCTGATAAAAATGATTTGACATCAAGAGAAAAGAAACTGTTACGTCAAATGTACTGGCGTTCATTTACACTTTATTCAGCAGTTACACCTGCTAAACAGGGAGCGTCAGGTTTTGAATATACGATGCTGCCATTCATCAATGAATTTTATGATGATGAGGAAGAAAAGAAGCAAGCGATGGTCCGCCATAACTCATACTTCAATAGTAATTTGGCGTTAGTGCCATTTATTATGGGTGTCACTGCTTCAATGGAAAAAGAAAATTCACAGACCAAAGACTTTAACACTGATTCAATTAACGCGATCAAGACTTCATTAATGGGACCGTTAGCCGGAATCGGGGATTCAGTTTTCTGGGGTGTTTTAAAAGCAATTGCCGCTGGGGTCGCCATTGGTTTGGCCAAATCAGGCAATATCTTAGCACCGATCGTATTCTTATTGATCTTTAACGTCCCAGTGCAGTTAATTCGCTGGTACAGTGGGAAGATGGGTTATACTTTAGGGTCAACTTATATTTCACAGTTGTACGAGAATGGTTTGATCAATATTTTGACCAAGGCCGCAAGTACGATCGGGTTAATGATGGTCGGTGCGATGACTAGTCAAATGGTCACTTTAAAAGTGAAGTGGAACATGGTCGTTGCTGGCAAGAAAGTTTTGGAAACCCAAAGCGTGTTGGACCAAGTCTTCATCGGCTTGTTACCATTATTAATTACCTTAGGCTGCTTTTATTTGATCAAGAAAAAGAACGTTTCTTTGAACACTTTGATTTTTGCTATCATTATTATTTCAGTTTTGGCATCACTGGCTGGAATTGTTTAAACACTGACAAAAATTAAGAGTTGGGCATTAGATAGAGATGAGGAGAACTATGAATTCAGAATGGTGGAAAAACGCGGTAATTTACCAAGTTTACCCGAAAAGTTTTAACGACAGCGACAACGATGGCTATGGTGATTTGAATGGGATCATTGCCAAATTGCCCTATATTAAATCTTTAGGGGTGGATGCAATTTGGTTGAATCCTTTGTATGTTTCTCCGCAGGTCGATAATGGTTACGATATTGCAGACTACCGGACAGTCGACCCGCGCTTTGGGACAAACGAGGATCTGTATCGATTGATCGACCAAGCTCATCAACTCGGACTGAAGATTATTATGGATCTGGTTGTTAACGGGACATCTGACCAGCATGAATGGTTTCAGGAAAGTGCCAAATCAAAAGATAACTATTTCAGTGATTACTACATTTGGAAAGATGCTCAACCGGATGGCAGTGAGCCGAACAACTGGGGGTCAAACTTCTCCGGCTCTGCTTGGGAATGGAACGAGCAGCGCCAGCAGCACTATCTTCACTACTATGCGATCGAGCAGCCTGATTTAAACTGGGAGAATCCGCGGGTGCGGCAGTTGGTTTATGACCTGATGCGTTTCTGGAAAGCCAAGGGTGTTGATGGCTGGCGGATGGATATTATTACGTCGATCTCTAAAAATCAGGAATTTCCTGATAATCCAGGACAGGCGGGAGAAAAATACGTGGTTGGCAACCAAGACAATGGACCGCGGATGCATGAATTTATTCATGAGATCAACCGGGAAGTTTTAGCCCCATTTGACATGATGAGTGTTGGGGAAGCACCAGCATCTAAGAGTATTGATGCTCGCCAACTGGTCGATCCCGAACGTCAGGAACTCGACATGGTCTTTACTTTCCAGCATATGCATATCGACCGGAAACCGGGTGGTCAAAATGGTCGCTGGGATGTGCAGCCGGCTGACATTGTGGCACTCAAGAAAATTCTGAGTGAATGGCAAGATTCCTTGCGAGACCATGGTTGGAATGCCTTGTATTTTGAAAACCATGACCGAGCACGGACACCTTCACGGTGGGGAAATGATCAGGAATACCGCTACGAAAGTGCGACAGCTTTTGCGACAGTCTTGCATTGCTTGCAGGGGACACCGTTTGTCTATCAGGGTGAAGAAATTGGAATGACTAACCCAGATTTTGCCCTTAGCGATTATGAAGATGTTGAATTACGGACAAACTATGACAAATTTGTGAAGACACGGCAAACGATTTCTGAAGCGGACTTTTTAAAGGCAGCTCATCAGATCAGCCGGGATAACGGCCGGACCCCGATGCAGTGGGATGACAGTCAAAATGCTGGTTTCTCAGAGGCTGAACCGTGGTTTAAGGTCAACCCGCGTTATTCAGAGATCAACGTTAAAAAAGACCAGCAAAGCTCAAAATCAGTTGCCAATTATTACCGTCAGTTGATCGAATTACGTCATCAAAACTTAATTTTACGCGATGGGACTTATCATTTGCTGGCACCAGAAGATCCGCGGGTCTTCAGCTATGAACGAGTTTTAGGCCGACAAAAGTGGACAATCGTGGTTAATTTAAGCAACGATCAATTAGACTTACAGCAGTACTTGGCTGTAAAAGAGACTAGTAAAGTAGTTCTTTCTAACTATCAGCGCACTAAGTTGGAGAGTGAAGATCAAGCTTTACGTCCATGGGAAGCACTGGTTTACGAAGAACAACAATAGATTAACTTAAAAGACAGGCAATGATGCTTGTCTTTTTTGCGTTTCCTGGCAAACAAGTTAGTCTGGACTGATCTTTTCAGCAGGTAATTTGTTTTCAGCGGTTCTTTCGGATAAAATTAAGGGTAGATCAAAGTCGGGAAATCAGCGCAAAGACGATTTTCCAGATAACAGGGGTGAACCAAGGATGAAACCAGAAGTAACAGTTTCTAAAGACCTAATTTCAATTGATACCAAAACTGCCTTAACAGGTGAAGATGTTTTACATTTGACCAATGCAACAGCCATTGATGACCGGACTGGTCAGGATTTGACCGGCAAATTATTAGTTAACATGGCCAGTGTGAAATTCGGACAGGCCGGCATGTATGATGCCACTATCTCGATGTTAGACGAAAACGGCAACTTACAGCCATTGCGGCAAATTTCAATCAAAATTTCAGCTGCGAGTGAAGCAAATACAGACTTGACCCAACCAACACGGCGTCAATCAGTTCAACTAGTTCAAGCACCGGTGCAACCACAACCCGTGCAGCAGCAACCAGTGCAACCGACTCAACAACAGCCGGCACAAACTAATCAGACTGCACCAGCACCCAAAGAAAAACCGCGCAAAAAGAAAAAAGGCTGGTTCAAGAAGCTATTTTGGGCATTAGTTGCGGTGCTGGCAATTTATGTCGTTTGGAGTGGAGTTAGTTATTATCAGACCAGGCAGAAAATTGCTGATCAGGGAACGCAAATCGCTGAGCTCCAGCGGAAAAATGATTCGTTAGGCGATCAGGTCGATACTGCGAATACGCAGATCAAGGAACTGCGACAAAACTATAAGAAGACTAAAAACGCAGTTAAGAATTATCAAAGAGATGAAGACACATACCGCCAAGAATATTTAAATCAAATGCAGCAGGTCTCGCAAAGCTTAGCGACCCTCAAGCAACAGTTAGATAATCAGACCCAACAAAGCGGAATCGTGTACAGTATTTTAAATGGCCGTTTAGATAACTTGCAAACGACAGTTAATCAAATGGTCAGTGCGCAATCGGCTGACCAAGCGCAGCGAATCTTGAACAATTATAAGTGGTGGCAAGGGTAAACAATCTGAGTGAGTAAAGGAGTAATTTTATGAAGGTTAGACAGCATCAATATTTTTATACCTATGATAGTGTCGGCAGTTTTTTACGACCAGACTCGTTAAAAGCAGCCTATCAGCAAGTTGCAACTGGTGAAATCAGTCAGGATGAATTCACAGAAATTGAGCATAATGCAGTTCAAGATTTAGTCCAAAAAGAAGTAGCACATGGATTACACGTTGTTTCTGATGGCGAATTTAATCGGGAAAATTTTTTCTTGGACTTCTTGGCCGGACTGAATGGGGTTGAGGTTGTTCCAGATGGCTTTAAGTTGAATTTTAGTGGACAAGAATTAGTCGCTGATGGTTTAAAATTGAATGGCAAATTAGCCTATGCACCAGACCACCCATTTTTCACTGATTTTGAGTTTTTACACAGCATTTTACCCTTGGGAGTCCAAGCCAAAGTCACAATTCCTGCACCAACCCCGTTGCTATTTGAAGGCGACTTTGCGGTAATCGACAACTACCGTGACTTTTACGCGAGCCGGGCAGATTATTTAGCTGATATTTTGAAAGTTTACCAACAAACGATCAATCGTTTTTATGAACTTGGGTTACGCTACATCCAACTTGATGATCCATGGTTATTGGGTGTGACCTTGCCAGTTGCCGGAATGCAGGGCGCAGAAAATGAGGAACGCGTTGAAAAATTGGAAGATGAGATCGTTAGTTTGATTCAAGAAATCATTGCTAGTGCACCGGACGATTTGATCTTTGCGACCCACATTTGTCGGGGTAACTTTCATTCTTCTTCGTTGGGCGGCGGCACCTATGCATCGATCGTGCATGTTTTGCAGCAATTGCCATATGATGCCTTTTTTATGGAGTATGATGATCCGCAGGCTGATGGCAACTTTGAACCGTTGGCACAGATCCACCGCGCCCAGCCGCAAGCAGTTTTCGTGTTAGGGTTAGTGACAACAAAATCGCCGCAGCTAGAACCAAAACGTGCATTGCAGCATCAAATTTTGGAAGCAGCTGAGATTGTGCCGCTTAGAAATTTGGGACTATCGACTCAATGCGGTTTTGCTTCAACAGCTGACGGCAATGATTTAACTGAACAGCAGCAGTGGCATAAATTAGCGATAGTTGTGCAAACTGCCAGAGATACCTGGCGGGCGGACGCTTGTCATTTTTGATAAATTAGCGGCGAGAATCCCATTGGTAAAATTTAACCAGACTTAGCTGATTTCTTTTTCACGCTGCTAATTTCGTGGTAAGATAATAATAGAAACGGAAATGGAGAACGAAAAGAAATCTATATTTGGAGTGATCTATTTGGCTAAGTTTAGCGATTATTACCACAAGATCCCCGCGGTCTTTGCAATCTTCGGGATGTTCGAGTTTGTATTGGCGCTGGTTTTGCTGATCTACTTGCCACGGGAAATTCCCATACAAATGACATTAAATGCTCTAAGTTTATTTGGACAGCCAAAAATTTTAGTTTTTGTCTTCCCAATGCTTACGCTTTTGTTGTCATGGCTTGGTAATGATGAGAGAATTGGACGGATTGAGTCGCCAGTCAAAGCAATGACGGTTGGCAGTGTACTGAGTGTGGCCCAATTATTCTTGACGATCGAGGCAGTTATTTTCTACTTCGCCGTCTTTAGTATAATCTAATTGAATATTCAATTGTCGTGACTTCTGCGTAAGGCAGGGGTCTTTTTTGGTGCCGTAAAAATAGTTTGTACGGGTTGTGCCTGGCTTATTTTTTCTAGGAAGCATTAAGCTTTACATTTGGCAACTGACTAATATATAATATCAGTGTGATATCAAATTGAAATGAGAGAGGTGAGAACAATGGAAACAAAAATGACGACCATTCGATTTCCAGAAGATCTCTATCAAAGGTTAAAACAAGTCGCAGCTAAAAAGCATCTTAGTATTAATCAGATGGTTGTCGAAAGCGTGCAACAAGCAGTTGATGAAACAGCGGTTTCTAACTCGACGATGGAAAGTCGTCTGATTTTAAATGAAGTTGTTCCGCCGGCCAAAATTTTTGCTGATAGCGGATTAGTGTTAGTTAACGGGATCTACTATCGCTATTTGACCAGTGATAACCAGCCAATTCAGCCGGAAATTCCATATTTGGTCGTTGAAGCGGTTGGTAATATTTTAACCATTAAACCAATACAGAAATGAGGAGAAGCAGATGGCATTTGGAATTAAAATCGTCCCGCAAAATTGCCAGGGATTAGTAGAATGGTTTGGCAAATACAAACACACAGTTGAAGCAGGTTTGCATTTTTACATTCCTTTTATTCAGGGGATCCGGACTGTTAGTTTGGCAATGCAACCAATTGAATTACCCCATTATTCAATTATTACGAAAGACAACGCTGAAGTTTCGACGTCAGTGACCTTGAACTATCATGTGACTGACTCGATGAAATATGAATACAATAACACGGATTCAGTTGAATCAATGGCCCAGTTAGTTCGTGGTCATTTACGTGATATTATTGGACGAATGGAGTTAAACGATGCTTTAGGTTCGACTGCCCGAATCAACGCAGATCTAGCGGAAGCAATCGGAGATTTAACTAACACTTATGGGATCAACGTTGATCGGATCAACATTGATGAACTGCTGCCCTCAGATGAAATTCAACGCGCGATGGACAAACAGTTAACGGCGGACCGGGAACGAATTGCTGCCATCGCCCAGGCTCAAGGTGAGGCTGAATCAATTCGCTTGACTAACGAAGCCCAAAATAATGCGTTGATGGCAACCGCCAGTGCTCAGGCTCAAGCAACAAGAACACGTGCCGATGCGGAACGTTATCGAATCGATACAGTTCAAGCTGGGTTAAGCAATACTGACCAACGCTACTTCAAAAATCAATCGATTGCAGCCTACAGCGAGTTGGCTAAGTCGAAAGCTAACATGGTGGTTGTGCCAAATGATGGCAGCAGCCAGTTTGGTCAGACAGCCGTCTTAGCCCAGGCTATTAAGGAAAAACAAGAAGCTCCGGCTAGTCAACAAGACTAGGACAGACCCGTTTTCAGTAGGGAGGTCGATGAAATGACAATATTTGCGATCGTAATTTCTTTGCTAATGATAGCTGTGTTTTTTGCCCTCTTGATTTGGTTGTTAGTGCTTGGCAACCGGTTCTATGCCAAATGGATCTTACACCAAAATGTCCCGCAGCGTAAAACTGGGCGAACGGCGCAAAAAAGTGCGCATACCTCAGAACGAGCCATTAACAATAATGACCATTTAGCTAGTAAAATGATGCGCCAACAAATTCGGCATAATCAACACCAGCGGTATCGTTCACTGGCACCCAATGATGAGTCGCGCGGGATTCAACATGTTCCAGGCGGGCCATTATTCAATACCAAACATTATCGCCAGTCACATTTTACGGATCAAATCGTGAATGAGCCGCAAACTTTTCGGCGCAACAACAAGACTTATGGTAAGGGCATTGAAACTAAATTGCGAGATAAGCAAAATCAGCGAGACCAACAACGCTACCAGCAAAGCCAGCAGCGTCACCAAGAACGCAGCCAACGTAATGCTGGCAAGCAACGTGGGCACCAACAAAAACAGGCTAAAAAACAGATTCCAACGAATAAAAGAATGTTGGACTCACTGGCAGATGCCTACGCACAAAGTATGGAATATTCTACTGGTTATCAACAAGCAGTGAAACGCAGTCAACAGAAAAAATAAGCAAAAACTCAGCCCCCTGAAGTACAAAACTTCTAGAGGACTGAGTTTTTTGCTGAGCTGTGATTGTATTCGAGCTGCGTGAGACAAGAGATTCCGCTTATCTCGCCCCAACCTTCAATGCCAAAAGCGCATTAAAGGTCAGGTCACGATATTGCTCGTCTCTTGATCACCTCACTCCACCCTGTTTTCTTAGTCGAGCTGCGTGAAACAGAAAGTTCCGCCCATCCAAACCCAAGCACCAATGCCTAAAACGCATTAATGCTCAGGTTCCGATGGAGCTCGCTTTCTAAACGTTTCACTCCATCCTGTATCTTTTTCCGCTCGAAATGAGCTGGACCTCACCGTAATAGTGTTTGGCCAGTTTATTTTTAGGAATCAGTTTGTAGTTTTGCCCAGCCTTTTTGAGCTCAAATTCTTTAGTGGGAGCGCGCTGGGAAACACTACTTTTTTGAGTAATAATCAAGTTAGTTGTACCATCGGGGCGCTTTTTAAGGCGATAAGCATAGTCTTTACTATGGTCACCTTTCACAAAAGTTGCTTTTTTTCCATTAAAGCGAACGATCGAGCCAGAATCGTGGTGTTGTTGGGCGGTAAATTCCCACTTATGACTTTTGAGGTCCGAGGAAACATTTTGGCTACAACTGCCGAGATTTAAGACGAGTAAGAGAACGAAGATGAATTTTAAAGCAAACATTTTAACACCTCCTTATTTGAGCGCTGCATTTTTAGCGTCCTGGCGTAAAGCTAATCGTTTTCTAAGCTCTAATAACAGTCCGGGAATAAAGATACTGCACAAGACGATCAGCCAGGCTAATCCATTGAGAGCGGTGAAACCGAAAATTTCACGAAGCCCAGGGACAGTCGCTAGTGAGATGACCAGCAGCATTGTTCCAGCTAGGCCGTAATTTAAAGGCGGATTCTCTACTAAAGTTTGGCGAGAAAATGGTTGTCTGGATTTGATGACATAAATGTCTAACATGGAGCCTAATGCCAGGACTAAGAAGAGCATGGTTCTGGCAAAAGCTAAGTTTTGATTGGAGAGGACAAAGAGTCCTAAACTGAAAATACTTAAGGTCAAGAGGGTGAAAACTAGTGCCCTGAAAAAGACACGTTGGGCTAAACCATCTGCGAAAATACTAGAGTGACGGCTGATTGGTGCCCGGCGCATTTGGTGTCCTTCGGCTACTTCACGGCAAATGTAAAAGCCGGGGATCCCGTCAGCTAAGATATTGATCAAGAGCAGTTGTTCCGCTAGCAGCGGAGAACCCCAGCCCATCGCGACCGCAAAGATCATTAAGAAGAGTTGGGCAAAGTTGACTCCAATTAAGAATTCAACTGCTTTCAAAATGTTTTGATAAATTGTGCGGCCTTCTTCGATGGCGGCGACGATCGTTTCAAAATTGTCGTCGACTAAAATCATATCGGCGGCCTCTTTAGCAACATCGGTTCCAGTTTTTCCCATTGCGATGCCGACGTCTGCGGCCTTGATGGCGGGAGCGTCATTCACACCGTCCCCGGTCATCGCAATGGTAGAGCCGTTTGCCTGCCAGGCCTTAACGATCCGTATTTTATCTGCCGGAGAGACCCTGGCGTAAACTTTGATTGTTGGAGCTCGTTCTTGTAATTCATCCTCACTGAGCTGGCGTAAATCAGCACCTGTAATGACTTGGTCTGCGGGGGTGGCGATTCCCATTTGGACTGCGATTGCTTTGGCCGTTTCTGGGTGGTCACCAGTGATCATCAAAGTGGTGATCCCGGCTGTTTTGGCTTTGCGGATCGCGGAAATCGCTGCTGGTCGAGGTGGATCAATAATTCCAATCAAACCTGCTAGTTTGACCGGAATCTTAGTGGCATCTAGCGGTTCAGCGGGCTTTTCGTCCAACAGTGTGTAACCAACTGCTAAAACGCGTAAGGCATCTTGCGCAAATTGTTGGTTAATGTGCTTAACTTCTTTTTTCTGCTTGTCAGTGGCTTGAAAGGGTAAACGGTCGATTGCACCTTTGACGATCAGCAGATATTTGCCAGATGGAGTCTGATGTAAGGTCCCCATTAATTTTTTGGTGGAGTCAAACGGGTCTTCTGCGAGTCGGGGATACTCTTTTTCCAAGTCCATTCTGGTTGTTTGGGCATGTTCCATCCAGCGTAAAATGGCGAGCTCAGTGGAGTCGCCCAGCTCAACTGTTTGGCCGTCAACTTCTTTGATTTCGGCATTGGTGGCTAACCCCATGAAGCGCATCAGCTGAAATTCGTCTGAGTCTGGAGAAATTACACTGGAAGTGTCGGCCGGTAAATTTTCTGGGACCCAGTATTTAGTGACCGTCATTTGATTTTGAGTTAGTGTTCCGGTTTTATCGGAGGCGATGACGTCAATACTACCGACGGTTTCGACAGCGTTCACGCGCCGCATGATGGCATTTTTCTTGGCCATTTTGATGACGCCATAAGATAAACTGATCGTGACAATAATTGGCAGTGTTTCTGGGACTGCAGCTACGGCAAGTGAGACTCCCATAATCAAACCGGCTGAAAGATCAAAGCCGCGGAAGAAGAAGCCGATGATAAAAATGAGCAGTCCACCAAGTAGGGCAACGGAAGTTAAGTGTTTTGAGAGGATCGTTAATTTTTCTTGTAGTGGAGTTGCTTGTTTTTTGGTGGTATTCAATAAAGTGGCGATCGAACCAATTTCTGTTTGCATCCCAATCGCTGAAATAACCATGAGTCCGTTACCAGTGACAACGCCTGTCCCAGAAAAGACTTCGTTAAACCGCTGACTGATCTCGGTAGTAGGAGCTTGTGGTTCTGCATTTTTCTGGACCGGTTCACTTTCACCAGTCAAAACGGCTTCGTTGAGTGTGAGATTATTGGCTGTGAGCAACTTTCCGTCAGCAGGAACGTGGTCGCCTGCGGTTAAAACAACCAGGTCGCCGACAACTAAATCAGTTGCCTCGATCGTTTGGCGGTGACCGTTTCTAATGACTGTCGTTTCGTGGACATTCATGTTTTTTAAAGCGGAGAGAGCTTTTTCAGCGCTCTTTTCTTGGTAGATACTGATGAAGACATTCAACGCTAGAATACTGCCGATGATGAGCGGCTGGCTCCATTTTTCGGCACCAGACACTGCGAGATAGGTTGAGAGTAGGACGGCAAATAAGAGGACTAACGAGGTAATGTCAGAGAGATGGTGGACAATTTGACGGAAGAGACCGTTCTTTTTGCCTGCTTGTAATTCATTGGGACCAAATTTTTGTTGGCGCGCACCAACTTCTTTAGTGGTCAAACCTTGTTCGTTGGAGTGGTAGCTGGCGAGCACTTTCTCAGGGTATGAGGGAGAGTTCGTCACTGAAATCATCCTTTCAGAAATGTAGTTAAAATTGAAACTTAACACTCGTGATGTGGTTAGTCGTGTGAGATGGGGGAATAACTTGAAACGTACTCCTCAGGCTGGTGAGCAGGAGTTGAGGAGGAAGGAAATGGTCAAGTTAAGCGTCAGTTGAGCAAACGACATCCAGCTGGCACGTTGAAAAATATTCAACTTTACGTAATTAAGCGTATCATCTTTCATGTTTAAGCGTCAAGAGATAAATCAATTATTTTAACAAAAAAATTAAAATCATTTTTATGTGCGGAAACAAAAAAGAACACTTAATTGCCGTAAGACAGGCGTTAGTTAAGTGTTCTTTCTGATAGTTAGTTAAGCTTTATCTAGTTGACGTAAGGCCTTTTGTGCAGCCAAGTTAATAATGTTCCACGGCCGGTCTAAACCAGGTTGGAAGAAAAAGTCGGCATAGGCTAAATCAGCGAGGGTCAATTTAGCTTGGATCGCTAGTGAGATCGTATTGATATTTTGCGTCATATCTGCCGTTGATAAGACCTGTGCTCCTAAAATGCGGGTGGTTTGTGGATCATAGGTCAGTTTGAACCAGACCTTAGCGTTGCCGTTTGCAGCAGGAACAAAAGCTGGGCGGAATGTGTCGGTGACCAATGTTGACTTGGTTTCAATGCCAAATTGGCCCGCAGTACCTTCTTTGATACCGGTCGAAGCAAATTTGTAATCGAAAACTGGTAGTGCACTGGAACCGGAAACCAGCGGAGTGGTGGCGGGAATACCGCACGCATTTTTACCAGCAATTCGTCCCTGGCGGCGAGCATTAGTAGCGAGAGCAATCGGCGTTTTAGTACCATCAGTGGGAGCAAAACGGACTAAAGTAGCATCCCCGACGGCGTATACATCAGCGGCACTGGTTTGTTGGTGGTCATCAACGACGATCATGCCATGATCATCAAGGTCGAGTGTTTCCGCTAACCACTGGGTGTTGGCTTTGATCCCTGTCGCAACGATCACTAAGTCTGCCGGGTAAGTTGCTTGATCAGTTACAACTTCAGTGACATGGCCGTCTTGACCGTCGAACCGTTTGATAGCTTGACCAGGAGCGGCTTTGATGTCATGTTGTTCCATCTCGGCTGTCACAATCGTGGTTAGTTCTTCGTCTAAATACTTAGCTAATAGGCGGGGCAACATGTCAACGATCGTGACGTGCTTGCCAGCTTTAGCGAAGACTTCCGCAGCTTCGATCCCAATGTAACCAGCACCGATCACGACAACATTTTGAACGTCAGGGTCGACTGTTTTGGCTTTAAGCTTGATGGCCCAGTCGCGACCGCGCATTTGATAAACGTTGGCTAAGTCATTTCCTGGAACAGGGAGGGTCGCAGGAATCGCGCCGGGACTTAAAATCAATTTGTCGTAGCTTTCAGTTCGTTGGGTGTGGTGGGCATGATCAACGACTTGGACGCTGTGGTTGGCCGCATCAACGGCTGTAATTTCTGTTTCAGTAAAGACAGCCACACCTTGAGCCCGCATATCTTCTGGAGTAGCGTAACTGACATCATTGACATTCTTAACGACACCTTCGAGGTAAAGCTGCATCCCGCAGGATAGAAATGATAAGAAGTCGCCTTTTTCGTACCATTGGATCTCAGTTTCGGGCTGATCAGCCAAAATTTCGCGAACTGCTTCGTAACCACCGTGTGATGAACCAACTACAATAACTTTCATGAATAGAACTTCCCTTCTAATTGTCATGTGTATTAAAATACAACTGTTAAAAACTGAATTTTATCTCACAAACTAAGTGAGTAAAAAACGACACTAGACTTGTCAGCTGATTATTGTAAAAAGTGGGACATTAAGGCTATAACGATAAGTAACTACTGTGGACGTCCAAGTTTCAGCAGTAACTGATGTCTTTGATGATTTAAAAATAACACAGATAGTTTGTGAAATAAAGGATAAACATTGTCTGAAATTAAATTCACAAACTTTAAAAGTCGAACGAAGGTTGTGTACGATATACTTTGCGCGTTTTGAAAAAAATTTATGTGAAAAATAAAAAATTTGTAGTTGGTGGGGAGGAAAGGGGAACGACAAGTGGAAATGCGAGCGCTGTTTTGGGTAAATGACGCTCACAAATGAAGATGCGGTCGCTGTTTGGTGGAAATAACGACCGCAAATGGAAATACGGTCGCTGTTTGATAGAAACGACGACCGCAAGTTCTGATGCAAACGTTGTTTTGCTGAGACGACGTAGTCAAATGAGATAGCCGGTCCTGTTTCTGGAAAGTAAGACCAGCAAATGAGATAGCCGGTCCTGTTTCTGGAAAGTGGGGCCAGCAAATGAGATAGCCGGCCTTGTTTCTGGAAAGTAAAACCAGCAAATGAGATAGCTGGTCCTGTTTTGGGAAAATAAGACCAGCAAATACTCAGCTGCTAATTTTTTTCATAAAATTTTGTGCAAAAGAAAAGCCTGCCACGAAATGGCAAGCAGGAGTTAGTTTTTAATTAACCAGCGATTTTTTGTTGAGACAAATCGGCACGGCGGATGACTTTTTCATAAACGAAACATTCATCGGTAGGACCATAGACCCCAACGAGTTCACCGACTTTTTCAAACCCAGTCTTGGCAATCACGTGTTGCATTGCGCCATTGTTTTTATGGGTATCGATGCGGATACTGTCGATCTCAGGATGGTTTTGTTCGACTTCTTCAATCACTTTTTCAAATAATTGTGTCGCATAGCCATGTCCACCATGGTTAGAATGAATCGCAACCCGGTGAATCACGATGTAAGCTGTTGTATCAACCAGCCACTTACCATGTAGCTGATCATAAGAGTGATCGGGTGCCGTCACTAAAGAGAGGGCACCAATTGTTTCATGGTCGGCAGATTCAGCTAAAAAAGCAAAGCCGTGTTCAATATCGTATTTAACATGCTCACGAGAAGGATAATCTCCTTGCCATTGGTCAACGCCTTTTTCGGCTAATTGGTCACGGCCGTCAGCTAAGATTTCGATGATCTGATCGAGGTCAGACATTTTTGCACGATTAAGTTTCATATAGGGACCTTCTTTCTAACAAATAACAGGGCAGAGTGAGGCGTCTAAGAGACGAGCATTATCATGACCTGACCTTTAATGCGCATTTGGCATTGAAGGTTGGGGCGAGATAAGCAGAATCTCTTGCCTCACGGAGCTCGACTAAAATACCAGAGCTGAACCAGCCGGTACTTTGTTTTCCGCTGTTGAAAAGCGCATAAAAATATTTTACTGAAAAAAGGGTCGATTGCAAACAATTTATTTCCATTATTAGAAAAAATTAACTTAACTGTTGAGAACGTTAACTTTTCCACAAAAAAGCCGATTAAACAGTTAAACAATAATTTGAGCGTTATTTCTAATAGTTCATACTTTGAAACTTGTGGTTTACTTATCAAATAATTAGTTCTAGGATAATAAGTGGTAGTAAACTTAAAATTATGTGTTAAAATAATGATTGCGGTACCATTACTGTAAAATAAGAGTTTTAACGACTATCGAGGGGAGAGTGACTAAAATATGACACAAAATATATTTCAGGTGGCTCATTGTGGTCAATTTGATTTGCATTTAGACATGAAAAAATTGACTATTTCCCAGAAATTTCTCGATAATAGTCAACGGACTAAAACTTTTCAACTATCGATGTTAGAAGTTCTGAGCTTTTTGGATGTGGTTGATCAGTATAACACGGAAAGATACCGGGTCTTACATGGTCAAATTAACCCACACTGGTGTTTGAAACTATTAAAGTATATTGAAGAGAGTTATCTGGTCAAAGAAATTGAACTGCCTGAGCTGCAAGCTTAATTTTTCAGGCTGATTTGGCGATGGGGAAGTTGGCTAGTTTACCAGGCCATAACCATTTAAAACAGCTGTGAAAAACTTAGCAGCTGAGTGTTTAAGCAGAACTACTTAGAAAAAGTTGCCTTTCTTGCAAATGAATGCAGGCGAGGCAACTTTTTTGTTTGCCCAAATTATGAAATCTATTCAGAAAGTGACGACTCGTCTGACCAGCTAAAAATCTGTTATCGGTAACATCGTTAATATGGCGCGATGCCTGTTAAAACGGGCAAGAAAACGATTGCTACTGCTCTTTTGGCAATGCTACTATAAGAACGTAAATATAGCGTTAACATTCATGACTGAATTGTGACAGGCTTTGGTGATTAGGTAAGGTCACTGAACCAAATCAGACTAATAGGGCGGAGTGAAACGATTAGAAAGCGAACACCATCGGGACCTGGGAGGAATGCGTCTTAGGTATTACCTCCAGGTTGGGATGGGCGGAACTTTCTGTTTCAAGCAGCTCGACTAAAAAACACAGAGCGGAGTGGGGCGTTTAAGAGACGAGCATTATTGTGACTTGGCCCTTAATGCGTTTTAGGCATTGAAGGTTGAGTCAGGATAAGCGGAATCACTTGCCACAAGCAGCTCGACTACTAAAGGAGTTCGAAAGTATGGAACGGATATTTGAAATTGATCCCTGGAAACTGGTGACCCATTCCTTGGATCCTGGCAATAAGAGGCTGCAAGAAAGTTTGACTAGTATTGGGAATGAATACATGGGCATGCGCGGCATGTTTGAAGAAAAATACTCAGGTGATACGCATCACGGCATTTATATTGGGGGAGTTTGGTATCCTGATAAGACCCGTGTTGGCTGGTGGAAAAACGGTTATCCTGAATACTTTGGCAAGGTGATCAATGCAGTCGATTTTGTCAGCGTTGACCTGCAAATTAATGGTCACTCGGTTGATTTGGCCAAGGATGAGTTTTCAGACTTTACTTTGGAATTAGACATGCAACGCGGTCTGTTGACCCGGAGCTTTGTGGTCAAAGTTGGTCAAGCACAAGTTTTGATCAAGTCAGAAAGATTTGTGAGTGCCGCTCAAAAAGAATTGTATGCCAATCGCCTGCAATTTAAAAACTTAAGTGACCAAGCTGTTGAATTAAAAGTGACCTCTGTGATCGATGCCAATGTCATCAATGAAGATGCCAACTATGACGAGCAGTTTTGGAATGTTTTGAACAAACAAGCACAGCCTGAAGAACTGTTTTTGACAGCGCAAACCATCCCGAATGATTTTGGGACACCGCGTTTTACCGTTGCGATGGCAGCCCAGCACCAAACTTCATTACAGGCACAGGCACAAAAAGTGACCGATCAGGCCGTTAGCGGAATTTGGCAGGAACAATTAGCGGCGGGAGCTCAGGCTGTTTTTGAAAAACGAGTGCTCGTGACGACTTCACGTGACTATGAGCAGCAAGCTGAAATTGAAACAGCCGCTCACAAATTAGCGACAGCCCAGGCCGCAACTTCTTTTGACGACCTCTTGGCTCAACATGCGGCAGTTTGGCACCAACGTTGGGAAAAATCAGATGTGGTCATCTCTGGTAATGCCGAGTCACAACAGGGGATCCGGTTTAACCTCTTCCAGCTGTTTTCAACTTACTATGGCAGCGATAGCCGACTCAACATTGGCCCGAAAGGCTTTACCGGTGAAAAATACGGCGGTGCGACCTACTGGGATACAGAAGCTTTTGCCGTCCCATTTTACTTGGGCGCAGCCCCAGCTAAAGTGAGCCGAAACCTACTACAGTACCGCCATAATCAGTTGAGTGGTGCTTATCATAATGCTCAGCAGCAAGGACTGGCGGGCGCGCTGTTTCCAATGGTGACCTTTAATGGAATCGAATGTCATAATGAATGGGAGATCACCTTTGAAGAGATCCACCGGAACGGGACGATTGCTTATGCAATTTACAATTACACCCGTTATACCGGTGACCGTTCTTATGTGCAAAATGACGGTTTTGATGTACTCGTGGGGATCGCTCGTTTTTGGGCGGACCGAGTTCATTATTCCAAACGGCAGGGTCAGTATATGATCCACGGCGTGACTGGACCAAACGAATACGAAAATAACGTTAATAACAACTGGTACACCAATACTTTGGCCAAATGGTGTCTCGAGTATACGGCACAAATCGCGCAAGAAGTGAGTGCACAAAAGCTGGCAGACCTAGAATTAACGTCAGCGGAATTAGCGCACTGGCAAGAAATTGCCCAACAAATGTACTTGCCATTTGATGAAAAATTGGGGATCTTTGTCCAACATGATACCTTCTTGGATAAGGATCTGACCCCAGTCGCAGACTTGCCTCAAGATCAGTTACCGTTAAATCAGCACTGGTCCTGGGATCATATTTTGCGCTCACCGTATATCAAACAGGCCGATGTTTTGCAGGGCATCTACTACTTCATTGACCGATTTACACCGGAAGAAAAACGCCGGAACTTTGACTTTTACGAACCGTTAACAGTCCATGAATCTAGTTTGTCAGCCGCAACTCATGCAGTCCTGGCAGCTGATCTGCATAAAGAAGAGAAGGCTTTTGAGATGTATTCTCGGACGGCCCGACTGGATCTGGATAACTACAATAATGATACTGAGGATGGGTTGCACATTACCTCGATGACTGGTTCGTGGTTGGCGATCGTGCAAGGCTTTGCTGGCATGCGGGTCAAAGACGATCAGTTACAGCTGGCACCATTTGTTCCGCAAGAATGGACAGGCTACCAGTTTAGACTTAATTTCAGGGGCCGACTGTTAGAAGTTGTGGTTGATAAGAATGGAACTAAGCTTAGCCTACTGCAAGGCGAGCCGCTTGAAGTGCTGGTCAATGATCAGTTAGTGGAGGTGAAATAATGCAGGGAGTCTTATTTGATTTAGATGGGATCTTGACGGATACTGCAAAATTTCACTTTGCGGCTTGGAGTCGTTTGGCGCAAGAAAAGCTGGGTGTAACTTTACCAGCCGAGTTTGAAAGCAGGCTCAAAGGAGTGAGTCGCGTCGATTCACTCGTCCGGATCATGGACTATGCTCAGGTGACAGACCAATACACTCCTGAGCAAATTGAGCAAATGGCTAACGAAAAAAATGGTTATTATGTTCAGGCCATCGAGAAGTTGACACAGGCAGATATTTTGCCAGGGATTCCGGCTTTGTTAGCGGAACTAGCTGCACGAAAGATTCCCTGTGTAATTGCTTCGGCTTCAAAAAATGCGCCCCTGATCCTAAAAAATTTGGGCTTAACTAGCGAATTTGCGGCCATTGTCGACCCTGCTAAAGTTGCACACGGCAAACCGGCACCGGATATTTTTAGCGCTGCGGCTCAGGCGATTGGAGCCTCTCCAGCAGAGTGTGTCGGGGTGGAAGACGCAGTTGCAGGCATCACAGCAATCAACGCAGCTGGTGCAGTCGCAGTTGGAGTGGGCGATCCGCAGGAACTCGCTGCTGCTGAAATAATTGTGCCTACTACGGCTGATTTGACTTATGCTGTGTTAGAACAAGCCTATCAAGCAAGAGCGAAATAAAATTAAAGTCAAATGGAGACTATCAGTTGGTGGTCTCTATTTATTTGGGGATAGTCAACGCTGGCTGTAGACAAAAGATTGGGAAAGTGACGTGTACAGCAAGATCTGTAGACAAAAGATTAGGAAAGTGACGTGTACAGCGAGATCTGTAGACACAAGATTGGGAAAGTAACGTGTACAGCAAGATCTGTAGACATAAGTTTGGAAAAGTAACGTCTACAGCAAAATCTGTAGACGTAAATCTAGCAAGGAAGCAGATTTGCGTACCAAATTAGCACAAAGTGAAACACGAAAAACTATTTTGCTAGTTTGAATGGGACAATAACTTCAAAAAACTTAATTGAAGCACGAGCCAAAAAAACTTATTATTATTGTAAGAGAGTTGAGGGTGTGGAGAGTAAAGAAATATGAGAGGGGCTTGTGAATGACAACTTTAAAGGATGTTGCTGACCAGGCGCATGTTTCACGCATGACAGTTTCACGTGTGATCAATCATCCGGATAAGGTGACTGACGAGGTCAAACAGTTAGTTTATCAGGCAATGAAAAACTTGGACTATCATCCAAATGCAATGGCACGTGCCTTAGTTAATAATCGGACACAAATCGTCAAGCTTTTAGTCCTAGAAGAAATGACGACAGTTGAACCATACTATATGAACCTGTTAACGGGGATCTCGAAGGAACTAGAAGAGCACCAGTATGCTTTGCAGTTGGTAACGGAAAACAGTTTTGAGATTGGGACCTGTGACGGCTATATTATCACTGGCATGCGCCATGAAGATTATCAATGGATCAAGGAACTGAAATTACCATTTGTGCTGTTCGGTGAAAATCGCTATGGTTATGATTTTGTGGACTCTGATAACAAAATGGGCGGTCAACTGGGGACCGAATATGCAATCAAACGCGGATATGAGCACTTGATTTATGTTGGCATCGATTTGGCAGAGCCGTTTGAATATTCGCGGGAAGCCGGTTATTTGCAAACAATGCAAGAAAACGGCTTAGAACCGCAGATCATCCGGTCCGATAATCATTCGACGCAAATTCAAAGTTTTGTGATGGAGCACTGGAATGACTATCCGGAAAATACAGCTTTTGTTTGTGCTTCTGATCGGTTGGCATTGGGAGTGGAACGAGCAATTTTGGCCCAAGGCGGCAGTTTGCCTGATCAGTATGGAGTAATTGGTCACGACGGCGTCTTTTTGGATCAAGTTGCTTTTCCACAACTAACAACGGTCAAACAAGAAGTTGATAAAATGGGTGGGCTTTGTGCAAAAATGCTATTGGAAAAAATCAAAAACAATAATCAGGTCCAGGGTCAGTGTGTGATCGCACCGCAGTTGATAGTTAGGGACTCGACTAAATAATCACAGAGCGGAGTGAAACGGGAGAAAGCGAGCATTATCGGAACCTAGTAACTGATGTGCTTTTGGCATTGGTTACTGGGTTTGGATAAGCGGAACTTTCTGTTTCAAGTAGCTCGACTATAATCACAGAGCGGAGCAAAGCGGTTAGCTTCCGAGCATATCGGAGGCCGACCTTTGATGCGTTTTAGGCATTGAAGGTTGGACTTGGATAAGCGGAAGAAGCTGCTTTGAGTAGCTCGACTAATAATCACAGAGCGGAGCAAAGCGGTTAGCTTCCGAGCATATCGGAGGCCGACCTTTGATGCGTTTTAGACATTGAAGGTTGGACTTGGAGGCACGAAAATCTCTGATTCACGCAGCTCGCCTGCACAGGCTAGAAATCAACAACTGATTTCTAGCTTTTTTTTGAGCTCAATTTTGTTAGCGATAACATCCGGAATATGCTTGCTTTATCTTGGGTGATTGATTAAATTTAAAACAGATGAGCTGGGGAGGCGTTGTTGTTGAAAGTACTAACGAGCGGCGAACGAATTATTTACCAAATTTATCCAAAAAGCTGGCAGGATTCCAATCATGATGGGATCGGAGACTTAAACGGAATCACGTCTCGGCTGGATTATTTACGGGAACTAGGGATCAACACCTTGTGGCTAAACCCAATTTTTGTTTCTCCACAGGTTGATAATGGCTATGATGTTGAAAACTATTTCATGGTCGATCCGTCGCTAGGGACGATGGCTGATTTTGAAAATTTGGTGCAAGAAGTTCATGCACGCGGAATGGAAATTATTTTAGATTTTGTGATGAATCATACTTCGGACCAACACCCGTGGTTTAAAGATGCGATTTCTGACCCGCATAGTTTATACCGTGATTATTATTTGTGGCAGCCTGCACCACCAGAAGGCCAGCTGCCCAATAACTGGGCCTCTTTTTTTGGCGGCAGTGTCTGGGAAAAGGATCCTGGCGGCAGCGATGAATACTACTTTCACTTATTTGCCAAGGAAATGCCGGATCTAAACTGGAAAAATCAGGAAGTTCGGCGAGCCATGAGTGAAATTGGACAGTTTTGGCTGGAACGCGGTGTGGACGGTTTTCGTCTAGATGCTTTTATTCATACGGCTAAGGCCAACTTTGACCAGAACGTTTTTACGGCTGAACCTGAGCAACTGGAGTTGGCAGAAGAATACTACGCTAACTTGCCGCAAGCCAAGGAATACTTAGAAGAATTTATCGCTAGCTTGCGTGCAATCAAGCCGGATTTGTTTATTTTGGGCGAAGCGGCGAGTGCCGACCTTGATTTGGCAGCAAGTTATACTGACCCGCACCGGACCTTGTGCGATAGTGTCGTGACTTTTCGATACTTTGCAGACGACCCGGACCAAGAATTTGACCCGCAGTTACCGCGTTTTGGGCAACCGCATCAGCTGGATCTAAGGCAGTTTCGGCAAACGATGGTCCACTGGCAAACTGTCCTGCAAGATTGGAGTTATCCGACTTTGTATTGGAGTAACCATGACTTACCGCGAATTTTAGATAAGTTTGTGGGAGTCTTGCCAGAACAACAACCGGCGCTTGCTAAAATGCTGGCAGCTTTGATGTACTTGCAACGTGGGATCCCTTGTATTTATTACGGTGAAGAATTAGGGATGACTGCTGGCAAACTAGCAGATCCAGCTGAATTTGGCGAACAGGAGGTTGAGGAGTTCCTGCAGGCCGGCCTGAAGTTGGGTGATGCGCAAGCAGACTTGCTGCAAAGCTTGTCGTCGAGCCACAAAATGGGGGCACGGACGGTGATGCAGTGGAGCGATGGGGTAAATGCCGGCTTTTCAGAACAGACTCCTTGGCTAAAAGCCCAGCCAACACCAGCGAACGTCTTATTAGAGAGAAAGGACCCGGACAGTGTTTTGAATTTTTATCGTCAGGTCCTAGCCCTTAAAAAACAACCGCTTTTTGTGCAGGGGTCAATTACTTTTGACCTGCGGGACCCGGAACTGTACGTTTATACTCGCAAATTAGGGAAACAAACCGCCATAGTCTACTGTAACTTATCTGCCGCTACGCAACAGATCGACCTGCCAGCTGCGGCAGTGCAGGGGCGAGTCCAGCTAAAAAATCAGGCGCAAATTGACGCCAAACACCGCAAACTGACATTAAAGGCGTACGGTACGCTGGTCTTAGAAACAACGATAGTCGGTTAGTTTGTCCGCTTAAATTATGATGTGAAAGGATAGATCAAAATGGAAACTGCAGCTTTATATCACCGTCCTGATAGTGAGATGGCCTATTTACGCGACCACGACCACTTTCAGATCCGTTTACGCGCTAAACACGCTGACCTGGCCAAAGTGGAGCTCTTGTATGGAGACCCGTACGGCTCAAAGGTCAATGAAAAAGATGAGGGCAGCTGGGACTACCAGCTAGTGACGATGGAGCGTCGCTATCAAACGACTGACCATGATTACTGGGTCGCGGAGGTCAGCTTGCCGCTGCGCCGCTTACAGTACGCCTTTCATGTGTACGGCAGCGATGGGCAAGAGTATTTGTACGATGATCGCCGGATCTACCGGTACAGTGCCAATGGAATTGACCGTTTGGCTTGTTTTCGGATGCCGTACTTACATGAGGTTGACCGGATCGATCCGCCAGCTTGGGTCAAAGAAACGGTTTGGTATCAGATCTTTCCTGAAAGATTTGCGAATGGTGACCGTACCAATGATCCAGCGGGAACTTTAAAGTGGGGGAGTGTTCCGCCCACTGCCACAAACTTTTTTGGCGGAGACTTGCAGGGGATCATTGACCACTTAGATTATTTACAGGAGTTAGGGATCAACGGTTTATACTTGTGCCCGATCTTTACGGCGCATTCTAATCACAAGTACGATACGATCGACTACTTTAACATTGACCCAGCTTTTGGGGACAAAGAAACGTTTAAGGAGTTAGTTGATCAGGCCCATGCACGCGGGATGCGGGTCATGTTAGATGCGGTCTTTAACCACATGGGAGATTTTTCGATGCAGTGGCAAGATGTGCAAAAATACGGAGAAAAGTCACGTTTTGCCAAGTGGTTCCACATTCATGATTTTCCGGTCGGCTATGATCAAACGGACAATGATGAGTTTGCCGAAAACTTGAACTACGACGTTTTTGCGAATACGCCGCATATGCCTAAAATCAACACGGCAGATCCAGAGGCGCGTAAGTATCTGTTAGATGTTGCGACCTATTGGATCGAACAGTTTGATATTGATGCTTGGCGTTTAGATGTCGCTAATGAGATCGACCATGAATTTTGGCGCGATTTTTACCAACAAACGCACGCCTTGAAAGCCGACTTTTACGTTTTAGGCGAAGTGTGGCATTCTGCCCAAGAATGGGTCGGTCATCCTGAATTTGATGCAGTCATGAATTATGCTTACACCGAGCCGATCATCAGTCATTTTGTCGCTAAAGAAGTGACTGCCACGGAAATGGAAGATCAGCTGCAAGACCAATTGATGTTATACCGGGACCAAACAGACCAGGTGATGTTTAATGCCTTAGACACCCATGATACAGCGCGACTCTTGACTTTATGTGCGGGTGACCAGGACTTAGAACGGCAAACATTGGCGATGTTATTCACGCAAATGGGAGCACCATGTTTGTACTATGGAACAGAAGTCGGCATGGCTGGCGGTCCAGATCCGGATTGTCGTCAGTGTATGGTCTGGGATAAAGCACAACAAGACTTGACAATGTTTAAGTTCACTCAGCAATTAATTCAGCTCCGGCAAAAATATCAGGCGGTTTGGAGTACGGGCAACTTAGTTTTTGACCGTGAGCAAGCACAACAAGATGTGGTTTCCTTTACCCGAGCAACGGCGACCCAGCAAATTAAGTGCCGCTTTAATACGGGAACTGAAACAATCGGTTATCAGTTGGCAAATGACGAGCAAGTTTTACTAGACCAAAATACAACCAGTGACCAGCAGCTCCAACCAAACGGCTTTCTGATTACCCTGACCAATAGTAAGTGAAACCTGTTACCGGTAACACGGCGAAATCGGTTGCAGACGGTGGTGCTCCAGTGCATAATAATTTGTGGAGAGCAACGAAAAATAAAAAGGAGTGACTTTCTGATGAAAAAAAGTTTCAAAAAAGCAGGGATGCTTGCGTTAGCTGCAGGGATGACCTTATCATTAGCAGCTTGTGGTAATGGCGGTAAAAAGGATGCCGCAAAGGATACTAAAAAGACCGTGACGATCTCAGTTGATAAAGGCTACAAGGATTATATCAACGATGTGAAGGGCAAGTTTGAAAAGGATAATAAAGTTAAAGTGGTCGTTAAGACTCACGATGCTTTATCAACTTTGGACAACTTGAAACTTGACGGTCCTGCCGGTAAAGCTCCCGATGTAATGATGGCTCCATTTGATCGTGCTGGTGTCTTAGGTAAGCAAGGTCAGTTAGCAACAGTCAAACTGGCAGGCGACCGTTACAATTCTAAGGACAAAGCACTGGTAACCTTGAACGGTAAACAATATGGTCAGCCGGCTGTCATTGAAACTTTGGTAATGTACTATAACAAAGACTTAGTTTCTAAAGCACCAAAGACTTTTGGAGAATTAGAGACTTTGTCAAAGGATCCAAAATTCGCCTATGAAAATGACAAGACGAAAAATGTGGCCTTCTTGACTCAATGGACTAACTTCTATAACGCTTATGGCGTGATCAAGGCTTACGATGGTTACATTTTTGGTAAAAACAACACCGATCCTAAAAACATTGGTTTGAATACTAAGGGCGGGGTTGAAGGTTTGACATACATGACTAACTGGTTCAAGAACGTTTGGCCAAAGGGAATGCAGTCCACTACTTCTAACGAAAACTTTATCACTGACCAATTTACAAAAGGTAAAACTGGCGTAGTGATCGACGGACCTTGGATGGCCGCTCAATACAAGAAATCTAAGATCAACTTTGGCGTTGCTCCGATCCCAACCTTACCAAATGGCAAAGAATATCAAGCATTTGGCGGTGGTAAAGCATGGGTCGTTTCTAACTACTCCAAGAGCAAAGCAATGTCTCAGAAATTTGCTGCTTATCTAGCAAATGACAAGAACCAACAGAAATTCTATCAAGCTACTCAAGAAATTCCAGCTAACGAAAATGCCCGCGCTGAAATTATCAAGAACAAAGATGATGAATTAACTCAAGCTGTGATCACACAGTTCAAGTCAGCTGATCCAATGCCTAACTTACCAGAAATGGCTGAAGTTTGGACAGGTGCTGAAAACTTGATCGTTAACTCTGCTTCTGGCAAACAAACACCACAACAAGCTGCAGACAAGGCAACTAAACAGATCAAAGAAACGATTCAACAAAAATATAAAGATTAATCCAGGGCTATGTACTAACCTGCTGGTTTATGATTAAGCAAGCAGTTCTTTTAAAAGTTTGGGCCTTACCTCCCAAACTTTTTTATATTATGAAGTGTAAGGCTTCACCGCTATATTTACAGAAAAGTTGAGTTGCACGGTGCTTTAGCAGTCTAGTCAGCTGCTAAAGACCAAGGCAACGCTATGATCCAAGCAAAGAAAAGTGGAACATCGATTTGTCAGCAGAAAATGGTGTTCACAGGTAAAGGGGAGAAGCAAGAATGAAAAAAAGTCCAAATCAGGCACTGGGATTATCAATTATTCCAGGACTCGGTCAGTTTTATAACGGACAAAAACTAAAAGCCGGGCTCTTTTTCGGGGCATTTCTGATTTTTGTCGTTGAAATGATCTTTTTCGGTTGGTCAGCTTTAACCGGGTTGATCACGTTAGGGACTGTCCCAATGGAAGACCACTCAATGTTTTTAATGGTCAAAGGAACCCTGCAATTATTGATCCTAGTAATTTTCATCATGTTTTATGTTTTAAACTTAAGGGATGCACGGCAAACAGCCAAGCAAATCAATGAAGGCCATAAAATTCCAGTTAGTTTTAGCGAAATGCGTGAATCACTGGGAACAAACGGTTTTCCTTACCTACTGACCATGCCGGCGTACTTGTTAATGATTTTTACAATTATTTTGCCAGTTTTGGTCACCTTATTCATGGCATTTACTAACTACGACTTTAACCACATTCCACCGGCACAATTGATCGATTGGAATGGCTTAGAGAACTTTAAAAACATGTTCTTCTTAAGTACCTACCGGGCAACGTTTGGCGCCGTCTTTAGTTGGACCTTAATCTGGACGATGTGTGCGACGACCTTACAGATCGTATTAGGGATTTTTGTAGCAGTTGTGGCGCACCAGGACTTTATCAAGTTCAAACGGATCTTCGGGATCATTTTCTTGTTGCCATGGGCTGTCCCAGCTTTCGTCACGATCCTGAGTTTCTCTAATATCTTTAATGATTCAGCGGGTGCAATCAACGTGCAGGTCATTCCATTTTTGAATCATATCTTTTTCACCCATATTCCGTCAATTGACTGGATGACTGATCCATTTTGGACCAAGGTGGCTTTGATCATGATTCAGGGCTGGTTAGGTTTCCCGTATATTTACGTCTTAGTAACAGGGATTTTACAGTCAATTTCAGATGATTTATATGAAGCCGCAACGATCGATGGTGCGACTGCATTACAGAAGTTTAACAACATCACTTTACCAGCAATTTTCAGTGTTGCTGCACCAACTTTTGTGACTCAGTACACGTTTAACTTTAACAACTTCTCGATCATTTACCTCTTTAACAACGGGGGACCTGGCGACGTTGGCGGTGGGGCCGGAAATTCAGATATTCTGATTTCTTGGATCTACAAACTAACGACAAACACCACGCCGCAATATGGTTTAGCTTCAGCAGTCACGATCATTATTTCGGCGATCGTGATCGGTGTATCACTGTTAGTCTTTAAGAAGACTAATGCATTTAAGATGGAAGGGTGAGAATAATGGCTGAAAAGATCCACACTAAAGGTAAAAGCTCGATCAAGCGGTCGCGTTTTATCAAATATTTTTTGACGTATCTGTTTATGTTGTTACTATCACTGGTCATCATTTATCCGTTATTGATCACCGTGATGACCGCCTTTAAGAATAGTGATGTCGTGGCCTTTACCTTGAGTTTTCAGGGACCATGGACATTGAAAAATTTCCAAGACCTCTTTATGACGACACTTTATGGTAAATGGTATTGGAACACCCTAGTGATCTCGGTGGCGACGATGGTGATCCAAGTTGCCGTTGTGACCTTGGCGGGGTACACTTACAGTCGGTATAGTTTTGCTGGCAAGAAGTGGTCGCTAACGTTCTTCCTAGTTGTACAAATGGTACCAACGATGGCTGCCTTGACTGCGTTTTATGTTTTGGGGATGTTGCTGAATGGTTTGGATCATTACTGGTTCTTGACCTTAATTTACATCGGTGGCGGGATCCCAATGAATACGTGGTTGATGAAGGGTTACTTTGATACCGTTCCGTATGACTTTGATGAATCTGCCAAACTAGACGGCGCCGGAAATTTCACGATTTTCTGGAAGATCGTGATGCCGTTAGTGAAACCAATGATCGCTGTTCAGGCTTTATGGGCCTTTATGGGACCATTTGGAGATTTCATGACCGCACGTTACTTACTGCGCGAAGAATCTAACTTAACGGTCGCAGTTGGTTTACAGCAGTTTATTTCTGACCCGAAAGATCAACAAGTCGCTTTATTCGCGGCTGGAGCAATTTTGATTGCTTTACCGATCTGTGCGTTGTTCTTCTATTTGCAGAAGTACTTTGTCACTGGTTTAACTGCTGGTGGGGCCAAAGGCTAAGCAAACTAGAAATTATCCGAGAATTGAGGAAACAAGTTCATGATAAAAGAGAGTTTTCCGTTTAATTATTTTTCCGTCTGGCTCAGTCCCACAAAAATGTTCCAAAAACGCCATGACTTACGCTGGTTTCAAATCGTGATCATCCTGTTGTTTTTGTTGGCTTTAAATATTTTGCCAGTACCATTTTTCTACCAAAAACAACAAAGCATGCCGTTAGACCTTTATTTGCCGCACGTGCAAAAGCTGTTGCAAAAAAACAGCAGTCAACTGCAACAGGCGAGTCAGGCTGGCAAGTTTGCTGATGGGCGGTATCATTTTGACCACGCGCAAGTGCTGCAAGAAGATCAGCAGGGCGTGGTGGGTGTTAACTTATCTGAAAAGCAGTTGGCACACACTAAAAATGCGGTCGTGTTAGGACAACGGTCGTTTATTTTTAAAGAGAATGGGACCGTTAACCGCTTGTATTACGGGGATAGCTTTCGGGCTGACCAGCCGTTGAAAAAGCAGTTAAATCAAGAATGGTATCACAGAAATAAAGCGGCAATTTCGTTTGCGATGCTGCAAAGTATTGGCAGTTTATTTTTGCTGACGAACCTAGTCTTTGTTTTTGGCGGCGGACTGATTTTGTGGCTGGGACGCAAAAGTCCCCTGATCACACTGGGATCATTTCGAGAAAGTGTAACAGTGATGGTCAACATCTTGGGACCAGTCAGCTTAGTGGTAGCGATCGTTGGCTTAGTGAAATTTGATGTTTCACTGCTGCTGACCTTACAAATGTTGGGTGCAGTGATGCTGTTGCTGACAATTTACGCTAAAACCAGGTTTAATGACGGAAATCTTAGTTAACGAAAAACTCATGACATAGAAGTGAAAAAGTTGAGGAGCAGGGTGAGATAAAATGGTTGAGCTAAACTTAGAACACATTTATAAAAAATACGATAATGCTGATGACTACTCAGTGACTGATTTTAACTTAGATATTAAGGACCAAGAGTTTATCGTCTTCGTTGGACCATCTGGCTGCGGGAAGTCGACGACGCTGCGAATGATCGCGGGTCTAGAAGATATTACGAAGGGTGACTTAAAGATCGACGGCAATGTGGTCAACGATGAAGCACCGAAGGACCGCGATATTGCGATGGTCTTTCAGACCTATGCATTGTATCCGCATATGACCGTTTTTGACAACATGGCCTTTGGTTTGAAATTGCGGAAGTATTCCAAGGATGAAATTGACAAACGGGTGCACCACGCCGCTGATATTTTAGGTTTGGAAGAATATTTGGAAAGAAAACCAGCAGCCTTATCTGGTGGACAACGTCAGCGGGTCGCTTTGGGTCGTGCCATTGTGCGGGATGCGCCAATCTTTTTGATGGATGAACCATTGTCAAACTTGGATGCCAAATTGCGGGTCGCAATGCGGGCACAAATCGCGAAATTACATCAAGATTTGAAGACAACGACGATTTACGTTACGCATGATCAGACGGAAGCAATGACGATGGCGGACCGGATCGTGGTTATGAAAGATGGTAAAGTTCAGCAGATCGGGACTCCGCAAGAAGTTTATGATCAACCAACTAACGTTTTTGTTGGCGGCTTTATTGGTGCCCCAGCAATGAATTTCTTTAATGTGACTTTGGATCAGGGCTATATCTACGATGAAGGTAAAAACTTTAACTTAAAGGTCCCCGAAGGTTGCTTGAAGATTTTGGAAAGCAAAGGTTACGAACAAAAGAAACTGGTCTTTGGGATCCGACCGGAAGATATGCATACGGAACAGGCATTTATCGAGACTTTCCCAGATTCGATCGTTTCGGCAACGGTTTCGGTGTCAGAGTTATTGGGAGCTGAATCGCAGTTGTATAGTAAGGTGGGCGAAACGGAATTTGTCTGCAAGGTAGATGCTAGAGACTTTGTTCAACCGGGAACGAAGGTTACGATGGGCGTAGATTTAAACAAGGCTCATTTCTTTGACCCAGAGACAGAAAATTCGGTGTATTAAAAACAGAGCGGAAAAACTCGTTTAGAAGATGAGCACTAAGGAGAAAGGTTGACTAATGCGTTTTAGGCATTGGTCAGCCTTTCTGATTAGGCGGAGTCTTCTGAGTTTTGGAGCTCGACTAAGATCACAGAGTGGAGTGAAGCGTTTAGAAAGCGAGCACCATCGGAACCTGAGCACTAATGCGTTTTAGGCATTGGTGCTTGGGTTTGGATGGGCGGAACTTTCTGTTTCACGCAGCTCGACTAAGATCACAGAGCGGAGGAAGCTGGTTAAGACTCGAGCACTATCATAGCCTAGCCTTTAATGCGCATTTGGCATTGAAGGTTGGGGTGAGATAGGCGGAAAGTCTTGGCTTCAGTAGCTCGACTAAGATCACAGAGCGGAGTGGGGCGGTTAAGAGACGAGTATTATCGTGACCCAGCCTTTAATGCGTTTTGGGTATTGAAGGTTGGGGTGTGATAAACGGAATCTCTTGCCTCACGCAGCTCGACTCTGAACACAGAGTGGAGCAAAGCGGTTAGCTACCGAGTATTATCGTAACCTGGAGACATTGCATTTTTTGTTAGTCCAAGTTAAAGTTCCACAAATTTCGTGAAATTAATAGAATCTTTAGTTATTAACACCATTAGCTCAGAGTGATTGATGCTAGTGGTGTTTTTGCGTTTACGTTTGGCTAATTAGACCATTTTTCGAACAGACTAGTCGAAAAATTGGTTAAAATGAACTAAAATAGGGGTGTAAGCAAGATAGGCAATTGAAAGGGGACATTATTATATGACAAAAACAGCAGCAGTGATTATTGCGGACGGATGCGAAGAGGTTGAAGCTTTAAGTCCAGTAGATGTACTTCGACGTCTCGGCGGCAAGATCGATATGGTAGGTTTGAATAAATTACAAGTAACTAGTGCACATGGGGTGACCTTAACTTGTGATAAGGTCGTAGATGACAGTTTGCTAGACTATGACATGGTGATTTTCCCAGGTGGTACAACTGGAGCCAAGAACTTACGCGATGATGAAAAGTTACAAGAATTAATGAAAAAACGTGCGGAACAAAAGAAGTGGAATGCGGCAATGTGTGCTGGCCCAACTGCCTTTGCTCATTATGGTTTGTTGGATAATAACCGCTATACAGTTTTCCCAGGCTTGGAAGAACAGGTTAACGCAGAAGCTAAAAACACAACGCATACTAACAACATTGTAGAAATTGATCAAGATGCTCATTTATTGACAAGTCGTGGACCTTCAACTGCATTTGCTTATAGTTATGCTATTGCAGAAACTTTAGGCTTTGATACGACAGAACTTAAAGAAGTAATGCAGTACAATTATTTGATCGATAATATTCAGTAACTCTTAGTTAAGTTGTTTTTGGAAAACCCAAAAAATGGGGGCGTTTCAAATGAAAAAAACGATCTTAAAAGTAACAGTCGCAGCGCTTACTTTATTATTAGCGGGTTGCGGTTCTGGTACTAAGCAAAAAGATGTTGCAAAGAATTCATCAACAAGTGTTAAAACTGAACAAACATCCAGTCATAAGGCAAAGAAACATGCTAGTTCTTCGACTAGTTCGAAGAAAACTTCAAGTTCCGTGAAGGATAGTAGTCAGACTGGATCCAATGGCTCAACCGGTTCGAATAATAATGGTAACCAGGGTGGCGGTCATTCAGAAGCGCCAACAAATAATGAACCACGTTTAGTAACAATTAATTCAGCGTTAAACCGGACTTTAGGCCACGTGTTATTGCCGCAAGCTGACGGTTTAGGACAGGGTTCAGCAAACTTGAACGCGCGAACCACTGGTGATAGCGCAAACTATACGGTTTATTATAGTGTTGGGAATCGGCCGTTACCGGTAAATGATCCAGCAGTTCAAAACGAAATTCCTTACGCCACAGTTTCTAAGAAGACGTACGGTTCAGTCGCAGCAGCGAAAGCTTCAATCAACTATCGTTCTGGTGCTGGGGAAGAAGGTTTGCCAAAGGTTGACCTTGGTCACAATATCTCCGGAACGATCGATTCGGGTGCCGGAAACCGTTATTTACACTGGAATGAAGGTCAATGGTCATTAGTAGTTCATGCAGCGGCTGTGAATGGTGAGGAACCAACTGCCAAAGCTAAGCAAGTTGTAGAATTGCTTGAGAAGTACTATTTGCCAGCTCCTAAGACTGTAGCTAGCGGTGAATTTGAAGTTAGCGGCGGCAACAAGTTGACCTGGCAAGACCAGACAACTGTTTACAGTGTGACAGGCCCTAGCCTCGAAACGATTATTATTATGGCAGCAAGTATGAAATAACAAAACAGAGTGGAACAAAGCGGTTAGCTCCCGAGCATTATCGGAGCCTAGGTTTGGATAGGCGGAGTCTTCTGAGTTTTGAAACTCGACTACGAAAACAGAGTGTAAAAACTCAGTTATAAGATGAACACTAAGGAGAAAGGGCCTTTGATGCGTACTTGGCATTGATGGTCCTTTTTTAGTCGAAATATTTTGAGATGTGGAGTTCGACTGGGTGTAAATCAGGGAAAGTTGCCCCCAGTCGGAGCGTGACTGGGTGTAAGTCAGGGGAAGTTCCCCCAGTTGGAGTTCGACTGGGTGTAAGTCAGGGGAAGTTGCCCCCAGTCGGAGCGTGACTGGGTGTAAGTCAGGGGAAGTTGCCCCCAGTCGGAGTTCGACTGTGTGTAAGTCCTAGGTTTAGTTAGGCAGAATTTTTCCGTTTCATGTAGTTTGACTAAAGAAGTGCCATCCCTTAAATTTTGAGAGATGGCACTTCTTTTTTTGGAGTCGCTGGGGATTTTTTGCTATACTTAAAAAGGTACTTATTTAACCATAAAAATGAATTTGATGAATGGCGAAAAGCGGTGGAAATTATATGAAAATAGCAGTTGTGACTGATTCGGCAAGTTGTTTAACTCCGGCAGAAATTGAAAAATATCAGATCAAAGTCGTACCGATCACGGTGATTTTTGAGCGGCAAACCTACTTAGAAAATGTTGATATTACAGCAAGTGAGTTTTACCAAAAGATGAAGACAGAAAAAACATTGCCTTCAACTACACAGATCACACCAGGGCAAATGCAAGCGGCTTATGACGAGTTGGCTGATGAGGGTTATGATGCAGTGATCAGTATTCATTTGTCATCGGGAATCACGACTTTTTACGAAAATCTGGTTAATTATCTCCCAGAAATTACTCGGATCAAGGTCTATCCGTTTGACTCGAAATTAGCTGCTGCAGCGGAAGGCGGGATGGCGAAACTAGCTGCTCGCCTAGCTCAGGCTGGTTATTCACCAGAAAGTATTATTGAAGAGCTAGAGAAGTTTCGGGAAACGACCGCAGCTTATCTGGCAGTGGACGACCTGTCGCATCTCGTGAGAACTGGGCGTTTATCAAATGCTTCACGATTTGTCGGCAGCTTGCTTCAAATTAAGCCGGTCTTAACTTTTACCAAGGAAGGAAAGATCTTGGCCTTGGAAAAAGAGCGGACGATGAAAAAAGCTTATCGCTCGATCAAAGCTAAGTTTGCCGAAGCACAAGCCCAAACTCAGGCACCTTTAAGATTGACTGTGATCAATGCCGGGGCACCAGAAATGGAAAAACGGTGGGCTAAAGATATGCAAGAGTCATTTCCGCAGGTCACCCAGGAACAAAGCGAGTTAGGACCAGTGATCGGGGTGCATGTTGGGACTGGAACAATGGCGCTATTATGGTGTTATGACTGGGAACAATGGCCCATTGACCCGGCCAAAGTGGAAAATTGACCCGAGTAGCGGATATTTTTCGCTAAGTTCTAAACTTCAAAGGGCGCAATTAACGCTTAAATTTGATAGAATGTAAATGTAAGTAACTTGAAAAAAGTTATCAATAAGATTTAAAAGGAGAAGCACAAATGGATAAAATTATTTCTTCATGTACAACAATTCTTGCTGGTAAAAAAGCAACGATCGACGGCTCAACTTTAGTGGCTCGGACAGAAGACCACAGTGATGCTGCAGAACCACAAAAGTTTATCGTGGTTGAACCACAGGATCAACCAAAACATTATTCTGCCAAGTTGTCAAAATTTGAAATCGACTTACCTGACAATCCACTACGTTACACAGCTACACCTGACTCAGATAACTCACATGGTATCTGGGCTGGCGCCGGCATTAACAGTGAAAATATTGGGATGTCATCAACTGAAACAATCACAACTAACTCACGCATTTTAGCGGTTGACCCATTAGTTAAGGATGGTTTTGGTGAAGAAGACATGCCAACGCTCGTTTTGCCTTACATTCATTCTGCCCGTGAAGGTGTCCAAAGAATGGGCGATTTGTTAACTCAATACGGGACTTACGAATCAAATGGGATGGCCTTTTCTGATAAGGATGAAGTTTGGTATCTAGAAACTTATGGTGGTCATCATTGGGCTGCAATTCGTATTCCAGATGATGCATACGTGGTAGCACCAAACCGCTTAAACATCGATCACTTTGACTTTGGTTCAGCAGATACAATGTATTCTGCAGACTTGGAAGACTTGATCAATGATAACTTTATGAACCCAGATGATGAAGGCTACAACTTCCGTCACATCTTTGGTTCAGCAACAATCAAGGATACTCGTTACAACGATCCTCGTGCATGGTATATCCAATCATACTTTACACCAAGTGTTGAACAAGATCCTCAAGACCAAGACTTGCCATTTATCTGCCATGCAGACCGCAAGTTAGCAATCGAAGACTTCAAGTGGGCAATGAGTTCTCATTACCAAAACACTGTCTTTGACCGTTACGGTGAAGGCGAATTGGAAGACAAGACCTTATTCCGTCCAGTTGGTATCAACCGGAACGAAGAAAGTCATATCTTGCAAATTAGAAATAACGTTCCTGAAGCCGTCGCAGCAATTCACTGGTTAGGTTTTGGACCAAATACGTTTAACTCATTTGTACCATTCTTGATCAACATTACTGATACACCAGCTTCATTTAAGGACGCTACTAAAGAATATGATCCTAATACAGCTTACTGGTTATCACGGACATTGGGGACATTCGGAGACACAAATTACTCACTGTACAGTGACCTTGAATCAGACTTCGAACAAACAACTCAAGCACAGTGCCGTGCAATTATTGCTCGGGTCACCAAAGAAGCTGTTGATGCAAAAGACATTGATGAATTATCGATGAAAGCTAACCAAGAAATGGCTGACATTTACATCAAGGAAAGCAAGAAATTGCTGGGTAAGATGGTCAATGTCGGTTCAGCACGGATGAAACTGAAATTCTCATTGCTGGACTAAAATCACAGAGTGGAGAAACTCGGTTAGTAGATGAGATAAGGAGCAGGGCTAACTAATGCGTATTTGGCATTGGTTAGCCTTGTTTATTAGGCAGGATCTTCTGAGTTTTGGAGCTTGACTAAAATGCTAGATGTGCTTAAGGGGTGTTTATTGTATCCACTTCATTTCACAAAATTTTGTACATTAATAGCCATGGAACCGGACGGAGCCATAGTCTCCATCCTTTCAGCCTCAAACTGCGACTAAGCTAAACGCTAAGCCGCAGTAATTCGCAGAGAATTCTTGACATGGCTAACGTCCAACATTTTGCTTCATTCCGTTAAAAGGTGTGGTTGGAATTTGTTGGTAGAAAGTAAACCGCATTAAAAGTCTGGTTTAAATATTAAATTCAAAAAGCAAAGTTTAAGTTTGAAAGTCTTCTAAAAGAAGGTTCGACTTAGACTTTGCTTTTTAGTTATTATGGTTGAATACTCTTATAAACAACTAGAAAATCAAGGACCCAACCCCCGATTTTTGGACGTATAATAATAAATTTTGTGTATGTTTTAATTCATTGAGGATCAAAATGTCTAAGGTGTATTTGTATTATAGATGTCAATGTATCCTGAAATGATGGTATAATTAGCGCTGAGATGTGATTTAAGAGTGCTATATAGAAGATAGTAATTTGCTTACTGGAGGTAAGGTAGGATGGAAAAATCTACACAATACCAGAAATTATTTCAGGATACTTTTAATAGTATACAAGAAGAAAATGAGAATTTAAAAGACTTAAATATACTAATTAGCGGGAAGAGTGGTGTTGGAAAGTCAACGTTAATTAATGCAATTTTTGGAGATAAGTTAAGCGATACTGGTGTTGGATTACCAATTACAGATAAAATTAGTTTAATTTCAAAAGATGGTTTTCCTGTTCATATATATGACACTATAGGACTTGAATTAAAATCAGTTAAAATGGATATTCATTCTATTGGGAAAGCAGTTTCTAAAAATGAAGTGAAAAAGCTTATTCATAATGTCCAGAAAACCAAGCAAGATGACGATGATATTCACGTTGTGTGGTATGCGATATCAGGCAACAGTGCTAGAATCGAAGAACCAGAAATTGATCTCATCAAGTGGATCATAAAACATGAGATACCTGTGATTATAGTTTTAACTAAAAGTTTTGATAATGTTGAGGCTCAAAAGTTAAAGCAAAGTATCTTAGAACTAGTTCCAGATATAGAGAATGTAGTTGTTACATTAGCGGAGGACTCAGAAACAAAACAGGCTTTTGGAATTGATGAACTGATTAATGAAACTTTCAAAGTACTACCAGAAGAAATTAAAACGTCTTTTGTTCATTCACAAGCTGCTTCATACGAGTTGAAGAGGAAAGAAGCTATCAAAGTCGTCAATACATCCATGGCAGCTAACTTTGGTGTTGGTTTTGTTCCCGTAGATGGAGCAGATGGACCAATGATGATGGCAGCTCAGACTGCGATGATTGGAAAAATAACATCAATCTATGGTGTAGATATTCATAAGAACCAAATAGAAACTGTTATTTCTAGTTTATTAGGCGTATATGGATCGTTAATTTTGGGAAAAAGCCTATCTAGCAATTTATTAAAGCTTATACCAGGCTTAGGAAGCATTGGCGGGGGGTTAATTTCCGGTGGAGTTGGCATGATAATTACAGGAGCTTTAGGAAGAGCTTATATTGAGTTGATGGAGTTAGTGTTGGATGGAAAAGTAAATCTTTCATCTACTACGCCTGACGAAATAACTGAGATCCTGATTTCATTATTTCCTAAATATCTCCCTAAAATGACTGCAAAGTAATTCGAGGATAAGTGTTAAAAATCATTTTTCCATCAAATAAGTTAAAAGGACAAGTCGTTGTGTGACTTGTCCTTTTATAATGGCTAAAGTGTTATGATACAAGTGAAAGTTCTTATCTAAGGAGGAAAAGTCAATGGCAACGGTAATTTCAGTGGAACAAGCGCGACAGTTAGACCAAAAGACAATTGAAGAAGTAGGGATCCCTTCGTTAGTTTTAATGGAACGGGCGGCATTAGCGATTTATGACAATCTTTTGGCTGATGAACGCTTCAATCTGAAACGAGTCCTAGTCTTAGTTGGGACTGGTAATAATGGCGGTGATGCCTTAGCGGTCGCACGGTTGTTACACACTCACGGTTTTGCGGTTAGTCTTTTGCTAGTCGGAAAAACGGAGCATCGTAGTCCACAAATGACCAAGCAACTAGAAATCTGTGAATATTATCAAATTCCAGAAGTTCCGTTAACGGTCGATTTTAGTCAATACTCAACCATTGTAGATGGTTTATTTGGCAGTGGATTGTCACGCCAAGTTGCGGGTGATTTTGCTCAAGTTATTCAACGGGCAAATGCTTCTGGTAGTTCAATTCATGCAATTGATATACCTTCTGGGCTCAATGGTGATAGTGGGCAACCGCTTGGAGCAACGATTCAGGCGATTAGCACGACCACCGTGGCTTACGTTAAGACTGGAATGGTTCAACCAGGTGCAGCACGGTTTACGGGTACCATTTTAGTGGCAGATATTGGAATTTACCTCAATGATCGTTATGAGGAATAAATGAACTGACAGACGAGGAAAAATGAAACAGAAAGAGAAATATTTATTTTGGGGAAAGTTGTTTTCCCCACTTGTAATCATAATGTGGGCAGTTTTGTGCTGGCTACTAGTTAACATTGCAAATTCAGGTAACTTGCGGACCAAACTGCCTTATGTACTTGGACTAGCAGTTATTTTATTGGGCTGGTTTGTGTGGTGCTTCGCACATTATTCGGCATGGAAAAAGCAAACAGGTCATGCTGACACAACTAACTGGCGTCGCAATTGGAATTGGGCGGGTCCAAGTTTGTTTGTCTTGCTCTCTTTGATCTTGGGGCTTGAACTATCCCAAAGTGCGACTAAAATCGGCACACATTTGAATTATCGGGTCAACCGGATCGTAAATGTCCGTGGGGTGGAACTGAAACAGAAAAATGTGTTTCAGACTGGTTTAGACGGACTCACAGCTAGTTTGCGCAAACAAACGGACGTCCCTGTCAAACTGTACGTTTCACCTGATGCTCCGCTGAAAGTCACGATTAACCGTTCTGGGCAGATCCAGGCAATTACAGGTTATGTTTTTGGACACCGAAAAAAAGGCGGGAATGTCAGCTATCTGATCAACTATCCTGCCGCTCATGGCGAAAAAATGACCATTGAACGCAGTCGGACGGGAGTCTCAGCCAAAAACATGCGCCGGCAAAATCTATTAGCACCGTTCTTTAAATTGATGCGGACTGAGCAATTAGCGCAGACTGTGACCGCGCAGAACTATCGGAGCTATGATATTTTCTACGGGGGTGCCAGTGAATTAAACACCGAGCAGTCCCTGGTGGATCTTAATGCGGCAGACAGCGACTCAAGCAGTTCGGTTAGCGGTAACTGGCAGTATAATGTGGCTGTTTACGCTGAGGGACAGACTGATGTACCATTAGTTCGTTTCTATGATTCGGCCCTTAAAGTTAGCCCGCCGCAAAAAAGCGCAACGGAACAGCGCACAGCCGGCTTAGGTCAAAATGAGGTACAGTTCTTTAGAAATGCACACGATGGCTATCGGTTGAAAAGTGTTAACGCGGCGCTAGGAACATATTACTATGAGCTGCGGACGACTAATAATGGTGGAAAGAATTGGCAAATTTTAAATGATGATCCTTTTCATGGTGAAGGCGGCGTGGCTTTAGCGGTCAAGTTTTTATCGCCGTCATTAGGTTTTATTGGGATCATGCAAAATGCGGGAACAAGCTCGAAACTTTATCGAACCAGCGATGGTGGGCACACTTTTAAACAAGTGACTTATCCGGTCCACAAGGTCAAGGTTGGACAGGAGGAGACTGCAATATTTATTGCTCCGGAAATGCCGGTTAAAACTAAGAATGGCTTACAAATGAAGGTTGGCCAAGGCGAGCAGGGCGATTACCAGGGTGGACGAGCGCAGGCCGTTTATCGTTCGACTGACCAGGGTGAAACTTGGCAGTTTGTTAAAATTAGTGAAAAGTAATGGGAGTAAATGAAGAGCTGGCAAGCGGAAAGAGTTGCCAGCTCTTTTTCTGTTAGTTTTTTAGGAAGAAGTCACTTTACTTGACTTTTTTGAATACGTTTCATATGATATATGTAACATATAACATGTATTAAATAATGTGGAGATAGCCAATGAAAATTAACAAAATAACTGAAGCAGATACTGTTCAGGCACAAACTATTTTTAAAGCACTAAGTAATCCAGTCAGAATGAGATTGCTGTATGCGTTAGAAGACGGGGAACAAAACGTTTCTACTTTGGCAGAAGGGTTAGACTTAGAACAGTCAGTTGTTTCACATCAGCTGGCAGCTTTACGTCAGCACCATTTGGTAGCTAGTGAACGGATCGGTAAGCAGGTTTTTTATCAATTAGATGACCGTCATGTTTTGAGTATTTTAGATAGCGTGATGGAACACGTTCGCCATCTAAAATAGCGAGTTAACTTGTAGTGAGGGGGAAGCAGCGTGAGCGAATTAGAACAACACCACACTAAAAATAATAGTAAAAAGTATCAAATCGGGATCTTGATCAACCTAGTTTTTATTGTCATTGAATTTATTTTTGCCGGTATCGCAAATTCGATGGCGTTAGTAACTGATGCAGTGCATAATTTAGCGGACGTTTTATCACTGGTGATCTCCTTGATTGCGATTTATTTACTGCAAAAGAAACCAACAAAGCGTCACACTTACGGCTTTTATAACACCACTATCATGTCAGCTCTGGTCAATTCATTGATTCTGTTCATTAGTTTGGCAGCAGTCATTTGGGAATCGGTCTTGCGCTTGACGACACAAAGCAACAGTGATCATCCCGTGGGCTGGTTAGTCGCTGTCGTTGCTTTGAGCGGGGTCTTGATCAACGGACTCACTGCTGTATTGATGAATGGCAGTCAAGAATTAAATGACCGGGCGAATTTCTGGCATTTCTTTGGGGACACTTTATTGAGTGTGGCTGTCTTTGTGGCCGGACTCGTGATCAGTTTGACACAGTGGGGCTGGTTGGACCCCGTGATCTCAATCGTGGCAGCAGCCTTTATTTTATATGAATCTTGGAATGTCTTGAAAGAATCATTTGAAATGTCGACCAATGCTGTACCGCGCGGGTTAGAAAGCAGCGCTATTGAAAAATATTTACTCAGCTTTAAGCAAGTTAAAGCCATTAACGACTTGCACATTTGGCCGTTGTCCACGACCGAAACGGCTCTGACAGCGCATTTAGAAATTGATACTCAAGCCGATTACTTTGCAACTCTGGACCAAATTACCACGGGGATTTCGCAAGAGTTTGCAATCGGACACGTCACGATTCAGTTGGAAACCTGTGACAAACAACATTGCGAAGCTAAAATTTAGCGAAGTACCTGAAAGACTTTGACTGTTAATTTGACAGCCAGGTCTTTTTTAGTAAATAAATTTTTAAATTTTTCTTGAACTTCGGTGAAGTCAGTTGCGATTATTAGTTTTTTTGAGCAAAATGAGCTATTTTAATAAGAGATAGTGCTTAATTAGGCGCAAAAATTAAGCATCAGTTTGAATTGAGAAGGTGACGAACGACTTTTATGGGTGCTAAAAAAAGAATTATGTGGGTCGATTACGCGAAATGTTTTGGCATCATTGCGGTTGTTTTCGGCCACGCAATTAACGGGGTTGCTGGCAAAGCCTTGGATGTCACATATAATGCCTTATACTGGTGGCACATGCCGCTATTTTTTATGATGGGCGGTTTTTTCTTAAAAAAAATCACTCCAGATCTAGCGGGGTGGAGTTACCTATTAACTAAAAAGGTCCGGCCGTTGTTAAAGGCATATTTTCTAAATGGAGTGATCTTGATCTTTTTAAGCCATTTTTTTCGGCAACAATCATGGGATTACACCTTTTTATACTTTGTTCGCCTATTTTACGGCGGGAGTACATTAAATAATTATCTGAGTGTCTTTTGGTATCTCACGACCTATGCGTTAAGCATTTTTTTGACGACCTTGTTAATTTCATATGTTAAAAAAGTTTTCTGGCAATTTGTGCTCGCAATTGGCGGCTTTTTCGGAGGAATTTTATTGCAGGACGTGCATTTTTTAGGGAATGACTCCTTTCCCTGGGATGCCCAAATTTCGTTATTAGCGGTCTTTTGGATGTTGCTGGGATATTATTTTTTCAAGATCTTGCCTAAAATTAAGTGGAATTATCACCTCTTGCTAGGAGCACTGGGAACGGCTTTGTTAATAGGGCTGATCTGTTTATACGCCACTGGTCATTTAGATTTTGTCTTGTGGCTGAAATCAGCTAATATCCATGCCGGCTGGCAGGCCTTTTTGTTTCCACCGATTATATGTTTAGCAATTTTTGTCGCTTGTGAGTTGGTTGAACGGTTAGGGGGCTTTGTGCCGCTGCGGTTTATTGGACAAAATACTGATGTGATCATGTTTTATCATCGTGCTGCTTTTGACATCACGACGCTTTTAGCGGTGACTGATAACTGGTATTTTCGGTTGTTGATCGGCTTAGCGGCTCCAATCTTCTTGGCGTGGATCATGCAGTGGGTCAAAAATACCACACTATGGCATAAACTGCCCATTAGCAGTTAGTTGTACACCAGCAAAGCAAATGTGAGGGAAAGGAACGAACGTTATTATTAAGGGACGACAGTGGAATAAAATTGGAATACTGGCAATGCTTGGACTCTTCTTTACTGGGGCATTAATTTGGGCTGGTTATATGTATCAGCAGCGTCATGAAGAAACGAGCCATTATCAAAAAACTGCCACCCCGACGATCATGATGCACGGCTGGTCGAGTAGTTTGCATGCAGAAGAGCCTTTGATCAAAACAGCGGTGGCCAAACGGATCACGACTGAAGCGATGGTGATCCATGTCACCCCGGAAGGTCAGCTCAAAGTGGAAGGCAAACTGACCGGACGGAAGAACAACCCGTTAATTTTGGTTCAATTTGATAATAACCGGGTAGGAGAGGTTCGTTATGCACAGGGACTATTGCGGATCGTGAAGTACCTCCAAAAGAAATATGGGATGAAAAAATTTAACGTGGTGGGCCATTCGATGGGAGCTTATGCGTGGGTGTATTACGCTGCGCACTGGGGCTCTTCTCCGCAACTGCCGCAACTCAATAAAATGGTGTTGTTGGCTGGACCTTATGACGGCATTATGAACAAAGGACATGCCAACCAACCTTTAACTGGTAAACTGGCTGGTTTATGGGATGACGCTGCCCATGCGAACAAATTAGCTAAAAACGGTCGGCCTAAGATCATTCATCCGGAATACCAGCGCTTATTAAAGCACCGTGAAAAGTTTCCCCGTCAAGTCCACATCTTAAATATTTACGGTGATCTAGAAGATGGCTCGGACTCGGATGGTTTAGTGACTGTGCCGTCAGTCCGTTCCCTACGCTACTTGGTGGCAGACAGGGTCAGTTCCTACGAGGAATACCGGATCAGTAGAAATATGGGGCAGCATAGTCGACTGCACATTGATAATCCACAGGTCAGCGAGAAGTTAATGAATTATCTCTGGCGAAAATAACACAACTTAAATTTGAAAGCGCAAAAAGCCGTGTTCCCTGAATTACAGGACGACACGGCTTTTGTTTGTTTGCTTAGTTGGGTAGGGTGAAGCTGTTAAGGACCAGTGATGGCGCTGAAAAGCAAGATACAGCCTGCCAGTAACATGGTCGCACCCAAAAGAATTTGGAACCAGCTGACAGAAACTGCTGGTTCATTGGCACGTTGTTGTTGGCGATAGCGACGAATCAGACTAGTGGCACCTTTTAACAGCTGCCAACAACCGTCAAGAATGAAGATGATCGCAATCACAAATAACAAGAGGTGATGCATTGGACTGGTAGAAATTAATTTCACTAGTTATGCTCCTTTATTGATGCGGATAGGTATTGATCAGGCCTTGTGTCCCTTGGTCGCCTAAGCCGTAAACGTCAACCATGACTTCATAGAGTCGTGTTGCTTGAGCAGTCGCTTTTAAGTCAAGACCCATATTGTTGGCTTCTTTTAAGGCGATCCGCAGATCTTTTAAGAAATGCCGCGCGAAAAAGCCGGGAGTGTAATCATCTTTTAAGATCCGGGGGCCATAATTGGATAAACTCCAGTTTTGAGCGCCGCCAGAACTGAGAGTACTGAGTACTTTTTCCGGGTCTAGTCCGGCTGCCTTAGCATACAGTAAGGTTTCTGTTAAGCCTGTCATCGTTCCGGCGATCATGATCTGGTTAGCCATCTTGGCATGCTGTCCACTGCCTGCTGGACCAAAGAGGGTCGCTTGCTGACCAATTTGAGCAAAGAGCGGTTCAATTTGTTGGAAAGTTTCAGCTGCACCACCGACCATAATGGTTAAAGTGGCATTTTTTGCCCCCGATATCGCCGCCGGAAACGGGAGCATCTAGGATTCCGAGTCCTTGAGCTTGCCCTTGTTCTGCAATTTCAGCAGCTAAAGCCGGTTCGCTAGTCGTGAGGTCGACTAAAACGGTTCCTGGTTGACTTCCAGCGAGAAGACCAGTTTCACCAAAATAAATTTGGCGGACATCCGCGGGAAAACCCACCATCGAAAAGACGACCTGGCTGACCTTTGCGACTGCTTGTGGACTGTCTGCCCATGTGGCGCCTGCAGCAACTAGTTCGTCAGTTTTTGCTTTGGTGCGATTATAGACGGTTAACTCATGTCCGGCTTTCATGAGGTTTTTAACGATTGCCTTGCCCATTACACCTGTTCCAATAAATCCAATTTTCATTATTTTCGCCTGCCTTATTTTTAATTAAAAATTTGAAAAATAACTATCTTCATCATATAACGGACAGTAGGACAGACGCAAAAGATTTGCTAGAAAAAATGAACTAAGGTAGACTTGACTTGAATTTTTTTGTTATACTATTATGGTTTAGACAAATAAAAAACTATAAAAAACAGTTAATGTTCGGTTTCCTTTACAAGTACGATGCTTGAAAAGCGTGGTATGAGTGAATTCCGACTGTTAACTGCTTGTTTAATAACTTTAAAATACCAATTAAAATAGGGGGAGATTAGTTGTCAAAAACAGTTAAACGTGCAATTTTTATCTTGATTCTGAGTGAATTTCTGATTTGTTTAGGAATTAGTATTGTGATCCCGGTCATGCCATTTTTGCGGAATGAGCTTCACTTGTCAGCCTTTAGTATGGGTGTGATGAATGCTTTATTCGCGTTTGCGCAATTTATTGCGTCACCGATCATTGGTAAGATTTCTGATCGAATTGGACGAAAACCAATTTTAGTCTTAGGACTGTTTTTGTTTACTGTTTCAGAATTTCTGTTCGCAGTCACGAATCAGCTGGCGCTCTTTGATGTTTCTCGGGTGATTGGAGGAATTTCCGCTGCCATGGTCGTTCCCACTGAAATGGCCTTAGCCGCTGATATTACTACGAAAAAAGACCGGGCTCGGGTGATCGGGTGGTTATCCGCTGCTTTTTCAGGCGGTTTGATCTTGGGACCTGGGATCGGTGGTTTGTTAGCAAATATTGATTATAAAGCCCCGTTTTGGACGGCGGGTGTCTTGGGCATCGTTAGTATGATCGCCATGTACTTCATGTTACCCAAGGGCCTGGAAGACCAGCACTTGGGTGAGCAAGATGTTACCATGGACGTCGAAGGTGCGCTTCATCATGATGACGATATGTTGAAGGTCTTAGGTAAGTCAGGAATTATCTTATTCGTATTGATCTTCGTTTCATCCTTTGGTTTGCAAGGCTTTGAAAGTATCTATAGTTTGTTCGTCAACCAAGTCTACCACTTTAGTTTGAATAACATTGCGCTCGTGTTGACATTAAACGGTGTTTTGTCACTGTTCTTACAGGTTGCAATGTTTGACTGGCTGGTGTCAAAACTGACTGAAAAACGTTTGATCAGATATTGTTTCTTGATTTCACTGATCGGAACAGTGTGGATCTTACGGGCACAAACAAAAGTTGGCGTTATTTTGGCCACACTACTGGTGTTTGAAGCATTTGACTTGATCCGTCCAGCAATTACGACCATGTTAACGAAACTGAGTCCAAGAAACCAAGGCTTTATTAACGGCTTAAATATGTCGTTAACTAGTGTAGGAAACGTGGTTGGTCCGTTAATTTCTGGGTACTTCTTGGATCTGCATCCATCGTACCCATATTTGATTGTCGCCGTTTTCTTAGCGGTATCGTTTGCCTTTACCTTTATGATCAGTTCGCCTAAGGGTGGGGACTCATTAGTTAAATAAGTCAGACAGAAAAACGCGGTGAAATGAGCTGCGTTTTTTATTTTTCCAAGTTGGAGTGTTTGTTTTATAGTTGAGCTCCAAAACTCAGAAGATTCCGCTTAAAAAGCAAGGGCCTTTAATGCCGAAACCGCATTTAAGCCCCTTGCTCCTTAATGCTCGTCTTCTAAACGAGTTTTTCCGCCCTGTGATTGTTAGTCGAGCTGCGTGAAACAGAAAGCTCCGCCCATCCAAACCCAGGGTCAATGCCGAAACCGCATTAACTCCTTGGTCCCGATGGTGCTCACTTTCTCCCGTTTCACTTCGCTCTGTGAATATAGTCGAGCTCCAAAACTCAGAAGATTCCGCTTAAAAAGCAGGGGCCTTTAATGCCGGAACCGCATTTAAGCCCCTTGCTCCTTAATGCTCGTCTTCTAAACGAGTTTTTCCGCTCTGTGATTTTGTTGCAGATAATGGTAAAGTTGTGATATAAGAAAAGTACCGGTCTTAGCTGCTTGGCCAGCTAATTGGAACGGACAGTCAAGATGGGAGCGAAAAGAAATGTCACAAACAATTTCAGAATTTACTGCCGACTTAGCTTCGGCAGCTCCAACTCCAGGCGGCGGTTCAACTGCAGCCTTAGTCGGAGCATTAAGCAGCGCCTTAGGTGAAATGGTAGGACACATTCGTCAAGCCAAGGTCACTGACCCGCGCTTAACAGAATTATTGGCTGAAATGGCCATCAGCCGAACTAAAATGATCTCACTAATTGAAGAAGATGAAAAATCTTTTGCTGCTTTTACGGAAGTATTGCAGCTGCCTAAGCAAACGGAGGCTGAAAAGAGCAAGCGTGCAGCTGCGATGTTGCAAGCGTTGATCGTTGCGGCAGAACCACCGTTAAAGATTGCACAAACTGCTACAAAGATTTTGACTCAGTTAAATGAGATGAAAGAATATTCGTCCAAATCACTATTAAGTGATATTGGCAGTGGGACAGCTTTGGCTGAAGCAGCTTTAAAAGCTTCAGTGTTAAACGTTTATGAAAATACACGGATGATGAAAGATCAAGCGGAAGCTGACCGTTTAAACCAAGCGACTGATGAAACTTTAGCAGCCGGCTTAAAAATCAGTGCTAGTTTATATCCTGCTATGCAAAAAGCTGCCCGGGGTGAAGAAGTGTGAGCAAACTACTCAAAGGCAAGCCAGTTGCACAAGCCTTGTTAGCCCATGCAACAGAACTGACTGCTCAGTCCCGGGCTAAGCCGTGCGTTGCGATGGTTCGCGTTGGTGACGACTCGGCAGCATTGGGATATCAACGGAGTGCCAGTAAAGTTTTGCAGCAAGTGGGGATCGAGGTTCAGCCAGTCGAATTAGACCAGCAAACGAATTTGTCGCAGTTAAAGCAAACGATCGAGCGCTTGAACCACGCACCAGAAATCACAGCTATCTTAATTTTGGAGCCGTTACCTGCTAGTTTACCAGCAGCCCAGGTCCAAGAATTATTGGATCCTGCTAAAGATATCGACGGAAACACGCGAGTCAATCTTGGCCGGTCTGTTTCTCCGCGTCCAGAAGACCTTGTGCCATTAACAGCTGCCGCTGTCTTAGCACTCTTGGACTTTTATCAAATTGAATTGCGCGGGGCAAGAGTGACGTTGGTTGGAGATAGTTTGACCGTTGGCCGGCCTTTAGCGAACCTCTTGTTAGATCGCAGCGCTACGTTGACAGTCTGCGATAGTTCCACGACTGATTTGGCTGCTGCTACTCGGGGAGCCGACATAGTGATCACAGCGACGGGGCAATTAGATCTGCTGACAGCTGAGATGGTTGCTGCAGATGCAATCGTGATCGATGTGGGCACTAACTACGATGCTGCAGGTAAGTTGCGTGGCGACGTTGACTTTGCGGCGGTATCCCAGAAGGTACGGGCTATCACACCAGTTCCTGGCGGGATTGGAGCGGTCACCACGGCCTTGTTAGCGGAACGAACGGCACAAATTTTAAGCAGAGCGGAGCGTGACTAAGCGGAATCGCTTGCTGCACGGAGCTCGAATAACAAATTAAATAGCGACTGTTGTTCATTACATTAGTGGGCGATAGTCGTTTTTCTTTTGCAATTTTTGCTGGAAGAGTGAATTTGCTAGCGTCGAAATTTGGATAAAGTAATGTCTACAGAACCAGCTGTACACGTAACTTTCACATATTAGTGTCTACAGAACCGGCTGTACACATAACTTTCGCATACTAGTGTCTACAGAACTCACACTGTACACGTAACTTTTGCAAATTTGGGTCTCGTGGACACTAAGTGAGTAAAGCAATATCTACCGATACTAAAAAAACTAGGATAAGACAACCTCCAAAATGGTATTGTCTTATCCTAGTTTAATTTTTGCGGAGAACTTGATTGATTCCCCGTTTAGTTTATTTGGTTAACACGATCTTACCGATACTATGTCCGCTTTCGAGGACAGCTTGCGCTTTTTTGAGAGTTGTAGCATTGATCCCGTTGATCGTTTGATAAACGGTACTCCGGATGATCCCACTATCAAAGAGATGGGCAGCCTGTTGCAAAATTTCGTGCTGGCTGCTTAAGTCATCCGTTTGATAAAATGACTTGGCAAACATCCACTCCCAGGCAAAGGTGACCCGTTTGCGCTTTAAAACAGTCAAGTCGAGCGGCTTTTTATTGCTGGTGATAGAACACATCTTACCATTTGGTGCGATCAAAGCGGCCATTTCATCCCAGTGATTGTCGAGATTATTAAGTTCGAAAATATAGTCGACTTCTTTATGACCTAGCTGATGGACTTCATCGACCAAGTTTTGATGATGATCAACGATCTCATCGGCACCATGTTGCAAGGCCCACTGCTTTGTTTCCGGACGTGATGCACTCGCAATTACGTGCAGGCCGGCATAGTGTGCTAACTGAGTCGCAATCGAACCTACTCCGCCGGCACCATTGATGATCAGGATCGTTTTTTGATGGTTAGTCTCTTGAGCGTCAGGATCGATCCCCATCTGTTCAAATAAAGCTTCCCAAGCAGTCAAGGTCGTCAGCGGCATGGCCGCAGCGTTCACATTATCTAGTTTTTGGGGAGCTAAAGCAGCGATGCGTTCATCAACTAGCTGGTAATCAGCATAACTGCCAGGACGGCTGTATGAACCGGCGTAATAGACACGGTCACCTGTTTTGAATAGGGTAACGTCAGAGCCGGTTTCAACGACAGTTCCCACGGCATCAAACCCTAAAATGTGCGGTTCAGCAGTTTTCTCTTGATTACCAGTCCGAACAGCGATGTCAATTGGATTAACAGAGATCGCCGAGATTTGGACTAGGATGTCGTGACCTGTGGCGCTTGGACGATCAATACAAAGATCAATCAGGCTTTCCGGAGCGTTAAGGGGTAAAGATTCATAAAAACCGATCGCATTCATTTTAACAGTCAAAAAAACATCTCCTTTTCAAAAACAGAGTAGCAGTAAATTTGTGTCGTTATTAGTTTAGGACAGAAATAGTTATTCTAATTCTTTAGCACGGTGTTCATCTAAAAATTGTCTCAACTTGAAGCGTTGCAATTTACCGCTGGCATTCCGGGGAAATTGGTCGATCAAGTAAAAGTTCTTCGGTACCTTATAATGTGCCAAACGTTCGCGGCCGTAATCGATCAAGTCGCGGGCTAACAGCGTTTGTTCATTGGGAATCACGAACGCCACGGGCTTTTGTTCCCACTGGTCATCATTTACCCCAATAACAGCGATGTCTGCGGCAAACGGGCACTGAGCATAGGCTGCTTCAACTTCATCGGGAAAGATATTTTCCCCGCCTGAAATGATCATGTCATCGCCGCGACCGTGAATGTACAGGAAGCCGTCAGCGTCAAAGTGACCAATGTCACCAGTCTTGAACCAGCCGTCAGCTGTGGTCTTAGCTGCCCGTTTTTCGGGTTGACCAAGATAGGCCGGACTGAGTGCTGGTGTTTTGATCTGAATTTCATTAGTGTCTTCCGCTAATCTGAGCTGTGTCAAAAAGAGCGGTTTGCCGGATGAGCCAATATGTTGAGGAGCATCAGTGAACGACAGGGCGACGATCTGTGAGCAGGTTTCAGTCATTCCGTATGATTGCACCACGGAAATGTTGAGCTCTTGGCACTGCTTGAGCGTGGCTTGGTCGATCGGCCCGCCGCCCAGTAACATGCCGCGGAACTGTTGATTATAGGAAGCCTGACCTGCTTGTTTAACAGCCAAGAGCTTCTTTAACATGTAAGGCACAACAGAGATCATCGTGATCGGTTCATTGACCAGCATCTGGTGAATTTCTTCCGCGTCAAAGCGGTTGGTCAAGCGCACAGTCATCCCGTAGATCAACCCGCGCATCATGATCGAAAAGCCGCTGATATGAAAAATCGGGACTGTACAAAGCCATTCATCGGCAGGAGTTACACCTAAGTTTAGGGCCGAAGCGGTCGCTGAACTAAAGTGGTTGCCAAAAGTTTGGACGACTCCTTTAGGTTGACCCGTAGTTCCAGACGTATACATGATACTTGCGGCTGCGGTTGTGTTAAAATCAGAACAGGCAGTAAATGCTTGTTCCGGCGTAGCTTTGACTTGACTCAATGAGATGGTCTGGCAGTTTAAGCCGTTCACATCTAATTGGTCCTCATACAAACAAACGTTGACCTGGCTATCAGCTAACTGGTAATTTAATTCCTGAGCTGAAAGTCGGCGGTTTAACCAGACAATTGTCTTTCCGGCATTTAACAGTGCCATCGCTGTCAAATAACCAGCCAGGGAGTTATCCGTTAATAAGGCGACCCGTTGTTCCTTGAGCGCACCTAAAGCGGCGAGCTTGCGGTCCAGTTGATCGGTCGTTTGTGCCAGTTGAGCAAAACTCAGACTGGTTGTTCCATTGGTAACTGCTGTTCTAGTTGGAGCAAGAGCAGCTTGTTTTTTGATCCAGTTTTCCATCAATGCACCAGCTTAGGGGAACTTAGGGAATTGGTCGAAATCAGGTTTTCTTTTTTCATTGAAAGCATCTCGACCCTCTTTACCCTCGTCAGTCTGGTAAAATAACATTGTAGCGTCTCCGCCAAGTTGTTGGATCCCAGCCAAACCATCAGTATCAGCATTCATTGCGGCTTTAATAAAGCGCAGGGCTGTTGGTGATTTTTCAAGCATTTCGTTACACCAGTCAAGGGTGACGGATTCAACATCAGCCAAAGGTACGACTTTGTTGATCCAGTTCATTTGGTAAGCTTCTTCGGCAGTGTAGAAGTGGTTTAAGAACCAAACTTCTTTAGCACGTTTATGGCCGATGACCCGACCCAAGTAACCAGAACCGTAACCAGCATCGAAACTTCCAACCTTCGGACCTGTTTGGCCGAACTTCGCGTTGTCAGCTGCAATAGTTAAGTCACAGACCAGTTGCAAAATGTTACCGCCGCCTACGGACCAGCCGCGAACCATCGCAACGACTGGCTTAGGGATAATGCGGATCAAGTGCTGCAGGTCTAAAACGTTCAAGCGAGCGATCTTATCCTTGCCAACGTAACCGCCGTTACCACGGACACTTTGGTCACCGCCGGAACAAAAGGCTAAGTCGCCAGCTCCAGTTAAGATGATCACGCCGATCGAGCTATCGTCACGACAGATCGTGAAAGCTTCAATCATTTCTTCAACAGTATTTGGGGTAAAGGCATTACGCTTTTCGGGGCGATTGATCGTAATTTTGGCGATCTTATCAGCTCTTTCAAAGATAATCTCCTCGTAGTCTTTGACTTTTTCCCAATTAACAGATGTCATGTAATTCAATCCTTTCGAAAGTAGGTAATTTTATGTCAGATTTAGTAACATTCCTCGGGATCAAGGTAGTTTCTCTCTCGTCCAACGAGTCTATTATATCACTTGATGTGACGGATGAAATTAAACAACCTTATGGAATTGTTCATGGTGGAATTAATGCAGTTTTAGCGGAAACTGCCGCTAGTATCGGGGCCGCTCAAAATGTCCCAGAAGATGCGACTGTTGTGGGCGTTGATTTAACGACCCATCACTTAGCACCTGTGACTGAGGGAACGATATTGGCCAAGGCCACACCATTGCATGTTGGCAGAACAATTCAAACTTGGCGCGTCGATGTCTATAACGGCGACCGATTGACGAGCGAAAGCCAAGTCACTTTAAGCCGAGTCAATGGCAAAAAACGGGTTTTCAATGAAAGCACCTTAGATAAGCAATATCGTGGGGCTGGTTCAAATTAACAATTCAATTTAAAAAATAAGACCGTTAACTCTTCGGCGGACAATGCTTGTGCGAAGGGTGGCGGTCTTTTAGTGTAGCTAATTATTTGCAAATTAAACTGGAAATCCCAGCTGTCTTGGGTAAGGATCAAACAGGGGGAAGTGCGGTGGTGCATGGTTTTTGTAGTACTCCAAGCATGTTCGCTTTTTCCCGTTTCACTCCGCTCTGTGATTGTTAGTCGAGCTCCGCGAGGCAAGAGATTCCGCTTATCAAAACCCAACCTTCAATGCCTAAAACGCATTAAAGGCTGGGTTACGATAATGCTCGTCTCTTAAACGCCTCACTCCGCTCTGTGTTTGTAGTCGAGCTTCTCAAGCCAAGACTTTCCGCCTATCTCAACCCAACCTTCAATGCCTAAAGCGCATTAAAGGCTGAGTTACGATAATGCTCGAGTCTTAACCGGCTTGCTCCGCTCTGTGTTTAATGGTGTTCCTTATGCCACTGCTTGAGATAGTTTAAGCGCTGTTTAAAACGGAGCTCTTTTCCTTGTTCCGTTGGCTGGTAATAGTCGTGGCCGCTAATTTCTGGCGGTGCCGTTTGCATCGTCGTTAATTTGTCAGGACTCTTGTGGGCATACTGGTAATCTTTGCCATAACCTAATTCATCCATTAATTTCGTCGGTGCATTTCTGATTTGGAGGGGGACCGGTAAGTTACCGTAGTCTCGGACATCTTTTTTGGCCGCTAACCTAGCCTTGTATGCGGCGTTTGATTTAGGCGCAAGCGCTAGGTAGATCACTGCTTCTGTCAAATGTACGTCACATTCAGGCATGCCGATCAGTTGGCAGGCTTGAAACACGTTGACCGCCACATTTAAGGCGTTGGTATCAGCCAAGCCAATGTCTTCGCTGGCAAAACGAACCAAACGGCGCGCAATGTAGAGTGGATCTTCACCACCATCCAGCATCCGTGACAACCAGTAGATAGCGGCGTTAACATCACTGTTTCGCATTGATTTATGAAGGGCTGAAATAACGTTATAGTGTTCTTCGCCTTTTTGATCATAGCGTAAGGATTTGGTCCCCAACAAATGTTGGAGGATCTCATGGTCGATCGTAACTTGCTTTCCTTGACGTGGGGCATTTAAGACTGCCATTTCCAAGGTGTTAAGTGCGCTTCTACCATCACCATTGGCGAAGGCGGCAATTTCTTTTAATGTGTCGTCTGAAATTTGAATTTCTAATTGTGGAAATCCCTGAGAAGAGTTGAGGGCATGTTTAAGTAAGTCAACCAGTTCAGTAATTTTTAGTTCATGGAGCACGAAGACTTTGCAGCGGGAAAGCAGGGCGGAATTTAATTCAAATGACGGGTTCTCAGTCGTGGCTCCAATTAAGGTAATGCTGCCTTTTTCAACGTAAGGTAAAAAAGCATCTTGTTGTGCCTTGTTAAAGCGATGGATCTCATCGACAAAAACTAAAGTCTTTTCACCCATTTCTCGTGCTGCTTCAGCATCTTTCATGATTGCTTTAATGTCTTTGATACTGCTCGTGACCGCACTAAAAGTTAAAAAGTGTGCTTTGGTCTGTGCAGCGATAATGCGGGCCAAAGTTGTTTTGCCGACACCAGGAGGTCCCCAAAAAATCATGGACGATAGCTGGTCGTTTTCAATTAAATCACGGAGCACTTTGCCTGGCCCAAGCAAGTGCGTTTGACCGTAGAATTCGGCAAGGCTCTGAGGACGCACGCGATACGCTAAGGGGGCGTTGTTATTTTCGTTTTGGTCAAACAGAGAGGTCTGTTTCAAAATGAGGGCTCCTTTCGTTCTTGAATTCAAACGTATTATGAAACATTCCTGCCTAAAATACAACTGATGAGGCGTTTTGAGAGCACTAAAAAAGTCTGAAACAAACGGGAAAACTTGCCTTGTTTGTCTCAGACCTTAACTTACTGGTTCTTGTGTGTCAAAAAATAAATTCATCTAACTAACTAAATCTCCTCTGAAGTCAACTTCACTGTTTCATGTTTCGGGGTAAATCTAACCGCTAAAACTCAGGCCCGCGGATTCACTCATACATATCATCTTGGAGGTTCACATGTTTCTCCTAAGATCTTCACACATCAGGGACGCTGAGCATGTGGCTGGTGGTTCTGTGTTGCTGGTGCAGTAAGGAAAGATCGTGTTTCCGTAACCCTCGCTGAGCAATTACTGTGGATATTTTTCTGCATAACTATCAAATTGCTCCCTTACCTGGACGATGGTCAATACCGGTTGTTGAGCTCTTTTGACCTGACCATTGTGGGCTAACGGACCTAAAAAGTTTCATGTTGACTTCATCACTTCCGTTCGACTAAATTATTTGTGGTTGAAACGCATCTCATGTTGGTTCAATCACCTTCTAAAATCCTCTATAAAAACGATGAAAAGAAAATCTGAGTTCGGTACGTTAATATGTTGGTTGACACACCCTCCATCATATTCTCCATTTTGGTTGGATCTAACGGACTAATGCTCATTAAATCGACTAGTTCGAGATTCACAACATGATACTTAAAAAGTTGATACTTAAAACCTGATACTTAAAACCTGGTACTTAAATCTGGTACTTGAAACCATGTTACCTATTAAAACGATGGTACTCTATTCAATTGTCTGACTCACTAACTGAGTCTGGATCTTTCCTTACACCTATTTTATACCATACCACCAAAAGTAATGCAAGCGTTATCACCGAGAAAATAGCAAGAATTTTTATGTCTAAAAAGCTTAAGGTATTTACTGAGATCTAAGCACAGACCTCGTAACACTAAAGCTTGTTGGAATAGGGATTAAGGCGAGTTTTACTCAAAAAATTAAGTCATTTGATTAAGACCATCCAGCTAAATATTTGTTAAAAAAACTCCCCGCCAAGTTGGAAATTTTGGTGGGGAGTTGCTGGTTAACTTAACTATTCAATTGCAATTTTGTGGGTCTTATCTTGACCTTCAGTTGTTTTTGGCAAACTAACAGTCAAAACACCGTCTGCATATTTAGCACCGATCTTTTCATGATCAACATCAGGGAAGTTATACTGCCGAGTAAAACGACCATAACTCCGTTCGCTGGCAATCATGTTGCCGTCTTTGTCGCTGCGGTCACTGTATGATTGACGTTTAGCTGAAACGGTTAAGGTATTATCTTTAAAATCGATCGAGATATCCTTTTTTTCTACACCAGGGATATCAATGACAACGGTGTAATCTTCAGCTGTTTCCTCGACATCGGTTCGCAGTTCCTTGAAAGAATCACTCATATTGAAGAATGGACGCCCAAAATTCTTGAACAGTTCGTCGCCAGAATCTAATAAATTATTGAAACGGTTTGAAATCTCATTAGCCATAATTGTGTTACTTCCTTTCTATTGCTGAAGCTACTTGTCTTTTAGCTTGACGGTTAATGAAGCGAGACGATTTTGAAAGCTTGTCTTTCAAAAGTCCCTCTCACTTTTAATTGTAATCATTTTTAGCGGGGATGCAATCAAAAGCCCCTAGTAGTTTTTTAACAAAAAATCATTTTTTGCGGTTTTTAAAACGGGTGTGCAAGGTGGCTAAAATCAAGATGATGATCACAATAAACGATACAATGTAGCCAGCCACACCCAAACGATAAATGGCAGGGTGTTCGGCACTGCCCTGGACTAACAGAGACGAACCTAAGATCAGGGCGGCTAAAATGATGGCGGTGATCAGACGGTCAATTATCTTATTTAGACCAGCAAAAAGAGTATCCTGCCCCTTAAGCGCAATGTTAAATCTAGTTTGGCCAGTTGAAAAGATGTTGAGCAGCTGGTCGAGTTTGAGCGGAATCTTTGGAATGACCCGCAGCGACTGAGCTAGGTCTAAGGCGCTGTCTTCAAGTTGGCCGCGCCAGCTAAAGTGGTCTAGCAAGTATTCCTTGGCAAACGGACGGGCAACATCCATCATTTCCAGGTCAGGATCTAACTGGGCAACAATTCCTTCTAACGACGCAAAGGCTTTGACGAGCAGTGTAATTTCTGACTTAGCTTGCAAGTTATTATGGCGACATAAGCTGATGATCTCAAATAAAAGATTTGGTAAGTCAACTTGTCCCAGGCCCATCTGCATGTAGGGTTGTAAAAATAAGCCAAGTTCGACGAAAAATTCTTCCTGGTCCACGTGACCGGTCCGGTTGCAAATCGCCAAAATGGCCTGTCCGATTGCGCGAGTGTCCTTGGTATTTAAGGCTAAAATGATTTGGATGATCCCATCAACTAGATTGGGAGTTAAACGGCCCATCATTCCAAAGTCTAGGTAGGTGATCCGATAATCAGGCAAGTCGTCTTGAGCAGTTAGGGTCGTTTTTTTGCCGCGAATCTTCCGTTGAAATGATGTGACGTGATTTTGATCTTGTAGTTCTTGAGCATCTAGGCGCTGAAACAAAATATTGCCAGGATGCGGGTCGGCGTGGAAAAAGTTGTCATCAAAGACTTGTTTGACAAAATTTTTGACCAGTGCCTCAGCGACATTTTTACGTTCTGCTTTTTGTTGGCGAGCACGTTGCACGTCGTGACTGAGCGGTTCTTGCATGAAATATTTGATACTGTCACCTGGCATATAGCTGGTGACCAGGATTTTTTGCGCAGAAAAATCAGCGTATGTCTGTGGAACTAAGATGATGCCGTCGTCGTGATTTAGTTCATAGAACTCTTGCCCATTTTGAATTTCAATTTCAGTGTTAATTTCTGTGAATAAGGCGTTTTTAATTTCGTTAAAAATATCTTCGGGATTGATCACGCCAATTTCTGGGCCGATTTTTGAAATATCGACGGCTCTTTTAAAGAGCTCCATATCCGTGTGGACTAGTTCTTGGACTTTTGGATGTTGGACTTTAACGACAACTTCTGTGCCATCAGCCAGCTGAGCACGGTGTGTTTGACCAATCGAGGCGGAAGCAAAGGGCTCCTCATCGAAACTGGCAAAAACATCGTCGATTTCTTGACCGGTTTGTTGGCGAAAGGTCGAAGCGACTGTTTGATAGGAGTCAACTGGGACATGGTCTTGCAGATGCCCAAATTCCTTAGTGTAGGCTGGAGAAACCAAATCAGGTCTAGTTGAAAGAATTTGGCCCATTTTAATAAAGGTTGGTCCAAGTTCTTCAAAGCCTAGTCGAATTTCACGCGGGTTAGTTTGGCGGATAAAGTTGCGGATCATATCGTGTTCACGAATGACATGAACGATCTCTAAAAGACGTTCCCGTTTAGTGGGGACGGCTTTTGTAGTAGTAGAAGGTGGATTTTTGGCAACCATTGGGCTGAGCTCCTTTCTCAAATAGTCTATTTTCTTATATTTTAGCATTTTTTAGCGGAGGGACCTACTAAAAACCACAGAGCGGAGTGAGGCGGTTAAGAGACGAGCATGATCGTGGCCTGACCTTTAATGCGTATTTGGCATTGAAGGTCGGGCTGGGATAAGCGGAATCTCTTGCCTCACGCAGCTCGACTACAACCACAGAGCGGAGTGAAACGGGAGAAAGCGAGCACCATCGGGACCCAGGAGTTAATGCGGTTTCGGCATTGGCCCTGGGTTTGGATGGGCGGAACTTTCTGTTTCACGCAGCTCGACTAAACCACGGAGCGGAAAGTCCTGGTTTGAGCAGCTCGACTACAATCACAGAGCGGAACAAATCGGAACTCGGGGGTCGCACTATCAAGCCAAGAAAAAATATTTAAATTTGGATAGTTAAAAATTATAAAACATTAACTTTATGTCTATCACGAATTTAAACAGTGATGTTCGTCTTTTGCTTGAAGAAACAGACTAATGGCCAATAAAAATTTTTGCTTATTTTACAAAAATGAGTTGCTTTTTAATTAATATCGGTTATAATTTAACAAAACATTATAAAAAGGTTAGAAAAGGAAGTGACACAGATGAATTTAAAAAAGGTATGGACTGCTGGGGTAGTTGTTGCAGCGGCTGGACTGACACTGACGGCTTGTGGGTCGAACAAAGACGCTAGTGGGACAAAAAATTTAGCTGAAAAACAGGTTTTGAATTGGAATGAACCATCAGAATTACCAACAATGGATCCTTCAAAGGCAACAGATACGATTTCATTTGACATGATGAACAATAGTATGGAAGGTTTGTATCGAATTGGTAAGAACTCTAAGATCGAACCAGGAATCGCCAAGAAAACTAAAGTTTCCAAGGATGGCCTGACATATACCTTCACCTTGCGTGATGACAGCAAGTGGTCGAACGGTGATCCAGTTGTCGCCAAAGATTTTGTTTACGGCTGGCAACGGACACTGAACCCTAAAACAGGATCTGAATATGCTTACTTATACGATGGCGTCAAGAATGCCAACGAGGTCATGGAAGGCAAGAAGCCGGTTGACCAGTTAGGGATCAAGGCTAAAGGCAAACATCAATTAGTGGTTACTTTAGAGAAAAACGTGCCATATTTTAAACTGTTACTGGGCTTCCCATCATTCTTCCCGCAAAATGAAAGTGTAGTTAAGGAAGCCGGCGCCAAATATGGGACTGCTTCTAAGTACATGGCTTATAATGGTCCATTTAAGCTGAACAAATGGACAGGTTCCAATTTAAGCTGGTCACTAGATAAAAATGATAAATACTGGGATAAAAAAGCAGTTAAACTTGATCAAATTAACTTCAAGGTCAATAAGGATACTTCAACTGGTTACAACTTATACCAAGCCAAGAAATTGGATGAAGCTCTTTTGAGTACAGAACAAGCTAACCAATTATCCAAGAAACCAGATTACACGGTCTTAAAAGAAGCACGGACCAACTATTTGGAATTCAATCAAACTCAAAAGAAATTCCAAAATAAGAAGATCAGACAAGCTATTTCTTACGCAATTGACCGGGACCAATTGGCAAATAAGGTCTTAGGTTCAGGAACTAAGGTCGCTAAGAGCGTCGTTTCTTCAGGCTTGCAAACATACAAGGGTGAAGATTTCGCTGATGCAGCGCAAACTAAAGCGGGCGTGACATTTGACAAGAAGAAGGCTAAGCAATTGCTGAAAGAAGGATTGAAGGAAACTGGCCAAGATAAGTTGACCTTCACTCTTTTAGGCGATGATACAGATATCAGTAAGAAAGTTACTGCCTTTATTCAAAGTCAGTTAGGTGAAAACTTGGGCGTTGATATCCGAGTTTCTAACGTTCCATTTAAGACGAGATTAAACCGAGCACGTACTCAACAATTTGATGTTGTCATGGGCTCATGGGCAGCTGATTTCTCTGACGCTATCAGCTTCATTGATCTCTTTACTTCTAATAACTCATACAACAATGGGAAATGGAAGAATGCAGAGTATGACAAATTAGTGCAGGCTTCGAAGACGACAGATTCAACTAATGATGCCAAACGTTGGGATGATTTAGTGCAAGCTTCGAAGATCTTGAGTGAAGACCAAGGTGTTGCACCACTTTACCAGTTGAACCAACCAACAATGGTAAGAGAAAATGTGAAAGGCTTGATCCAAAACTCAGCCGGAGTTTCAAATAACTGGAAGACGACATATATCGCTAAATAATCACAGAGCGGAGCAAAGCGGTTAGCTCCCGAGCATATCGGAGTCTGACCTTTAATGCGCACTTGGCATTGAAGGTTAGACTTGGATAGGCGGAAAGGAGCTGCTTTGAGGAACTCGACTAATAATCACAGAGCGGAGTGAAACGGGAGAAAGCGAGCACCATCGGAACTCAGGAGCTAATGCGGTTTCAGTATTGAAGGTTAGATTGGAATCAGCGGAATCTCTTGCCTCAAGCAGCTCGACTAATAATCCAGCGAAATAGATGATGTCGTACCCTCCCTGAAATAAAACGAGTGCCAAAATTGATTGTATTTTACAACAAATCAATTTTGACACTCGTTTTTTTGCTTGAGTTGAAGAATGTTTGGTACAAACTGTTGCTAGCTCATTTTTCTACCATACTTTGCTTAACTATGGTAGAAAAGTGAGTCAAAACTACCATAGTCCGGGCAACTATGGTAGAAAACCAGCACAAAACTACCATACTCTCCAAAACTATGGTAGAAAATAGCACAATTTGATTTATTGCTGAAAGAACTGCACTTTTCTACCATTAACTGCTTGCAGCTCCCGGTGGTTATCGGGATAGTCGGCGTGCAGGGCGGCTTTGGATTCTTTAGAAATCAGGTGCGGTTGTGCTAAAACGACCCAGGTCACACCGGTTTGTAAGGGCGGAGTTGTTAATGAACCGGTGTAAGTGTAGTAACTAAGCTCGTCTGGTAATAAATCTGCTAAGTCACTGCTGCTTGCTTGTTCCTGATAAATTTGGCTGAGTGGCAGTTGTTCCTGAGAATCAGGAGCGACTTCGCACAGGATCGCTAGCACTAGATTTGCTTGGGCTGCATTTTGATAGACTAAGTGGATCTCGCCGTCAAAGTACTGACCGTTGATCGTATGCTCGCTGCCGTCATGAAAGTGGAGGCGTTGCAGTTCAAATTTCTGGTCGCCAATGTTCAACGAACCTTGCGCTAAAAACTGATCGCCGTTAGCTTGTTCTTTTTTAACCAGTGGTTCATTAGCTGTAAAAGTTAGGCTTAATGATTGTTGTGTGAATGACTGGTGGAGATTTTGTGAGACTGTTAAATCAATGGGAGATTCAAAGCTTGAATGCGGCTCCCAGTTAGCTTGTTGTGAATAATCTAAATATTCCAAATGATCCCTCTTTTTAGTCGGGGTACTGGACCCTGTGATTTTTAGTCGAGCTGCGTGAAACAGAAAATTCCGTCTATCCAAGCCCAGCCTTCAATGTCGAAGACATATTAAAGGTCAGGATACGATATTACTTGGGAGTTTAACGCCTTGTTTTGCCCTGTTTTTATTTTAGCAAATAAATTTTTTCTGCCAGTGATTAGGATTGGTCGTAGACAATGAATGCTTTTTCAACAGCGCTAGTGTGTTATAATTGATACAGTAATTTTGGAACGAGATGTGCACTAGAAACGAGGAAAAATATGACACGCCGAGAAAAAATATTAGCCTATCTGCACCGTCAGCCAACAGCGAATGATGATGGAGTGACAACCCTTGAGGTGACAGAAGCGCTAGGCCTGGTACGTTCTAATGTTAGTAAGGAATTAAATGCCTTAGTTCGTGAAAATATTTTAGTAAAATCTACTGGACGTCCAGTACGCTACTGTTTTAAGGACGTTGCTGCCCCTAAAGTGCGACAGACGAAACCGCAAAACCAGACTGCTAAGCAGCCGACTACTCAGACCAGCAGCCAGACGGGAACGGGACAAGCAGAAATTGAGACCGATTTTTTTGAAACAATGATCGGTCGTAACGAAAGTTTAAAAAATCAGGTCGAACAGGCGAAGGCAGCCATTTTGTATCCGCCTCATGGGCTGAACGTCTTAATTACGGGACCGACTGGGTCAGGGAAAACGTACTTTGCCAATGCAATGTACCAATTTGCCTGTGATAAAAAAGTATTGACTCATGAAGGGATTACCGTTTTTAACTGTGCGGACTATGCCCATAACCCCCAACTGTTGATGTCGCAATTATTTGGCTATACCAAGGGTGCCTTTACTGGCGCGAACGAAGATAAAGAAGGACTGATCCAACAAGCGGACGGCGGAATGCTGTTTTTGGATGAAGTTCATCGTTTGCCGCCAGAAGGTCAGGAAATGATTTTTTACTTTATGGACCATGGGACTTATAACCGTTTGGGAGAATCAGGTAAAACGCACCATGCTAACGTTCGTTTGGTCTGTGCTACTACTGAAGACCCAGAAAGCTCGTTGTTACAGACCTTTGTCCGGCGGATCCCCATCATGATTCAAATGCCTGCTTTTAAAAAGCGGACAATGCGGGAACGTTTGGCGATGCTCAAACAGCTGTTAACGATGGAGGCCAACCGAATCCATCGCGACATTAAATTAAATGAAGATGTTGTACAGGCTTTGATCGGCAGTGTCACTTATGGGAATGTGGGGCAGCTAAAGTCCAATATTCAGCTAGTCTGCGCCCAAGGCTTTTTGGGAAGTATCAATAATGAAACAGAAATTAAGTTAGTTTTCGATGCGATGCCGGCTAATATCAAAGAAGGATTGCCACGAATCGCTTCAAACCGGAGTGAGCAAAGTGAACTAACTAAAATGTTGGAACCGACCTTGGTGATCCACCCAGACAATTCAACCCGATCACCGGCAGACCAAGATAATTATGAACTGCCATATAACTTATATGAAGTGATTGGTGAAAAAGCACAGGTTTTGCAAGATGAAGGCTTAGACCAAGGTGCCATCAATAACTTTATTATGACTGATATTAATGTGCACCTGAAATCATTTTACAAGAATGCGAAGTTTGACCGGGATGTCAATAATTTTAATGAGATCATTGATCAAGATATTATTGATGTGACCAATGAGATCGGTAATTTCTTGCAAGAGGAACGCTATGATGTCGGTGAAAACTATCTCTATGGGATGAGTTTGCATATTAGTTCCTTTATTAAACGAGTGCAGTCAGGGAAACCGTTACGCCGAGTCGCACAAAATATTGTTTCAATGGTTGCCGATTATCCGAGAGAGTTCAGTTTGTCACAGAAAATTAAGGTGATGTTAGAAGAACACTATCAAATGCCGGTGCCAGACTCCGAACTGTATTATCTAGCAATTCTCTTAGCTTCTTTGAAAGCTGAACCTAATTTGGGCAAGGTTGGGATCGTGGTGGCCGCCCATGGAAATAGCACGGCTTCTTCGATGGTTCATGTGGTGCAGCAATTGTTATCTGCAGATAACCTAGCTTCGTTTGATATGGCGCTTGAAATGGATCCCCAGACGGCTTTGAAAGGAATCGCACAACAAGTTAAGCAAATGGACCAAGGTAATGGTGTGCTGTTAATGGTCGATATGGGTTCGCTTGGAACCTTTACTAATAAATTAGTGGAAATGACCGGAGTCGAAGTCAAGACGATTGACATGGTGACGACTGCGATGGTCCTAGAGGCCGCACGGAAGTCAGCGTTGATCGATAGTGACCTAGAGATGGTTTACCAAGAACTAAGTGACTTTAACGGTTATTCACGACCATTTCAACCAGTGGAAAAACCGACAGATAACTTGGTGATCGGTGATTCGCGGCAACGGGCAATCGTTGCCCTCTGTGCTACCGGCCAAGGGACTGCTGCCAAAATTAAGGAAATGCTTGATGAAGTTTTAGTTGACCATCTGATCGATGACATTGTGGTGATTCCAATCTCGGTCGTGAATATGGGACAAACGCTGGAAGACTTAAAACGAAATTATCATATTATTGCGACAACTGGAGTGACCCGGCCTAAGATTCCCGTGCCGTTTATTTCGTTAAAAGACCTGTTACAGGGTGGCGGTGAAAAGTTTATCACCTTGATCGAAGACATGGAAACTAGCGGAGCGCCAGCACAAACCAAAGACCACTTAGATAATGCTGAAGGGCTAACGGAACAAAAAGCACAACAGTATTTGGGACAGTATTTTACCTTTATTAACCCCCAAAAATTGATTGGAATTTTATGGAGATACTGTGATTACGTTGATGAGCAGGTTGATTTTAAGCTAACAAACGCCTTGCGAATTAGTGTAGTGATGCATTTGGCAGGAGCAATTGAGCGTTATTTGACTCAGTCACCGATCACTGCGACTAAAGAAGAAGTTGTCAGTGTGCAAGATACACCACTGCAACAGGTGATCTTACAGGCCAATCAAATCATTGAAAGTGCCTTGAATTTAACTCTGACGGATGAAGAAGTTTATTATATCGTCAAATTATTCGATACAGAAACAGCTGAATAAAGTACACTAACCTAACGATACACTATTTTGTGTATCGTTAGGCTTTTTTAATAACTTTTAAACATTGTTAAATCAATGTTGCAACGTGATACACAAAAGTTGGCACGGAACTTGCTATATAGTTAGTGGATTGTTTTGAATAAAACTTTTCGTTAGGTAGCTTGACTGCTAAATGAATTTGATCTTATTACTTTTAATTCTTAATTCTGCAGATAAGTTAACCGCGAAAAAATATTTAAAACTTCCACAGTACGTTTTGACTCGATTTGTAGTTCAACAGCAAATTAGAGAGTAAGGGTGGTTTAGTATGGAAATTCGGTTACTGCGCATTGATAGTCGCCTGCTACATGGGCAGGTCGCTACTAACTGGGCAAAAGTTTTAAAAGTTGATCGAATTTTAGTTGTTTCTGATCAGGTCGCCAGCGATAACATTCGCAAGACGCTGATCAAGCAAGCTAGTCCACCAGGAATCAGAGTTCATGTGATTCCCTTGATGAAAATGTTGCGGATCTACTTTGACCCACGCTTTAATAGTTTTAAAGCGTTGATCTTAGTAGAAGATCCACGTGATGCCCAAATCTTGATTCAAAATGGAATTCAAGTCAAACTGGTCAATATTGGAGCGCTCAGCTTTAATAGTAGCCGACAGATGGTGACTGATAGTATTTCAGTGAATCAAGATGATATTGCAGCCTTTCACTGGATGCACGACCAAGGCATCAAGATGGATATTCGTAAGGTTTCGGGCGACTCTTCCAAGGACCTCTGGAAGGTACTAACGGAAAAAGGTCTCATCAAGCTCAACTCTCAAGGAGCTGCACACTAACAGATTTAGTCACAAGTTTTATCATAACTATTCCGGGGGACCGGAAAAATTTATTGTGGGAGGTACAAAAAATGGTAGGTATTATCCTCGCGAGCCATGGTAGTTTCGCGGAAGGCATTTTCCAGTCAGCTGAAATGATTTTCGGTAAACAAGAAAATGTTCAAACAGTGACTTTACAACCAAGCGAAGGTCCGGATGATGTTCATGCCAAAATGGAAAAAGCTATCGCAACTTTTGACGACCCAGAACAAGTTTTGTTCTTGATCGACCTTTGGGGCGGTACTCCATTTAACCAGGCAAGCAATATCTTCGAAGATCACAAAGATACTTGGGGAATTGTTGCTGGAATGAACTTGCCGATGGTTATTGAAGCTTACGCATCACGCTTATCAATGGATTCAGCACATGAAATTGCTGCACATATCATTGAAACAGCTAAAGATGGTGTGAAGGTCAAACCAGAATCACTACAACCAAAAGAAGCGCAGGCTCAAGCAGCCCCAGCAGATGCACAACCTAAAGGCGGCTCCATCCCTGAAGGAACTGTGATTGGTGATGGCAAGATCAAATATGTTTTGGCACGTGTCGATTCACGTTTGTTGCATGGTCAGGTTGCTACAGCATGGACTAAGACTACTGGACCAAACCGGATCATCGTCGTTTCAGATAATGTTGCGCATGACAAATTACGTAAGAGCATGATCGTGCAGGCTGCTCCTCCTGGAGTTAAAGCAAACGTTATTCCAGTTGCTAAAATGGAAGAAGTTGCTAAAGACCCTCGTTTTGGGAACACTAAGGCTTTGATCTTGTTTGAAAAACCAGAAGATGCTTTACAAGCAATTCAGGGTGGCATGGACTTGAAGGAACTTAATATCGGGTCAATGGCACATTCAACTGGTAAAGTTGCCGTTAACAATGTTTTGTCAATGGGACCTGAAGATGTGAAGACATTTGATGAATTGAAGAAAATGGGAATTAAGTTCGACTTGCGTAAAGTTCCTTCAGATAAAAAAGGAAACTTTGACGAATTAGTTGAAAAAGCCCGTAAGGAATTAGGCTTGTAAGCCTTTAAAATTGAAAAGGAGGGTATTTCATGTCTGCTATTTCGATGGTATTAGTTGTGATCGTGGCGTTCTTCGCCGGCATGGAAGGTATCTTGGACCAGTGGCAATTCCATCAACCATTAGTTGCATGTACGCTAATTGGGATGGTAACTGGCCATATGGCTGAAGGTATTATGTTGGGTGGTTCATTACAAATGATCGCCTTAGGCTGGGCAAACGTTGGGGCCGCTGTTGCGCCTGATGCCGCTTTAGCTGCTGTTGCTTCATCTATTATTCTTGTTCAAGGTGGACAAGGTGTTAAAGGAATTGGTTCAGCCGTTGCGATTGCGATCCCATTGGCTGTTGCTGGTTTGTTCTTGACCATGCTTGTTCGTACTATTACAGTTGGTATTGTTCATTTGATGGATAAGGCAGCTAAAGAAGCTAACTCTAAGATGATTGATTTTTGGCAATATGTATGTATCTGTTTACAAGGTTTACGGATTGCCTTGCCTGCTATTTTACTGTTGATCATTCCTGCATCAGCCGTGCGTGGCATGCTTGAAGCAATGCCAGCTTGGTTGAATGATGGTATGTCAATCGGTGGTGGGATGGTTGTTGCCGTTGGTTACGCAATGGTTATCAACATGATGGCTTCCCGTGAAGTTTGGCCATTCTTCGCCATTGGGTTCGTAATTGCTGCAATTTCTGACTTAACATTGATTGCTATCGGTGCTTTGGGTATCGCGCTTGCTTTGATGTACTTGTCTCTTGACAAGAGCGGTTCAAACAGCGGTTCAAACAATGGTGGAAACAGCAATAGCGGTGACCCATTGGGCGATATTCTCGATGACTATTAAAACTAAAGGAGGGAAATACAATGGCTGAACCAGTAGTAGCTGAAAAGAAAATTACTTTATCAAAAAGTGATCTTTATAAAGTAGCATGGCGTACACAGTTCCTCCAAGGTTCTTGGAACTACGAACGTATGCAAAATGGTGGCTGGTGTTATTCAATGATCCCAGCAATCAATAAATTGTATCAAAAGAAAGAAGACCGGGCTGCCGCTTACCAACGACACTTGGAATTCTTTAACACTCATCCATACGTAACTTCACCAATTATTGGTGTAACGTTGGCCTTGGAAGAAGAACGTGCTAATGGTGCCCCAATCGACGATGCCGCTATCCAGGGTGTTAAAGTTGGTATGATGGGTCCTTTGGCTGGTGTCGGTGATCCAGTGTTCTGGTTTACTGTTCGTCCAATGATTGGTGCTTTGGGTGCTTCCCTTGCTTTGGGTGGCAGTATCATGGGACCAATCTTGTTCTTCGTTTTATGGAACGTTATTCGTTTAGCAACAATTTGGTATACTCAGGAATTCGGTTATAAAGCCGGTAACGCGATTACAGACGATTTGTCTGGTGGCTTATTGCAAATGATTACTCGTGGAGCTTCCATGATGGGGATGTTTGTGATTGGTGCCTTGATCGAACGGTGGGTTAACATTAACTTCACTCCCGTTGTTTCTAAGATCCAACAACAAAAAGGTGCTTACATTGACTGGAATAACTTACCTAAGGGTAGTGCCGGTATTCATGAAGCATTGTCACAACAAGCTGGCGGCTTGTCATTAGAACGCCTTAAAGTAACGACTTTGCAAAACAACTTGGATTCTTTGATTCCAGGACTTGTTCCATTGTTACTGACATTCTTATGCATGTGGCTATTAAAGAAGAACGTTTCACCAATCATCATCATCCTCGGCATCTTCGTTGTCGGTGTTGTTGGTCACGTGATCGGTTTGCTTTAAGATCATAAATTAACAATTTTTAAGTTTGTTTCTATAATTGACGGTCTCATTGCGATTGCACAATGGGGCCGTTTTTGCTATAACAGAGAAAATAGCATAGATGTTGGAGGTTAGACAATGTTTGGCAACAAGAAACAGAAACACAGAATGAACGATCGGGTTAAATCGCTTAATACTGAAGTCAACCTTGTCACGGCAGGGACTTCACATGTTGGCATGAATAGTTATGGCAAAATTATGGTTGGCGATCATGCCTTTGAGTTTTATGATGATCGTAATCCAAATAACTATATTCAAATTCCATGGGAAGAAGTACAGTTAGTTATTGCGTCTGTTTATTTTAAAGGTAAATGGATTCCACGCTATGGTTTTCAAGTCAAAGGTCATAAAAGCTTGCTGAATTTCTCTTCTAAGGACCCCAAGAAGGTTTTACGGGCTATTCGGGTCTATATTGAACCAAATCGAATTGTTCGTTCATTAACGTTCTTCCAAGTTATCAAACGTGGATTGACAAGCATGTTTGCTAAGAAACAGAAATAAGACTGAAATTTAGTGCTGAGTCAAATCACTTAATAAAGTGGTTTGGCTTTTTTAATAGCAAAAAATTAACAAGTTAATAATTGATTGAAGGATCCAATCTGGATTGGTTAAGCTAACTCAAAACGGCTAGTTAAAAAGTGAAATCGTTTTTATCCAAAAAAGGTAAAAAAGTAGTTGACGATAGGCATTTGTAGCGGTATGCTTATACTCGTTGTCGCTGAGCAAGTGCTTCGGTAATAATTTAATTTAAAAAGTTGTTGACATCATTCAAAATAGTTGATATACTATAAAAGTTGTCGTTACGGCAGTTAAGCTAACGAGCTGGTTGATCCACTCGGTTAGCTTGATAAAATAAATTAAATTTCTTCTTGACAAGTTATTGATAAGATGATAAACTTAATGAGTTGTCAATTGCGACAATGAAACACTCTAATTGTAGATCTTTGAAAACTGAACAAAGTTTCGACAAATCAAATGTGTGAGGTCACTGATCTTAACGGTCAGTGCAAAAAAAACATTTGCGAAGTCAATTTCGCTAGTAAAATTTATGAGTCACAAACTTTAAAATGAGAGTTTGATCCTGGCTCAGGACGAACGCTGGCGGCGTGCCTAATACATGCA
>NZ_BQXH01000012.1 GCF_022836475.1 Ligilactobacillus pabuli | reverse complement strand
CTTTGATTTTAATTAGACACTTTAATCGTAGCACACGAGGACAAATGATGTCCTTTTTGCGTAGAAAAAAAGTGCTGATGATCAACTCATCAACACTAAAAAGTTTAGACCCCTAAAAAGTCCTGGCAGCTTTGTGCATGCCAGGGCTTTTTGACTAGTTGTCGATCATACAGATCATTGCGTGGTGGTAAATATAGGCTTTACCACGTTTCTTGCCATCAACATAGTATTTGTGTGATTTGGCGGTGCCGTCTTTAATTTTAGCAGTTAAAGTGATCATATCCTTCAGATATTGCATGGTCATTGGTTTGTTGTCAGGAGTAAACTTCGGCCCGCGCTTCTTGTTGGCGGGATCAGTTTGCCACTTGTGACCAGGCATAAAGGTTGGATCTTTTAAGTTCTTGACCTGAGCATAGAGATGTTTAAGAGTCTTCTGATAGGTGTTGAGACTCTTCTTGTCAAACAACCAGACAAAGGTTGAACCAATTGAATCACCGCTGGCAATCAAACTGTGCTTCTGATCAACGTAGGTGACACTACCTGGCGTATGCGCCGGTGTTTCGTAGACAGTAAATTTGTAGTTACCGAGGTCTAAAACGTCGCCTTCTTTGATCCATGCGTAGTTATTGGTGTAGTGCTGTTTTTTGATTTTGTCTTTAGCTGGATAGTAAATTGTGTTGGCTTTGAAAGCTGCCAGTTGCCCAGTGTGATCTTCGTGGTTATGGGTCACTGCGATTTCTAGTGGAGTTGTTCCCCGTAATTGATTGACGATGGCTAACAACTCTTTGCGGGCTTTGATGTTTTTGTTGCCAGCATCAATCAGCAGTGACTTTTCAGAGCCCTTGATCAAATACATACTGGCAGGATTGAGACCGTTTTTGCCTCCAGGAGACTTAGAATAGTCATTGATGTGATAAACGTTATCTTTTAATTTCTCGATGGAGTAGTAAGCCTGAACCTTGGTTTCACCAACTTTTTGGGGAACTTTAACTTTACCGGAAAACTTGGGAGCATGTGTGACGACTTGAGCCTGAAGGGTACTTTGGGGGAGCAAACAGAAGAGTGAGAAGGCAACAACAATTGCTGAAATAAGGAGCAAAAGTTGCCGTGTGAAAACAGAGTGTTGATTACTTTTGTCCATTACGATCCGCTTCCTTTCGCTATATTGAGTGTTCAACATATGACGTCAGAAATTAACAAATGAAAGACAAAGTGGGGGCTTAATTTGAGTCAACTATAACACTAAACTAAGGTAAACGATAACAAAACGCTGGGTGAAAATTCAAATGTTACTGCTTATAACACCGATAAATAACAAAGCAGTAGACTTTTTTGACTATCTTTATTTTTAAATTTCGAGTGAATGGACTCCTTTTTTGAGAATATCTAATAACTTCTGGAGCAGCAGATTTTTATTCTGTGCTTTAAATAAGACTACAATGTCATAGCTCTGATCATTGTGATCGTCAAAAGGAATATAGTTAACGTATTTGTCTTCAGCCATTTCCTGAGCACTGATTAAGCCGGCAGGATAAAAGGCCATTGCTTGATTAAGTGCTACCAGCATGTGCATTTGTTCGATGCTGGTTACCCGGTGAACATTTTTTAGGTTTAGTTGATCTGAAAGGCTGGCATGAAAACTTTCTTGTAAAAATTTTGAATTTTCTAAGCTAAAGTAAAGAATAGGCAAATCTCTTAACATATCTAGAGATAAATGAGCGACCGAACTATTTTTGTTTTGTTGACTAACACCCATTAACATTTGATTATGGTAAATCTTTAAAGAAGTTAATTCTGAGTTTTTAGCAACGCAGGGGCGACCGTAACTGATTGAAAATGCAATGTCTAAACTACCATTTGAAACGCTTTGAGCTAAGTGCTCATTACTTTGTTCATGGATAGTAATTGACGCATTCGGTTCAACCTGAGTTAACTGATAGAGCGAGTTTTGAACAATTTGTCCTTCAAATGGAGAAAAGCAACCAACTTGAATTGTCTGACACTGTTCATTATCAAATTTTTTTAAATCAGAAATGACATTGGCTAGATTATTGACTATATCTTGGGCAGAGGGGAGGAAAATCGAACCTTGTGGAGATAGATAGATCTTATTTTTACCACGTTCAAATAAATTAGTGCCCAGTTCACTTTCTAGTTGTGACATTTGCTTAGAAACAGCCCTTTGAGAAAGGAAGTTCTTTTTGGCAGCTTGTTCAAAACTACCATATTGGACAACTTGTAGAAATATTTTTAATTGATCGACATTCATCTGGAATCCTCCTGCTTACCCGAACTAAAAGTTCGTCTCTCGTAATAATTAACTGTGTTGTAATTTATTCACAAAGTATATGATTTACTTAAAGATGTTCTTAGCTATATATTATTATATTAAGAACTTTCTTTCATTGTCAATTGTTCAATTATTAACTTTGTATCTGAATGGGCTAGAATAATTGATTGATTTGACTAAAAAAACTTTGGAGGAATTATTATGTCATTAGCAAGTAAGAAACAGTACGATCTTGTTGTTGTTGGAACTGGTGCAGCGGGGACCTCTGCAGCCTTAGAAGCGGCACAAAGAAATGCTTCAGTGTTACTGCTAGAAAAAGGGCGTAATACTGGTGGAAGCACTAATTATACTGAAGGCCTTTTCGCAATTGATTCATATTTGCAAAAACAGCAAGGAATTAATGTTTCAGGAACTGAAGTTTTACAAGAAGAAGTTGAATATTCTAAATATAAAGCTGACTCAAGAATTTGGCGAAAATATATCGATGATAGTCCTGAAACCGTAGAATGGCTCAAAGACCAGGGTGTTAAATACGAAGGCGTTCAGGCAATGGGTGATGGTGAAGCAACTTGGCACATTTATGAAGGCATGGGCGACGCTGTGATCCATCAGGCACTGTTACCACAAGCCAAAAAAGCTGGTGTCGAATTGTTGACCTCTACCTCAGCGATTAAGTTATTAGCTGATGACAGTGGGAAAATTAATGGAGTTACCATTCAAGACCAGGTTTCACAAGAAGAGCAAGAAATTACAGCTGGCGCTGTTGTTTTAGCAACTGGCGGCTACCTAGATAACCCAGAAATGATGCAAGAATTAACGGCCTACGATACTTCACGTTTGGTACCAGTCAGCTCTGGTAAGGGAACTGGCGATGGACTACGTTTAGCTTGGGACCAAGGTGCTGCTAAGTATGGGACAGGAATGGCAATGTTATTTGGCGGTTACATTGGTGATCCTGATGAGCCTGCTTTTAAATATATTGATTCACATTTGGCAACTGCTGCTGGACAACAACCACTTTTGTGGGTTAATGAAAATGGTGAGCGGTTTGTAAATGAAGCAGTTATTTACAATTTCTCACTTGCCGGTAATGCCTTGTACACACAAAATAAAGTTTATAGTATTTTGGATCAAGGTGTCATTGATCGGATGGCGCAAGAAGGAAACTTCATGGGCTTAGGTGTCTATGTCAGAAGAGGCGAGAAGTTAGTTAAACTGCAAGATGAATTAGATGCTGCAGTAGCTGCCAACAAGCCATTTATTTTTAAAGCTGATTCAATTGAAGAATTGGCCGAAAAGATGGGTGTACCAACAGATAAATTCCAAGACACAATTTCAACCTATAATGAATATTGTGACAAGAAGGATGACCAAGACTTTGGAAAAGACTCAGATTATCTGGTTAAAGTTGCTCAAGGACCATTTTATGGTTTCAAATTAAGTGTTGGTTCATTCTGTACGATGGGCGGCTTACGAGTTTCAACTAAGAATGAAGTCCTTGATCAAAAGGGTACCCCAATTCCTGGCTTGTACGCAGCTGGTAATGATGCTGCTGGTTTAGCAGGCGACACATATGGACCAAATATGCCAGGGACTTGTGTTGGCTATGCTTATTACTCAGGCAGAAACTCAGCAAAGAATGCATTAGCAGCACTATAAGAAGTAATATTAGTTAGACTAAAAAAGAGTTTGGAAAATCGTAAAATGATTTTCTGAACTCTTTTTATTTTACATATTTTTAGAACTAAGTTGTACATCAAATGTAAACGATAACATTTATGTTTTGGAAACTATAATTAATTCTAAAGAAAAATTTTTATAATCATAAAATTATCATTTGTATCTAGCCAAACTAATTATTTTTTTGAAATATTTAGGTGAAATAAGATGAATCTAAATTGATCAAATAGTATAATTTAGGTATGTGTAAACAATATTAATTGAAAAAAACAGTCAGAAAGTAAATTGAGGAAAAAGGACGACAATGAATTTAAAAAATGATTATGTAGAATGTCCGGTTAATCCGAAAAGATACCATAGTCAAGCGATGAGAACCTTATTTTCAGTAATGAATAGTGAGGATATCAAAGAAAATGATGGTAAATATATTTTTGATTTAGATTTTGTTAGGAAAATATATAAACTTGAGCCGGCCACTTATAAAAAATTAATCAAGGAGTTTGGATTACGGGGAATTAAAGTCCATACTCAGAAAAACAATAAAATATTTATTCGAGTAAGCGAACCTCCCTATCATATTATTTCGGCTAATGAAAAATCTAAAAAATTTGAGAATATTATTTTTCCAAATAGTATCCAAATGACATTGAATGGTTTGGACGTCCAAGACGATACTTTTTTCGATGGAATTATTATTGAGCAGTTTAGCGAGCTCTTTCCATTTGATTATAATTTTGATGATTTGAAACGTTCTTTTACAAGCCATGGATTTGAAGTTTCTGAGGTTACTACAACGGCTAAGAGAAAAATTATCAAGCATGATGTTAGATTATCAATGCTGATTTCAGATGAAACAATCATCAGTCTTTTGAAGAAAAATGGTGTTTTTTTCTTAAGCCAGTTAAAGGTTGGTAATTTAAACAGAATTTTTAAACATAGCTTGAATACTCCGGCGAGAGAAAAATTTATCAAACAGGTAGTGTGTGATTATTATACACAAGGATATGAAGTAGTCCCCAAGGATGCTTATGATTTTTGTAAAGCCGATATCCAGGAAAACGTAATTGAGACAAAGAAAACAGAAACAGAAAAAGTCAGTTCTAGTGATGATAAAAAAGATGGGTATATTTCCGTTTTATTTAAAAATGAAGCCAGTTTTCCACTGTTAAAAAAGGCGAAGATTGATTTGTTATCAGAGCTAAATAATTTTAAGATTCATCAGTTCTTTGACGAATTGTCTTTTCATGGGAAAGCTAGAATTTCATTTGATACTCAAGTTAATTTTCTTTATGTGACCGGATATGATGTAATAACTGCTGAGTTTAATCAAAAGTGTTTGAATGATAAAACAATTGAATTGAAGAAAATGAAGCAGATTTCTTTAGAGAGTACAAATGAGCATAAACGAACTGTAGACCAGAAAGTTTCTTCTGAAGTTGCAGAATTAAAACATCAGTCAGAGGACGTTTATTTGCCTGGATTAATTTCTGAATCAGGGTTAGTCACATTACTGAAACAAAATGATTTTTTGTATTTATCGCAAGTAAATCCGCATAGCTTAGATGATTTATTTCAAAAGCCGGGATTTATCTTGATGAGACAGGAAAATGTAAAGAAAATAATTTGTGAGTGTTTTGAAAAGGGAAACTCTTTGGTTACGCAAGAAACATATGATTACTGTCGAAATGTTCAAGACCAGCTGAATGTAAATGAAGAGAAACCTCAGGAAACAGCAGAGTCAGAGGTGCAAGAACACCATAACGATATTACTGCAACTACTGACTTTATAAGTGATAAAGATGATACCGAAAAAAATTTATCAAGAGAGAATATGTTAAAAATCAAGATTAAAAAAACTATTTTAGAAAGCGGATTGGGTACCAGAGAAGATATCAAGCTAACTAAATTAATTTCAGATGCAAGAACCACTACATTATTACGTTTTTATAGAATCACTAAATTGTCTCAAGTTAGTATCTCTAGTTTAAATAAACTCTTTAGTAATTCACTATGTGGTTATGATAATGAGCAGTTAATTAAACAGACAGTTCGCGCTTGTTACGAGGCTGGCTCTAAGTTAATTTCACGAGCAACTTATGAATTTTGTGGAGGGACTTCTTTGGTAGCTAACCTTGTTGGTCAAGCTAAAGAAAAGGCCGCTATAGTAAAAAAGGAGAATAAAGATTCTAATAAAAAACTAGTTGTAAGTAATAGTCAGCAGATGACGAGAGAAAATAACAATCAGACACCTGAGCTAGATAGTGGTGAAGTTAATAATAAAGATGGAAACTTCAAAGAGCAGTCTTCAGTGATAGAAGATAGCCGTGAGAAAGTTTCAAGAGTCTTATCAAGTAATAGTGAAACAAAACAATCTAGCAAAAATTTGAATGCAGATGTCGCGCGCTATGCAGCAGACGGTAGTAATAGCGCATCAAAAAATGGTGATGATTCTGAGAAGAATAGTTTGCCCGGATTAGGTTCGAGCGTTCAATCAACTGAAAGAACGTTTAGTACAAAAATATCTAAGGATGTTGTACTCGTTTCTATTATGTTTTCTTCACCAAGTACTAGTGCATTACTTAAAAGAAATGGCGTTAATTACTTGTCGCAATTAACTAAGTCGAATTTGACTAGAATCTTTGAATTATCCGAATGTTATCCATATCGGGAAAAAATGATTAAGGAAATTGTCTGTGATTATTATGAAAAAGGGTATACAGTGGTCTCACAAGAAGACTATGAATTTTGTGGAGGAACTGCGCTAACGGATAGTTATTTCGAAAAGAACGAAAACACTAAAAATAGTAATAGTTTTTTGAAGGATAATGTCTCTGAAAAGATAAGTGATCTTGTTTTTGATCAAAAAAAACATGTAGAAGATGTTTTGTTATCGAGTATCATGTTAACCTCGCAAGATACGAATGCAATGTTAAAGCATAATGGAATTGAGTATTTATCACAACTAACTAAGCAAAACTTAATTAAAGTATTTGAATTAGCTGAATGTTCTCTAAGTCGTGAAGAAATAATTAAAGAAGTTGTACGTGATTATTATGAAGAAGGTCTTGATTTAATCACGCGAGAAGCTTATGAGCTCTGTGGTGGATTCACTTCAGAAACTAATAATACTGATCAAAATGATGATGAAGAAACAATAGTTAAAGATCAGGACAAGAATAAATCTATAGTAGATAATTCAAGTGATGTCAAAATAGTTCCAAGTGTAAAAGATAATATTTCTTCGAAGAATAATGACAAAATGGAAATATTTAAAGTTGATAAAAATAAAATTCAAAAAATTGTTCGCCAAGAATATAAATTAACTAAACCAATCCCAATGACAGACTTGATAACTGATCGTACAGCATTAGAATTGTTAAAGCTAAAAGGTATCGAAGATCTGACAAAAGTTACCAAAGAAAGATTGGGATATGTCTTTAATGATCCATTCTGTTCGTCTGATGTAGAGAGACAAATTAAAGAAACCATTCGTGCTTGTTATGAAGCAGGTTCAGCGTGGATTTCGATGCAAACGTATGAATTCTGTGGTGGAAAATCTATAGACACAGAACAAAAAGTGGTAAAAGAGCAAGAATCACATAAAGATGTAGCTAATGTTGATATTAAGATAGATCCGATAGTTAATGATAAAAACGTTACGGATCAAGATGAATCTCAGAATCAACAAAAGCCGGTTGAAGAACGTAAAAACAACTCGGAAAGTATTGATTTCGTTAACGTAGTTCAAAATGAAGTTAAGACTCAAGTGTCTGAAAAGAAAGCCGAGAAGAAAACACCTGAGGATGTTTCGTTGGCAAAGTTAATGTCGAAATCACCAAGTACTAATGCAGTGCTAAGGCGGAATGGAATTAAATACTTGTCGCAGTTAACTCAGAAAAAATTGATTAAACTCTTTAAGTTACCAGAATTTTATCCATATCGGCAAAGAGCGATTAAGGAAATTGTCATTGAGTATTATCAAAAAGGATCTTCGTTTGTGTCTGAGGAGGCATATGAATTCTGTAAGTATGGAAATGTGACAACTCATAAAAACAACGCAAAGATGAATGAAGTAAAAGCGAAGATGGAAGAGGTAGACAAAGGTCCACGAATATCTGAGATAATCCAAAAATCTCCAACGACAGTTGAATTGCTTGGACAGAACGGAATTGTATATTTTTCACAATTGGCTACTGGAAAATTGGCTAGAATATTTAATATGCCAGAATGTCATTTATATCAACGACAATTGATTGAGAAAGCAGTTTGTTCTTGTTATGAAAAGAATTCTAAGTGGATTTCACGTGAAGTATATGAATTTTGTGGTGGTACACGGACCAAGCAAAAAGATATCAGAACAGTAGGTATGGTAGATAATTTTCTGTCAGAAAAAGATAAGGTTGCTGAGATTAAACAGCCTCATCAGGAAGCTAAAAAAATGGACGAGGAAACCGAACAGAAAAATATCTTCATTCATCGGGAACTAAAAGATGATGATCCGACGATTTTGAAAGTCTTAGGGTCTAAAATCGATGATGTTTTTGCAGAAGCAAATGCAATTTGGATTTCTGAAATCGACCAAGAAGCTTTATATCATGTTTTATCTTCGCCAGGGTTAGGTGATAAAGATAAGAACAGGATCCAGAATAAACTAATTGAGCTTTATGAAGATGGATACGAAAATATTAGTCAAGAAGTTTATGAAGCATGTAAGCGAGTTTCTAAAGGCAGCCTGATAGATTCAAACAGTAATGAACCTGCAAAAGTAACTACCATAGTGGAACAAAATTCAGATGATCCAGAGATTTTCAAGGTCTTTAGTGATCAGGAAATTATCAATGCTTTTGCCCGAGTTAATGTAGTTTGGTTGTCAGATATTAGCGGCTTTAATTTAAATCGATTGTTAACAGATCCTAGTTTAAGTCCGGAGAAAAAACAGCTTATTCAAAAAACAATTAGTGACCTTTATGATCAAGGATACCGTAAAGTAAATTGGAAGGTTTATCAGATATGCCAAGCAGATCTTGGCTTTGATAAGAATGTAGCAGTCGAACCAGTGCGGACGTTGACTAACAAAGACTCAATTAGCAAACCTGAGCCACAGCAAATACGGAGAAGATCAAATTTAGCACCTGAACTGGTTGAATTTTTGAATGAGCAAACTGAAGAACAGAACAAGCTGCACGCAGGATATTTCTTCGTTGAACCAATCTATCGGAAGATTATGACAAGGGCAGACCTGTTTGACAAATTACCAAGTACAACCTATTTGCAGAAGCGTGACTTGTTTACTAGCCTGTTGAAGGACGGGGCAGATCAGTATTATTTGAGGGGAGATTACCCAATCTTATATGTAGATCAAAATCCTAGTTTAGAGACAATTATTAGTGATCATTTTGAGGACAAAAAGATCACTAATAAGAACTTAACAGAGTTCGCAAAAGACATCGGGTTTGATGATGGTAAGAAGTTAATTAAAAAATTGGCTAACAATGCTGCTTTCTTTGAGTTTAGACCAGGGGAATTTGTTTCAACACATTCATTACAGCTTTCTATGAGTGAGTTAGAACAAGTTAAGGATTATCTAGCTAGCTTTGTTAATCAAGATGGCTATGCTGTCATGGGGCAAATAATAATTAATCCTAATAAGTTGCCCGAATTAAAAAATCGGATGGATTGGAGTCCCAAACTGTTAGCATTTTATGTTGATCAAATTCCGGAATATAAGAACTTGAATTGGGAGTATATTTACGCAACTTCTAAAGCAGTTACCCAAAATAATTACATTATGTGCTCAATTAATAAACCATGGCGTAATTTGCTAGATTTGGTTCAATATGAGGTTAAAACAAACTATCATGATTCATTAACTAGAGATAAAGTTGGCCGCTTTTTAGACCGTAAACATATTTATACTGATAACAATAACAAGTTACCAGATTATATTGTGAAAAACGTCTTTGATGTAGATAGAGACCATGTCTTACATTTGAAGGATGTGATTTAATGGCGGTTGAACTTAGAGGCTATCAAAAACAAGCGGTGAATGCTTTTCAGAAAAATCACTACCGAGGTATTTTTGATATGGCAACAGGTACAGGTAAAACATATACCAGTATCGCCTGTGCACAGGAATATTATGCAGATCATGGAAAGCAGCTATTAGTCATTCTAGTACCATTCATTCATTTAATTACACAATGGAAAGAAAACCTCTTGGAAAATGGAATTGTGGTTGATGTCGAAGTTGCGTATGGTAAGGATAAATGGAATGCGAAGCTTAGCCGAATGATTTGGGAATATCAGCATGGCTTTAGAAAGAGATTAGTTATTATTGGTTCATACCGTTCAACTGGCGGTAAAAAATCACAATTTGCAAAAATTTTAAAGAGAGCAGAGCATGACAATTCTTTTCTGCTAGCGGATGAATGCCATTATCTGGGCTCAAAAAATTCTAATCCAGCTTTGTTTAGTAACTTTAATGCGCGCTTAGGACTTTCGGCTACACCCAAACGATGGTGGGATGAAAAAGGAACTGCTAAAATTTATCGACTATTTGACAAGGAAATTTTCTCGTTTTCGTTAGAAGAAGCAATTAACCAAGGCTTTTTAACGGAATATTCGTATCATCCAGTACCAGTTAAGCTGTCAATTGATGAAACAACTAGATATATTAAATTGAGCGAGAAGATTGGTAAGCTGATGGTGTTAAAACAGAAAAATAAAGGCAGCTCAGTTGATGAAGATTTACAAAACTTACTGATTAAGCGGTCTAGAATTATCGAAAAAGCAGATGCAAAAGAAGCGAAGTTCTTGCAAATCTTCAAAAGTCAAAATCCTGATCATAGCTTGGTGTATTGTGCGCCGGGTGATATCAATAAGTTTACTTATGATGTTGCCTTAGAGGGAGTTTCTGTTAGTGAATTTAAAGCTGAAGTTTCCTACCCTAATCGAGAAAAAATGTTACAAGATTTTTCACGAGGTAAGATTCAAACCCTAACTGCAATGAAATGTTTGGACGAAGGGGTTGATGTTCCCGCTACTAGAGTGGCGTTCTTTTTAGCAAGTACAACTAATCCCCGGCAGTTTATTCAGCGACGTGGAAGAATTTTGCGGAAAAGTCCAGGGAAAAAGCAAGCTGAAGTCTATGATTTTATTGTAATTCCAGATAAAAATGAGATGGATGAAGGAATGGCGAAGAGCCTAGTTAAACGTGAAATTCCTCGTTTCCATGAATTTGCTGAGTATGCTAATAATAAATACGAGGCCAGAGAGTTAATTAGACCGATTTTGGCAGAATTTGCTTTAGACAGCTATCTGGATAAGAGTTCGTGGGACGTTTATCAAGAGATGATGGAGGAAGAAAATGAACAATTTACAAGCTGATATTAAGGCTGAACTGGAAAAGTTACCACTAGCTGACCAGAAAATTATTAATGAATTATTGATTGATATTGAAAATGATGATGCAAGTCAAAGACAATTACGTGAGATTGTTGTCCAAAAAGTTCAACAAATGATTGTGAGTGAGGAATAGAGATGCAATTAGAAAAATTAAAAATCAGTAATTTTAGGCAGTTCGAGGGCGATAACGTGCTTGAATTCGGATATGGACAACAAAATGTGACCTTGATTAAAGGGACTAATGGTGCAGGTAAAACAGGGATCTTTAGGGCAATAATGTTTGCTCTATATGGTGACCATTACCTTGAACAAGACACCACCCGAGAAGACATTCACTTAGTAAATAGTAAACTGTTAAATAGTACAGGTTTACCAATGACAGCAACGGTTACTTTATATTTTAGACATAATGATGTTTCATACCTGATTAAAAGAAGTTTGACTGAGTTTAAGTCGGATAATAAAACGTCAGTTGCAACTGAAGGAGCTGAGTTCGGTAAATTTTTAGCCGACAAACAACAATATCAGAAAATTACTGATAATATTGATCAGGTTCGCGTTGAGGTTAATAATATCTTACCGCAGAATATTCGGAAGTTTTTCTTCTTTGATGCTGAAAAATTAGATTTATTAAGTGGACTTCAAAATGGCGGATCAGTTGCGAAAAGTATTAAAACAGGTGTTTTTGATTTATTACAATTAAGCAATCTTGAAACGGCTTCGAAAGTGTTTAATCAGGCTGCACGAGATCAAAGTAAAGAGCTGTCAAATCAGTTAGGTGATCAACAATTTAAGGAATTAGAAGATAAAATTGAAACGACTAATAATGATTTATCCAGGTTACGTGAAGAAAAAAGTCAGATAATTGATGAAATTGAGACTGCAAAAAAAGAAGAAGAATTAATTAAGCAACAAATCGCTCAGAATAGAGATGATCGCGCACAGGCAGAAATTCTAAAAAACAAAGAAGAGACGTTAAGTAGTGAGCGGTACGCTTTAAATGAAGTTATTAATGAAGCAATAGGACGAATTGATGATACTGCGATCGATGTTGTTTTGGGGTCGGTTGACAAAGCGGGAATTAAAGTTGAAAATATCCAAAATCAGCGTTCAGATAAATTCGCTAAAGCTATTTTAACCGAATCTTTGAATAATAAAGTGTGTGCTTTGTGTGGAAATGACTTAAGTGCACATCCTGAAAATGAAGAGCATATTCAAGTCCTGTTGAAAAAGTTTCAAGTTTCAGAAATTTCAGGAGTTTTAAATATAGTTTCAAATTCCTTAATGTCAGCCAATAGTAGTAGCCAGGGGATCCAAGCGGCCGTTACCAGAAACTATCAGTCAATAGTTAATCATGAAGACAAGATTAACAAGCTAGAACATGAAATTGAACAAATTGGTAGTCAGATTACTATGTCCCAAAATGAGTTGAAAAATATAACTAACAAAGAACAGCATACTTTACCAAACGTTCAGAGTAATATTTCGACGATGACTGAAAAAATTGGAGTTAAGAAAGACCAGATTACGAAGCTGGAAAATAAATTGCAGGAACTTGAAGCTCAACAGGAGCAAGTGCAAATTAAAGATAATAACTTAAAGGTTAAACGTGATGCTGTTGCACGTTTGAAGAGGATCGGTAAAGAAATTGACCAAATTATAGATACTTACTCAACTTATAGTAAGGAACAACTTGAGAAACAGATGAAAGTAATTTTTAACCAGATTATTACTGCAGAAGATCGTTCATTGATCTCAGATATCAAGATTAGTAACAATTTTGAGCTTTCTGTGATTGGGAAAAATGGTATGAGTATCTTAAACGATATTTCAATGGGACAAAGTCAGATGCTCTCTTTGGCATTCATTACTGCCCTAGCCACAGTGGCCTCTAAAGGGAGAAATAACGTTGATTTTCCATTGTTTATGGATACACCATTTGGTCGGTTAGATGTTGAAAACCGAACAAATTTGATTAAAAATATTCCAAATATGACTAGCCAATGGGTTTTACTGGTAACTGATACTGAGTTAACTGAAGGAACAGAATTACCAGTCTTCAAGCAAGAAAATCGGGTGGGCAAAGTTTACAGTTTAAATAAGATGGATGATGGAACAACTAAAATAGTTCCTGAAGAGATATAGGAGGATAATGATGGACACAAATTTTCTTAGCTCAGGAACTAGTTTAATTAAGACATCCTCCAATGTAGAAGATGTTTATGAAGTGCTATCTAGAGAATTAAAAATGAAGACCCATAGTATTTTTATGTTGGGATTTTGTATCGGATACCATTCGGGGCAAAAATGTGAACATTTAGAATTAAAGGGGAAGGAATTTAGGTCTTCTTATTTATCAGAAAAGCAGCAGGGAATTTTATACGCTGTTGGAATTAATGAAGGAATCCTGGATGAGGATTCAGCTAGTTATACAGACCCCCAAAAGCAACAAGCTTTACGTAAACTGTGGTTGGAGTATTCAGCAAGTGGCTTATTACAGTTAAAGGCCAAGTTTGAAGAGAACGGCAAAGCACTTGGAGATCAAAAGAAAATAGATTTATTAAGTGGAATTCTGCAGTACTTTATTGACAGTAAGGAAGAAATACCATTTTAACTAAAACACGGTCACCAGATCCTAATTGTTAGGACCCAGTGACCGTGTTTTACTTTTTATTCGTTATCGTTTAATGCACGATATAAATTAACGTTAACTGAGTGTTCTAGTTTTAACGTAAAGTTGACTAACTTAGTTTCTTTACCGTCAGAGTTAAATTTCTTTTCGTTTTCAGCGCTAGTTACGCGGGCAGAACCCAAGTAATAGAAATCATTACCTTCACGCTTGTCATCATCTGACTTTTTAACAAAAAGCTGAATCATGCCAAAGTCAGGTTGGTTAAGGACAATGCTTTCTTGACGACTATCAACGGTTCGACCACTCTTAGAAAACCAGCGCATTGTATTATGGTCGATGAACTGATCTTCATAGGCCATTTTATTTTGGAATTTTTCTGTTTTCTCTAATGCAATGAAGACTGGGAAAAATTTTTGATCAGGGCGCATGATATAACCACCGACATTTTGAGCATTTTGTTCACCATACCAGTTTAGCAGCTTAATAACGTCACTACGGTAATACTTTTTGCCAATTGTAAAACGTTGGTCTAACGCAAAACCATCTCTCTGTAGCTCAAAAAGGTTAGCCGCCAGTAGGTCAAGAACATAGTGCTTAAAATTGGGATCTGCCAGTTCTACATTAAATGTTTCACTTAATTGCCAGCTATCGTTTTGCGTGTCCACAATCGAAATTTCACCATATTTTTCTTGGTTCTTGTTCATAAAATATGACAAATCAAAAATTGAAGCAACATTGGTTAAAGTTTCTTCATCATAAAAGACATGAGATTGATCCAAAATTTGGGTAACTTGTTGAGTAGTGAGCCGTTGCTTTTGAATTAATTCTTGTAAAATCAACGATTCTACTGGTCGTTTTGAAACTGCAATCTCTCTAGAAAGAAACAATAAGAATTTTTGCTGGTGAGCATTAAATTCCACTGGAAATTCTTTTTCGAATTTTTGTTGCATCAGGTACATCGTTTTGAATTTTGAAATAATATCTGCCACATTCACGTTTCCACGACGAGCGAAGTCGATTAACATTGGAATTCTACCAATTTTATTTTTGACACTGTCATAAGCTTCTTTAAAACGTTTCATTGAATCTAATTTAGCTTGTCCAACAGCTTTTAGCACTCGCTTTTTGGCAATTTCTTCAAAGTTAATGGTTGAAACTCCTCTAATACTAGGTGAGATAATCTGTTTTCGAATTTGTTCTTTATTACTTGAATGTGACTTGTCAAAGGCCATCGGAATCATATAGTTCTCATTATAGTTACCGATAAAGTCCAGGACAGTTACAAATTCTTTACCAGGAGCTTTTCTTAAGCCACGTCCAAGCTGCTGCAAGAAGATAATGCTAGATTTAGTGGGCCTCATCATTACGATTTGGTTTAAACATTGAATGTCGACACCTTCGTTAAAAATGTCTACGGTCAAAATATATGAAATTTCACCATCTTCTAAACGACGAACAGCTTGCTCTCTTTCTGCAATCGAGTTTTTCGAATAAACGAATTCTGCTTTAATTCCACGATCAACCAGTTTTTTGGCTAACTCTATTCCTTCAGCAATTTTACTAACGAAGATTAGTCCGTGAACGTTTGGTTGACGTGGACCATAGTAGTTAGTTTTATCTACAATATAGTCCACACGTTCTTCTGAGACTAAATCTTTCAGGCTGGATGTGTCAGTGATTGTTTCGGCATCTTTTTCATAATCAGTCACACCAATATAGTGAAAAGGTGACAGTAAATCATGATCCAAGGCATCAAGTAGGGAATTTTCATAAGCTAAATTATAGTCAAAATACTCATAAACGTTGGTCCCATCAGTTCTTTCTGGAGTTGCAGTCATTCCTAACAAGAATTCTGGTTGGTAAAAATTCAAGACTTTTTGATACATGGTTTGCTCCTGATCATCGTCACGTTGACTAACGCGGTGAGCCTCATCAATTAAGATGTAATCAAAGGCGTCAGGACCAAACTGTTCTTGAATTCGTTGGCTTGAGATCATATTAACTGTTGCAAACGTATATTTACAATCTAAATTGTGCTGACTACCACTCAAGATACCATAGTCAGACTCAGAACCACCCAAAACCTTTTTAAAACTATGCATGGCTTGCTGTAAAATTTGTTCTCGGTGAACAATATAGAGCATTCTTTTTGGTTTGAAGTTTTGTACGTCAAAAGCTGCCAAATAAGTTTTCCCAGTCCCAGTGGCTGCGACAACCAGCGCTTTTTTGGCATTTTCCTGGTCACGTAATGCTGTTAAAGCAGCTAATGCTTCGGTTTGCATGGGATTAGGTGTTGGTGTTTTATCTTGGTATTCAGGTTCTTCAGCCACCTGGAAATACTGGATAGATTTGTTTGGTTTCCAAGTTAACCGATAGTTTTCAACCCATTCTGAGGTGAGAGAAGTTGATTTTTCCCAAAGGTCGTCTAGGTTACTTTTAATTTTATTAACAACTTCACCACGTTGAGTCGAGGTCACACGTAGGTTCCACTCGAAATTACTTTTCAATGCATTTTGAGTAAGATTAGCACTCCCAATAATGGCACTTTCAAAGTTACCGTGATCAAAGTAGTAAGCTTTGGTATGAAAACCATCTTTGTCTAATAAATGGACATCAAGATTTTTGATTTGTAAGAGATCTTCAAAAGCTTCTGGATCGTTAAAGTTTAAGTAAGTGGACGTGATTAACCGTCCGTGAATATTTTTGTGAGCTAAGTCAGTGAAAACCGATTTTAGATCAATTAAACCACTAGTTGTTACAAATGCTACAGCGATAGTAAAAGTTCTTGAGGTTCGTAGTTCATCTTCAAGAGTAGCTAAAACCGTGGTGTCATTCTGGTTAGTGACTAAAGAAGGCTGGTAGATTTCTTGTGATTCAACTTGGCTATTCACAAAACCAAAGTTAATTGCCTTGGAAATCTCTTTCTCAGTATTCATACCTGAAACCTTCCTTAATTAGTTCTTGAATTACTGGGACATCGGTGGGGGCCCATTCTAATTGACCAGCTTCTTTTTCATCGACCCAGCGTAATTCATCATGCTCAATGGTTTTAACAATCTGACTGTTCAAACGAACATAGTAACAGTATAAAATGATTTCGCCAAAGTCATATTTAGCATCACCATTGATTGTAAAAGGTTCAAAGATTGTTGATTGTGCACCGAATTCTTCGCTTAATTCACGTTCTAAAGCTTGTTCAGGAGTTTCCCCAGGTTCAATTTTTCCACCAGGAAACTCCCAGAGTGAACCAAGTGAACGGCCAGCTGCACGTTGGGCTGCTAAAAGCTTGTTATCTTTTAGGATAATTGCGCCGACAACTTCAATTTTTTTCATAAGTAAATAGCTCCTTTATTTTAAATATTAGTGGTGCTAGTTGGATCAAGAGTATTTACTTACTATCATATATTGATTTTAATGTTTTGTATAATTTATTTGCCGCGAAAATTATAATTCTATGTTGATTAGTTGGGAGAACAAAAGATTCTTTGCTCAAAATCCACTATTTTATTCTGCTTTAATTTCAGCTAGGCGTCGCTGAATTTCTGCCCGTAGTTGAGCTTTATGTGCTTGGCCTGCTGCACTTTCTTCAGGAGCTTTAAAGCCGGGTTTAGCCCATTCAGGGAGTTGTTCTTTTTGCTGAACTGGTCGCTGATGCCGTCTACTGGATTTTTGTTGAGACAATTCGCGCGTTCGTTGTTGATAATGTTGCTCTTCTTGTTCTAGCGCTTGTGCGACTGATACAACTTTATTTTTCTCGTAAGAATCAAAGACGCGAGTTAAATAACGGTCAGCACCTCGAGCGGAAACATTAGATTTCAGCGCGTACTCGAGCGCGTGATAGACTAACTCATTGCCAAACTGGGTGATCCACGCACTCAAATCTTGCTGGGCAATTGAATTTGGAAAGCTCCAGTTAGCTTGCCAGAGTTCCCAGGGATTCTTTACATTTTGCTCAGGTGTGACTGAAGTCAAAGGGTTTGGGTCTTGAACTGTGGTTTGTGGTTGTTTCAGGGATGGTTCAACTGCCTGAATGGCCTGACTACTACAACTACTATTCAGTGCTTGGTTCTTTAAGTTCTTAGTACCTTCAGTACTTTGTAGTTGCGGTTTTTCCGTCTGAGGTTTAGCCATTGTCGGGTGAACCGTTGCTGAAAAACCTGCTTGCGGTAAGTTAGCTGGACAATCATTTAAGAGCCAATCTGTACTACCAAACTTGCCATTTTCAGCGCGCTGTTGAATTCGTTGAAGATAACCACAGACTTCCAGCTCTTTGAGGGCGGACTTGATTGCTGTAATGCCATCGTGCTCACTATGCTTGACGAGTTCTGTGGAATAGAATTGCCAGTTATCTGGCTTTGATAACATATAAATTAATAAACCACGAGCTTTAAATGATAATCGCGCATCTTCAAGGACCTGATTGTTAATGATTGAATACTTTTTTGTACTTTTGTTTCTGATAATTGCCAAAATAATTTCCACCTTTCAAATTAGCCTTCTATCTTAATAACGAAATTTAGACTGGAAATGTAAAAGGCTTTTACGAAAATTAATCGAAAACTAATTTAGGAAGGCTAATTTTTCTGTGGAGTAAAAGTTTGAGGTACCAGTAAAAATTTAAAATTATTGGTAAATTAGTCGATAAACTACTTATAATGATGGTAAGAACTTTTGGCATCAAAGTAGCAACAATTTTTTAATTGGAGGAATGTGCATGTTAGGCTTTTCAATTTATTTGAGTGCGGCTGTCACAGAAGAGGTTAAGCAACAGATCGACTTATATAAAACCTCGGGCTTTCACGGAGTTTTTACGTCGCTGAACTTGCCGGAAGATGATCCGGAGGTTTTGTTGGACCGGCTGGGTGAACTTGGGGCAAAGTGTCAGAGTCGTCAGTTAGAATTAACCGTCGACGTCTCGCAACAAGCATTGGAACGTTTGGACTTGAGTCTGGAGCACTTGAGTGAGATCACTGAGCTTGGGGTAACACGCTTGCGGATTGATGATGGGCTGGCAATGGAACAAGTCGCTCAGCTATCTCACGAAATTCCATTAGCGTTAAATGCCAGCACTTTGAGTGTGGAAAATGTTGATGAGTTGCGCAAAAATCAAGCGGACTTTAGCCAAATTGAGGCCTGGCACAATTTCTATCCACGTAAGAATACCGGTTTGGATGAGAATTGGTTTAGGAGGCGCAATGCTTGGCTGCAGGCCCAAGGTTTTCAGGTCACAGCTTTTGCACCGGGCAACGAATTGCGCGGGCCAGTCTTTGCTGGGTTACCAACTCTTGAAAGTGGACGGACCAAACATCCTTTGGCAGCCGCAATCGATCTCTTGCGTTTGAATACGAACAATGTCTACATTGGTGATGCTGGTGTCCATTTGACAACGTTGATCCAGTTCGTGAATTATTTTGATCAACAGATAGTGATGGTGCACGTCAAACCAAATGGTGACGTCCCCAAGTATTTATTTAATAATCGCTTATGGCATCAACGGCCAGATGTTGCGCGTGATGTCGTCCGAATCGAGGAAGCTCGGCATGTCAAACGCCCAGCGATTTATCCTGAAAATACCGAGTTGCGTACTCGTGGAGCAGTTACCTTAGATAACCAGGATGCTGGCCGGTATGAAGGTGAGCTGGAATTAGTTAAGCGTGAGCTGCCAGCTGATCAGACTGTCAATGTGATTGGACATGTTGTTCAAAGAGACCTTGATTTGTTAGAGGTATGTGGGGCAGGACAGACGATTCAATTGGCATGGAGTTAAAAAACAGAGCGGAGTAGCCCGGTTAGTGCTCATCTTCTGGGCTAAGTAGCTCGACTATGAAAACAAAGCGAGTGTTTCCTAATTTGAATAGGGAGCACTTTTTGTTGTGCTGTTGCTTTTGTAATAGTTCAAGTGTTTAAATAGTAGTAGAGTTATTACATATCGACAGGGAGGGGCGCACGGTGAAAAAAGAAGAAATGGCAACAGCTTATCAGGAAGCAAGAGAATTCTTAAAAAACAAGCAAGCTGACCAGGCGCGGCCCTTATTGACTAGGATCTACCAACAAAAAGCAGACTATCAATCGGTCGCTTATTATCTGGGGAAGGCTTGTTACCGCCTGAAAAGTTATGCCAAGGCGACCCGCTATCTAAAAAAATACTTACATCAACAGAAAAAGACCAACCGTGCTCAAGTCTATCGTTTATTGGCGCACGCGGCGATTCAACAAAATCAGCTAGAAGATGCACAAGAATACATTCAGGCAGCTGGTCATGCGGGGATGGCACCAGAAAAACTCGCTAAGGTGACGGCGGCCTTGGAACAGCACCAGAAAAAAGCTGCCGAAAAAAAGGCGCACCTGGCTGAATTAAAAGAGCGCGGCTATGCCCAGTTGAGCTTTCAGTTTATCAAATTAGCCAAAAATGGGACCCCAATCGCCAAAGCGGAAGGTTCCAAGTATCAAGGCAAGTATTTCTTTATCAACGGGATGACGGTTAAAAAACAGCGGGCGTTTGCCGATGGGGAGTGGCACGAACTCGACGTGACTTTACCCAAACCAGCAGACTTTCCGGGTTATTTAGTCGTTTCTGTGACGGACCTGCGGACTTATTACAAGGATATTATCCCTAAATTAAAGGAACTTCGTTACCGTTCCGCCATCAATGACTGGATGGAAGACGACCCGTTTTTTGCCCAGCGTTGGGAAAAATCGCGGGTCTTTTCACTGTTATTGCTGCCAAGCTTTGACAAAGAAGAAATCGAACAAATTTTACTGGAATATGACTTATTGGACAACAAGGCCCAAGAGCACCTCCAAAGCTGTGACGACTTAATTATGTTGAAGTCATTGGGTGAAACGATGCCGGTGGCGCAAAGTCACTTGATCTCAAACCTCGACTTATTGCTCGACTTTGGTTACATCTGCCCAGATAACTGCAACAACACCCTGCACTTACGCGAAAAATGTGCGGGGGAACGCTATTTACGCGAACTGCTGGCCGAAGACGGTTGCCCGGTCCACCATTTAAAACAGTCTTTTGGGTCCTTCAAACCGACTGCCGAACAGCAACACTTTATCGCCTGGTTGAAAAAATCTGACCGGCGTGTCGATGCTTTACTTGGTGTCGGCGGCAGCGGGAAAACCTACACTTTGGGCAAAATCTTTAACACGCGCAAAGTTTTAGCCCTCGCCCCCACGCACAAGGCGCGGATCAACCTGATCTTAAATGGCTTCACCAACGCTCAGACGATCCAAAAGCTGGGCTTTGACATCGATAATGGATTCGATGACAGCGACTTTTTCCATGAGTACGGCGACTTCGACACGATCATCATCGACGAAATTTCCATGGTGACCCAAGACATCCTGGTCAAATTGATGCAGACTTTTGGCCACGGGGTGCGCTACTTATTCTTGGGCGATGACCGCCAGTTACCGCCTGTGACTAACGATACCGAGGCACTTGCGGTGGCGGGCAACGTGATGGAACTCCTGCAAAAGAAGGGGCATGCCTTTTACTTTCAGGACAACATCCGCTGCCAGGACCCGCAGACCAAGAACTTTATTGCGACCTGCCGGGCCAAAAGCTGGGACGGAATCAGTGGGGCGCCGCGGTATTTCCATGAAACCTTAAAGGAAATGCTGCGCTACAAAAAAGACCACATCGATATCAGCGAGTGCATGATCTTAGCCTACCGCAACTACAACGTGGCTCAGATCAACCAGGCCTTTTTCAAGGTGCTGGCTCGTGATAAGCAAAATGTGGTCCCCTTTGAGATTGACAACAACAAGGGGCGCGGCGGCTTTTTCGTCGGGGCGCAGGTCGTTTTTTACGAAAACGGCTGGGCTGGTAAAAACTACACTAACAGTGAGTTTGGTGTGGTGACCGGCGTGTCTTTGCCGACTGAGCGCAGTCAGGGCGAGATCAAGGTCAAAACTGATTTGAATGAATACAAGTTACCGCTCAAAAAAGCGAAGAAAGATTTACTGTTGGCCTACGCCATTACGATCCACAAGGCGCAAGGCAGCGGGGCCGATAAAGTCTACGTGGTCGAGACCGGCAATTACGAGCTGGCCTACACGGCAGTTTCACGGTCTAAAGGCGCGCTGAGCTTTGTGAATATGTCTGAGCAGCAGCTGCTCGATAGTTTGGAGCGGCCGGCTGCAGTTAAACAAAATGTGTATGTGTGAGATAACTAAATAAAGCTGGTAGTCAACTGTCAGGAACGCACTGTTTCTGGCTTGTGACTACCAGCTTTTTTGTCGTGGTTTGGCCTGTTTAGTTAATGAACAGCTGCTGTAAAAGCCGACGCATATTTGCCCGCGTTTCGGCTTTAGTCTGGGTGTCGCGGTGTTGAAACCACCACATGGCAACTTGGCGAAAGGTCCCCAGTAAAGCATTGGTTAGGAAGTCGGTATTCGTGGGCAAATCAGGGTTTTGGGGGAGAAAATCCGTGACCCTTTTTTTGACTTCTTTAGTCAGATAAGTATCGATCAGTTCGAAAGAAAATTGTCCGAGCAAGTCAGGAGCTGCATGGATCAAGATTTCTTGATAACGTTCCAGCATTTCCATAACTTTATCAAAGCACAGCATAAAATATTCCAAGGGGGTCGTCGGTCTTAGTTTCCAGCGCAACCTCTGAGAGCGTGTCTTCTTGGACCGAGATAAAGACAAACTGGATGAAGTCATACTTATCTTTAAAGTGTTTGTAAAAGGTAGGGCGCCGGACCTGAGCTTGTTCGCAAATGGCGTTGACAGTAATTTTATCTAAGTTTTTTTCTTGTAGAAGTGACAAAAAAGATTGGATCAATGCATCATAAGTTTTTTGGACGCGTAAGTCGAGTGTTTTATCCATGATGGGGGCTCCTTAATAATTTTAATGAACAGTTAGCGAGCTCGACTACAAACAGCAGCAGTCAGAAACATGTGGGTGCTGCTGTTTTTTGATTAATTACTGCTGGACGGCAAGGGTTTCTGGCTGTTATTTGGCGGCAAATGGGTTATGATTAACCATGAGAACGAAACTGAAACTGGAGCCATTAAGGAGGCAGATCCAATGAAATATACTTTAGCTGACTTGAGCCAGATGATCGACCACACCAATTTGCATGCCGACGCATCTTTTAACGATATGGTCAAATTATGTAATGAAGCACGACAATACAATTTTAAGATGGTCGCGATCAACCAGACGCAAACAGCGACCTGCGCGAAATTGTTAAAAGAAAGTGCGGTACACGTCGGGGCAGCCATCAGCTTTCCGCTGGGGCAGACTACCATGCGGGCCAAAACTTTTGAAGTTCACGATGCCATCGAAAAAGGCGCCGACGAAATTGACTATGTGGTTAATTTGACAGCGGTAAAGAATGGCGATTTCGACTATGTTAAAAACGAGATGCAGACCATCGTCCAACTGTGCCATGACCGCAATGTGTTATGCAAGGTAATTTTTGAGACCTGCTACTTGACGAAAGACGAGATCCGTAAAATTGCTGAGATCGCCAAGGAGGTCCGGCCTGATTTCATCAAGACGTCAACTGGCTTCGGAACCGCTGGAGCAACGGTGGAGGATGTCAAATTGATGAAGGAAACTGTCGGCGAAGCGGTCGCTGTCAAGGCGGCCGGCGGGATCCGCAATACCGATGACTTTTTGGCAATGATCGAAGCCGGGGCCGACCGGATCGGAACTAGTTCCGGGGTAAAAATCATGACAGCTTTGCGGCAACGGTTCGAACAAGACCATGTCGACAGCCTGGAACTGCGCGCCCGCGAAACGGAAGCTCCCAAAGTTGACGCGGGGACACCGGATGACCATGAAACAATTGGTGAATACGATTTGTGGTCAGACTTATACGAATAACAACAATACTGAAGCGACGCTAGCCCTAAGACAGGGAGGCGCCGTTTTTTTTGTGGCGAGAAGTTGCGGATGCGACCGTTGTTTGACGGAAACAGCGTCGGGAAATGTAAATGCGGTCGTTGTTTGGTGGAAACGACGTTGGAAAATGGGAAAGCTCCCCCAGTTTTGGCGGAACAGGGTTAGCAATCGCAAAAGCTCCCTCTGTTTTGGCGAAACAGGTGTAGCAAACGGGAAAGCTCCCCCAAGTTTGGCAAAACAGGGTTAGCAATCGCAAAAACTCCCTCTGTTTTGGCGAAACAGGTGTAGCAAACGGAAAAGCTCCCCCCGTTTTGGCGAAACAGGTGTAGCAATCACGATAGCCGGTCCAAGTTTGGAAAAGTAAGACCATGAATCACGATAGCCGGTCCAAGTTTGGGAAAGTAAGACCATGAATCACGATAGCCGGTCCAAGTTTGGAAAAGTAGGACCATGAATCGGGATAGCCGGTCCAAGTTTGGAAAAGTAGGACCATGAATCACGATAGCCGGTCCAAGTTAGCCAAAGTAAGACCGGCAATTGGAATCAGCCGGCACCAAACTAACTCAGGGGCGAGCCCTTGCGAGAAAACGTCCGTCAAACGCTGGAGGTGGTGCCTAACATGAGCAGCACACAAGTCGGCCAGGACCAACTGCACCCATTTTCCAGCCGTGAGGGCTTCGTGCTTTGTCAAACTATTATCCACATAATTTGAATATTTTCACGAATATGTGCATAAAAAGTAAAAATGCTTGCAATTGATGTATGTTTATTCTATGATTAAGAAAAATTATTTGGAAGAAGGAATTTAGATGACTAAAGAAAAAGTAGTATTAGCGTATTCGGGCGGCTTAGATACTTCGGTGGAAATTGCCTGGCTTAAAAATGCAGGTTACGACGTGATCGCCTGCTGTATTGATGTCGGTGAAGAAAAAGACCTGGTTCAGATTCAAGCCAAAGGGCGGCAAGTCGGGGCCGTCGCATCCGTTGTGATCGATGCAAAGCAAGAATTTGCTGAAGAATATTGCTTACCGGCTCTTCAAGCTCATGCCTATTACGAAGGAGAATACCCCTTAGTTTCTGCGTTGTCTCGTCCCTTGATCGCCAAAAAATTAGTCGAAGTTGCGCAGCAATACCAGGCCACAACGATCGCTCATGGCTGTACCGGCAAGGGTAACGACCAGGTCCGCTTCGAAACAGAGATCCATGCGCTGGCGCCGGAGCTCAAAATCGAAGACCCGATCAGAGACCAGCACATGTCGCGCGAAATGGAAATTGAATATGCCAAGGAAAATGGGATCCCGGTCCCAATCACCAAAGAAAGCCCATATTCGATCGATGAAAACTTATGGGGTCGTGCCAATGAATGCGGCATCCTAGAAGATCCGTGGGCGACTGCGCCAGAAGATGCCTACGAACGCACGACGGCCTTGGAAAAAACTCCCGACACACCAACTTACTTAGAAATTTCCTTTGAACAAGGGGTGCCGGTCGCACTTGACGGCCAACAGTATCCGTTACATGAACTGATCCAAGTGGTCAACCAAGTTGCTGGCCAGCACGGGATCGGGCGGATCGACCACGTCGAAAATCGTTTGATCGGGATCAAGTCACGTGAGATCTACGAGTGTCCCGGCGCTGAAGTCTTGTTAACGGCACATAAAGACTTGGAGGACCTGACCACGACCAATGACCTCGCTCATTTTAAACCGTTGATCGAAAAGGAAATCGCAGACACGATTTATAATGCCTTATGGTATACGCCGTTGTTTGACGCACTCAAAGCCTTTCTAGCGGAGAGTCAAAAAGAGGTCAACGGCACTGTGCGGGTCAAATTATTTAAGGGAAACGTGATCTGTGAAGGACGGAAATCCAAGAATTCCTTGTATGACATGAATTTAGCCACCTATACCGCAGCCGATTCCTTTGACCAAGAAGCAGCGGCCGGCTTTATCAAACTCTACAGTTTGCCATCCACCGTCCACACCCAGGTCCAACAACAGTTAGCCAAGGCGCCAGAAATGCAGTAGTCAGTCAGAGGGGGAGAAGAAATGGGAACCAATCAAATGTGGGGCGGTCGTTTTGAGGAAGGCAACAGCTCGGAAGTCATCGCGTTTAACGAGTCGATCTCCTTTGACCAGCGTTTGGCCAAACAGGACCTGCAGGGGTCACTCGCACACGTTAAAATGCTGGTCCACACCAAGATCTTGTCGCCAATCGACGGGGCACAGATCATTGGCGGGTTGGAAAAACTGCAAGCACAGTTGGCCGCGGGCACACTCCAATTTTCCAGTGCTTACGAAGATATTCATATGAACTTGGAAAGCTTGCTGCAGCAAGAAATTGGCCCAGTGGCTGGCAAACTGCATACGGCGCGCAGCCGCAACGACCAGACAGCGACGGACATGCACTTATTTATGCAAGAAGAACTTGGGCAAATTAGTGACCGGCTGGTGGACTTGCTGAAGGTGATCGTGACCAAAGCGGACCAGAACGTGACGACTTTAATGGCAGGCTACACTCATTTGCAGCACGCCCAGCCGATTTCTTATGCCCATTATTTAATGGCCTATTATGAAATGTTTATGCGAGACCTCCAACGCTTTCAGGCAGCCCAAGCGAGTGCGGACAATTCACCCTTAGGAGCTGCCGCCTTAGCTGGAACGACCTTTCCAATTGACCGGGAATTTAGTGCCCGTGAATTGGGTTTTACCAAGGTCTACCAAAATTCGCTGGATGCAGTGTCTGACCGGGATTATTTACTCGATTTTTTGAGTGCTGCAGCAACAGTCATGATGCATCTCAGCCGCTTTTGCGAAGAAATTATTCAGTGGAACACGTATGAGTTTAACTATCTTGAGCTAAGTGATGAATACGCAACTGGCAGCTCGATTATGCCGCAAAAGAAAAATCCGGACGTGGCCGAGTTGATCCGCGGGAAAACGGGCCGCGTATACGGCGAACTGTTTTCGTTGTTAACGACGCTGAAAGGATTGCCGTTAGCCTACGATAAAGATTTGCAGGAGGATAAGGAAGGAGTCTTTGATGCGGTGGACACGGTCAAAACTTGCCTGTCATTATTTGCGGGGATGCTTGAAACACTGACAGTGAAAAAGGACCAAATGGCAGCTGCTTTACAAGACGACTTTTCGAATGCGACTGAGCTGGCTGATTATTTGGCCGCACAAGGATTGCCGTTCCGCCAAGCCCATCAAGTGGTCGGCAAATTAGTCCACTATGGCATGGACCACGACTTGCCGTTACAAGAAATGAGCCTGGAACAGCTCCAGCAATTTGCACCGGAAATCAAGGCAGATGTGTATGAAGTTTTGGCACCAAAGCAGGCAGTGGCACGCCGGATGTCCTTAGGGGGAACCGGTTTTGAGCAGGTGCGTGAACAAATCAAGCGGGCACAGGCTAAGTTAAATGGAGAACATCGACAGTCTATTTCACGAAATAATATGAGTGATTGACTGAAAAAAGGGCTGACCAAGTTGGAGGTTAGTCCTTTTTGTGTGGGCGATGGGGAGGGTTGTAACAAGATAAAAAGCAGCCAAAAGCTTGTTATAGCAAACTTTTAACTGCTTTTTTATCCGATATTTCTGTCACCGTCAAAACGGTTTTTTTTGAGAAGTTATGTTAGTGCATAGTTTCTTTTCTACGCCTTGATTGTATCATTCTTTGTTAAAGATATCATTGATTAGTTGCCGAAAGATAAGTCTAATTAACCTAATAGGAATTTAAGTGAGAATAAGCTATTCTGAGAGTTATTTCTAACTGTTATTTTCTATTATGGTTAGTTATTTTTCAGCCTTTTTTATCCTTCAAAGTGTTTGTTGATGGTTCTTAACGTGATAAGCCAAGCCATTAGTAGAAATAAGAACCATAGGGCTGTAAGGGCCGGTTTTGTTATTGTTAAAACGGTAAAAATGACTAATAACAATATTAGTGTAAGAACTTGAACAGTTCGTTTTTTAGTGGGTGTCATAAAAATTATTACCTTCCATCTTTGGGTACGATTAACTTAGTTACTATGAATAGAAATGTTTAAATCTATACAGTAACCGTAACAAACTAAAAATATTTTGTAAAATTCTTTGTTTGCGGTAGAAAAAGTTTTGTTCAAATCTAGTTGCGATTCTGGTGATTATTCAGTCAAAATTATAATTTCAAAAGAGTAAGGTGAGCTATGTTGTGAAAGGGCACCTTGTTATTTTTTGTTTACAACTAGAACATTTGTTCGTATAATAGGAATTGAGGTGAGGAGCATGGTATATAAAAAACGCTTGAAATATAATCCAGCTGATTTTAATGAGGCAGAGCTGCAACATTTTTTTGACTACGAATATCAGGACCGGGGAATGCTCAAGTGGCAGGGCTTCTTTTTATCGGATCACACGAGTGCGCTCAAACAAGTTGGCCGCCAGACGCCGCCAGTCCGCCAACCGCAACAAGCTGACGACGAGATCTCTCGCTTGCTGATGCAGGCCTGGCAAACGAAAAAGCCGGTCACTTTGCAATTGGAAGAAGTCGATGATAATTTAGTGCCGGTCGAAGTGAGCGGGATCGTGGCCGGCTACCGTGAAAACGAAGTCGTGCTCCAACATTTGACTGACCAGCAGACGGCGATGGTTTTGTTAGAGTCCATCAGAAATGTCCGGGCAAAAGAAACTCAGTCGGCAAATGAAGCACCGCAGCCGTGGCAGGACTGGGATTAGAAAAAAATTTAAAAAAAGTTGCCAAATAAAAACTAAAATCGCGTTTTTTTGCGTATCTATTCAGTAGGGCACTAAAGCTCAAATGAATGCAGAAGTGAGGTAGATACAATGAGAAAAGCGATCACGGTGGGGACAACTTTGTTACTGTGCGGTTTGTTAGCGGCTTGTTCTTCTGAGAAACAAGCAGACAAGTCCACGTCGACGAGTCCCAAGACGGGGAAAATTTCTGGTCATCGGACGACGGCCAGTGAGAAAGGCACCGATAAAACGGCAGCAACACCGACCAAGAAAAGCAGTGGATCCAGCAAAGTCTTAGAAATTAACTACGAAGACTACCATTTGCAAGAACAAAAGAAGTATCCGGCTAAGATCACGGATACCAGTTGGGTCGGAACGAAAGTCGTCTTAGATGAGGTGGAAGTGGACCAAGTCAAACCGCAAGAATATGAATCCGCGAACGATGGTAAGTTTGACGTCCATGGTTTTGTGCGCTTGCATTTGTCAGTGACACCAACGCGTGACATTAATTTTTATCCTACTCAGGGAACGGCAATCTATAACGATGGTCAGCAACAAGAAGCAACCGGCAGTGAATCGTGGGATGGCGAAATTGCCAAGGATGCCACGAAAGACGGCTGGGTCTCATTTCCAGTCAAGGATTTAGATTCTGTGACAGACCTGACTAGTGTACGCCTGAAGTTTTCGGCTGACTATGATACGGATGATTACGAAGACGATGGAGCGTACCAGGACTATGATCTAACGTTGAATCTGCAATAAAACAGAGCGGAGCAAACTGGGAGGACTCGAGCACTAGCGGAGACCAGGGCTTAAAAAGACCGTAAAGTTTTCACAATTTTTTAAGAGCTAAAAACAGCTTTATATCCGTTTTTTTAGACGTTTCGCAATTCATTTTGCAAAGCGCCTTTTTTATACACTCGGTATGGGTAGTAACTAGGTGATGCGAGTCCGCTATGAGCTATAGTGGTCGATATTAAAAGTCAAAGACAAAGTTGTCTATCGCGAGGCAGAATATGAAGGAAGTTTTAGTCAAAGAATCAAATCGATGAATAAGAAGTGGCTATAAGTTTGAAAATGGTGGGATGAGGGCCAAAGTCCTTAATCACTCGAAACCTTCATAGTAAAGCCAACTTTTCTTTTGGTACGCTTAAATATGAAATTTTGACTAGCATAATATTTTTCTTTTTTAATATATGATAATTTATACGGAATTTTATACGAATGGTATAATTAAGAGATGACATTGGAAATGAAGCAATGTTTAGATTTTTACATCGGATAAAATGATAGTGGGCCAGTGAATTAAAGAAATCCACGATCAGTGCTTATGTTCAAAGCTATACATTAGTACCATCGAGTGTCATCAATCAATTATTCAGTATCAGTGGAGAAATAATGGGGACAGTTTTACTTCGGTAGTATTTCAGATTATTTGTGCTTGAAAGGACAAGGAGTGATTATTCGAAACCATCCGGAAGTAATACAGAGTTCTATACTAGCGAGTTCAAAAAGCCTGGTTGGGAGAATGCAGTTGGCTATCAAAAAGAAAATTTTATTGATAATTTTTTATGAAGTCCAACAAATATTCATCAAATGAAAATTACAGAAGTTTTTAGCCAATGAAATAGATAATTTGTCTTTTGTTGGTGAGTTTGTCGTAGTTGAAGAAGGATGAATCAATCTTAGTAATCGCCACTAACATAATTGAATTCAATGGATGTAGCCGGAGAATCTAATTATGGTGACAAAGATACTATGATAAAATTAGTCAAAGGAGAATTTGTCAGGTTTGATTTTTCTTTGGATAGTATACTTGAAAATCGGTATTTGGTTGGTAAATTGATTAATATAAATTGCGGCCAATCAGAAGATGATTCAGTTGATCAATGAGTTATCCGAAGAATTGACGAATAAATCATTTACGGGGATGTTAGGTGGGAAATTGGTTTGGAAAGTAGGGTTAATGAGTGCTAGTTTCCTATAAGGATTGACAATTAGTTGTATAAACATCAAAATTCAGCAATCTATAATGGAGGAATTCAGTGAACTTATGATAGAAATGAATGATTCGCAACAGAATATATATACTAAAATAATTAATGAGATTGAAGAATTACTGAATGCTCTTAAAAATGGAAATGAAGAAAATGAGTTTGAAGAATATAGTAAAAATGGAAATGAAGAAAATGAGTTTAAAGAATATAGTAAAGAGGCAATAAATAAATTAAGTGATGTTCGGAATGAAATAAATGAGAATATAAAATCCCTTGAAAAAGATTCAGAATGGGAAACTTTTACTATTGCCTTATATGGAGAAACTAACGCTGGTAAATCAACTTTAGTAGAGAGCTTAAGAATATTGCTGAATGAGAGCAGAAAAAATGAAGAACGACAAAACTTTGAACAAACCAAAATTTTGTTAGACAGTGCAGACAAACGTATTGATGAAAATAAAAAAGCAATAAGTAGAATATCTGAGGAACTTGAGCAAAAAATTTTAGTTAGTAAAAAATGTATTAATAATCGAAAAAATAGAATCAGAAAACTTAAAGCGATATCAGATAGCAATATTTTAAAAATTCAAGTTAAAGTGGATGATTTTAATTTAACGATTTCTGAGATAGACGAAGAAATTGCTAAATTAGGAAATGAAAAGAGTAATTTAAATCGAGTTATTTTAGATAAAATGCTTTCCAGCACATGGAGTATGCTGAGAAGTTGGTTTCACAAATTAGAAGAACAAAAGGAAATAAATTCTCTGACATGTGAAGTAGAACAATTAGAAAAAAAAGTGTATGAAACTAAATCTGAAAAAGAATCACTTGTTAATCAAATGGAAAATATGAAAGCTCAGTTAATTAATCAAGTTCAATCAATTACTAACGAGTGTGAGAGCTTTGAAAAAGAAATTAAATCTTACAAAATGAAGACAGCAGATCAGCAAAGTGTCATTAAAAGTGAATTAGATATTAACGAGCGTAAAAAAAATATGATGGTTGATGATTTGAAGAATTTTAGTGATGGAGCTATTGTGGGCGATGGAAAGTCGGATTTTACACAGACTGTTGGTAAATATTATTTTGAAATTAAGGGTAAAAGTTTTACGATACTTGACCTACCTGGTATTGAAGGAAAGGAAGAAGACGTCCAAAAAGCTATTGATAGTGCTGTTAATAAAGCGCACGTTATTTTTTACATAAGTAAGAATCCAACACCACCACAAAAGGGTGACGATGAGAGTCTGGGGACCATTGAAAAGATTTCTCGACAGCTTTCAAAAAATAGTGAAGTTTACTATATATACAACAAACCGATAACTAGCCCACGACCGTTGAAAGAAGGATTAATCAGTGGCGAGGAGTCGAAGAGTCTTAAGGACGTCGATACAGTTCTATCAGATTTATTTGGAGAAAATTATGCTTCACATAAATATTTAAGCGCATATCCAGCATTCATAGCGTTAGGTAATTATTATGGAGGGAAATTTGATAAATCTAAACAAAAATTTCGGGATAGATTTTTAGATTTGTCAAAAGTACTTGATTTGAGTCTAGTACCAAATTTTGCAAGCTGGATGACTGGTCAGCTAATTGTAAATGTAGAGGAGAAAATTGTAAATTCTAATTATAAAAAGATTTCTCTTACCTTGCAGAAAACGATAGAAGAAATTAATGAAATTCATTCTACATTTAAGAGATTACAAAATACATTGAGTGAAAACCTAGGAATCACTTCTGACAAACTTGATATAGCTGGAAGTATCTATGAACAGAGTTTAAAAAACGCCTCGCATCAATCTATTATAGCGATGAAAAATGAAATGCGTAAAAAGATATATGCGGATATTGATAAAGGAATTGATGATAAATCTTTTGAGCAAATTTTAAAGAAGCAAACTAAAGAGGGGGTAGTTTACTTCACTAAAACTTTAAAGTCACACATGGATAAAGCAGGCAAAGAATTTGTTCAAGAAATATCGGATATCGTCGCTACTTTTCAAAAACATGTTAGCGAGCTTGTCGATAAATACTCAAATTCTATGGACTTTAACTTTAAATTTAATCCAGAGATTAATATAAAGCCAAATATAAATGTTAAAGCTACTGTAGTTGGGATAGCTGAAGGTATAGTTGGTTTAGTTATAATTGCGGTAAATATTACTAATCCAATAGGATGGGTGGAGTTGGTTATGTCATCCTTAGCAATGATTTGGGGTGTTTATAAAAAGATTAAGGCTGCACTCAATGAGGATTTTCATAAAGCTCAGCAGCGAAAGAATGCAGATGAAAATATCGACAAAGTTGCAGCAGAAATGGAAAAAGAACTTAAAAAACAACAATCAGATATCAAAGAAGATATGATTGTTGGTATTGGAGAAATCAAAAAAGGACTTAATAAACCACAGATTCACGTAAAGACTATGACAGAAACGTTTCTGAGAGTAAAAAAAGACATTCAAAAACTCTCGTTTCAAATGAATAAAGAGATAGGAGAAAATCATAATGGAAACAATTGAGCAGTTTAAACAAGAACAAGCAAAAACAATTGAAATTTTGGAAAGACTGTTAGAGTTTGTAAAAGAAGGACAAAGATTTGATGTAACAGATAAGGAAGGCCTGCTTACAAAAATTTCAGCTGGTATCAATGATGTAAAGTCTAGTAAACTTAAAGTTGTTTTAGTAGGAGGCTTTTCTGAGGGGAAAACGTCAATTGCTGCTGCTTGGTCTGGTAATTATGATCCTGATACAATGAAAATCGATATCTCTGAGTCAAGTGATGAAGTTCAAGTATACCACCTGAGCGACTTTGACTTGATTGACACTCCAGGGTTATTTGGGTTTAAAGAAACTGAAAATCAGGTTAAATATAAAGAAATTACTCGTAGGTATGTAAGTGAAGCTAACTTGTTATTATATGTAATGAGCCCTAATAATCCAATTAAAAATAGCCATAAAGCTGAATTGAACTGGCTATTCAAGGATCTGAATTTGCTTTCTCGAGTAGTATTTGTTCTTAGTAGATTTGACGAAGAGGTTGATCTGGAAGATAAAGATGAGTATCAAGAACGATTAAAAATAAAGAAAGAAAATATTATGTCCCGACTCCGCGATTTTGGAATCATTAGTGAATCACAAGAAGTACCAATCGTTGCAGTTGCTGCAAATCCTTTCGGCGAAGGATTTGAATATTGGCTTTCAAACATAGAAGAATATAATGAGATATCGCACATCCCCGATCTGCAGATCGCTACGACAAACCAAATTAAAAATTCGGGTGGGGAAAATGCTTTAGTTTTAGCCACGAGTCAAAGTATTATAAAGGATGTAATTCAAAAACAGATGCCCATTGTGCAACAAAAAATGGTGACAGTAGTTGAAGAAATCAATAGATTTAAAGATGCTATGTCTGACATACAGAAAGAACAAAATAAATCGGAAAAAAGTATTAATGCTGCCAGACTTGATTTGAAAGATTACATTACAGAATTATTCACAGATTTGATACTTCAAGTTAAAGGGACAGACATGCAAACGATTGAAGATTTTTTTGAAAAGAATATAGGTGATGAAGGAATTGTACTTGAAACAAACATACAAAATGAATTTGAACGTCAATTAGGGAAAATATCTCATGAAATTTCCAAAACGGAGATTAATTTTGATTCCAGCTTAAGCCACTACAATAGCATGGTTGGTGACTTGACATTGAAAGGAATTAAAGCGGGTGGCGAATTTTTGAAAAATACTAAAGTTTCGAATAATACGGTCTTAGCAGCACGAAAATTCTTAATGCCAAGCTTTAAATTCAAACCTTGGGGGGCGATTAAACTTGCTAGTAACATCTCGAAAGGTGTTAATGTAGTTAGTTCGTTTATCGGAATAGGATTGGAATTGTGGGATAGCTATAGTGAGGTAAAAAAACAAGAAAAATTTAAAGAAATGAAAAATTCTATTAAAGAAAGCTTGAGTGAGCAACGGAAAGATTATATTGAATTTATCAATAATTCTGATCAATTCTTTGACGAATTTTTCCCTGAGTACAACAATTTGCTTAGTAGAATCAATGAGATGGAGATGGAAATGACTGAACGAGAAAGCTTTATAAATGAGTTCAGACATTGGGAACTAGAAGGTAAAAGTATAGAAGCTGATTTTGAGGTAATTTCTTAAAATTCGAAGGAAATCTTATTATAAATAATCTGATAGTAGATAAAATTTTTGCTGGCTATATAGCTTAAATCCAGTGACATTAAAGCTTCCAAGCTAATTCAAAAAACAGGGAGTCGAACCAGGAGTTAACGTGACTTTAACGTTGAATCTTGGATTTGGATGGGCGGAACTTTGTGTTTTATGGAAACTGAAAAGCGAGAGGGACAAACAGTGATTGTTTTAACTCCAATTAAGCCAGAAAATTTAACAGAAAAATACGCGCACTACCAGGGAACACCAGAGAGTTATCAACAGCCGGATGATTTGAAGGGCTGGCAAAGTACTCAGCCAGTGGGAAAAGAATTGTTGTAGCTAGTCATGGTCACATTTGAAACATAAATTATGAGACACTTTTGCTGTCGCTTTTAGGGGACAGGAAAGTGTCTTTTTTTGTGCAGAAATTAATGAATGGTAGTGTTTTCTTTTAACTTATGTGATAAAATTAACAAGTGAATTGGTTCCAAGAAGGAGGAAACCACATGTTAGAAAATCAATTGAAACAGTGGGATGCACAGTATGATGTTGTGGTAGTTGGCTTTGGTGGAGCGGGGGCTACGGCTGCCCGGTTTGCCGCAGATCGTGGGGCTAAAGTTCTGTTAGTTGATTCAGCACCGCAAGGACATGAGGGCGGAAATACCCGCTATTGTGGACAATTGATTATGGCAGGTTCTCAGGCTGATGAAATTAAAAAATATTATTTGGCATTGAACGGTCCAATGAACTTTGAACCAAAAATCACAAATATTTATACAGAAAATTTGGCGCAGATGCGCGAGTATGTTCAAAAGTATTTGGGTGTTGAACCAGTGAGTGTTCGGGAATTAATTAAAAAAGACCCTAGTCAGAAACCGATTTTGGGACCAATGACTCCGGAATATCCAGAACTGCCTGGTGCAGATGATTTTGATTTTCTCCTAGTTAACGAGCAATTTGGCGATGGTGCTTTGTGGAAAAACTTACGGCAACAAGTAGTCGACCGTGCTGACCACATTGATATCTGGTTTAGTACACCAGCTGAACATTTGATCATGGCAAATGATGGTCGTCAGGTTACCGGGGTTCAAGTTGAACGTGCTGGAGAAAAACTGAATATCAAGGCCCAAAATGGGGTTGTTTTAACCCTGGGCGGTTTTGAAAATAACCAAGATAAAGTCCAAAATTACATTGGTGAACCTTCGATCGGACCAATTGGCGGTTTATATAATCAAGGTAAAGGGATTGATTTGGCAATTGAAGCTGGCGCTGATTTATGGCACATGCAAGCCATCTCCGGTTTGTCAACGATGTTACGCGCCAAAGAAGGCGAACGGCCAACAATGGTCATGGGACCAGCCTTAACTAACGGTTCAGTTTTCCGAGTTGGGGATGACGGCAGCCGGTATCAAAATGAAAATGCACCGCAACGCCACGGCTATTTGGCTAATCATGGCTTATGGCGGACACCGTTGACACAAGCTGATCCATGGATGATTTTTGATCAAACTCAACATGAAGAACTGGCTGATAATCAGTTGTATCAAGCAGTTCTAGAAACTGAAGTTAAAGCTGCAACAATTGAAGAGTTAGCGAAATTGATCGACGTTCCAGCTGAAAATTTGGCAGAAGCAGTTGAGCAATTTAATGCAGGTTGTCAAAAAGAAGCTGATGAATTTGACCGTGCACCAGAAACGATGCGGCAGTTGGATCAAGGACCTTATTATGCAGCTCCGCTAGGAAATTATATGTTAAATACCCAAGGTGGGCCACGGAGAAACGAACGTGCCGAAGTACTTGACCCTGAGCACCAACCAATTCCAGGTTTGTACGCAGCCGGAGAATTAGGCTCGATTTGGGGCGGCCAATATCAAGGCGGCGGCGACATTGCTGACTGCTTGATTTTTGGTAAGATTGCCGGAGAAAATGCAGCGGCTGAAAAGAATTATCCAACAGAAGAAATGACGGGCCACTTAGAAGTTAAGCAAATGGAAGTTACTAGTGATATCCAGCAGGAAAAGAATTACTCAGTTGATGAAAACCAGTATCTTGGTAAAAGTAATGCTGGAATGGGTGATGAGGTGGTTGTGCGAGTCACAGTCACACCTGAAGATCATTCTTTACGCAAAGTAGAAATTTTGCAGCAAAGTGAAACTGGTGAAGTTGGAGACGTTGCTTTGGAACGGCTGAGTCAAGAAATGGTCGACCAAAATACTCCTGACGTAGCTGCAATTTCAGGGGCATCTGTCTCAAGTAACGCTATCAAAGAAGCAGTTAAGGATGCCTTGAAACAAATTTAAAAACAGCGCGAAGTGAAACGGGAGAAAGCAGGTTAAGTACAACCTTCTGGGTGAAACAGCTCGATAAAAAAAGAGCAAACCCGTCTGGATCAAAGTCAGAGGAAGTATGCTCCAGAGTGAGGGGGTGGCCCCAAGATTACTGAAGAAGGGGCCAAACGTAAGAGACTGGGTGTAAGTCAGGCAAAGTTCCCCCAGTCGGAGCGCAACTGGGTGTAAGTCAGGTAAAGTTCCCCCCAGTCGGAGCGCAACTGGGTGTAAGTCAGGCGAAGTTCCCCCCAGTCGGGGCCTAACTGGGTGTAAGTCGAGCCCAGACTAAAAATAGCGTCAAAAAAAGAGTTGGTCCTTGAAAAAAATCAGGGCACAGCTCTTTTTTGTTTATTTATTAAATTCTTTCATTGAATCTTGGTAGATCCGAATGGCATCTCTTTCAGTCACTGGGACATAAGCGTTAGTTGCCAAGCGGCCAGATTTAACGGCGGCTTTAGCCATCGCTGCGAAGTTACTGTCATCGGTAATACCAACGTCTGGCAAGGTCATTTCTGGATTAAGTGACTTGAGCCAATCATGGGTCCGGCGAATTGAGTTTTCAGCCAGTTCCATGTCGTCATAGCCGTATTGATCCCAGACACTCCGAGCAAAACGTGCAAAGAGTGGTTTGGTATTGGAATTTAACGCAAATTCCATCCAACGTGGCGTCAAAATTGCGAGGCCAATGCCGTGGGTGATGTCGTAGTAAGCGGAGAGTTCATGTTCTAGCGGATGAACTGTCCAGCTGTTTAACGTCCCAGCACCAACGATCCCGTTTAAGGCCATCGTAGCTGCCCACATTAAGTTAGCCCGAGCTTCATAATTTTCTGGTTCTTTGACAGCGACCGGTCCCCATTTGATAACCGTGCGCATCAAACCTTCGATCATACACTTGGAAACTTCATTATTATTGTTGTCGAAGTATTGTTCGCACAAGTGACTGAAGATATCGCTGGCTCCGGCGGCCGTTTGGCGAGCAGGAACTGTGTAAGTCAAAGTTGGATCCAAGAAAGAAACCGCTGGTGAATTAGGACCGCCAGTCCCTTTCTTTTGCGGAATATCTGGGTTGGAGATCACCGAACCAAAGTTCATTTCTGAACCGGTTGCTGCGAGTGTCAAAATATCCACAACAGGCAGCTGGTCGATGTCAAACCGCAATGAAGGGTGGAGTACTAAATCCCATGGATCACCGTCATAGTAAGCTGCCGAGGCGATCACTTTCGCTGCGTCGATGACGGAACCGCCACCCACTGCCAAGACAACATCGATCTGGTGTTCTTTGGCCAATTGTTGGCCCGCCCGAACTGAGGCGATCTTAGGATTAGGTTCGACCCCCGCTAATTCTGTAACATTAAGTCCTTTGAGCAGACCTAAAACTCGTTCGTATAAGCCGCTTTTTTTAATAGATTTTCCACCGTAAACTAACAGTACGTTTTGACCAAAGTCAGCTAGAACATCGTATAATTCATGGTCGATGTGGTCTTTGCCAAAACGAATGTCGGTGGCATTTTTAAAAGTAAAATCTAACACGTAATTATCCTCCCTTAAAAGAATTGAGGTGCTAATTTAAGCGTTGCCAGAGTACAGTATCAATTATAGGCAATTCGTATGCTAAAATTCAAGCCGTTCCATCAAATATTTTATAGTAACGTAATATTTTTGTAAGTGTTATCATGATGGTGGAAGAGGAAAGTTAGCCAAATAAAGGAGTCAGCAGAATGAAAGCAGTTATTTTTGATATGGATGGAGTACTAGTCGACAGTGAACGATATTTTTATCAGTTGAAAACTGATTTTTTGCGTCAGGCCGGAGAAGAGCCAGGAGTTGATAACATTACGGAGATCGTTGGACTCTCTGCGGATAACGGCTGGGAAAAACTCGTGCCGACTGCAGAGAAACGAGCAGTGTTACGCCCGCAGTTTGAAGACTACCGCCACAGCCATATGATCGACTATGCCGAATATTTAAATGATAATGTCGCGGAATTTTTGGCGGACTTAGTTAATGATGGTCGGCAAGTGGCCCTAGCTTCGGCGGGGTATTTGACCGGGATCAACCAGATGTTGCGCCAGTGTGAACTGGGTCAGTACTTTAACACGGTGATGAGCGGCGACCAGGTTGCCAATAATAAACCAGCACCAGATATTTATCAGGCTAGTTTGCAGCAGTTGGGTTTGACGGCGGCTGACTGTGTGGCAGTGGAGGATAGTCCGGTCGGGATCCAGGCCGCTAAAAGTGCGGGGCTGGAAACGTGGGCGGTCCGCTATCCGTATTATCAATTGGACCAAAGTCAGGCGGACCAGGTTTTGACGGGATTTGGCGAAATCCGAAAATATTACCGGAAGAATCACCGTAAAATGGGCTAATTTGTCAAAATGAAAGTAACTTTAGCCGAAAAAAGCTACTATTCGTTCGCATTTTGATAAAGACTGACTTGACTTAAACGGTCAGTAGTTTAAGATTGTGATAGTTAGTAACCATAATAGGAAGAAGGAATTTTGAATGAACGAAAAAAAGAGTAGTCGTGGACTGTCAGTCCAAGCGGTAGTCGCCACCGGAATTGGGATCGCCATTGTCTTTGTTTTGAAACGTTTTGTGCCCATTCCAACTGGAGTGCCGAACACGACGATTGACCTCGGCGAAGCCTTTTTGACCTTTTTGGCAGCCATCTTTGGCCCCGCAGTGGGCGGTTTGACGGCCTTTTTTGCCCATCTCTTTACTGACTTATCCTGGGGTGACCCGTGGTGGTCATGGATCATTGCCGATGCTTTATTTGGTTTTCTGATCGGGTATTCACGTAATTTATTGAAGATCAAGCAGGAAAAATTAACGACTGGAAAATTGGTGAAGTTTAACGTTTTACAAGTTGTTGCCAATATTTTGTGCTGGGGCGTGCTCGCTCCGTTAGGCGATATCTGGATCTACTCGCAACCGGCCGGCAAGGTCTTTTTGCAGGGTGTGACAGCGACTATTACGAACTCGCTGGCGATCGGGATCGTGGCTACCTTATTATTGATCGCATACGGCAAGACGCAAAATCAGGACCAAAAATTAACGAAGGAATAGCCCATGTCAACTCCAAATATTGTCTTTAAAAATGTTAGTTTTCAGTATCGCAATCAAACTGAGCCGACGCTGAAAAATGTGAACCTTGAAATTATGCCGGGTGAAAAAGTCTTACTGACAGGTCCGTCTGGTTCGGGTAAGTCGACTTTGGACAGTTTGTTAAATGGGGTGATCCCGGCCGAGTTTCCGGGTGAGCTGCACGGCCAGGTCCAAATCAACGGCCGCGAGATCACTGAGTTAGACATCACGGCCTTGTCTTTTGAAGTCGGGACCGTGTTGCAGGATTCGGATGCACAGTTTGTGGCGTTAACGGTGGCTGAAGATGTGGCTTTCGCCCTGGAAAACGACCAGCGACCAGTCCCTGAGTTACACGAGCGCGTCGCGCAATGGGCGGAGATCCTCGATTTACCTGAGCTGTTATCCCATAAACCGCAAGAACTGTCCGGCGGCCAAAAACAGCGGGTCGCCTTGGCAGGAGTGCTGATCGACAATGAACCGATCTTGTTGTTGGACGAACCGTTGGCTAACCTTGATCCAGCGGCTGGCAAAGCTTCGATGGAACTTTTGGCGCGTTTGGCAGACGAACGCGGTTTGACCGTGATCGTGATCGACCACCGGATCGAAGAAGCACTCCAAGTGGCCTTTGACCGCCTGATCATTTTAAAAGACGGTCAGATCATTGCCAACGACACCCCGGCTGAGGTCTTACAAACGGACGTCTTACTGAAAAACGGTTTGCGTGAACCATTATATGTCACGGCCTTAAAAGATGCCGGAATCGACGTGGCTCAACTCAGCGGTTTGGATGACTTGCCGCAACTAGAGCTGCCAGCTCAAATGGGTCAACAGTTGGCAACGTGGCAAGCAAGTTTACCGCAACCGCCAGTCGAAACTAAGCCGCAGCCGTTATTACGCGGGGAGGGCTTGAACTTTGGCTACGCGGGACAGCCGCCGCTCTTTACGAATTTCGACTTCACGATCAATGCGGGGGAAATGGTAGCTTTAGTCGGCCAAAATGGGACCGGCAAAACGACACTGATCAACCTGATCACAGGTTTCTTGACTCCGCGATCTGGTAGTTTAACCTTAGGTTCTCAGCCCCTAGAGCAGTTATCTGTCAAAGAGCGGGCCGAGCGGATCGGCTACGTTTTGCAAGACCCCAACCAGATGTTGTCGCAGACGATGGTGTTTGCGGAAGTTGCCTTAGGCTTGAAGTTACGCCACGTTCCCGCTGACGAACAGCAGACGCGTGTCGCCAAAATTTTAAAAGTTACCGGCTTATATCCATACCGTAATTGGCCACTGTCCGCGTTAAGTTTCGGGCAAAAAAAACGGGTCACGATCGCGGCAGTCTTAGTGTTAGAACCCGAGATCTTGATCTTGGACGAACCGACAGCAGGTCAGGACCTCGCGCATTATGCCCAGATGATGGACTTTTTGGCGGACTTGAACCGCGACCTTGGCGTGACGGTCGTCATGGTGACTCACGACATGAACCTGATGTTAAGTTACGCGGACCGGGCACTCGTCTTGGACCAGGGACGTTTCTTGGCCCAGGCCCCACCGGCAGAAGTTTTGACGGATCAAGCCGTGATCAAACAGGCTCACCTGTCGCATTTGAGCTTACAGACCTTGGCCCAAAAGGCGGGGATCGCCGACGCCATCAGCTTTGCCGAAAAATTTACCGCCTACGAAAGGAGCAAGCAGCATGCCTACCAAGTTGAAAACTGACCCGAAGCCAATCGCCGGGTCGCAGCAGCGGGCTCCGTGGATCAACCGGTTATCCGGGACCACCAAAATCGTGATCTTGTTGGGACTGTCGGCGATCGGGATGGTCAGTTATGACACGCGCTACTTAGTTTTATTGACAGCCTTTGCCTTCATTTTTTACGCTGCAGCCCGGTTGAAGTGGCGGCAGGTGCGCGGTTTAGTCTACGCCATTATTGGGTTTACCTTGTTAAACCTGGTCTTAGTTTATGTGTTCAGCCCACACTACGGCGCCGAAATTTACGGCAGCAGTCACGTCTTATTTGGCAGCGGCTTTTTTGTCGTTACGACTGAAGAATTATTTTATTTGTTAAACATGACGTTGAAATATATTTTTATCGTGCCGCTGATCTTGGCATTTTTGTACACTACGGATCCCTCTGAGCTGGCGGCGGGGATGAACCGCATCAAGATCCCTTACAAGATCTGTTACGCGGTCGAATTGTCGCTGCGCTACATTCCAGACTTTATGCGCGAGTTCAAACAGATCAGTTTGGCGCAACAGGCACGGGGCTTGGAAATTTCAAAGAAGGCAGGCATCTGGCAACGGGTGAAGGGCAGCTCGCAAATTTTATTGCCGCTGGTCTTTTCATCGCTTGACCGGATCGAAGTCACGACGCGGGCCATGCGCTTGCGCCGTTTTGGCACGCAAAAGAAACGGACCTGGTATATGTCACACCCGTTAGCAAAACTGGATTACGGGTTGATCTTTTTCACGGTCGTTTTGATCGTGTTGGGAATTGCGTTATTTCAGGTGAACGGCGGACGCTACTATAATCCGTTTAACTAACCAAGAGAAAAGCAAGGACAAAGTTGGTTAATTGACAGAATTAGCGGGACTACATTTGGCAAAATAGATGAAAAAGAGGCAACGGATGAAAATCATCATTATCGTGAATTCGGACACTGGAAAGAAACATAGTCAGTCATAGCTGGGTTTAAAGCGAAAGTGAGTTGATGTTTATGCGAGCGGGAGATGATGCAGTTTCACGAAAAAAGTTGCGTGAACTGCACGACTTCAAACGCCACACTTTTGTAGCGAATTATTCGTCGGCCACTGCTGAGCAAAAATATCTGATGGTCGAAAATGTCAGACTAAAATTTAAAGGAGAGCTAACTGAAGTGACGGACCATGTTTGGCTCCAAAGATATCCTGCATTTATTGAGGTCTGGCCGTTAGAAGTTGGCGACGAAGTGGAATTTAGTGCGCGGGTCAATGTTTATCGCAGAAATCCTACGCAAACGGGTGTGGTGACGGTGGACTACGGCTTAGAAGATATCCACCAGGTGAGACATTTTGATCCGGTTAAAAACGTAGCAGTTCAGCAAAAAAAGCAGCATGAGCGCACGCAACAAACTAAAATGAGCCTCTTACATGACCAGAAAAAACATCATTTTGTCGCTAATTACGTCCATGTTAGTCATAATAACAAGAAATATGTGGCCGTCGCTCACGTCAAAGCGGACGGCAAAAATGAAGTCGTAGCGGACCAAATTTGGATGGAACGTATTGCCGAGTTTTATCGGCTAGAACCGCTCCAACGTGGAGATGAAGTCGAGTTTGATGCTTTTGTTGCGCCTTATTTACGGGGATACCGCGGCAAACATCAAGATCAACGCGTGACTAATTCACGTGAGAACGTCACTGCCTATGGGTTCGAAAAGATTGCGCATTTGCAATACACTGCGATTCAAGACGCCATTAAGCAGGGGCAAAGAAAGACTTCCCATCCACAATAATTACTTGTGACAGAAAAAACTGTGGGTAAAGAAGTCAGAAATTTTGGAAGAAAAGCAAGGACAAAGTCGGTTAAGTGACCGGCTTTTTTTGTGAAATAAAAAACTTTTTGTAATATTTAGGGCTGAGAGACCGATTTTTGTTATAAAAGAAATCTAGGGCTGCAGACTGTTCTGACTGGATTTGTTAGCTGGATTTGGGCAAATTTATTTAGTAAATATTACTAAATGTTGCAAAATGATAGTTTTTTTGCAAAAACGGCGTAAATGGTAAATAGTTTGGTATTTAAATGTTACATTGATTAGCTATACTAGGTGACGTTGAATCAATTGAAGTTAGTTCGACGAAACTTGTTATCAAAATTTATCGTAATTATAGGAGTGTCCAACAGATCATGAAAAAGAATATCAAACAGACTTTACTTTCACTAACAGCTGCCGCAGGTTTGTTCGCTGCAGGATCAGTTGCTGCCAACGCCGATACAGTTACCGTTAAAGCTGGTGACACAGTTTCGGATATCGCCTTGGCACACCATACAACAGTCGCTGCCATCGAAAAAGCTAACAAATTAGCTGACGTGAACTTTATCTTGCCTGGCCAAAAGCTAGAAATCGACAAGAAAGGGAACGTGAAAGTGGTTGAACAACCACAACAAACACAGGCTGCAGTTCAGCAACAACAAGCACCAGCTGCTGCACAAACTCCAGCGGCTCAACCACAACAACAAGCGCAAGCTCCAGTTGCTCAGGCACAGCCGCAACAACGCGCTGCCCAACCACAACGTTCAACTGCTAACGTTTCTGGTTCAGAAGCAGCTGCTCGCCAATTTATCATGGCGCGCGAATCTAGCGGAGATTACAATGCAAGAAACGGGATCTACATCGGTGCTTACCAATTATCATCTGATAAGTTGAACGGTGATTACTCCCGCGCTAACCAGGACCGTGTTGCTCAGCAATATGTCACTGCTCGTTATGGCTCATGGCAAGCTGCTCAACAGTACTGGAATGCACATCATTCATACTAAGCAAATTTAAAATTAATGAAATTAAAGCAATGAAGCATGGCTCTCAAGTTGGGGGCTGTGCTTTTTTTTGCGTGAAGTAAGAGGGGGGAGTATTTTGGGAGGGGCGTATTTAAAATTTTGAATTAGGTGTGCAAATTGGAGCTGGGTCGGAGCGATGGTGGTAGTTTGGCCCTAAGAATGGGAAAAGAAGGGCCAGACTGAGTATGTTTGGCCCTAAAATCAGTAAAGGAGGGGCTAGACTCAGTACGTTTGGCCCCAAGATTAGCAAAAGGGGGTCCAGACTAAAAGCGTTTGGCCCCAAATTTGCAAAAGTAAGCTCCAGACTGAATCACTCTGGAGCAAAGTCAGGCAAAATATGAGCCAGAGCTTATGACTGGCTAAAAGAATGGCAGATTTGTCACCAGTTGCGTCGAGACTGGTTAAAAGAACAGCAAACTTGTCACCAGTTGGCTGGAGACTGGTTAAAAGAATGACAAACTTGCATCCAGTTGTACCTGGATCGCGCTTCTATTTGATAATCTCTGCAAAATAAAAAGCAACAGGAAAGACTAGCATTACCAGTCTCTCCTGTTGCTTTATAGCAGGTCAGAAATTATTCCGACTATTCTATTTTTTTCCAAATTAATTGAGCATCATTGACGTCCGCATGGATATTTAAGAGACCGTCTTTGTAGGTGGCAAAGCGTTTTTGTGTTTCTCCCAACCAAGTGGGGTTCATGCTAACGTCCATATGATGTTCGAGAGAAACTGTGTTTGTTTCTTTGTCAAAGCCTGTGATGGCAAATTTGCCGGCATAGGCTAAATAGCCCGCAGCAGCTTCAGCCATTTCTTCAGTTGAACCTAAGTGTAAGTTACCGCTTTGATAACTAGAGCGGCCTTGCTTCATCATTTGTGCGGAAACAAAACCGTCAGTAGTGTACATCAAAAATCCTTTAGGGTTGGGTCCTAGCGGTTCTGGATTGCCAGCTTCACTAAATTTGTAATCAACTAATTCCCAAGTTCCAATTAAATATTTCTCTAAATCCATGGTGATCCTCCTTAAAGTCATAAAATTATCTACTATTTTACAACTTTTTTGGAAGCGTTAATATAGGAAAATAGCGTCATTGAGCAGGAAGAAGCCCATAGTTTGTTGATGAACTGTGTGTAAGTCGGGGAAAGTAAGCCCCAGTTAACGTTCAACTGTGTGTAAGTCAGAGAGAGTAACCCCCAGTTAATGCTCAACTGTGTGTAAGTCAGGCAAAGTAACCCTCAGTTTTCCAGCAAAGCCGCCTCACTTAGATGGATTTATTTCTGATGCGGAAACCTACTGTAGATCCTAACAAAAATAATCAGAAATGCTTAAAGTTTAGCGAGTCACATTGTATAATTAAAGTAAAACAGAGTGGAGTGAAACGGGAAAAAGCGAGCATAATCGGCACTTTCTGTTTCATGGAGCTCGACTAGTTAAAACAAAGCGAGGTGAAGGCGATGGTTAACGCACAGCTGAAGGAAAAAATCATTCAGGCTAGCCAAGAAATTGGAATCGATCAAATCGGCTTTACGACGGCAGAAAATTTTGAACACTTGCGCCCGAGTTTGTTGGCCCAAAAAGCTGCCGGACATACTTCAGGGTTCGAGCACCAAAACTTGGACGAACGACTTAATCCTGATTTGATTTTTGACCAGCCGCGTTCGATTATTGCCATTGCGTTGGCGTATCCGACTAAGATGCGGACCCGCCCGCCGCGAACGAAACAAAAGCGGGGACACTTTGCCCGAGCCTCATGGGGAGCTGATTACCACCAGATCTTGCGGGACAAAATGACGCAGCTGATCGAGCAGATCACCGCGCTGGCAGATGAGTCCGTGACTTTTAAGCCGATGGTCGATACCGGCGAGCTCGTGGATGTAGCCGTGGCGCAACGGGCTGGCCTAGGTTTCATCGGCAAAAACGGTTTGCTGATCACGGAGAAATTTGGGTCGTTTGTATATTTGGGCGAAATTATTACTAACATTGAGTTTGAACCAGACGAGCCGCAAGAATCACAGTGCGGGGATTGCACCCGCTGTATCGATTATTGTCCACCGGGTGCGCTGCTCGGGGACGGGCGGTTGAACGCGCAACGCTGCTTGTCTTACCAAACGCAAACGAAGGGGTTAATGCCTGACGAGTTTCGGCCGCTGATCCATAACGTGATTTATGGGTGCGACATTTGCCAGCTAGTTTGTCCGTTTAACCGGGGCAAAGACTTTCACTTTCACCCGGAAATGGAACCAGATCCCGAGGTCGTTTCTCCAGAGCTCGTGCCCTTACTGACGATCACTAACCGGGATTTCAAAGACCGGTTTGGTCCGCTAGCCGGGTCCTGGCGTGGAAAAAAGCCGCTGCAGCGCAACGCACTGATCGCGCTCGCTAATTTGGGTGACCGCAGTGCGCTCCCACAAATTTTGGCAGTACTTGACCAAGATCCACGACCCGTTATTCGCGCGACTGCAGCTTATGCGGTGGGGCGGCTGGTCCGGGAATTTAACCCAGAGATCGTCGACTTTTTACAGAAAAAGTATCAGCAAGAACAAGCTGCCGGTACGCCCAGTGAATACTTGGATGAATACCAGCAAGCAGTGCTTAAAATTATGGCTTTAAAACAAAATAAGAGGGACTGAGCAAGATGAAAAAGAGTTTAATGATAATTGTGACGTTGTTGGCCACAGTAGTTTTAGCGAGTTGTGCGGGCGGTAATCAAACGCAACAGCCGCAGGAAAAAACACTCCGGGTCAGTTATCAGCTCAAGCATGAAAATAAAGCACTGGCTAAAAAGACGGTCACTGTTAAGCCAGGCTCCAACGTTTTACAAGGGCTAAAGAAAGCTTGGCACGTCAAGCTTGAGCAGCAGATGGTGACTGAGATTAAGGGACATGCCCAGAATCCAGACCTAGATGAGTATTGGGTGTATGAAGTGAACGGCAAAGAAGCCAAAAAAGGCGTGACTGAACAAAAGCTGCACAACAAAGACCACGTTGTCTTTATTTTGAAAGATATTTCCAAATAAGCAGTCAGCAGATAGTTCGCTAGCATTGGTGGACTATTTTTGATCTCAGCGACCAATAGCTCATTGGAGTGCAATCTGGGCCCATTTTCCAGGCGAAGCGGTCTTTTTCGGACATCTGAAGTCGTTTTCTTTGAAAAAAGCTGAAATTTAGCCTTTAATTAACCTATGGACTAAATGAATTTGAATTTATACTTACTATTTGTTAGAATTATTAACAAAGAAATAGAACGAGGAGGAATTTTGAATGGCAGTTAGTGTTAAAAAAGCAATCGGTGCCGGGATCGCCGCTGGGCTGATCTCTGGTTTAGTTAAAATGGGTTGGGAAAATGTCTTCCCACCTCGGACAGAAGAACGGGACGCAGAAAACCCACCATACAAGACCATGCGGATGTTAGGCCTGTCTGACCAAGTTCTTCGTCAGAAATACACATTTTCTGGTCATGAAATCGAATGGCCTGGTTTCATCATGCACTACGGCTTTTCCGTTTCCTGGGCAGTGATCTACGAACTATTACGCCACAAATTCCCCGCAATTACTAAAGGCCACGGAACTTGGTATGGAATCGGTGTTTGGGCAGTCTTCCACTTGGGTGTAATGCCAGCCTTGAACGTTGTCCCATCAGCTAAGGAACAACCTAAAGACGAACACCTCTCTGAATTAGTCGGCCATATGGTTTGGATGTGGACCAATGATTTGGTTGGCGGCAAAGTTTACGATGAACTCAGTAACAAGGACTAAGTTGTTGGTGGAATAGTAATAATGTTTGGCAAATCCGGGCAGGTTAGTGACCCGGATTTTTTCATACATAGAACGAAGAAAACAGAGCGGAGCAAAGCGGGAGGACTCGAGCACTAGTGGAGACTGGCCTTTAATGCGGGCTAGGCATTGAAGGCTGGTCTTGACTAGGCGGAAAGTCCTGCTTTGAGTAGCTCGACTAAGAAAACAGAGCGGAGTCACTCGGTTAGAAGGCGAGCATTAACAGAGTTTTTGGCCGAGGAAAGGCGCTAAAAGTTAGCGTTGAAATTAAGAAAGGATTTGTAGGGAAATGAATAGAAAGTACGAAACAGGTTGGGGTGAGCGGATCAGCTATGGTTTAAGCGATGCCGCCGATAACCTGATTTTTCAAATGATGGGTTCTTACCTGTTATTTTTCTACACGGATGTGTATGGTTTACGAGCGCGGGATGTCGGGATCTTATTTGCGATCGCGCGGGCGATGGATGTGATCGAAAGTGTTGTTTTAGGTCTAATGATCGACCGGACCCATTCCAAATGGGGGAAGAGTCGGCCGTTTTTCCTCTGGTATGCTTTACCGTATGTGCTGGTGGCAATTTTGACCTTTGTGACGCCTGATTTTTCTGGCGGCGGTAAACTTGCTTGGGCTTACGTGACTTACCTGGGCTTAGGTTTCCTGTATACGGCAGTTAATTTGCCAGTGACTTCGATTTTGCCAACAATGACCGAAAATGACCGGGAGATCACCATTTTAGGTGTGATCCGTCAATTCTTTGGCAGTTTGGTCCAAGTCGTAGTAGCGACCTTCACGATCCCGTTGGTTCAATTGATCGGGAAAGGCGACCAGCGTAAAGGTTTCTTGGGGACAGTGATTATTTTTGGGATCATCTCGTTGGTTTTGATCTTAAACACGTTCTTCCAAGTCCGTGAACGCCATACTAACGAAGAAATGAATCACCAGCCGTTGAGCAAAGTCTTAAACATGCTGCGGCACAACCAGCCGTGGATCATTTTGTCAGTGGTCGTTTTCTTGTACTGGTTATCAACGGCCATTAAGAACCAAACGACGATTTACTACTTCAAATACGTTTACAACAATGACCACCTGGTATCGATTGCCAACAGTTTCACCTTAGCGTCGATCATTGGGGTCCTGCTGATCTTGCGCTTTACTCAAGTTAGAAGTAAAAAAGCAACGATGTCACACGGAATCATGATCGAGTTAGTCGGGCAGCTGATTATTGGATTGGGTGCCTATACCAAAATTTTGGGGATCACCTTTGCCGGGATCTTCGTTAACTCGATCGGAAACGGGATCGTGATCGGCCTAGTTTCTATCATGATCGCCGATACGATCGCCTTCGGGACAACGATGGGGATCCAAGCTGAAGGTTTGTTAGCGTCAACTAGTGATTGGGGCGTTAACCTGGGCCTCGGAATCGGCGGTTTGATCACCGCGATGATGTTTGACGCTTCGGGCTATGTGGCCAACCAGGCGCAAAACGCAGCCACGATCAGAATGATCGATTTGAACTTCGTCTGGATCCCATTAGCGATTTATGTCGTGATGTACTTAGTATTAAGAAAATATGATGAAGGTGTCATGCAGCCTCAAAATTAACGTGAGATCGTGTGACAAATTAAAGCCTGTTAACGCAGATGCTGTTCTTTGGTTAAAAGAACACGGCTCGGTGTTGACAGGCTTTTTATTGTACTCCAACTGATTTGGCAGGTTCAGTTTGTTAAGCTAACTGCTTTGAATTTGACTGGATATCGGTGATAATGAAAGTATTAAACTGGCAAAGGAGAGGTGATATGTGTACTAGTATTTTACAACTTGCACAGGATGGCACCCACTTGTTTTCGCGGACGATGGACTGGCATGAGCTTGAGTCTGGACCGGTCTTTTCACCCAGAAACTATCAGTGGGTCCGGGATTTTGACGGGCAAACGGTGACTAACCGCTACGCGATCATTGGCGTTGGGCGCGGCAAGGAAGCGGCGATCGATATGAGCGATGGTGTCAATGAGTGGGGCTTGAGTGTCCAAAAACTGACCTTTAGAAACGGCACTCATTTGTATGACGACCCCCGCCCCGAAACTCAGCAGCTGGCTCCATATGAGTTGCCGTTTTATTTGATGGGCAACTTTAAGTCCGTGGCGGAGATTATTGAGCATTTGCCTGAAATTAGTTTAATGAGCGGCAAGCACGCCCAGATCCCCTATGGCTATCCGGAATTGCACTACGCCGCCACGGACCGGACCGGCCGGTGTGTGATCATTGAACCGACCGTGCAGCCGATGAATGTCATCGAAAATCCGTTGGGAGTTGTGACCAACGCCTTTGACTTCGCTCATCAGGTGGAACAATTGGGCGACTACATTAATTTGAGGGCAGACTTGCAAACGACGGCCCCATCCAAGGTCGCTGCTCAAAGCGGGACTGGTCGGTTTGCGGGTAAAAAGGTCCCGACTTCTGCTTACACGCCAACGGGCCGCTTCATCCGTGCTGCCTACTATCGGGATAAAACGGACCAGCCTAAAAACGAACAAGAAGCGGTGATCAGCAGCTGGCATTTGTTAAACAGTGTCACAGTTCCAAAGCTGAGCCGCTACCAACAGACATATTCGGTCTACCGCTCGGCGACTTGCCTGGAATCGCGCAGCTATTATTTTGAGCCGTATCATCGCTTGGGCATCACCAAGTATCAACTGACCGATGAGATGCTGAACTGGCAACACCCGCATTTTTACGATATTGACGATCAGCTGCATTTGACTGAAGTCATGCGTTAATTTTAACAAGCTGATTTTTTGCATTTCAGTTCGTGCCAGGTGTAAAGTGACCGTAATAGTTAGATATTTGAATTAATCAGAGAGGAAGTTAAATTCATGCCAGAAAATGGTTATCAATATGATGTTTTGTATCTAGGTGCAGGTCACGGTACGTTCGATGGGGCGATTCCTTTAGCCGCTAAGGGTTACAAAGTCGGTGTCATCGAAGCCGATAAAATCGGGGGCACTTGCCCGAACCGCGGTTGCAACGCCAAAATTACCTTAGACGCACCCGTTGAACTGGTCCGTTTCCAAGAACGGATGAAGGATATCGTGAGCGGCGACTTAACTTTTAACTGGGCCGAAAACGTCAAGCACGAACATGAAGTCATTGACGGCTTACCTGATTTTATCAGCGGTTTGCTGGCAGATGCAGGTGTTGAAATGATTCATGGGACTGGGAAACTAGCAGACGCGCACACCGTCGTGGTGGATGGCTCTGAAAAGACTGCAGCCAAGATCGTGCTCGCCACTGGTTTACGACCACATCGTTTGGACATTCCTGGTACAGATTTAGCTCACGACAGTGCCGACTTTATGGCGTTAACAGATTTGCCTGCTAACATTACTATTATTGGCAGTGGCTACATCGGAATGGAATTTGCCACGATCGCCAACGCAGCGGGGGCACAAGTTACAGTTTTAATGCACGCTGACAAGGCTTTACGTTCATTCCACCAGCCATATGTGGAACACGTGATTGCTGATTTGGAGAAACGTGGGGTGAAGTTTGTTCGCAGCGCCAAGGTGGCTGAATTTGCCCAAGCAGGTGACCAATATACAGTTAGCTACGGCGATGGCGCAAGCTTAACGACTGATTGGATCTTAGATGCTTCTGGCCGGATCCCGAACGTTGAAAACTTAGGCTTAGACGAAGTGGGTGTCAAATATAACGCACACGGCATCGAAGTCAACGACCATCTGCAAACTAGTGTCGACAGCATTTATGCTTCCGGGGATGTGCTGGACAAAAAGCAGCCAAAACTTACTCCGACAGCAATTTATGAGACAACTTATTTGATGAAATTATTCAGTGGCGTGACAGATGCAGCAATTGATTACCCAGCAATTCCATCAGTTGTCTTTACTTCACCACGGATCGCCCAAGTTGGTGTGAATGCCGCTGATGTGGCAGATTCCGCTGATCATAGTGTGCAAGAAAACGACTTGATGGGCGGCTGGTACCGTTTGGTCGACAATGAAGACTATGCGAAGTTAACCTTAGTTTATGATGCTGACCACAAAGTTGTGGGTGCCGCCGAAGTCAGCGAAAAAGCTGATGACGCGATCAACTCAATTTTACCAGCAGTTGAATTTGGCTGGGGTCCCGCTGAAATGGGTCGTCTAGTTTATCTGTTCCCATCGCTAGCTTCAGATACTTTAGACCAGCTATAAAATTACAATAGTTTGAAATGAAACCTTAGTGTTGTGCAAGTTAGTTGCTAGAACGCTAAGGTTTTTGTTTTAAGCGAGGAAGGAGGGGGCAAACGAAAGCAGTCTGGCCCCAAGAATGGGAAAGAAGGGGCCAGACTGCTCCCCTCTGGAGCAAAGTCGAGCAAAGTATGCACCAGAGCAAGAGTCTGGCCCCAAAAATTGTAAAAAGACGGGCCAAATATAAAATAAGACGGAAGTATTGCGGACGACTGGGTGTAAGTCGAGCAAAGTTGCCCCCAGTTGGCAGGAGACTGGGGGCAAGCCAGGCGAAGTTGCCCCCATGGCGGGCGACTGGTTAAAAGAACAGGAAGCAACCATAATTCAGAACCACACATTCACGCCAACCACTAGCTGCTTGTTTCAAAAAATTCTAAGTCATAGCAAAAACTGGCGTAAAGCCCGTGGTTACACCAAATTTGTGCAACCGGTTTTTAAAAGTTAAATCTTGGACAATATTAAATTACTTAGGTAATTGGTTTTTTGTGATTTTCGGTGTATAGTAAGAATGGTTAATTTATAAAAATTTTATAAAGGAGGAATTGTGAATGGATATTCTAAGTTTGGCGCGTTTTCAATTTGGGATGACGACCATCTTCCATTTTTTCTTCGTTCCCTTTACTATCGGAACAGGATTAGTAGTTGCAATTATGGAAACAATGTTTGTACGCACCAAAAATAAGATGTATCTACGCATGACTAAGTTCTGGGGCAACATTTTCCTGCTTAGTTTTGCTGTCGGTGTTGTGACAGGGATCATTCAGGAATTCCAGTTTGGAATGAACTGGTCGGATTACTCACGTTTTATGGGGGACATTTTTGGAGCCCCGCTTGCGATTGAAGCTTTGTTGGCTTTCTTTATGGAGTCAACTTTCTTGGGTCTCTGGATGTTTACCTGGAAGACTGTTAAACCAGGTTTGCACGTGGCCTTCATTTGGCTGGTGACAGCTGCTTCAATGCTGTCTGCTTTCTGGATCATTACTGCGAATGCCTTTATGCAACACCCAACTGGGTATGCAATCAAAGGCGGCCGTGCTGTGATGACGAGCTTCCCGGAATTAGTCACTAATACGCAGGCCTGGTATGAATTTGGCCACACGATCGCAGGTGCGATCACGATGGGTGGTTTCTTGATCGCCGGGATGTCTGCTTTCAAATTGTTGAATAAGAAGTTAAAGGAAACTGATTTCTTCAAACGTTCATTAAAACTTGGCTTAGTCGTTGGTTTAGTTGGGTCACTGGCAGTCTTCGCTGCTGGGGACTTGCAAATGCAAGCTCTGATTGAAGACCAACCAATGAAATTTGCTGCAACTGAAGGGGAAAAGCATACGACAGCTGACCCTGCTCCATGGAAATTAGTTGACTTTATGGATACTAAGACCCATGAAGATAAATTCAGCATCAAGATCCCTTACATGTTAAGTCTCTTGTCTTACCATAAGCCATCTGGCTCAATTCAAGGGATGGATGAAGCTAATAAGAAGTTACAGGCTAAATACGGGGATCAAAATAACTACTATCCACCAGTTAATACCCTCTTTTGGTCATTCCATATCATGGCATTATTCGGCATGGCAATGCTGGGTGTAGCGGTCATCGGACTGTTCTTTGCCCGCAAGAAGAGCCAGTTGCTGTTTAGACAAAAATGGATGCTGTGGATCGTAGGACTCTTTACCTTCGTGCCGTTTATTACTAATACTTGCGGCTGGTTAGTCACAGAATTAGGTCGTTATCCATGGACTGTTTACGGCTTGTTCACCATTAAAGATAGTGTGTCGCCTAACGTTTCAGTGGGTTCATTGCTAACTTCAAATATCGTGTACTTCTGCTTATTTAGTTTCTTGGCAATCGTGATGGTTGCTTTAGTTGTCAAAGAATTGAAGAAGGGCCCAGAAGACGATGATAGTGTAACTTTAAACGCACCGCTTAGCTCTGATGCAGACGTTGATCCATTTAGTAAGGAGGCATTTGAATAATGACAACATTACAATTAATTTGGTTTATTATTATTGGTGTCTTATTTGCAGGCTTCTTCTTCTTGGAAGGCTTCGACTATGGGGTCGGGATGTCTGTTGTCACTTTGGCTAAAGATGATGACGAACGTGACCAAGTGATTGCTTCGATCGGACCGGTTTGGGACGGAAATGAAGTTTGGCTGATCACAGCTGGTGGGGCAATGTTTGCTTCGTTCCCATACTGGTATTCAGCATTATTCTCTGGTTACTACCTAGTCTTGTTTATCATTTTGTTTGGCTTGATCATTCGTGGGGTTTCCTTTGAATTTCGCGAACGGACTTCTGCCGACAAAAAGCATATCTGGGACTGGACACTTGCCATTGGTAGTTTCATCGTGCCATTTATGTTTGGCATCATGTTTATTAGTTTAGTCCAAGGTATGCCGCTCGATGCTCACGGTAACGTGTGGGCCGGCTTTACAGACTACGTTAACCTCTTCTCGATCGTTGGCGGAGTTGCCTTGACACTTTTAGCTTACTTGCATGGGTTGAACTACATCGGTTTGAAGACAGAATGGCCATTACGTGGTCGCGTCAAAAAGTACGGTGAAGTTTTGTACCCAGTTTTGTATGTTGGCTTGGTTGCCTTTGCCGTTTTGATGTATTTCCAAACAGACTTCTTTGACCGTCATTTGGTCGCAACATTGAGTTTGTTAGTGGTGATCGTCTTATTGTCAGTCATCGCTCATATCGGAGTCCTCAAAAACAAAGAAGGCTTGGCCTTTACAGCGAGTGGTTTAACTTTAGTTTCCTTGGTTGCCTTGTTATTCCAAGGACTATTCCCTCGTTTGATGATCAGCTCAACGAACTCGAAGTTTGATTTGTTGATCAAAAACTCATCTTCTTCACCATATACGATGAAGGTCATGACGATCGTAGTTTGCACCATGCTGCCAATTGTTTTACTGTACATTGGCTGGACTTACTACATCTTCAGAAAACGTGTTTCTACTAAAAAAACAGCGACAAAAGTCCAAGAGACAAGTCACTAGTTGGCTCATTTAGAGATGGAGACAAAATAAAAAATGTTAGATAAAAAGATAATGGAGATCCCGGGGGCAAAACAAATTTTGTCCTTGCTAATGCTGTTGACATTGCTCCAGTCTGTCGCAATCATTGGTCAGACGATCACAATTTCACGAGCAATCGTGAGCTTGTGGAATGGGCATCCGTTATCTGCACAAATATCGTGGCTGGTATGGTTCGTCTTACTATACCTGCTGCGACACTTGTGTATATACATAAAACAGCAGCGGTTGGATAAGTTTGCGAGTCAAGCTTCCCAGGAGATCAGGAATAAATTATTAGAGAAAGTCTTTCGCGTTGGTCCAGAAATCACGCAAAAGCAGGGGACTGGGAATGTGACGACAATGGCTCTAGAAGGGATCGACCAAGTCGAAGACTACCTGAGTTTATCCTTGTCCAAAATGATCAATATGATACTGATCCCCTTTGTAATTTTGATTGCTATTGCCTGTTTTGATTGGAAAGCTGCAGCCTTTTTACTGGTGATCTTACCAGTGGATGTTATTTTTATGATTATTTTGGGTTATGCAGCCCAGGATAAAGCTGACAAACAGTACGCATCCTACCAAATTTTAGCGAACCACTTTGTTGATTCATTGCGGGGCATTGATACGCTGAAGTTCTTTGGCCTCAGTAAAAAGTATGGGCACAGTATTTTCAAAACCAGTGAAAAATTCCGGAAGGCTACGATCAGTACCTTAAAGATCGCGATCTTATCCACTTTCGCTTTGGACTTCTTTACGACTTTATCGATCGCGGTAGTGGCAGTCTTTTTAGGACTGGGTTTGATCAACGGAACGATGTTGTTGTACCCGGCTTTGGTGATTTTGACCCTGAGTCCAGAGTACTTTTTACCGATCCGTGATTTTTCTAATGACTATCACGCGACCTTAAACGGGAAGAATGCTTTTGGCGCCATCAATGAAATTTTGGATTACGACGAACAATTACCCGAGCCGCAGGAATTACCACAGTGGGACGCTGCTAGTCAATTAACGATTACAAACATGCAGCATTCTTATGACCAAGCCCAACAGGTCAACCAGTTTGACTTGCAGCTGCACGGCTTTCAAAAGGTCGGCATCGTGGGCTTGAGCGGGTCAGGCAAGTCGACTTTGATCAACTTGTTGAGCGGCTTTTTGCAGCCGGACCAAGCCGAGATCTCGTATAACGGAATCGCGCTGGACTCATTCAAACAAGCTGACTGGCAAAAGCAACTGATCTACATCCCACAAGTGCCCTATATTTTCCACCAAACTTTGCGAGAAAATATCGTTTTTTACCAGCAAGATGCTACTGATGAACAGGTGGCTGCAGCGGTTGAAACTGTCGGCTTGACGGACTTAGTCGCTGATTTGCCGGACGGCTTGGAGACCGTGATTGGTGAAGGCGCCCGGAGTTTGAGCGGGGGCCAGGCACAGCGGATCGCCTTAGCGCGGGCCTTTTTGGACCAGAGCCGACGAATCATCTTATTTGATGAACCGACTGCGCATTTGGACATTGAAACAGAAGTTGAATTGAAAGAAAAGATGCTGCCGCTAATGGAAAATCACCTGGTGATCTTTGCGACCCACCGTTTGCACTGGTTAAACGAGATGGACCAAGTAGTCGTGTTGGACCACGGGAAAGTAGCCGAGGCAGGTAGTTTGACCGAGCTGAAACAAGCAGACGGCGCCTTAGTGAAGTTAAGTCATGCGATGGGGAGGATCTAAATGAAAATTTTTAGCTTATTGAAAAATGATACTTGGATCAAGCCATATCTGACTAAATACGGTAAGACACTTGTGCTGGCCCTGTTTTTGGGCTTCATGACGTTCTTTTGCGGCGGAGCCTTGATGTTTAACTCAGGTTATTTGATCTCACGGTCAGCTTCATTGCCGGAAAACATTCTGGTCGTGTATGTGCCGATCGTGTTGACCCGAGCTTTCGGGATCGGCCGGCCGGTCTTTCGTTATATCGAACGGCTGACCAGTCATAACTGGGTCCTGAAATTAACGAGTGAGTTACGGTTGCGTTTGTACAACGTCTTGGAAAAAGATGCGGTCTTCTTTAAAGATAAGCATCAGACTGGCGATATTTTGGGCGTCTTTTCCGATGACATCGACCACATCCAAAACTTGTACTTGCGGACCGTTTTTCCCACGATCGTCGGCTGGTTGTTGTACGCCGTGATCGTGATCGCACTCGGCTTTTTCTCCTGGTTTTTCGCACTAGCGATGTTGTTATTGCTGGGAGTTTTGACGATCTTGATGCCGCTGGTGGCCTTATTGGTCAACGGTGCCAAGCAAGAGCAGCAAAAGCAGATCAAAAATAAGTTGTACGGTGGTTTGACCGATAACGTTTTGGGCGTGTCCGACTGGATCTTCAGTCAGCGCGGACAAGAATACGTTTCGCAGCATGACGCGCAAGAAGGGCAGCTGCGAGCTGTCAATCACGAGTTAAAGCAGCACGAAAACTTGCGAAACTTGCTGGTTCAGCTGGTCGTAGCGGTTGTGACGGTGGTCATCGTTTGTTGGGCAGCCTTCCAGTTTCCGGGCAACCACGGCGGGGCCGCGAACTGGATTGCAGCCTTTGTCTTGGTGATTTTCCCGATCAGTGACGCGTTCACTCAGATTCCAGGAGCAGCCGCAGAGACGGATATTTATCAGGACTCACTGAGTCGACTCAATGATCTGTCCACGGATGAAGCGCCGACGAAGCAAGAGACTGTGGCGGACCCTAAGCAGCTGGCAGCGGGGCTAAAGGCGCCGTTTAAACTAGCAGTGAACGACTTATGTTTTAGTTATCCGGACGGCCGCAGAAACGTCTTAGAAAATATTGACCTGTCGCTTGAACAAGGTCAAAAACTGGCAATTTTGGGCCGTAGCGGCTCGGGAAAGACAACCTTGATCCATTTGTTACGGGGCGACTTAAAGCCGGTCAGCGGCCAAATTACGCTAAATGGCGTGCCGGTCAGCGACTTAGGTGATGAGATCAGCCAGTTTGTCGGCGTGATCCACCAGGCGCCGTATTTGTTTAATACGACGGTGCGCAATAACCTGAAAATTGGTGACGAAAATGCCACAGACGAACAGCTGTGGCAAGTCTTAGAGCGTGTTGGACTTGCAGAAATGATCCGCCAGCTCCCAGCGGGCTTGGATACGCCGGTCGATGAGGCGGGCCAACGTTTTTCTGGCGGTGAACGTCATCGTTTGGCTTTGGCACGGATCTTACTGCAAGATGTTCCGCTGGTAATTTTGGACGAACCGACAGTGAGTCTAGATCCAGTTACGGAACAGGCTTTGATCGAAACTTTTGTCGAGGTACTCGCAGGCAAAACGCTGATCTGGGTCACTCATCATTTGCAGGGCTTATCTTTGATGGATCAAGTGATCTTTGTCGAAGATGGTGAATTGAAATTAAATGGCAGCCCGGCTCAACTAGCGGCTGAAAATGAGTACTACCAAAAGCTGTTAAGAATTGACCGGGGAAGTTTCTAGCAACAGGGCGAAAAGTTCTGGCTTGAGTTTTGATTAAAATTATAATGGCGACTGTTGTTCACTAAATCAGTGAGCGACAGTCGCTTTTTTGGTGTAGACAGAAGTTTGGGAAAGTAATGTGTACAGCGAGTTCTGTAGACAGAAGTTTGGAAAAGTAGTGTGTACAGCGAGTTCTGTAGACAGAAGTTTGGGAAAGTAGTGTGTACAGCGAGTTCTGTAGACAGAAGTCGCTCAAAGTTTGGTCCAGAAAAAGATTTGTTGACTGAATTCATTCAAAGTTTGGTCCAGAAAAAGATCTGTGGACCGAAGTCGCTCGAAGTTTGGTCCAGAAAAAGATTTGTGGACATAGCTCAATGAAAGGAATGACTACAGAGTTTATGTACCAAACTATTGGAAAGTTTAGTACGAAACCCAAGCTTATGTACATAACTATCGCAAACTTGAGCACGAAAAAAGGCCTAGCTGCAATAGCTAAGTCTTTTTTTGAGATGTTCTGATTAAGAGTTGCGCTTTAATAATTTGACTGCGACAGTCCGAATTTGACTGGCAACTTTTTGGTTCGTCAGTGAATCAATTTCAGCTAGGGCTAAATCAGTATAGTGTGCAGCTAATTTTTTAGCATCGCCAACACCATCGTATTTCTCGACAAGTTTGGCAACTTCTTGGATCTCAGCGAGTGAAATATTTTGTTTCTTGTCGAGTAATGGCTTGAATTCTGCCGGTGCCTTATGGAAGGCGTAAAGCAGTGGTGAAGAGTAGACACCTTCGGCAACATCTTCTAGGACCGGCTTTTTCAGGTCAGTCGTGTTGCTAGTGTAATCTAAGATATCGTCGTAAATTTGAAAGGCAATCCCGATATTTAAGCCGATTTGACCAGCGAGTTCTTCAGTAGCTTCGTCTGGTTTGCTAAAGTGAATCCCTTCCATACAAGCTAATTTGAAGAGTGCGGCCGTTTTGCCCTGGATGTTTTCCAAATAATCATCGATCGATTGAGTTTGGGAATAGCGCAGGTGCATTTGACTTAGTTCACCAACTAATAAATGATACATTGCTTGAGAGTTGTAACTTAAATATTTCGAACCGTTCATTGCTTCTGTCAACAAACTAAAGAAGACAGTGAACAACAAGTCGCCGGCATAGACCGCAACGTCTTTACCGTACTTAGCTTGAACAGTGATCTTGCCACGTCGTAATGGTGAATCATCGATGATGTCATCATGGATCAAAGTTGCTTTGTGTAAAATTTCAACTGAAGCAGCGATTTTGATCAAAGTTTCTTCACTATGTAGTTGTTGTCCTCCGAGTTGACTGAAGAGTAAGAATAATCCAGGACGCAATTGTTTGCCTTTATCATCTGTCAAAGAAGTTAGTAGTTCTTCGACGTTTGGATTATTAGTGTGGATCCTTTCATCGATCAATTGATCGACACGTTTTAATTGTTTAAAGATTTGCGGAAACTTATTCCATAATGTAAACATGTGATTATTCCTTCCTGCCCCTGATTAATAACAAGTCTATACCTTATATTAAACCATATTTTTATGAAATGTGAAAAATATTTAATTGAAATTTGGACCACTTTGCTAGTAAAATATAAGTAAGAAAGGTTTTTGACGACCTTTTTTGAGTCATAATTAACTTTAGCATTTTTTTGTTAATTTTACTCGTGTTTTTTTCAGAGTGCTGCAAGAAAAGCTCGTGGCAAAAATTTGCTGAATCCTGGCGTCAGTGTCGCTATGATTGTGAGAATTGTCATTTGTTTTTGACGCTGGGCCTTAGTCGAGCTCCGCAAACTAGGACTTTCCGCCTAGCTAAGACCAGCCTTCAATGCTAAAAGCGCATTAAAGGTTAGTCTTTACTAGTGCTCGAGTCCTCCCAGTTTGCTCCGCTCTGTAATTTGAAAGGAGGTGTTACTTTGCCCATTCCTGTTTTTTTGGAATTAGTTGAGATCAAAGCTAAAACAGCTAGTATCTTGCCTTTTATCTTGGGCGCATGTTATAGTTGGTACAATTTTCATTCAATTCATCCTGGATTGTTAGTTGCCTTTTTCCTTGCCATGTTTATTTTTAACATGTCTGTTGATATTTTAGATAATGTCAATGACTACTACCATGCCGTGGATGAAAAAGATTATAAGCAAAATACTAACATTATTGGCCGAGAACATTTATCATTAAAGTTAGTACTTGGACTTATGATATCGATGATTCTTGTTTCAGTTGTGATTGGTGTAGCAATTGCTTATGTTACCGGATGGCCGGTACTAGTAATGGGAATTCTTTGTTATTTGGTCGGGATCTTTTATTCTTCAGGTCCACGTCCGCTATCCAGTTTGCCTCTAGGTGAGTTATTCTCTGGTCCAACGATGGGATTTATGATTACGTTGCTGTGTGTATACATTAATACATACCAAGATTTTACCTGGAATTGGTCCACTGTTTTGGGAGTGTTGTTGATTGCTTTGCCTGATACTTTGTGGATTTCTAACTTAATGTTAGCCAACAATACCTGCGATTTAGAAGAAGACGAAAAAAATCAGCGATATACACTATCTCATTACCTCGGAAAAGAGAGTTCTGTCAGATTATTTGTTATAATGAATGTTATGGCAGTGCTTTCATTGATCTTGGCCGTTGTGGTCGGCATCGCACCATGGACAGTCTTGTTGTCCTTAGTGGTTTTACCAGTCATTATTAAAAACGTGCGCATGTTTAGCCGCAAACAGGTCAAAAAAGAAACTTTTCTTTGTGCAGTTAAGATTCTTGCGATTGGTGCAGCTGCTCAAGCTTTATCTTATCTAGTCTATATTTTATTTACACTATAAGGAGAGATTTACCATGAAAGAAATCGTAATTTTAGGTGGCGGGTACGCAGGTTTGCGTGCATTGAAGTTTTTGCAAGGCAGTAAGGGTGGTTTCCATGTTACATTGGTAGACCGTAACGACTATCACTATGAAGCAACTGATTTGCATGAAGTTGCTGCAGGTACACAACCAGCAGAAAAAATCTTATTCCCAATCGAAGACGTTGTGGACACAGATGTAACCACATTTGTTCAAGCAACTGTTGAAAAAATTGACCGTGACAAACGTGAAGTTAGTTTGGACAACGGCGAAACACTTTCATACGATTACATCATCATTGGTTTAGGCTTCCGCTCTGAATCATTTGGAATCGCTGGTGTTGACGAAAACTCATTGCCAATGGTTGACGTAAATACAGCACTTGATGTTTATGATCACATCGTTGCTCAATTAGAAGATTACAAACAAACTCATAATCCTGACGACTTGAAGATCGTTGTCTGTGGTGCCGGCTTTACCGGGATCGAATTGTTGGGTGCTTTGAATGATAACCGTGCTCACTTTGCTGAAATCGCTGATGTCGCTCCAGAACGAATCGAAATCTACGTGGTTGAAGCAGTTACTCGCCTATTGCCAATGATGCCAGAAGAATTGGCTGATTATGGGATCGCTAAGCTTGAAAGCTGGGGCATTAAGTTCTTGACTGGTAAACCAATCAAAGAAATCAAGCCTTCAACTGTTGTTTACCAAACAAACGCTGAAACAGGCGAAACTGATGAATTAACAGCTAACACGATCATCTGGACAACAGGTGTTTCTGGCAGCAAAGTTATTGATGCATCAGGCTTCTCAGCACGTCGTGGCCGCATGACAGTTGACAGTGACTTACGTGACCCAGAATACCGGAATGTTTACCTTGTTGGTGACTGTTCAGCAGTGATGGACCCTGAATCAAATCGTCCATACCCAACAACAGCACAAATTTCACTTGTAATGGGTGAATTGGCAGCTAAGAACATTTTGAACCAATTGGCTGGTCGTGAAACTGGTGACTTTACTTATGAATCACAAGGAACTGTTGCTTCAATCGGTAACACACATGCCTTTGGTGTTCTTGGTAATGGTAAGTCAGTTAAAGGCTACGCAGCTTCAGCTTTGAAGAAAGTTATCATGAATAAATCATTGATTGAAACTGGTGGCACAAAGACACTCTTTGCTAAGGGTCGTTTCGACTTATATCACTAGAAAGATTAAAAGAGGGATTGCTTCTAATTATAGGGGCGAGCCCTTTTTTTATACCCTGATTTTGGGAAATGGGAGCAGGCTGGAGTTTGGCGAGCAAGACAGCAGGTCAATTCAGCGGACTGCACGAATGCGGCTGCGCTATTTGTGAGTGGGTGAAGGCAGCTGTTGCACTTGCAGTCGTCGTTTGGCAGAAACAACGATCGCAAATGAGGATGCGACCGCTGTTTGACCGGAACAACGACCGCAATCAGCAACCTGTTCCCATGACTCACAGCCACTAAAGCAAAAGGGAAGAGAATTTTGGCAACTTGTACTATACTTGAGAATTATAGGAACCAACAGCAGCAAAAGGAGGATATTTGTAATGAAAATCATTTGGCACGGACATGCTTTTATTGAGATCCAAACGCAGGGACAGCAAATTTTGATCGACCCGTTTATCGACGGTAATCCATTCACTAAAACGACAGCCGCTGATTACTCGCCGGACTATATTTTGCTGACACATGCTCACCATGATCACGTGGGCAGCACGGCAGAAATTGCTGAGCGCTCTGGGGCTACTATCGTTGCGATTGCTGATTTAGCCACGTATTTTGCCCAACAGGGCTTTCAGACTGAAGGCCCCAATATCGGCGGGACCGTGCATTTGACATTTGGCGACGTCAAATTAACGCCAGCTTGGCACACCTCAGCGACAGAGGTCAACGGCATTAATTTGCCGCTTGGAGTTGCGACAGGAATTGCGCTAAAAATTGAGGACAAACTACTGTATATTTCAGGTGATACCGGTCTGTTTTCAGATATGCAGCTAGTGGCGCGCAAACAACCAGTGGACGTCGCCTTTTTGCCAATTGGCGATCATTTTACGATGGGCAGCGATGATGCAGCCTATGCGGCCTCGTTAGTACACGCTAAGACGGTAGTACCAATTCACTACAATACTTTTCCGGCGATCCAAGCCGATCCGGAAGAATTCCTTAAAATGTTAGCACCCGGTCAAGGGAAGATCCCGGTCGTGGACCAGGCGTGGACTGTGTAACACAGATTTTTGGAACTCGACTTGCAAAAAAATGCGGTGACTGGCGTTTCACTTCCTTTGGGCTTACAATAAGAGAGATACAATTTTGTACGAATCTTTGAGCGACAGACTTTCGTTCTCGATTGTTTTAGAAGTGAAAGGAGGTCAATTATGTCAGAAAAATATACTGCACAGGATTTAATTGATTTAAAAAGTGATACGATGCGAGGATACGCTGCCCAATTTGAGCGGCACTACGCCTCTGGTTTAGCTAAAATTTTAGGTGTTTCTGAACTCCATGCTGCCTTAGCCCAGGATTTTGAAGCAGAATTATTAGAGGAATTACGTGAGGCTCACGGCGAAGCTGGTGTCGCCTTGCAAACGAACGGCAATGTGGCACCATACACTTTGTTGCTATATTTGGGTGAGAACGTCTTGGATGCTTTTTCGCAGGGCAAATATGCCTTTGTGGCCGAATCAGGGCTGGAAAGTATTGTTAAGCAGCTGATTGAACGCGATGACGCGCACAGTGCGCAAGAAAAGGGCATTTTGGAAGAAAACTTGTTGTTAGGATTAGCGACAACTTTTCTATTGACTAGTGTGTATATGACTGAAGATCCAGTCGTTAGCAAATATTTGCAGCAGCCAGCCACACCGCAAGTTGAAAATAACGTTTTGGAATATGCGCCAAATGGCCGAAATATTGTCAAGATCAACACGACCCACGATTTGGATGAAGAAGAACAAAAAAGTTTGCGCTTCATCTTGAAATTACGACCGGAAATTGATGAAACGACGATTGATATTTCGCCTAAGCAGGCCCGTTATGGTGTGTTTGACCTATAAAACTGAGGCTTCCCAGTGATTTTTAAGTTGCTGGGAAGTTTTTTTGGATTAATACTAGCTTAGAAAAATAATAAAAGATGTAGATAATAGCATTTTTAAAAGGGATTTAGCTTGAAATTTACGGCGCACACCACTAGAATATGTAGTGTAATTAAAATCAAAGTGCACTGGTTGATCACTATTAACCATGCCAAACTTGCAGGAGGTTCCATCATGAGTGTTAATCCTAATTTAGCCCAAGATGTTTGGAAAGACGTGGGCGAACATGTCCAATTTACGGTTTTGAGATTAAAGCGAGCAGACCAGCAGGCCGACCGGGAAGCAATCCAAGAATTTGCCGACCGTTACACTGCGATCTTGCGCTCTTTGAAAATCAGAGACGCTGACCCCAAAACGGGCGAATCGTCATTAAAGGCTAGTTTTGGCTTTAGCTATGGCGCTTTTGACTACTTATTTCCAGATGCCCCTAAGCCGCATGAATTAGAAGAATTCACTGGCTTAAAGGGACCAAAATACGAGATGCCTGCGACTGGCGGCGACTTATTCTTCCATTTGCGTGCGAACAACGAAGCAGTCGTTTACGAAGCACAAACGCAATTTATGCGTTTCTTAGGCGATATTGCCGAAGTCGTGGATGAAACAAAGGGTTTCCGTTATTTTGAAGGCCGAGCAATTATTGGCTTTGTTGATGGGACCGAAGCACCACAAATCGAAGACGCTGCTGATTATGCCTTGATTGGTGATGAAGATCCTGATTACATCAACGGTTCTTATGCTTTTGCCCAAAAGTGGCTGCATGACATGGACTTTTGGAACAAAATGAAGACGGAGCACCAAGAAAGAGCAGTTGGTCGTGAAAAGTTTACTGACTTAGAACTGGAAGATGAAGATAAGTTGCCAAACGCCCACAATTTGAGTTCTAATGTGGAGATCGATGGCGAAGAACAAAAAATCGTCCGGATGAATGTTCCGTTCTCTGAACCAGCTTCAGGTAAAACTGGCACGTACTTTATTGGCTATGCCCGCCACTGGGAAGTTACGAAAACGATGTGCCAGCAAATGCTTGACATGTCAGACTTCTTGTTGACGTTCTCGACACTTTTGACGGGACAACTCTTCTTTATTCCATCGCGGCCAACCTTAGAGGCCATCGCTGACGGTGAGCTATAAGCATTATACTTGCATACTTACAAATAATTAGTAAAATAGAAACTAAGAGTTAGTTGAGCAGTGAAACTCAGCCAGAAACTTAAAGATTGACTTTTTAACTGAGTTTTATTGTTCCGTAAGATGAAAGGGGAATTGACGATGGAGTTAACTGTTGAACCACAGGCACAAGAAAAGTTACAAAAATATGTAGATGAAGGTAAGGATCTCTTGTTAGATTTTGACGATGGGGTCGGTGCCTTATCCAATGTCGGAACATGTACTTTAGCTTCAGTTTTTAGAATTATCGCAGTTTCTAAGGGTGCTGAACAAAAGGATTACAATAAGAGTTTAAGCTCTAATATGGGTGACTTTAGATACAAGGGTTACAGTGAAATGTATATGGACCCTAAGATGCGGTTAGTGATCAACCCTACCAACAAAATGTTAAGTCTTCGCGGCAGTAACAGTGGTGAATTAACTGGTATGGTTACGGTCGAGGACCTTTCTACCGAAGCTTAAAAATAATATTGAAGACCGTTCGTCAACACATAGCTAGCAGGCTGGTGGAGACGGGCGGTTTTTGTGTGGGAAAAATGTGAATACGGTCGTTGTTTTGGGGGAACAAGGTTAGCAAATGGGAATGCGGCCGTTGTTTTGGGGAAACAGGGTTAGCAAATGGGAATGCGGCCGTTGTTTTGGGGAAACAGGGTTAGCAAATGGGAATGCGGCCGTTGTTTTGGGGGAATAGGGTTAGCAAATGAGAAAGCTCCCCCAAGTTTGGCAAAACAGGGTTCGCAATCGAAATAGCTCCCCTAAGTTTGACAAAACAGGGTTAGCAATCGAAATAGCTCCCCCAAGTTAGACGAAACAGGGTTAGCAATTGGGAAAGCTCCCCCAAGTTTGACAAAACAGGGTTAGCAATCGAAATAGCTCCCCCAAGTTTGGGAAAACAGGGTTAGCAATCGAGAAAGCTCCCCTAAGTTTGGGAAAACAGGGTTAGCAAATGAGAAAGTTCCCCCAAGTTTGACAAAACAGGGTTCGCAATTGAAATAGCTCCCCCAAGTTTGACAAAACAGGGTTAGCAATCGAGAAAGCTCCCCTAAGTTTGGGAAAACAGGGTTAGCAAATGGAAAAGCTCCCCTAAGATTGGCAAAGTAGGGTTAGCAATGAGGATAGCCGGTTCTGTTTTGCCAGAGTAGGACCATCAATAAGGATAGCCGGTTCTGTTTTGCTAGAGTAGGACCAGCAATTGGGATAGCCGGTTCTATTTTTGCAAAGTACGGCATCAATCAGAAAACACTACTCCATCTTGGCCAAAGTTGTCCCTAAGGAACCATAATTAACAACGGAGTGGCGCCTTTTACGACTTAAAGTGAATTTAATTCATCTTAAACTGAAAAAGTTGAATTTTACTAAACGATAATTAAATAGTATTCTTAATCTAACTTAATTGATGAAGGGAAATTTACGCAAGGAGGAGAAGCAGATGTTACCACAGATCTCACAACGAATCTCACAAGATTCTTCAGCCATGGACGAATTATTAGCACTAAGCAATCAACAACAGGTGATCTCATTTGCCGCGGGTTATCCAGCTAAGGAATTATTCCCACGAGAAGAGTTGGAAAAAGCGTTTGTACATAGATCGCAAGCTAGCGACTTGAATTTGTATCAATACGCCTCAGTCGAAGGGTACGCTCCTTTACGCCAAAAAATTGCCGACTTTGTTCGTCACACAGGTGTCAGCGATGTGACCGTAGACCAATTATTTTTAACGCAGGGTGCCCAACAGGGAATTAGTTTGTTGGCAGATCTATTTTTAGATATTGGCGATGGTGTGGTAGTTGAGGGTCCAAGTTACATTGGAGCCTTGCAGGCCTTTGAAAGCCGGCAGCCGACCTTTTATGAAATGCAGATGCAAAATGATGGTCCTGATTTAGACCAATTAGAAGCTATTGTTAAAAAACACCCAGTTAAGCTCGTGTATACCATTCCGACTTTCCAGAATCCGACAGGGGTTTGCATGTCGTTAGAAAAACGGCAACGTATGGCACAATTAGCCGCTCAATATAATTTCTTAGTGATCGAAGACGATCCTTACCGTGAATTACGTTATTCTGGTGAAAGTTTGCCGCCAATCAAGTCGTTTGATCGCAGCGGTAATGTCGTTTTACTGGGCAGCTTTTCTAAAATTTTATCCCCAGCCTTGCGAGTAGGGTGGATGGTTGCTGACCAGAATATATTAGCGCTAGTGAATGGTTTACGCTCAGCGAGTGATTTCCAGTCATCGAATGTCGTCTTACAAATGATCGATCAGTATCTAGAAGAAAATCAGCTGGCGGAACACATTGCAGAGATCTGTTCCGTTTATAGCAAACGAAATACGGCGATGCAAGAAGCTTTAACCCGTTATTTACCGCAAAATTGTAGTTTTTCTAAACCAGAAGGCGGCTTTTTCATTTGGCTGACCCTACCAGAAAATTTGACAGCCAAGAGCTTATTGACCGCAGATTGTCCAGTATCCTTTATCGAGAGCTCGCAATTATATGAAACTTCAAGACAGGCTAATCAAATGCGCTTGAATTTCACGGGCGTAACTGAAGAAGAAATTGACAAGGGTTGCCGCTTATTGGCTCAGCGAATTAGAAATGCAAGTTCAGAATTATGCCTGAAAGTGGGATAAGCGGAATCTCCTGTTTCACGGAACCCAACTAAATAACCAACAACAAGCAGGGGAAAAATTCCCTTGCTTTTTTTATCACAAATTTTTAGGCTGATTTAAGCCGCAATGATGACTGTCTAACCAATCAAATGTAAGCGGTTAATCAGTTTTAATTGATGGACTTTTGCGATGATGAAATTCATATCATTTAAAAAAATTGCTTTTTTGTGCTAAAGTTTTAGTGAGAGTTGTTACAAAGTTAGGAGGAAAACAGGATGGAAGAACCTATTCTAGCTTTTAAAGATGTTAAAAAGGTTTATCACGGGGGAACCGTTGGTGTAGAAGACGTCAATTTAACCATTAACAAGGGTGAATTTGTCTGTATGATCGGGACTTCCGGGTCGGGGAAAACGACCTTAATGCGGATGGTCAATCGGATGCATGATGCTACTTCTGGGGAGATCTTATTTAATGGTAAGAATATTAAAAAGATCGACCCCGTGGCCTTACGTCGCCAAATTGGGTATGTGATCCAAAACATTGGGCTGATGCCGCATATGACGATTTACGATAACATTACGCTAGTTCCACGGCTGCTGAAATGGTCCGATGAAAAGAAGCGGGCGCAAGCTAAAAAGCTCTGCCAAGAAGTGGAGTTGCCGGAAGAATTTTTGACACGCTATCCTTCCCAATTGTCTGGGGGGCAGCAACAGCGGGTCGGCGTTATTCGGGCTTTGGCCGCTAACCAAGATTTGATTTTGATGGATGAACCATTTGGTGCGCTAGATCCAATTACTCGTGAGTCGCTCCAAGATTTGGTCAGCGATTTGCAGAAACGTTTGAACAAAACGATCATCTTCGTGACCCATGATATTGATGAGGCTTTGCGCTTGGCGACTCAGGTCGTGATTTTAGATAATGGTCATATTGTGCAGCACGGGGCGCCAGAAGAAATTTTGCAGCACCCGGCCAATGATTTTGTGCGTAATTTCTTAGGTGAAGAGCGGCTCAGTCAGGCTCGGGCAGAGTTATCAACAGTTGACCAGATCATGTTGACGGATCCAGTCACGATCACGATGGAACGTTCGATCCCTGAAGCTATCAAATTGATGCGGCAACGGCGGGTCGATACCTTGCTGGTCGTCGATGGTCACGGCTTCTTTAAAGGCTACGTTGATATTGATACGATCACCAGTCATTACAAACGGGCAACGAGTGTCTCTGACTTATTGAGCACGGATATGCCGACGCTGCAAAAAGATACTCTAGTGCGCAAAACTGTGCGGAAGATGTTAAACCGTGACTTCAAGTATTTGCCGGTCGTAGATGATAAGCAAAAATTACTGGGGATCGTGACCCGGACTACCATGGTCGATGTTGTCTATGACACGATCTGGGGCGAAGGTACTGCTGACGAAACAGCCGCAGATCAAGAAGGAGAAACTACCGCACCTGCCGCTGTCCATGAAGGGAAGTGAGCGAAATGTTAGCTTTCTTACATCAATATGGCAGTGAACTGGTGACTAAGACTTGGGAACAGCTCTACATTTCCGCCATTGCCTTATTCTTAGGTGTCTTAGTGGCGGTACCGCTGGGGATCTTGTTGACTCGTTTTCCAAAAACCGCCAAAGTGATCGTTGGGCTTGCCAGCATGTTGCAAACTGTCCCATCGCTCGCTTTACTCGCCTTGATGATCCCCATCTTTGGCATTGGTAAAGTACCGGCGATCGTTGCTTTGTTTATCTACTCGCTCCTGCCGATCTTACGGAATACCTATATCGGGATGAACGAGGTTGACCCCGTGTTAAAAGATAGTGCACAAGGGATGGGCATGACGACTTTCCAGTCGATCTGGCAAGTCGAGTTGCCAATGGCGATGCAAGTTATCATGGCCGGGATCCGGTTGTCAGCCGTCTACGTCGTGGCGTGGGCTACCTTGGCTTCTTACATCGGGGCCGGTGGTTTAGGGGACTTTATCTTTAATGGTTTGAACCTCTATCAGCCGGACTTGATCATTGGCGGGACTATCCCTGTCACGATCTTGGCTTTGATCGTTGATTACCTCTTAGGCAAATTGGAGTATCACTTGACTCCGATTTCACAGCGATAGGAGGGACGCAAAATGTTACAAAATTCATGGAAACACTACAGAAAAATAATGTTGTTGAGTTTGTGTGCGTTACTGGTCTTTGTTGGCGGCTGTTCCTTTCCTGGTTTAAGCGGGACGGGTAAGTCGGACAAGACAGTCCGGATCGCATCGGTAACTTCAACCGAATCGCAAATTATTGCCAATATTATTTCAGAATTGATCACACACGAAACCGACTACAACACTTCACTTGTGAACAACTTAGGGTCCTCGTCAGTGTCACAAGCAGCGCTGCAACGCGATGATGCTGATATTATGGCGACAAGCTATACCGGAACTGATTTGACTGGGACCTTACAATTACCGCCAGAAAAAAATCCGCAAAAAGCAACCCGGATCGTTAACTCGGAACTCAAAAAACGGTACGGTCAAGTTCGCTACCCTACGATGGGTTTTGCTGACACCTATGCTTTTATGGTCACTCAAGAAACCGCGAAAAAATATCATTTGAATAAAGTTTCGGATATGCAGGCACATGCCAAGGAAATGAAGGCCGGAGTCGATAGTTCCTGGATGAACCGCAAAGGCGATGGCTATAAAGAATTTGCCAGTGCGTATGGATTTAATTTTCAGCGGGTCTATCCGATGCAGCTAGGACTAGTTTATAGTGCTGTTGAACAAGGTAAGATGAAAGCAGTCTTAGGCTATTCAACTGACGGACGGATCAAGAGTTATCACCTGAAAGTTTTGGAAGATGACAAACATTTCTTCCCACCATATGATTGTTCGTTAGTCGTGAACGGCAAGTATTTGAAACAACATCCGGATCTGGCAAAATTATTGCACCGTTTAGACGGTAAAATTGATCTGCAGGCCATGCAGACGTTGAACTATCAGGTTGATAACAACTTGCTGGAACCGTCTGTGGCTGCGCGCCAATTTTTGGAGAAGCATAATTACTTTAGAGGAGGGAATTGATGATGAGTGAAATGGGCTTATGGCAACAATTTTGGTACTATATGACGCATAACGGTTCCTATGTCCTCGAACAATTTAGCCGCCACTTTTTAATTGCAATTTACGGCGTCTTATTGGCTGCGGTGGTTGGGATCCCACTGGGAATCTTGATTGCCCGTTATAAAAAGTTGAGCGCAACGACGATCGGAATCGCCAACGTGATTCAAACCATACCATCACTAGCGATGTTGTCGATCTTAATGCTGGCATTGGGCTTGGGTGTGAATACTGTGATCGTGACAGTCTTCTTGTATTCGATCTTACCCATCGTCAAAAACACTTATACTGGGATGAATAATGTCAATCGCGCCGTGATCGATACTGCCCAGGGGATGGGCATGACCAGGATGCAGCAGCTCTTTTTAGTTGAGTTGCCCTTATCTGTTTCAGTGATCATGGCTGGGGTCAGAAATGCCCTGGTTGTTGCAATCGGGAACGTTGCGATTGGGGCCTTTGTCGGTGCCGGCGGTCTCGGTGACATTATTATCCGGGGAACGAATGCGACAGACGGCGGTGCCATTATTTTAGCGGGTGCCTTGCCAACGGCGTTAATGGCCATTATCGCTGACTTACTGTTAGGTTGGGCCGAACGCAAACTCCAGCCGCATGGGATGTAGCACGAGCTTTGACTGCCAGTTAAATAGAACGTGATATTTTTAAAAACATCAACGCCCAATTCCTGAATTTAGAGGGGATTGGGCGTTTTTTAATTTATTAGCTGTGAGCAGCCAGTTCCATGTGTGTAAGCAAATTGTTATTAAAAGATAATCTTTTACGGTATGCTAGTTGTATAAAAGTGGAGCTACATCTATTTGAAAGAAGATGATCAAGTGGCTAAAATTGCCTCTAATTTAGAGATTGCACAAAAACATGTCCAACAATTTATGCGTAAAGATACAATAAAAAAACAAAAAATAACTAAGAATGTAATGATGCAAAGTAGCTGGCTGAATTAAACAAGTATGTAGAAGAACGGAAAAATCCTGAGATGAAGAAACTGGAATATCCGGCTGGTTTGTCACCAGAACAACGAAAACAATATCGGCAGCAGGTTCAACAACAGATTGATGCGTTAAAGAAGCGTGGTTGGTCCGAGGAAAGCTTGCTAAGCTATATCAAGTATCTAAATGCTCATCCGCAAGCTAAGCATAAGCATCTAACTCAAATTTATGCGCAGACTAAAGTTGCTGGCAGCAAAGTTTTTGATGGGATGTGGCAAGCTTGGAAAACAGAAAATAATCCGAAGGCTGCACGAGCTAAAGTAACGCTACTCTTAAATCTGATTCAAGTGATGGGTAAGCTTCCTGAAAGTATGCACCGAGATAAAAAAGAAGTTCAAAAAATGTTAGGCCGGTTTGACAAACATTTAGCCCCAGATGATGATTTCTGGGATAGTTTAGCACAAACTGTTCAAACGGCTTATCCAGAACAGACAACATTAGGCGATGATCAGTTAGGGGAACGAATTCATAATTTCCGCTACGTGATTTCTGCACAGCAAGCCCAATATATTAGGGATAACTATCAGGGAAAGACAGATCAGGAAAAATTAGCCCAGTACTTGGCGGGTAAGACCGAGGGCATAGATTATAGTTTACGAGAATCGGATCGGTTACATCAGAAAAAAGCATCGGAAGGCGCTGGCCCGTATCCTGAAGGGTATGCGGATGGTAATTTTAAAGTAGTAATAGGATTTCATACGGAATTTATTATCAACAGTGAGGGTAGATTTCAAAATGAAATTGACCCCGAGGGTGTGACTAAAAATGGTGTTATTAACGGAGCTAGTTTCAACTATGCTAATCAAAACGATGATAAACATGCTAGGTTGGATGTTAATTATGGGGATAGTGATCCAAAGTGGCGCAAGCAAATTATTGCAGTTAGTAAATACGCTGCACCTTCAAAAGAAAAATATAAGAAAAATTATCAATATGGAATTAAAGGTATATCTTCCAAAGAAAATGCAGATAGACTGAAACAAAAATTTTACAAAGGTATACCACAACGTAGAACATTGCCGTCCTTAGACAACTTTTTAATTACTTGGGGAGTAGGTGGCCGCTATTAAGAAGAGAAAACGAGTAACAATCATGATAATTTTTTTGCTACTCTCTTTGGCATTTTTTGTAGTATATAAAGCAAGGAGTATTCCCAGAATACATTACAATCAAACCTATACCTATAATGTACACAGCGTTAGTCCTGATCCACCTTCATACATTAAAATAATCGACGATACTCACTATATAGCGATTCCTAACTTAGAACTCAAAGATGATTATAATCAAGGATTTAGTATTATCCTTATTCAAGGTAGATATAGGGAGTCCCATAATATTTTCGTTCTAGGAAAGAATATAACCAAAACTAATTTATGGTTTAATAGCTATGACGATTTTAAAGCAGGAAAATACTCTAAGACAAGCAATACTAAGAGGACTATAACTAAAGTTGAATTACCATTTGAAGAAGGTTTGTTAAAAAAAAGAAAGGGGACGTTTTATTATAAAAGTTGGAAAATTAATACGTATCTGAGAAAGAAAAGACCTGTTTTAATGAAACTTAAAAAGTCTAAGATCAATCTTCCCACCACCGAAGCAGAATTTATTCAACGCTACCACAAAAAGCAAGCACATCAACAAGAATAATTTTGTGTAATAATTTAGAGAGTTGGTGATCAATATCAAAAAAAGAAAGTGGATCGTTTTGACACTAACTTTCTTGGGATTATTGGTAGCTGTTGGTAGCTTTTTAGTTTGGAAGGCAAATGGTGTTTCAAAAATTGACTACAACCAAACGTACACTTATAAGGCAAAGAAAATAAATACAGGGCCGCCATCATATTTTAGAATAGTGGATAGTTCACATTATGTTGCCATCCCACAATTAAATCTTGAAGATGATTATAATCAAGGTTTTGAAATTGATTTTATTTAGGGCAACTACACTCGATCGAAAAATACTATTATTCTTGGAAAAAATGTTACTAGAACCCGTCTATGGTTTAATAGATACGAATATTTTGAAGATGGGGTGTATTCAAAAAAGAAGGTTAAAATTCCTTTAGCTAAGACTATGGTGCCTTTTGAAGAAGGACAACTAATTAAAAAACATGGCCTTTATTATTATAAAAGTAAAAGGCTAAATACGTACGATTCTATTAAAAAAAGTATGTTTCTATCCGTCTGAAACCAGCAAAAATCAATCTTCCAACTACTGAAAAAGAATTTATTCAGCGCTACCATAAAAAGCAAGGTCAGCAACAAGAATGACTTTATGAGATCAAAGAGTAAGGTTTAATAACTTGGGGAGTAGGTGGCCGCTATTAAGAAGAGAAAACGAGTAACGATCATGATAACTTTTTTTGCTAGCACTAGTGGCTATGGTAGGCTTTATATCTTGGAAGCAAAATAGTGTTACAGAAATTAATTATAATCAAACCTATACTTTTAATGCTAAACGTACTACGGGAGCTCCGCCATCATATATTGTGTTTCTGGATGAAAGTCATTATTTGGCAATTCCAGAATTAAATTTAGAAAATGATTGCAATCAGGCATTCGGGGTTGACTTTATTCAAGGAACATACCGTAAGCGTGAAGATGTTTATAAATTTGAAAAAAAAGGAAAAGTAACTAATTTATGGTTTGATAATTATGAGAACTTTGAAGCAGGTAAATACACGATACAACGCGGTAAAATAAACGCTGAAAATAAATATCTAACTTTTGCGAGTGGTACCATTAGCAAAGAACGTCTGTCCTTTGTTTATAAACATATAATTAGAATTTATAATTCTGGTAAAACAGATCGTTATAAAAGGAATAATTTCAAATTGAAAAGAACTAAATTTAACATTCCAACTACTGAAAAAGAATTTATTCAACGTTATCATAAAAAGCAAGGGCACCAACAAGAATGACTTTATGAGATCAAAGGGTAAGATTTAATAACTTGGGGAAGTAGGTGGTCGTGATCAAAAAAAGAAAGTGGCTTGTTTTGATAATAACTTTCTTGGGATTATTGGTAGCTGTTGGTAGCTTTTTAGTTTGGAAGGCAAATGATGTTTCAAAAATTGACTACAACCAAACGTACACTTATAAGGCAAAGAAAATAAATACAGGGCCGCCATCGTATCTTAGAGTAGTGGATAGTTCACATTATGTTGCTATACCGCGGTTAAATCTTGATGATGATTACAACCAAGCTTTTGGAGTTGAATTTGTTCAGGGTAGATATACTTACTCAAAAGGTGTTCTTGTTCTGGGCAAGCATATTACTAGTACTCGCTTGTGGTTTGATAACTATCAAGCGTTTGAGAAGGGCATGTATTCAAAAGAGAAGGTTAAAATTCCTTTAACTAGAGCAATGGCACCCTTTGAAGAAGGCGAACTGATTAAAAAGCATGGTCTTTATTACTATAAAAGTAAAAGGTTAAATACGTACGATTCAATTAAGAAAAAGTATGTTTCTATCCGTCTGAAACCAGCAAAAATCAATCTTCCAACCACTAAGAAAGAATTTATTCAACGTTATCATAAAAAGCAAGGGCACCAACAAGAATAATTTTGTGTAATAATTTAGAGAGTTGGTGATCAATATCAAAAAGAGAAAATGGCTCGTTTTGACAATAACTTTCTTGGGATTATTGGTAGCTGTAGGTAGCTTTTTACTTTGGCAAGCAAATGGTGTTACAAAAATTAACTACAACCAGACCTACACTTATGAAAACAAAAGAATTTCTCCAGACCCACCATCATATTTTAGAATAGTAGATGGTTCACATTATGTTACCATTCCGCAATTAAATCTTGAAGATGATTACAATCAGGGTTTTAAAATTGATTTTATTCAGGGTAGCTATACTCGCTCACAAGGTGTTCTTATTCTAGGAAAAAATATTACTAGAACCCGATTGTGGTTTGATAACTACCAAGCGTTTGAGAAGGGCATGTATTCAAAAAAGAATGCTAAAATTCCTTTAAATCAGGCTACGTCACCATTTGAAGAAGGTCAGATGTTTAAAAAACATGGCCTTTATTACTATAAAAGCAAACGGCTGGATACGTACTTGTCGATTAAGAAAAAATATGTTTCTATTCGTCTGAAACCAGCAAAAATAAACATTCCAACTACCGAAAAGGAATTTATTCAACGCTACCATAAAAAGCAGTCACACCAACAAGAATAGTAGTAGAAGCAGACTAAATCAGTTTGAATTGTTGAACCAATACTTGCTGCTGGAAATAGTCGTGGGAAAGAATAAATTAATTGTCACCCTCCACCCAGTGTCTAGCCGGGCTTGGAGGGTGTTTGCTGACTGAACGTTTCACTCCGCCCTGTGTTATAATGTTGGCAAAGATTGCAACAAAAATACTGATGAATAGGTGAGGTCTTTTTCATGAATTTATTGTTTGCGGTCAACGACGGTTTTGTTGACCAAATGTTAACAGTGGTTTATTCTATTTTGCAAAATTCTCAGCCTGACTGGGTGCGAGTTTATGTGATCCAAGAACAACCCTTAGAACAAACGGAAAAAATTGAACAATTTTGTCAAAACAAGCAAGTCGAATATGTCCCCCTGGTTGTCACTGGTAATGAGTTTGCCGACGCGAAAGTTACTGGCCGGTATCCGCAAACAATTTATTACCGCTTGTTGGCGCATAAGTACTTGCCGGAAACGTTGGACAAGATTTTGTACCTCGATGCAGATCTATTATGCATCAATGACATCACACCACTTTATGAGACCAACCTTGACGGGTATTTGTATGCCGCTTGCAGCCATAGCGGTTTGACCAACGTGACGGATGTGGTCAATAAAGTCCGTTTAGGCAATGAAGAGGCCGACGCTTATTATAATTCCGGTGTTTTATTGATGAATTTAACTGAAATTCGACGCAGGGTCGACCCGAAAGATATTTTCGCGTTCATCGAAAACAATAAGTTTAACCTCTTGTTGCCGGACCAAGATATTTTGAACGGTTTATATGGACACGAAATTTTGGCGCTGCCAGACGAGCTGTGGAACTTTGATGCCCGTAAAAACCACCTCTATGAAGCGCGGAGTATGGGTGAATGGGATTTGAACTGGATCATTAGCCATACGGGAATCTTACATTTCTGTGGGCGTGACAAACCGTGGAAAACAGGCTACTTTGGCCGATATGCTGCCTTATACCGCCACTATGCACACCAGGCTTTGAAATTCTGGGAAGAACCAGTTGTTGAAGCTGCGAGTCTAAGTGAAGAAGGACAGTCCTAATGGACGAACAATTAACTAGCGCGAACTATTTGGCGAGTTTAACTGCTGCCCTGACTGAATACCAGGATTTTCCACAGATCACGGCTAAAATCCAGGCGGTCAAAGAAACAGTCTTGGCTTATCAACACCGCCAGCTTCCAGCTCAACCGTTGCCGCCGTTGGAATTTCCCGTCGATTTGACCTTTGATCTACTGGAAAGTCACCCAGATATTTTGACGGTCGAAAGCCGCTTGAATGACTTACGAGAATGTGTGATCGAAAACTTTGGAGTCTGGCATCTCTTTTCTCAGCCGTGGGTAGAAGACCTCGCGACGTATTTAGGTGACCGGCCAACAGTTCAATTGATGGCAGGCAATGGCTTATTGGCTAGTCAAATTCAAACAGTGCATGCGACGGATAATCTGGATTGGCAGGGACAAGATATTACCCAGCCGCAGCCATGGACTACTATTGAACAGTTAGATGCCTTAGCGGCAGTCAAAAAGTACTATCAAACAACTGCCGTCTTTATTTTAGAATGGTCTCCCGATGGGGTAGAGCTCGATGCAGAAATTTTGCAGTTTCTACGGGACCAGCAGTGGTCCGGCGAATTTTTGGTGATTGGTGAAGCAAATGGTGCTACGAATTCAGCCCGCTTTTGGCACATGGCTGATTATCAAGTAATCCCCGTCCTAAATCGCCAGCACCAACAATTTGATTTTATCAATGATCAAGTTTTTATCGTTCACTAACAGAAAGCTGACCCAAAATCGGGGTGAGCTTTTTTTCTACAGCAAGTTGATTTAAAAGAGCCAAACTGCTTGTTTAAAAAAAGCCTGGCTGAAAATTAAGAAAGCGTTTGAATTGAATTTAAAGAATTCTTTAGGTACGATGGAAGTAGAATTTGGTACAATTAACTATAAATAATAGCTTGCAAAATAATAATATTATAAGCACACTAAAAACGTTCGGTGTTAGTGCAGGATCGTTGAATTAGTACAAAGGTTAAGAACCGGTGAACTGCTGGAAGTTCGATGCTTTCTTAAATAGGCAGTTTACGGAGAAAAAAGCTATTATGCATGCAGCGATGGTTTGATCAAGCACACACGCGGACATGAAATATGAGGAGAAAAAAACATGAAAATTTTAGTAGTTGATGATGATAAGGATATCGTTGAGTTGTTAAGTATTTACATTCAAAATGAAGGTTACGAAGTTGAAAAAGCCTATAACGGCAAGGAAGCCTTGACTAAATTAAATACCAACCCCAACATTGATCTCATGATCTTGGATATTATGATGCCGCAAGTCGATGGTCTGGAAGTTGTCAAGGAAGTCCGGCGCGACTCACAGATCCCGATCTTAATGTTATCGGCTAAGACAGATGATATCGATAAGATCCACGGCCTAATTCAAGGTGCAGATGATTATGTGACTAAGCCATTTAATCCCTTGGAAGTTATGGCACGGGTCAAGTCATTGTTACGCCGTTCCCAGCATCAGGTCCAAAATGAAGAACCTGACCAATTAGAGGTCGGACCATTGATCATCAAAAAAGATTCGCATGAGGTGTTGACTGTCGATGGCAGCTCAGTTTCACTGACTGCACTCGAGTTTGGCATCCTGTACTTGTTGGCTAGTCACCCGAACCGCGTCTTTTCTGCGGATGAGATCTTTGAACGGGTCTGGAAACAAGAATCAGTGGTCTCAGCTAAAACGGTAATGGTTCATGTGAGCCATTTGCGGGATAAAATTGAAGAAGCAACCGGCGGTGAAAAAGTTGTGCAAACTGTCTGGGGCGTGGGCTACAAGGTTGAAACCCACTAGAATTGTACTAGGAGAGTGACAACATTTGAAATTTCAGTTAACTGGTCGGGAAAAAAGTGAACTTTTTGGTGAGGGGATCGTCACAGTGATCCTCTTACTATTATTAAATATGTCCATTTTTCTGATCATGGATCAATTGATCGATACTAACCCTGGCATCGAAAATGGAATCTTTCAAATTAAAATGTCACTCTCATTTGGACCACAACATCTCCAATTATGGAGTTGGGGCTGGGTCTTTACTGTTTTAATGTTGTTGGCGGACGCTTTTGTGTTGTACTGGCGCTTGATCCGTCGTTACCGCCAAATGCAGTTACGGCACGTCATCGTAGAACTGCACTACATTGCTTCTGGTCACTTCGACCACCGGATTCCCTTTACTTTAACGGGACAAATGCAGCGGGTCGTTGAAAGTGTCAATGCCTTAGTGGAAAGTACGATCAATTCGCTGGAAGAAGAACGGGCGATCGAACGCTCAAAAGATGAACTGATCACGAACGTCAGTCATGACATTCGGACACCGTTGACTTCGATCATCGGTTATTTAGGCTTGATCGAAGACAAACAGTATCAAAGCGAAGCTGACCTGTTAAAGTACACGCACACGGCCTTTTTAAAGTCGAAGCAAATGAAATCGTTAGTTGATGATTTATTTGAATATACCAAGGTCCGGCAAACAGATGCCAAACTGCAGACGGTTCAAATTGATCTAAACGCGATGTTAGAACAACTGGGTGCCAGCTTTGAGTTGGAAGCATCTAAAAAAGGGATGCAGATCCAAGTAGATGTTGGAGCAGAGCCATTAATGTTTGACGCTGACCCGGAAAAGCTGGCGCGCGTTTTCAATAATTTAGTGTCCAACGCCTTGAAATACGGCCAGGGCGGTAAGCATATCTATTTATCGTCGACACAGCTGTCTAACCGTGAAGTCCAAGTCGTGATCGCGAACGACGGCGAACCAATTCCGCAGAGTTCACTGACGCAGATTTTTGAACGTTTCTACCGGGTGGAAAGGTCACGGTCCAAAGAAACTGGGGGAACTGGCTTAGGTTTGGCGATTGCTTTAGGGATCGTGGAGCTCCACCATGGCTATATTTATGCCACGTCAGATGAAAAGCTGACCCAATTTATTATGCATTTTCCGTTAAAACACAGTGAAACGTTAAAGATCCCAGAAAAGTTAGCGCGACAAATGAAACGAGCAACGCAGGCGGCTGACCAAGAAGCCAAATAGGCACGGTCCGCCCGTTTTTTTGGCAGATCAAGTGTTAAGGTGGTTAGTGCGGCCAAAAATTGCGCCAAATTGGTGCGAAAAAATGACGAAGTCCATGGCAGAAAGACGTGGATCTGCTTGCAATTGCAAGGGCTTTGTGCCAAAGTTAATAAGGATCAATTTTCTTAAAAATAAAGTATGCGAGAGGGACCATTGAAATCATGAAAATTTTTAGTCAAGTTAAGAAAAGTTTAGTGGGGTTGTTGGCGGGAACAGCGCTGTTTGTTGGGGGTGCAGCTGCATTGCAGACACCAACGCAGGCGAGTGCGGCCACCATCAATGATTTGAAAACGAATGATGTTAATTTAGATGTTAAAGCAGCGATTGCGATCGATGCCAAAACTGGCCAGGTATTGTATGCCAAAAACGCCAGTGCGGTACGCCCAACGGCTTCAATGAGCAAAATGATGACCATTTATTTGGTATTGAAAGCCATTGATGAAAATAAGTTGAGCTGGAATCAAAAAATTACTCCATCTGAAGGTGCAGTTAAGGTCAGTCAAAACACTAACTATTCTAATGTGCCGTTAAAAACTGATCATGAATACACGGTCAAATCTTTGTATCAAGCGATGGTCATTTATTCAGCGAATGGGGCAGCGATGGCCTTGGGTGACCAAATTGGGGGCACACAAACCAAGTTTGTCGACCTAATGCGGGCACAAGCCAAGAAAATGGGCATCAAGGATGCTGAGTTTTATACCGCCAATGGTTTAGATAACGGTGATGTTGGTCAGGATCGCTATCCTGGTGCTCCTAATTCAGCGACAAATAAAATGTCAGCTGCTGATGTCGCAATTTTATCCCAACGTTTGTTAAAAGATTACCCAGAAGTTTTGGACACGACCAGCGTGAAAGAAGCTAAGTTTGACAATGGCGACACTAAAACTGACATGCCAAACTGGAACTGGATGTTAAAGGGCTTAACCAAAGCTTACACTGCTTTACCAGTTGACGGACTGAAAACTGGGACTTCTGATGCAGCCGGTGCGAACTTCGCCGCCACTGTCCATAAAGACGGGCACCGTTTGATCACAGTTGTGATGGGTGCACGTCATGACAGCGACCAGGATACTTCTCGTTTTGAACAGACACAAAAATTAATGTCATATGTTTACAATAACTATAACTACACTCCAGTCAAAACTGGGTTGAACTTCAAGAAGAATTCTGAATTACCAGTCTTCCATGGTAAGAAACAGACAGTCGCTACTCAGACGGCTGGAACCACTAATTTATGGTTAGAAAAGGGCATCGAAGCGGATGCGATTACTGGCAAGGTCAGTGGTAACAAGAAACTTTACAAGAAGTCCGGCTTACAGGCTCCAATCAAAAAAGGCCAAAAAGTGGGGACTTACCGCTTGATGATCAAAGGTCAGGACAATACCTTCGTTGATGGCAGCCAAGGCTTTGAGGTTCCGGCCGTTGCTAGTCAAGCAGATAAGAAAGCCAACATTTTTGTGATTGGCTGGCGTGCCTTTAAGGGTTTATTCTAATTTAAATAGAACATAAATAACTGTCGACTTTCATCAGCTGGAAGCCGGCAGTTTTTTTGCGTCTTTTGTTAGTTGCTGGTGGTGGAGTGAAATTTGCTGGAATTTTGGGAGTAAGGGGAAAGCCGGTCCAAGTTTGGGAAAGTAGGACCATGAATTGAGATAGCCGGTCCAAGATTGGGAAAGTAGGGCCATGAATTGAGATAGCCGGTCCAAGTTTGGGAAAGTAGGACCATGAATCGAGAAAGCCGGTCCAAGATTGGGAAAGTAGGACCATGAATCGGGATAGCTGGTCCTGTTTTGGAAAAGTAGGACCATGAATCGAGAAAGCTGGTCCAAGTTTGACAAAGTACGGCCAGCAAATGAAATACTCGACTCAGTTTTTGCAAAGCTGATGTGAGCGTTCCAGGTTATCAAACTAATTTGATGAGGTTTTCAGGACTAATTACAAGATTAAAAATGAAAGCGCATGCTATAATGAAAACAATAAAATAGCTTTGAATAACCAACGTATCAGTCGTGATTTTCCCCAACTGTTTCCTTAAAATGAAAGGGTGGAAGAAGATGCATCATAAAAAATTATTCGCTTTTTTGTTGACGGCGTTGAGTGTTTTTTTGTTGGTTGGATGTGGTGGACAAAAGAAAGCTAAAGAGAATCCTGCGGCGCCTAAAAATGGGACGGCTGTGAAAGTTCTCAAAGGTGAGTACATTATTTCTGACAACAAGGACGAACCAAGCAGCGGTAAAGGGTACTTGGCGTTGAAATTGCGCTTGAAAAACAATGGTTCGCCTGTGCGTTTGTCCAGTATTTCTAACTTTAAATTGAAGTCTAAATCAGATGATGAGCTAAATCCAGTGTCGATCTATGGGACTGGCGATGAGTTTTCTACTATTAGTTCAATGGAATTAGATGAAGATGATGACTCAACGGGCTATGTCCTCTTTTTAGTGGATAAGAAGAGCAAGTATACATTAGAAGTTAAACCGACCTCAAAGAAAGCTAAAGAGGTTCCTAAGTCGAAAGTTAAAATTGATGCCAGCAAGTATAAGGACAATACAAGCCAAGCGAAAGACGCAGTCAGTGCTTATGTTGATAGTGTTTTTTTGAATCAGTCTGACAAAGACGATCAATATGAAAAACTATTAACGAATGAATTACTGACCGAAAAGAATTCTTACCGCCGGACAATGCGCTCCTATCTTGAAAATACTGTTTTCCACAGCCCAATCGTGGATAAAGCTGCTAACAAGATGATGGACCAGTTCCAGACTGCAAATGCAGAACAAGCATCAGTCAGCTATCAAATTAAAGAAGCCACACCAACTGCAGCGACAGTCGAAGTCACACCGACCGTGATGGATCTGTCAAATGTCAGCAATGTGATCTCACAGACCTCAAGTAATTTGCTGAAATCAGACAAACTCCCAGAAGGGACGACCTATACCCAGGTGCAGCGAGCCGCTAAAGAAATGGTCGTTGCTAAATTTGCGGATGTTTTAAAGCAAATTCCAGCCAGAGAACGAACCTCAGCTGAGATCCGCCTTGTGAAAAATGGTAAGAAATGGCGGATCAGCACGAGTGACTATGGTTTCAAATCTGTACGAGATAAATTTATGGGGCAGGCTTATTAGACATGTGGTTTTAAGTCAAGCGAAGGTGATAAATAAATTTTAAAAACTTTCTAGAAAAGACTTGATTTTTGGCGCACTTTAACAAGCCCCAAAGTTTCAATTTTTTAAA
>NZ_BQXH01000011.1 GCF_022836475.1 Ligilactobacillus pabuli | reverse complement strand
CAAAGCCAATGACAATTAGAGGTTATCATGTAGTGTCCAACAAAGAAAGTAATAATAATCACTAAAACTTGATTTAAAAGATAATGTTTAATTTTAATAATACGAGGAGGTTTTTATGAAACATACCAAAGTTATCAATTTACCCGATTTAATTTCCATTGGTATCTACAGTGTGATCTACTTTTGCCTGGTTGGTGTCGCCGAAATGATCGTCGTTTTAGCCATTCCTGGTTATTCTTATTCCTATTCACCCGCTATGTCAGCCCTGCTAACTGGAACAATTTTCATGTTACTGGCTGCCAAAGTACCGCGGTTTGGCGGAATCACGATCATGGGCAGTATCTTAGGGATTTTTTTCTTACTCGGCGGTCTCTTTCCACTCGCATTGATCCCCGGAATTCTTTGCGCAGTTTTAGCCGATGTTATCGCATACTTGGGCAAATATAAAAGTAAACTTGGGCTAATGCTGAGCTATATTGTCTTTTCTTTCAACACTATCGGTCCAGTCATTCAACTGCTTTTTAATACCGATAATTACGTCGCCGACCTCAAAGCACGTGGTAAAGATGCCCATTATATTGCCAATGTTTTCGCTAGTATTTCCGATTACACCGAACTGCTCGCCTTTGGTCTACTAATTTTGGCAGCCATCGTCGGCGGTTTATTCGGACAAAAAATGTTGAAAAAGCACTTTAAAAAAGCTGGCATTGTCTAATGTTTTCTCACTTAGACCCGCGAACGATCCTTTATTACATAGTAGTTTCGCAAATTATCTTACTGCTTGACGCCAGCGTCCTACTAGAGGCCAGTACCGTCTTGTTGTTTACCCTGCCTTTTTGGTTTAACCATCAATGGCGTTTGGCCGGTGGAATCGTCGTGCTTTATTTCTTACAATTGACTGCCAGTCTTTTTTGGTTGCCGCATGTTAATAACGCCGTTTTGTTGTACCCGTTATCAATGTTGACCACTGGTTTTCGTGAATTAGTACCAGGGATCTTGGTGGGTTTGATTGCATTCAAATTTACCACCTTAGCTGCTTGGATCAGCTTGTTTAAAAAATGGCACCTGCCTAAATTCTTCACGGTCAGTTTTGCAGTCTTCTTCCGGTTCTTCCCCACGATCCGTGCTGATTACCGGCAAATTAGGGATGCACTAGCGTTTCGCGGCATCGAACGAGGCTTTTTGGGCTTTGTGAAACACCCAGGACAAACATTTGAGCTAATTTTAATTCCGCTATTAATGAATGCCAGTCAGGTCGCTTCGGACCTAACCATTTCTGTGTTAACAAAAGGTTTGGGGCTCACTGGCCGGCAAACTTCGATGGTCGTCTTACGTTTGACTAAAGTTGATGCCTTTGATCTGGCAGTTGGTTCTGTCCCTATCCTGCTTGCCTTAGGAGGTTTTTAATGACAACTGCAATGATCACTAGTAAAAATGTTTCTTTTCGTTATCCCCATGAACAAGAACCTTTTTTACAGAACATCAACTTAGAGATTCAACCTGGGGAATGTGTCTTAATTTGCGGGCATAGCGGTAGTGGTAAAACCACCTTTAGTCGGCTGTTAAACGGTCTTTCACCTAACTACATTCCTGGTGAGTTACAGGGTGAAGTTACCACTAACGGTTTGCTTGCAGGTCAAGCCGCCATCGAAGACTACGTTCCAGTAGTTGGCAGTGTTTTTCAAAATCCAAAGACCCAGTACTTTACAGCAACAGTCAAAGATGAGTTAGCCTTTCCCCTAGAAAATAGTGGCATCGCACCCGTAGAAATCGTCCAAAAGGTGCAGCAAACTGCTGCAGAATTTCATATCGCTCACTTACTGGACCGGCAAATGTTTAGTCTTTCAGGCGGAGAACAACAACAGATTGCACTCGCGGCCGCCACGATTTTGCACCCAAAGGTCTTAGTCTTAGATGAGGTCAGCAGTAATTTAGATGACCAAGCAATCACGCGACTAACAACTAATATTCGGTCTCAAAAAGCAGCGGGGGTCACCATCATATTAACGGAACATCGCCTTGCCTGGACCAATAGCTTCGTCGACCGTTACGTGCTATTCCAAAATGGTGCACTAACGCAAACATGGACTAAACAAGAATTTCTGAGTCTTAGCCAGGCAAAGTTACACGATTTAGGACTTCGCGCAGTTGACTTAACTGCACATCGCCAAGCTTTGGCAGCTAAAGCCTACCAGCCAAAGTCTTCGCTAGTTGACCAGACCAACACGCTTGAAGCTCAGCAACTCACAATTGGCTATCAATCTAAACAGGTTCTAACTGACCTCTCGTTTGCCCTCAAGCCTCATCAGGTCACAGGAGTTGTTGGTCCAAACGGTGTTGGTAAATCGACCCTAGCCAAAACTTTAACTGGTTTGTTAAAGCCAATAGCTGGTCAAATTAACTGGCATGGTCACCCATTTTCTGCGAAAGAATTGCTGAAAAAGAGTTTCTTAGTCATGCAAAATACCAACTACCAGCTCTTTTGCGAGTCCGTCGAAGAAGAAGTTTTATTAAATGCCAAGTACCCTGAGAAAAAAGACGAACTGTTAACTCAATTAAACTTAGCGAAGTTCGCCCAGCGACACCCTTTGAGCTTGTCGGCTGGCCAGCAGCAACGTGTTGTAATTGCCGCTGCGCTGATGTCTGGCAAAGAGCTGCTGATATTTGATGAACCAACTAGCGGGCTAGATTACGCTAACCTGCAACGGTTCGGTGACTTGTTACAATTACTAAAACAAACCGAAACACTGATCGTCGTGATCACTCATGATCTTGAGTTATCCGCCGGGTGGTGTGACCAAATTATTCACTTAGGAAAGCCGTAGTCTCATACTGCAACTCGTAAAAACTAGCAGAACCTGCTCCTAGAGTTTGGCAATTAAAAACCAAAAAAATAGTTCTGGCCCCAGCTGTTTCAAGGGGACAGAACTATTTTTGTTTACCAAAAGTTGTTGTGTCAGACCAATTATTTACCGTTAAGCAACACGGCAACGATCACTGAACATCCCAGCCAACGATATCATCTTTTTCAAAATTGTAAGTTAACTTAGTGTGATAAGCTGCTTCATAGGCCGCCTTTTTTTGCTGATAGTCTTTTTCCATCATTTCTTGGCTGTTTTGGTCAAGCGACTTATTGGGGTCAGGATAGATCGTCTTTAAGAGATGCACACGGTAGTTGACCTGTTTAAATTGTTCATTATCTTTGGCTGTCAAGGGTTGCATTTCCACAAAACAAGAAATGACGGGCACATTAAAGCGAGCGGCGTAATAATAAGGACCGCGCTTAAACGGTCGCGGCTTACGGTAGTTAAACCACATTTCTTTTTCCGGATAAATCAAAACATAATTATTCTGTGCAATAATTTTTTGCAACATGGTTGGAAAAACGCGCCCCATGTAGTGGATTCCCTGGCTAATTGGCAGAGTGTCAGCATAGCGTAAAAAGAAACCGACCCAGCCGGGCATTTTAAAGTTGGTCGGCTGGCTGACCACGAATAACCTTTTTTTGTTTGCTTTCCCTAACGCATAACGGACCGCAGTGTTTTCCAACGGATTAAAGTGGTTGCTAGTGACGATACTTCCGCCAATTACGTGACGAACATTTTGAATTCCCGTCACTGTCGTGTGGCGGTTAATGAAGCGAGTCGCCGCTGAAACACCCTGCCTGGCGAGAATATTTTTTGTTCGATAACTAAGAGTCGCACGGTCAGCAATAAAATCTGTTAGCAGTTGTTGTTCTTCTTGTTCCCCCAAATCTGGGTCTTCGATTTCAACTTTATCATTAAAGCGTTGTTCACTAACGGCTTTTTTAATGTTGGCAACGACCGCCTCTTTGTCTCCTCCGATAATCATAGTCGAATCTGTACTCCTTTTTCTACCGCTTTTTTAAAAGTTACCGGCAATTCCGGAAATTCACTCAAACGAGCTACTAGTAAGTTTTTGTGGTCGGCATCATGCTTGGCTAAAGTCTGATCCGCGTCGTACTCAGCCTTAATTTTCTTTAAGTCAGTTAAGAAAGGTGAGTTAGCCGCATACTGCCAGAAAAGATCACCATAAGAGACATCATCGTAGCACCAAGGTTTGCCGAAAAGATTGTAGTGAATTACAACGGGATTATCGACAGCCAACGGGTATTCTGTTTGATAGTTCCACTTGTTTTCTAATAACAAAAGTTCGTTGTGGCAAATTGCATTCAGATAATCTTGGTCGGGTGCGATCAGCTGAAAATGATAGTTATTCATTAAAGTTAGAAAATGACTGCTAAATTTAGTTTGTCGTAACCGTTCCAAATTCAACAATAAAACACCCGAGTTAAAATAGCTCTGATGTGCAACCCCAACGGCATTTTCAGCATAGGCAGATGCGGTTGGATCATTACTAATAAATGCATCTGGAATAACACCTAACAGATTCTCGCCTAAGTCCAGCTGGTAGAGGTTGGCAATATCCTGGTCAACGACAATGTCAGCATCTAAGTAAATTCCTTTGGTGAACTGAGGAAACATGTCGGCAATAAAGAGCCGGTAGTAGATCGTTAACGTCTGGTAATCTGCCCGCAAGGTGTTTTGGTCTTTGCCAAGCCGTTCATACAAGTCATCTTTTAATGAAACAAACTTAAGGGTGACGTTGTTATGGTCCGCTGTGATCGTCTGTAACTTAGCTTGGTTTTCCTGTGACAGCTGTTGATATAAAATAAAAATCTGGTAGTGATTAGCTGGGCTAATATTGGCCAGCAAAGAAATTAGTGCAACTGATAGGTAAGGCGCATATTTGTCATCAATACTAAAAAAGATTGGAATTTGAAGTTGTTCGTTATTCATTTAAATCATTCTCTCTTTAAATTAATTTATTTCCCTTAATTTATTTTTTCAAAAAATTGCTGAGACTCAGTTAATAAATCATCATACTCATAAATGCCTAACTCACCATGGAGTTTGTCAACTTGCCACGGTTTGATCGTTTGAATTTTAAAGCGCGGCATAAATCTAAAGCTAGTGGTAAAGTGCTGAAAAACTGTGTCATCTTGCAAACGGTGCTGCTCATTATATTTAGCAGCAGTGATTCCTTTCGCGTGACACAGGCGGTTGATTGCTGACTGGTCAGGCATAAACATCCGTGTTTTTTGACATTTTACCCGACATCTTTCAAATAAGCCGGTTGCTCTAATTTTCTTGAGGTTAATCAATAAAACACCCGAGTTAATGTAGTCAAAGCCTTTTAATTGACGGTGAAAAAACCAGCGGCCATAGTGGTCTAATGAACCAACAAGTTCATGTGTGCTCAAGTCTTGGTGATAAAAAGCACTAAAATCTTGGCGACATAACACATCCGCATCTAAATATAACAGCTGATCAGGAAGTTCAGGGACCTGGTCGGCATAAAGTCGCAGCATACAGTTAGGAGTAAACGAAGTATTAATATTAGCCAGCGGTGCTTCGGCTGCAAATAATTTGGTAATATCAAATTTCTGCACGAAATTACGGTGGTCGTAAAGACGAGAATATTCGTTTAACTTAGCGACAAACCGGTCATTTAACGGCTGAAAAGTTTTTCGTTTAGTGGTGATTTTTGCAGTTAACAAATAAAAATGTACTGGCTCCTGAACATTTTTTAAAACTGACATTAGTGAAAGAGCGAGTCCTTGTTCGATGTGCTCGTCACCACAATACATAATATTTATCACTGGGGCTCCCTCCTTTGGTAATCGAGATATTCATAGGTACTTTGTTGACTTCTTTTTGTCATACATTCGTGGACTTGCTGACTCAGAATTTCTTGCCGCTTTTTCGGCGACAAATCAGCTGGTGCAAAAAACGGCCCGTCCAAATAGGACGTGATCCGCGGTTTTTTTCGCCACCAACATTTCTGATAAGTATTAGTCAGGCAGTAAACCGCCGCTTGGTCTGCAGCTGGATAATGAAAAGCTGCCGGCTGAAAAGGGCGAATTTTAGTATAATAAGGCCAGAGATGAGCCTCTGGATAAATCACAACACACTTGCCGGACTTAATATTATTGAAAACTGCTTGTTTAAAATCGCGAAGCCGACGTAATTGACCAGGGATCGGCAGTCCGCCGCCATGCGGGATCAATTTCCCAATGATTGGCAAACTTAGATTAGCAGGTGTTACAACGATTGCCGGCCATTTTTTGCGCAAAATGTAGTACGGGATCAAAGCATCCCCCACTGTTTGCGTGTGATTAACATATAAATAACAGCCTGTCTGCGGCATTGCAGTTAGTTGGCACGAGCGGTCACGGTGTAAAAATAAGACAAACGGACAAAAAAGATAGCTTAAAGCACGAACACCGTGCCGGGTCAGAAAGTTAACGCTGCGTTGCAAACCGTTTTTTGTCTCCCACTGGTAATCCTCCGGTAAGGAATAGTCTTGCTGCTTAGCTGTAACAAGGTCTTCATTAAAAGAGTCATAAAAATAGGTCTTCTTCTTCGACAAAAAACTCACCCCACTTGATCTGGATGTCGAAAAGCATAGTAAATATTATTGGTGATCCTTTTTAAATCAGCTTCCGTATCGTATTTATTTTCCGGAAATAAACGATATCTCAAAATAAAATACCCCATCAGTTGGGTCACAAAAAGGTAAAAGAGGTTGTCCAAATCAGCCGAATTCTTAATTTCTGGGAAACGTTTAAAAAACTTTTGAATTTTTAAAATCAAGGGAACGTTACTTTGCACGATCAGTTTCTTGATCTGCTTTTTAACAGTATCGTCCGTTAGAGTAACGTTGATCAAGATGTTGATCAGCTCAGTGTTTTCCATCATAAATTTAAAGCGATCATATGTGATGAAACTTAAAACACCATATAATCCTTGGCCTTGCCGTTTTTCAACGATTTCGTCTAAAAGCTGGGTAGTAAATTGAGGAACGATATTTTTAAACAGCGGTTCTAGAATAGTTTGCAATAAGTTATGTTTGCTGCGAAAGTATTTAAAAAGGACTGCCTGACTGACGTTTGCTTTGGTTGCGATCTCGTTGGTACTAGTTTTGTCGTACCCATTTTGTGCAAATAAGGTGATTGCAACATCTAAAACCTTAATTTGACTGGCAGGCATATTTTGAGTTGCATACCACTTGTCTAATGCTTTGGTTGCGGAAAATGGCATTGGTAAAAAACACCTCCTTTACTGAAAATTAATTAGTAAGTGACTACTTACTAATTTTCGTTAATTATATCATGCTTAGAAAATTAAACAATCTTTCTCTTGGATTTTACTGTCATGACTGATTATTCAGAAACGGATATGTTTGGCTATAATGAAAAATATTCGTTTAACTATAGCTAGAAAGATTATTTTTTTAAAGTGACAGCTATTCTACGCACGAAATTTAGAACTACTTTAAGAAAAATGATTTTCATAAATAGTATAGATACCAACCAAATTTTTTCCATGTTGCCAAAAGCATCCCCCAAATTACAGTTACTAATGGTAAACAGCAACAAAAAGGCCAGCCCCCTATTTTAGAGAGAACTGGCGATAAAGTGGCTAAAATAATAAGTTCAGTTGTTCTAGCTAACTTAATTTATAATCTTGGATCAAGAGTTCAAAATAGCAAATGCATCTTCGATTTCTTGTTTATCGGAGATTGCCACAAAGTCTGCGTAAGAATTGAAGGTTGTCATTTTTTTATCTTTTAACAAATGGATATAACAATTTGAGTCTAAATTTTTCAAATCATGAGTTGTGACTATGATAATTTTTTGTGGATCACTTGCCAAAGCAGAAATACTTGTCAAAATTTGTTTTCTAGACACAGGGTCAACTCCGCTAGTTGGCTCATCTAGTAAAAATAACTTCTTTTCTAAATAGCTTTCCAAAAAAAGAACAAACCATCTTCGTTCACCAACAGACATATCTGATACTTTTCTCTCTAATAACTTTTGATATAACTCACAGAAATGCGGGCTTAACTTGTCAATTTCTATCTTGGAATGTCCCGTCGCTACTCCAAAAATAAATTCCTGCAAATTTCTACCAGTTAGCGCCCCAAAAACTACTGGATTTTGTGTTTGATACAAAACTTCCTTTGCATTCGGTCTACCCGAAATCGTACCACTACTTGGGACTCGTGCTCCACTAATTAGGTCAAACAAAGTTGTTTTACCTGAGCCATTATATCCAATTAGGTAATTGATTTTTCCCGAACAAAAAGTACAACTTAAATCAGCAAGAATTTGCTCTTTCTTATATGAAAAATTAACATTTTTTACTTTAACTTGCATAGAAAATACCCCCTAATTTCTCATATACTCAGAATTTATTCTTACCCTAGAAGAACATACAATTCCCAGCACAAGAAAAATTAAGAAAATCCCAGTAACAGCCAGAACTTGATACGAATAAATATTGTGAGCATGACTAGTAAATCTATTAACCAAATCAAAAACTTGCGTGACATAATCACAAGGATCAAGTCCAAAAAGAAATTCTTGAACCAGAGAATGAGAGTCTACCCTAACGGCAGAAACCCATAAAAGTACTACTAAGAGCAGGTTTCCTAAAGTACCACTAGTGTTATTGCGCACAGGTAAAAGATCCGCTAAGATACTAACAAACATAATCGGTAATGCTGAAATTACGTAAGTTAGTGTATAAACTACTAAAATATGGACAATTTGTGTTGGATAAAAAAACATCAAGCAAGCTGAAAAAATCAGCACACACACATAACCGAATAGAAACTCACTACAAATTAATCCCCAAACTGAATACTTCCTTTCGCCTCCAGAAATCATCGTATATGTTTTTAGAAAGCCAATCTCTCTGAAGTTAATTAGTTGTAATGCCACCCCATTAACTGCTGTCGCCACAATCATGTAGCCCAAGTAATTACTACTTGTTGACATGATTTGATTTAAAGATGCTCCATTTTTAATGTTGCCATAATTAGACATCAAAAAAATTATCGCAGGCAAAATTAAGGTATAAAAAAACGGGACTTTTTCTGACCAAATTACTTTATTAAACGTTTTAAAATAACTATAAACTATTTTCATTAGCTACACCTCAAGAAAACGGAAGTGCTAAGCCCTCATTAGGAAAAGATGACAGACCTAGTATTTCGGAAATTTTATATTTTTGCGGATCAATAATCTCAGTGTTCATATGTGGAAATCCATCTGGATAAAAGCTTGTAATTGTTATCATCCTCTTTTTATTAAATATCGATTATTATACTACCACAAAATGATTGCAAAAAAACAATTATCTATACATAAATTTTAATGTTCAAAAATATAAGTTACCATTTTTTAATATTTTACTTAGAAATATTATGTATTATTCTCTTAACCGCAAAGTTTTAAATTAGCTAAATTAGCTAGATTAACATCAATGTTTCCTAATCCTAAATTAACCCCTACTAAACTTAGGGTTGACTTCTCTCCAATGAGACGTTTATAATTAGAAACAACTTAAATAATAAATTAAAAACTATGAGCAGACTAGTAGTTACACACACCAACAGAGAGTCTTGGATGCTGGAAGCAAGGCATGGCCGTTTGTAACGAATCACACCTGTTAGTTGATTTTCTGAAATTAATCATCAGTAAGAAATTCCGGGACGCCCCGTTAGTGCACGAGTTTGATCAAATTAAACTCCGTGAGGTCGTTTGTGTGAACAGGCGATAAACATGAGGTGGAACCGCGAATAGTCGTCCTCTTAGGTCTAGTGCCTAGGGACGACTTTTTATTTACTATTTTTTTGATCAAACTCGCTGAGGTTGGCTGTGCGAACAGTTAACGAATCTGAGGTGGGACCACGACGAAAGCCGTCCTTGATGTCAATTTTTTGGCATGGAGGGCGGCTTTTTTTGACCGCTAAATCTATTGTTGTTGCCGAGTGCCCGTCACTCTCATCAGAACAAAAGGAGCTATTATTATGACCTATATTGAACAGATTGCACCGTCTTTACTAACTGGGGCACTAATGTCTCTCAAAATATTTTTCTGGACTCTGATTGTTTCCATTCCCTTAGGGGTCCTAGTCAGCTTAGGACTTTTATCAAAATTCAGTCCATTACGACTGCTTTTAAAATTTTATGTCTGGATCATGCGGGGAACACCGCTGTTATTACAACTAATTTTTGTGTTTTACGGCTTACCGATCATCGGCATTATCTTCCAGCGTTATGATGCAGCCTTATGCGCCTTTATCTTAAATTACACCGCCTACTTTGCCGAAATTTTCCGGGGTGGTTTTCAAACTATTCCCGCTGGTCAGTTTGAAAGTGCCAAAGTTTTACGGTTAACCAAAACCCAAACTTTGTTGCATATTATTATTCCCCAGGTGGTTAAAATCGTCATCCCATCTATCGGTAACGAAGTCGTCAACTTGGTGAAAGATACTTCACTAGTTTATGTCATTGGTCTGGGTGACTTATTACGAGCCGGGAATGTTGCCACCGCCCGTGATGTTACCTTGATCCCGCTAGTTTTAGTCGGAGTCATTTACTTACTGATGACTGGTTTAGCTTCATACGCTTTGAAGAAAGTCGAACAACACTATTCAAAATGGCGCTAAGCCAAGATTGCTTAGCTGTGATTTTAGTCGAGCTACTCTAGTCAAGACTTTCCGCTCTGTGATTTTAGTCGAGTTCCGTGAAACAGAAAGTACCGTCTATCCAAAAATAACCTTCAATGCCAAGAACACATTAAAGATTATTTTCCGATAGTACTCGCTTTCTCCCGTTTCACTTCACCCTGTTATCTTAGGAGGTATTATCTCATGCTTGAATTAAAAAATATTACCAAAAAATTTGGTGACCGCACTATTTTAGATCACCTCAACTTAGAAATTCCAACTGGCGAAATTTTGGCGATTGTTGGCCCTTCCGGTGCCGGTAAAACAACTCTTTTACGTTGTTTAAGTGGGCTGGAAACTCCCGAAAGCGGGTCTTTTCTACTGAACGATCAACCCTTTGACCCCACCGATCCAGCTAACGCCGACCAAATTATTGGGGTTGTTTTTCAAAATTACCAACTATTTCCCAATCTGACTGTTCTGCAAAACATTACTCTCGCTCCCAAATTAGTACTTAAACAAGATGCACAAACTGCCACAGCTACTGCACTCGAGCTTTTAGACGAACTCGACCTAGCCGGCAAAGAACAACTGTATCCTTACCAGCTTTCTGGTGGACAACAACAACGGGTGGCAATTGTCCGCGCTCTAGCCATGAAGCCTCAGGTCCTTTGTTACGACGAACCAACTTCTGCGCTTGACCCAGCACTCCGGGAAAAGGTCGGAGAGATCATCTTAAATTTGAAAAAGAAACACATGACACAAGTGATCGTCACCCATGATCTAACATTTGCCAAACAGACCGCTGACCAAATCTTTACCGTGAACGCTTTGGATGCCCAAGGGGGAAAATAATTGTGCCTATGAAAAAAATTAACAGCTTTTTTCTACTGCTGGCCAGCCTCTTATTACTCGGAGGATGCAGCCTCTCCGTGGGTAAAAAAGCTGATCAAACTGACAATTGGACTGCCATTCAAAAACGAGGAACGGTCACCATCGGCCTAGACGATACCTTCGTACCGATGGGCTATCGCCAAAAAAATGGGCAGCTTGCTGGCTATGATATCGACCTCGCAACCGCCTTTTTTAAACTATATGGCATTAAACCCAGTTTCCAAACAATTGACTGGTCCATGAATGCCACTGAGTTGAAAAACGGGACGATCGACCTGATTTGGAATGGTTTCACTAAAACACCCGAAAGAGAAGCCAAAGTTGCTTTTAGCAAAACTTATTTAAGTAATGATCAAGTCTTGGTCTCGCTCAAAAAAAATCACATCGATTCTTACGCTGATATGCAAGGCAAAGTCTTGGGCGCACAAACTGGCTCTTCCGGTTCCAACGATATCAACAAATATCCAAAACTACTCAAAAATCGCATTAAAGACCACGAGCCCGTGCTCTATGAGTCATTTACCAATGCCTTTATTGACCTAACTTCTGGTCGGATCCAAGGTCTCTTGATCGACAGTAGTTACGCTGACTACTATGTCGCTCACCAAAAGAACCCCCAGGATTTCCAAATGATTCGTGGTGCTTTTCCTAAGGAAGCATTTGGCGTCGGCATGCGGTTTAGTGACCACACTCTGAAACAAAAGATCAACCAAGGACTTGACCAACTTGCCAAAAATGGCACGTTAGATAAAATCAACCAAAAATGGTTTGGTGATAAGGCTGATTCGCCGTTGTTAAAATAAATAGCACTACACCTTTTAGCTAAAAAAGAGTAGAAACCAACAGTTCTCAGTTGATTTCTACTCTTTTTTTGTATTAATTATAACAAAACGCTTTTTAGTCGAGCTCCGTGAGGCAGAAAGATCCACCCATCCAAACTCAGGGTCAACGTCTAAACCACATTAACTCCTGAGTCTCGCTGTTGCTCACTTTCTCCCGCTTCATTTTTCTTTGTTTTCTTAGTCGAGCTCCAAAACTCAGAAGATTCCGCCTAAAAAGCAAAGGACTTCAATGCCAAGTACGCATTAAAGTCCTTTGCTCCTTAGTGCTCGTCTTCTAGACGAGTTTTTCCACTCTGTTATTTATTTTTCGCGGAATTCACCTTCCACGAATGAATCATCATCACGCTGGTCATGATCTTGATGATCATCTGGCATGATCATCGCCGCTAATACATACAACAGGATTCCGCCAACCACGTTTCCTGGGAAAATTATCAAAAATGCCCCAACGATCCGTACAATCGTCTTATCCCAATCGAAGTATTCGGCTATCCCGCCAAAAACCCCACTAACGACACGGTCGTTTGACTTCACTAGTTGTTTTCTTTTTTTTGCCATTATCATTAACTCCTTTAACTATTAATAAACTGTGCTGATACTTTAATTCTTTTATGCTTGCAAATCATGAGCCGTTGCCGAGTCGGCATGACCAACTGGAACAAAGACTTCATCTAAACTTTCCTTATAATCTGTCCACATTTTATAAACCTGCTCTAAGTGTTCCTCGCCGGTTGCGGTAATTTGATAATACCGTCGGTTCCTGCCTTGGTATGGTTGATCGTAGGTCGTTACATAGCCGTCCTTTTTCAACCGCCGTAAGACTGGATACATCGTCGATTCCGAAATCGAGATCGCCTTTTGCATTTCTTGGGTCAAGGCATACCCGTAATAATCTTCTCGATTTAATAAAGCTAAGACCAGGCCGTCAAGCAGATCAGCGGTTACTTGAATTTTCATCAGCAATGCTTCCTTTCTTCAAACGTCCTGTCTAACGGACCGTGTTGTCTCCATCAGTATTCTCGATCACAAAGACATTTTGCGTCTTACCACTATGGAGTCTGCCGTCTTCATTAGAATTGCCGAAAACATGATTATCACCATCGGTCGTTGCCACATCGAAGCCGCCAGCTTTCACATTGGTCAAGATATTGTCACCATCCTGGTTATACAAGTGATAGCCATTCGTGACAATACTTTCACTCATGTGCACGTCACCATCTGACACGTTCATTTTTCCACCAGCCAAAGCAACATTACGGACCGTAACATCCCCATCGGCCTGCTGAATTTCAACATTCCGCAAAGTTCCGTCCTCAACTACAACATCGCTGTCATTGCTGGTGATCAAGCCAGCCAGTAAGGTCGTATTTTGCAAATGGATCTGGTTACTATCCCGCATTTCGATGTTGGCATTATCGATGTTCATATTTTCTAATTGTAAATCACCCTCAGAACCTAAAGCTTCCAGGTATGCGGTACTAATGCCCTGGATCTTCGTTGTCCCATAGTTATTCAGATTCCGGATCTTGGTTAATTTGACATTGTCCGGCACAAAGACCGTAATGTGATTATTTTGTCCCTGCTGGCTGTCAAACCACCGGAAGCCAATAAAACCGTTTGATCTTTGGCTTGAACCCTTTTGGCGGACCGTTAACCGATCATTCACAACTTTGACGGTTGGTCGTGCACTTTGACGACCATGGTATTCGACCCGATAACTAGTGCCGCGCTTGATCGTTACATCAGCGTTATTAGTTGTTAAGTCAATTTGCGCAAATTTTTCTGTTGGGTACTGTTGCTTAAAGTTAGCCTTGTTGCTATAAACCATCGGCCGCCAGCCGTTAAAGACGACACTTTTAGCACCATGTGCGAAACCGCCGATCACCAACAAAATGATGCTGACTGCTAAGAGCAGCCACCCAAACTTAAATGATTTCTTCATTATTCTCTGCCCCCTTTACGTTTGCCGTATTTACGGTAAATGAACCGGGAAAAGTTCGCGATTCCCTGAATCACAGCGGCACAGAGCCAGTATAAAATTGGGATCACGATCATTAACACTGCCACTGCCGCTAAGGAACCACCAATATAGAAGAGACCCACAAACGGGGCACTAAATAATAAGCCCAGTCCGGCATACAATGCCATTCCCGCAACCACGACCGCAGCTGCGATCATTACAACTAAGGAAATGACGATCCCCAATAAAATTGCACCGATCACGATCAAAGCTATTAAGGCAAAAAAGCCAATTGCCAACGTAAATGGTGACGTGATCACTGCTAAAGCAATCAACCAAATCATCCGTGAATTTGAATGCGGTGAGGCAAAACGCCCCGCTTTAGACTCCCGTTCACTTTGTTTGATCGACTGATCAGCTAGGATCGTCCGGCTCAACTGCCGTGGTGTTCCCAGTTCCTTTTCAATTTCCTCTCGAGTTTCTAGACCTGCATCGGCTAAATATTCTTCGTAATATTCCAGCACACTCTTTTTTTCATCTTCATTCATGCCACTTAAATAGTCTTCCAAATCTACTAAATACCTTGCTTTGTCCATTTTACTCCCCCCTCGTAGGTGAACTACTAATTGTTTATTTTACTCTATGGCAATATTATATAATGTATAATATTAAAAGTAAAGCAATAATGTAAGATGATGTTAAAATTTCGGTACCATCGGCTCTGATCGCCCCTTGTGTGCTTGACAATTCCAACCTTTCCCATTAAAAAAACCAGCACCCACATCTGCGTAGGTACTGGATTTTTGGCTTATTTAAGCTTATTAACGAACTCAATTAATGATTCTTTGCGATATAATCGTTGGTTACATTGTCTGCTGTCAGTGCAGATATAGTTGCCTTTTTTGTATAACGTCCTTCACTACCCTTGTTGGTCAGCGCCATGAACATCACAACGTTGGCTTCTTGGTGACAAATCGAACAGAAACCTTTGATAGCGTTGGGAGAAACACTTCCCACCACACCACTCAATTTTTCTTGCTCATCGTAGTAGAGGAGGAACTTTTTCTGGGTTCCAAGATCATTCCAACCAATATAAGTGTAGTCACGCAAATCTAATTGATTAAACTTTGGCACCTTCAGTTTTTTAGTCTTACGAAAAACTTTTTCCACTTGTTTTTGTGTCGGTTCCTTGAAGGGGGCAACATGTTCTTTGAATGTTTCCAGAAACTGGTTCGCCGCGCGTCTTCTCAGCCGGATATCTGTCACAAAATCAATGATCTTAGTGACCTCTTCTGCTGAGAAAGGTAACAGTGCCTTAATTTCTGTGGCTGCCATTGTCTGAATCGCATCGATCGTCCGATAATCGTTGACGGATTCATAGTTGTGGATCAAGTTATAAATCATACTTTTAAGATACATATATTGGTCTGGTTGAATTTTAGTTTGCATAAGAATTCCTTTCTTTGATTACGAACCAGTAGAAAGAAAATCCTGTTCTAGTGGTTCAGTTAATAACACCGATTAACCTGTCCACTAGAAGATACATTACGTATCATCCTATCACCTCCGATAGCTATGCAAGTATAGCAAAATCTAACTAATAACGCAATTTCTACTGGCCAAATCTGAAGCAGGGGTTTTGCATTCCCCGTTTCAGCGCGTAAAATGGTAAGATAAAAGAAGACAGCGCACAATGTTCAATCTGCTTGTTTCACCAAGCATTGCACCACTACTCGTACTATTATTTGAAAAGGAGCTTATTTTATGGACGCAGAATTAACTGGTTTTACTAACGTACAAAAGCTTGACCCTGACATTCTCGTTGACTTACGCTACGCAACGACCAATAATTTCACTGGTCAGGTCGTTTACGACTTTACTACAGCCATCGCGCGGACCGGCACTGCCCGCAAATTAGCGGTCGCTAGCTCCATCGTCAAAAAGCAAGGCTACCGGCTCAAGATCTGGGATGCCTTCCGCCCGACTAAGGCGCAAGAACGACTCTTTGAAGTCTACCCTGACCCTGAGTTTGTCGCTCCACCCGATGAAAACTACAGCCATCAAAAAGGTGTCACTTTTGACCTAACACTAACTTTCGCAAACGGGGAAGAATGTCCAATGCCATCTGGGTTCGACGATTTTACCGGCAAAGCCAGACGCTCTGCTCCCTGGACGGAAGAGGCCACTAAATATCATCAAATCTTGGACCAAGCCATGACTCAAGCCGGTTTTCTCGGCTACGAAAGTGAATGGTGGGACTTCCACGATTCACAAGCCGACGAATATGGTCCAATGCAAGCAGATCCTAACGATTACAAATAATTATTAGGACACTGGTTGCAAAACTTGGGGCCAGACTGAATGTGTTTGGCCCTAAGACTGTAATACAAGGGAGGTTCACTAATGGAACGCCAACTAACACGCAAAGAACTCACTTTACAAAGTATTAAGATGTCCTATTACGACTCCGGGGCAGGCACACCCATCATTTTACTGCATGGCTTCCCTGACTCGGCCGATGTCTGGCGCAAAGTTGCCCCGCATCTAGTTTCGAACGGCTACCGGGTGATTGCGCCTGACTTGCGCGGCTTCGGCGACTCGGAAGCGCCGATTGCTGTCGGGAGCTACCAGCTCAAATATTTAATGAAAGATATCATTGAATTAAAAGAAAAACTGGACTTAACGGGTCCAGTCAAACTTGTCGGTCACGACTGGGGCTCGATTCTTGGCTGGTCGTTGATCACTCTTTATCCGGAACACTTCAGTTCCTATGTTGCCATCAGCGTCGGCCATCCACGAGCTTACTTCAATGACGGCGGCTTTGAGCAGCAGAAAAAAGGCTGGTATACACTGGCCTTTCAGTTCCCTGATTTGGCAGAGAAAATGTTTTCGCAAAATGACTGGGCTGTTTTACGCCTGTTAATGAACGACTCGCCCGAATTGAATTCTCACTGGATCCCCGACTTAAGTCGACCTGGGCGGTTAACCGCAGCGATGAATCTCTATCGCGCGAACATCAAACCGCAAACAATGAAACTACCATTTCCACCCACACCAGTCCCTGTTTTTGGGATTTTTGGCAAAGACGATGCTTTCTTAAGCCAGGCACAAATGGCGGCTTCCCATAAATATGTGGGCAACTCATTTTCTTATGAGACCATTAAGGGGCACCACTGGTTACCACTAGAATATCCCGAACTTGTTGCTGAGTTAATGATGAATTTCTACAATTTGCCATTACCTGCAGCCAAAAGTTCACTCAAGTCAACAGAAGCCAAGGCTTGGGAAAAAGTCTTACATGTCGCCAAAAAAATGACAGATTAAATATTACGAGCACCCTGTTAGTTAGCATTAGTTAACTGGCAAGGTGCTCTTTTATTGACAGGAAAAGGGGCAGATTTTGGACCAGCCGTAGCTCTCGCAAAGTTTGGTCCAGGAACAAGTTTGTGGATCTAAGTCTCCCAATGTTTGGTCCAGAAACGAATTTGTGGGCCTAAGTCACACGAGGTTTGGTCCACAAAATCCCGTTCACGCAAAAATTACGGAACAACCAGGAACCAGCCCTGATCATTCCGTAACCTGATGCAAATTTTGTTAAGTCTAACAGCCTATAGTTCACTTTCAGCGTAACGAGCAGTCACGACTTTCCGGTGAGTATAGAATTCTACACTGTCTTTTCCGTTGGCATGCAAGTCGCCAAAGAATGAGTGCTTCCAGCCTGAGAAAGCAAACCAAGCCATCGGAGCTGGAACACCTAAGTTCACGCCAAGCATTCCGGCGTCAACATTTTCACGGAAGTAACGGATCGCCGAAGCGTTGCTGGAATACAAGCAAGCACCATTCGCAAATTCTGACTTGTTTGCCAAAGCAACAGCTTCTTTGACATCTTTAACTCTAGTAATGGATGCCACTGGTGCAAAGATTTCATCCTGCCAAATCTTCATATCTGTAGTAACATTGTCAAAAATAGTTGGTCCAACGTAGTAACCTTTTTCTGGCAAGTCATCCCGACCATCCAAGACTAAGTCAGCACCTTCATCGACACCCTTTTGAATGTAATCGAAGGTCCGGTCACGTGCTTCTTTCCGGATCACTGGCCCTAAGAAGACATCTTTATCGAGACCATTACCGATCTTGATATCTTGAGCTGCTTTCTTAAATTTGGCCATGAATTCATCAGCAATCGCCTCTTCCAAAACAACTACTGAAGCAGCCATGCAACGTTCACCAGCTGAACCGTAAGCACCACCAATGATATCTTGAACAGCGCGATCAAGATTGGCATCTTTCAAGACAACCACATGGTTTTTAGCACCTGTCAAAGCTTGCACACGTTTCAAGTTAGCAGTCCCAGTTTTATAGACATATTCGCCGACTGGTTTTGAGCCAACAAAACTAATTCCACGAACTAATTCATCCGATAACAAGGTATTAACTACATCATGGGCACCGTAAACCACGTTGAAGACCCCTTTAGGGAAACCAGCTTCTTCAACTAATTCCACAATTTTTTCCATCAACAGTGGTGTTTTTTCTGAAGGTTTCATAACCACAGCGTTCCCACAAGCTAGGGCCATTGGGAAGATCCAGAAAGGAACCATCATTGGGAAGTTAAATGGTGTAATTGCACCAACGACCCCAATTGGGTAACGGTAATTCGTAATTTCAACATCTGTTGCTGCCGTTGAAATTGAATCACCCATCATCAAGTTCATAATGCTGGCTGCATTTTCTACGTTTTCAATTCCGCGGCCCACTTCGCCTTTAGCTTCAGATAAAGCTTTACCATTTTCAATGGTGATCAAGCGAGCGAGTTCATCTGTATGTTCAACTAACAGATTTTGTAATTTGAACAAGAGACGTCCTCTCTTAGGAACAGGGACTTTAGACCAAGACTCAAAAGCTGTTTGTGCAATTTCAATTGCTTCATGAGTCTCTTCTGGTGTTGAAAACGGAACTCTAACTAAAGGTTCCTCAGTTGCTGGGTTCATTACATCTTCAAATTTTGTGGCTTTACTGTCAACCCACTGGCCGTTGATATAGTTTTTTAAAGTACGTGTCATCGAATATTTCCTCCTATTTTGCGTAACTGTATTCAGGTTTGGCGGCGTAGCTATAGTCATAGCATGTCCGGTATAAAGCAACGATTTCTTCGTGGCTTGGGACTTTCGGATTATTAGCTGGGCTGCCTGAATCAATGGCATCTGTGGCCATCTTATCTAAAACTTTTTCAAATTCGTCCGAATCAATGCCCCAGCCTTGCAAGTTAGGGATTTCTAATTCCTGACATAAAGTTTTGACTTCGTTAATGAACAAATCAGCTAATTCTTCATCTGTCCCTGTTGCTTCTGGATGGATAGCTTGTTCGATTTCAGCCAATGGTTTGATAGCAGCGTCACGGGTGTAATCTAACACAGCTGGTAACAGCATTGCGTTAGAAATACCATGAGGCACATGGAACAAAGCACCGATTGGACGTGACATTCCGTGAATCAAAGTCACTGACGCGTTAGAGAAGGCTAACCCTGCTTCTAATGCAGCGAGTGACATCTTATCACGAGCTTCAATATTAGTTCCTTCGTTATAGGCTGTTTTGATATTTGCCGTAATTTTTTTAATTGCAGAGATGGAGAAAGTTTGGGTCAGCGGCTGAGCCTTAACTGAGAAGTAAGATTCCATCGCATGACATAAAGCATCTAAACCAGTTGCTGATGTCACACTCTTTGGACTGGAAACCGTCAGTGTTGGATCCACGACTGAGATCTTAGGTAAAAAGGCACTCTGCTTGATCATCATTTTTGTATCATGAGTTGTATCGGTAATTACTGTCACATTTGTGGCTTCTGAGCCTGTTCCAGCAGTTGTTGGGATCGCAATTAAAGGCACTGGAGCATTTTCAGCAATCCGGTTTTTCATGAATTCGCCGATATAGTAGTCATTGGTTGCCACAACAGAAACTGCTTTGGCTGTATCAATACAGCTGCCGCCGCCTAGAGCAATAATCACGTCGCCATGATTTTCTTGGAAAATTTTGAGAGCTTCTGCCACAAAAATGTCTGTTGGTTCGGTATTAGCTCCTAAGTAATTAAAGGTGTTCAAGCCAGCTTCTTCCAAAATTTTTGTAATTTGGTCCAGATAACCTAATTTTTCCATCATCTGGTCGCTGACGATAAAGACGTTCTTCCCATAGGCGCGGGAGATAGTTCCTAATTGCTGTAGAGAATCTTTGCCATAAATAATTTTCTGCGGTGTTTCAAAAACGTTCATCTTCATACCCCTCCAAAATTTTAAATTGTGTCATGTACACTAACCTATATAGCAATTTGCGTGCCAACTTTAAAACCCTTAAATAAAGCGTTTTCACTTTGATATAGTGTCCATTATTAAGCAATTTGATAGACATGTTGTCCAAATAAATGTACAATAAAACGTAAATTGGAGGTGTAAGCGATTCCAAATACTAATCTACCCCAACCAGAATATTTACAAACCGATAATGTTGTCAGCAAATGGATGACCGCTGATCCAATCACGATCAACATCCATCAGACCATCAACGAAGCAATCCAAGCTTTTAGCAGTCATAATTTTTACGGGATCCCAGTGACCGATAATCACGGTTTTTTGCACGGCATGATCACTAAGTCCTCAATTATGCTGGCCTTGTATAACAACCAGTCGACTGATGAATCAATTCAAACTATCATCGAAACATCCTTTGACTACGTATCACCACTAGACCCCTTAGAAAAAGCAGTCAACATGCGCGAAGGCTGCTTACCCGTGATTACGAGTGATGGCAAGTTAACTGGAATTATTACTAGGACCGATTTGTTAAAAGCACGTTCTATTCAAGTCGATACTGTTCAAACAACACTGTCGACCATGACGATTTTACAACAAGTTTTAGATAGTACTTACGAAGGTGTAGTTGTCGTGAACCATGAAGGTAAAATCACCGAAATCAATGAAGCTTACTGTAAACTGATCAACCAGAAAAAAGAAGACGTTTTACATCACCCAGTGGAAGAAGTGATCGATAACACTCGTCTACAGCAAACTTGTAAGACCGGAATCGAAGAACGTAATCAGCTGCAGCGGATCAACGGTCAGGATATGTTAGTTCACCGGATCCCACTCACCGCTAATGAGCGGGTCATTGGCGCGATGGGCCTCTTGATTTATCGGGATGTCGACGAAATGTTTTCACTGACTAACAAACTAGCAGAAAGCTTTCGCCACCCTGATTTGGGCAAGCAAGCCAAGGAAAACTTTTATCTCGATCAAATCATCGGTTCGTCAGCCAAAACGCTGGATTTGAAAAAACAAATTGCTAAAATTGCCCCACTGCCCTCCAATGTTTTGATCACCGGAGCCAGTGGAACAGGGAAAGAACTCTGCGCGCAAACTATTCATAAGCTCAGTCAAGCAGCCTCTGGTAAATTTGTCGCCATTAACTGTTCAGCGATTCCAGAAAACTTATTGGAATCTGAACTGTTTGGCTACGTGGACGGTGCCTTTACCGGAGCACTGAGAAGTGGGAAAAAGGTAAATTCGAATTAGCAGAAGGCGGCACGATTTTTTTGGATGAAATTGGTGATATGCCTTTATACATGCAGGCCAAACTATTACGGGTCCTACAGGAAAAGACGATTGAACCGATTGGAGCTGACTTCTCTAAGAAAATCAATGTTCGGGTCATCGCAGCCACTAATCAGGACCTAGCAGAAAAAATTACTAACAAAGAATTTCGGGCAGACCTGTTTTATCGTTTGAACATCTTGTCCATCGAATTACCTGTGCTACAACAAAACACTGCAGATATTAGTGAATTACTAGAACACTATCTCCAACATTTTGCTGACAAATTTCAGCAAAAAATGCCGACGCTTAGCACGGACGCCTATCAGGCCCTCATCAACTATTCTTATCCGGGCAACGTTCGTGAACTGGCAAATCTCTGCGAAGCGCTCGTTGGCTTATGTGAAAATAACCGCATCACCTTAGCTGACCTGCCGGCTCGGATCACTGCTGATACTAACGTTTCGAGCAGTGATTTATCTACTCAAACTAAACAAAGCGAAAAAGAAATCATCCGTCAAACACTCAAGGAATGCGATGGCAACAAGACTCGTTGTGCCAAAGTCTTAAAAATCCAGCGGTCAACACTATACAATAAAATCAGGAAGTACGGATTGTAAAACAGAGCGACATGAAACGGTTAGAAGATGAGCACCAACTTCCAAATAAATAGCACCCAGTAAGTTAGTGAATGACAACTTGCAGGGTGCTATTTTTTCTGGACCATCCTTTGGGAGACCTGGGTACGCAAATTTGATATGATGTACACGTTACTTTCTCATACTTACGTCTACAGGAGCTGCTGTACACATTACTTTTCCGAACTTACGTCTACAGTTCTCGCTGTACACATTACTTTTCCAAACTTACGTCTACAGAACAGTAACTACTCGTGAATTTCTAGTGGTAATCCATCTGGATCATGGAAAAAGGTCATCCGTTCGTTAGTAAATGTATCACGGCGAATCGGTTCACACTCGATTCCGCGGGCAGCTAAGTCCGCAACTGCTTGTTTAACATTTGCCACCTTAAACGACAGGTGCCGCAACCCCAAAGCCTCGGGATTTGAAACTCGCTGCGGTGCTGTTGGTTTGATAAATAGCTCAATGATTAACGCTGAACTTGCCAAATGAAAGAGGATATCCCCTTTCTCTGGACGAGCATCACGAGTTTTGACAGTAAAGCCCAACTGGTCTACATAAAAATGCAACGCTGCTTGTTCATCATGACAAATAATTGCCAGGTGATCAACTTGGTTAAATAACATCTTTTTCACACCTTTCTGATCCGAACTGCTTAAAGCAACTCCTTTGATTCCCCTGTGAATAAAAAACAGGCCTCGTTTGTGCGAGCACCTGTTTCATAGTTTGATTAACGTTTATCTGCCAAGGTCTCGTCAACCTCTTGAATTTTTTTACCAATCGACTTCACAGTTTGTACACTGTTTTCGTATTCAGGATAGCTCATGTCGATCGTATCTAGACATGTTTTAACCTGGTTCTTAATCACAGCTTCACTCTCAACACCTTTTTTAGTCAGTTCGATGTAAACCTTACGCCCATCTTCTGGCACGTGTGTCCGGGTCAACCAGCCATCTTTTTCCATCCGTTTCAACAATGGTGTCAAAGTTCCGGTATCAAGTTTCAACCGAGAGCCGATTTCTTTAATCATCAGTGGTCGTTTTTCTTCCCATAAAACTAAGAGGGTCAAGTATTGGGGGTAGGTCAAACTAAAGTCTCGTAAAGACTCCGAATAAAATTTTGTGTAAAATTTTTGTGCAGAATAAATTGCGAAACAAAGTTCATTTTCAAGATGTCCTGGTTCATATTCTTTCATGAGAATTCTCCTCTTTCAAAATCATAATTTTTTAACATCAACCAATTCTCCCAAACTAACCTTAAATCGGGGTGACTACAACCGTCCGACGTGGTTCACTGCCACGGGAGTGTGTTTCAACGTGCGGATTATCCGCTAAACTCTTATGGATTACTTTGCGTTCTAACGCAGGCATTGGATCAAGCGCTAACGGTTTACCCGCTGCAATCGCGTCTCTGGCGGTCTTTTGAGCCAAATGAGTTAAAGTCTCAGCCCGTCGTTCCCGATAATCAGCGACATCCAAAATCACGCGAACCCGCCGACGGACCCGTTTGTCTAAAAAGTCCTGCGCTAAGAGCTGTAAGGAGTTCAGAGTCTTACCGCGTTTTCCAATCAACAGTCCTTCATGATCAGTTTCAAAGTCATAATAAACTGTATGTTTTTCAGGTGTCACATTGATTGTCGCACTGATTCCCATATTTTTAGTGACTTCTGCCAAATAATTGCCGAGTTCCACTAAAACTTCTTCAAACGATTTTTCCTGCTGTTCCTTAACTGCTGCCCGCTGACGAGCTTTGGCCTGTGGTTTAGCCACTGACTTTTGCGCGTGCGTTGCAGGTTTAACAGCTGGTTGCACTGGTTCTTTCTGTGGAGCTGGTGTAACCGTAGTCTCCGCTACAGGTTGGGGGTTCACTGGTTGAGCTGGCTGTTTTACTTCTGGCTCAACTGGTTTGACTGTTAGTTCAACTTCTGCCAACTGCTTGCCGATGCCCAAAAACCCTTTTTTCCCTTGTGAGAGCACGTGAAGCTCAACTTGTTCACGTGTCACACTTAAATCAGCCAAGCCGGTCGCAAGCGCCTCATCGACTGAATTTCCTTCATATTTCGTTGGTGTTCCCTCCTGACGCCTAACAATTATTTATTCGTAAAAAACTACTACTAAGAGAGCATAGTTACCATAGTTTAGTATAACACAACATAGTTCTTGTGCGTCACGTTTTTAGCAAATCTCACAAAGTCATTTGACCGATAATAATGCGGTTTTATGCTAACAGTGGGACTTTACATCAATCAACGCTGAGAAAATTTTAAAAGTTTGCTCAATCTTTCATTTGTTTGGCAGGAATCTGATTTTCTTGCATTGCCAGCTTGAATTGTTGTACCTGAGCAGCTGGATCTGTTGCCTGCATGACATTAGAAACCACTGCAACTCCTGCTGCCCCAGTATTAGCCACGGCGTTGACCCGTTCTGGCCGCATTCCGCCGATTGTATAAACAGGAATCGTGACTGAATCACAGATAGCTTTAAAGGTTGCCACGCTGGTTTGGACAGTCTTAACATGAGTCGTAGTTGGGAAAATTGCACCACAGCCTAAATAGTCCGCCCCTTCACTGGCTGCAACCGCAGCTTGGTCTAAGGTTTTGGCAGTCGCACCAATAATGGCATCTGGGCCTAAGATTTGCCGGGCAATTTTGACTGGAATATCACTTTGACCTAAGTGGACTCCAGCAGCTCCACTCGCCTGGGCAATGTCGATTCGATCATCGATCAATAATGTCAAGTCATACTTGTCTGTGATTTCCTTAACTCGGTTAGCCCAGTCTAGTAATTCTCGGCTGCTGCCTTCTTTTTCACGTAATTGCACCATATCAACTCCTGCCTGACAAGCAGTGTCGATCACTGCTAAAAATTGGTCATCCGTTAGGTTAGTATGGTCAGTGATTAAATAAAGTGGTCCTAATTTTTTCAAAATATTTTCTCCTTTTCAAAACAAAAATAACACGCTACAATAAGTATCATAATACAAAAAGTCTATGGGGTGCCATTAAAGCTGAGAACAAACCCATGAACCTGCTCTGGATAATGCCAGCGAAGGGATAGATCGTCAATTAAAACATGACAGTTAAGTCTATTCGTTTGAACGCTAACGGATAGGCTCTTTTTCTATTCACTTAATTTTAGCGCAAAACCGTTAGACTTTTAAACTTTATTTAGGAGTGTTTTCTATGTTAGCTACAAATTCACGCATCAAAAAAATCACGCTCGTCGCGCTAATGATTGCGATCGATGTGGTCTTATCACCAATTTTTCGAGTCGAAGGAATGGCTCCCATGTCTAGCGTGATCAACGTGATTGCTGCCCTCTTACTAGGTCCCGTTTACGGCACGATTATGGCCGTCATGTGTGGTATCATCCGGATGTTATTAATGGGGATCCCACCATTGGCACTGACTGGTGCCGTTTTCGGAGCTTTGCTGGCGGGTCTATCTTATCGTTGGGGCCACAAGGTCTGGTACGCGATGCTAGGTGAAATTATCGGGACCGGAATCATCGGTTCCCTACTTTCTTACCCAGTAATGGCCTGGTTTACTGGCTCCAGCAACGATTTGTACCTTTTCTTTTACACCCCGCGCTTTTTCGGGGCGGCTGTGATTGGCTCTGTGGTTGCCTACCTGATTTTACTCAAATTAGCCAAAATCAAGCCTTTCACTGAGGCCCAAAAACTATTTTGGTCAGCAGAATTCTTAGCGAAGGAGTGAGTCTTATTTCTCAAATAAACTTAAAACCAGCTTTCCCACTGGCAAAGTCGCCGTTAGTTCACTGCATCACCAACGATATTTCATTAGAAACAGTCGCTAATGCACTCTTATATGTTGGTGCCAAGCCGTTTATGGCAGACTACCCAGTTGAATTTGCTGATGTCTTTGTTCAAACGGATGCCGTGTTACTCAACTTAGGTCATTTGTCAGCTAAGCAAGTGGAGGCTTTACAGCAAGCGGCAACTTATGCCAAACGAACTCACAAACCCACCGTCTTAGATGTGGTGGGCATCAGCGCCACGACTTTACGGGCAGAACTGGCTCAACAATTACTAGAAGCACTACCGGCCGGTGCTGTCGTCAAAGGCAATTTTTCCGAAATGCGGACTCTGGCTGGTTTACCCAGTCACGGTCGAGGTGTGGATAACAATCCGCAAGACCAAGCCACAACTTTAGTCACTGAGCTAGCTAATAGTTTATCCAAATTAGCCCAAGATTTTCCGCAAACAATCTTTTTAGCAACTGGCGCCACAGATTTAGTGGTCACTGCCAAACAAAGACTTCTATTGCACAACGGCGTCCCTGAGCTAGACCGGTTCACTGGATCTGGCGACATCGTTGGTGCATTGATTGCTGCAGTATTAGGCGATGGTCAAGCGCCATTAACCGCTACTCTCAATGCGGTCAGCTACCTGAATCTCTGTGGTCAACAAGCCGCAGCTCTACAAACAAGCACCAGTGGCCTAGCGACTTTCCGACACCTAACCTTAGACCAATTATCATTAATTTGGCAGGACCGCGCTTGGGCTAATAGCACACAGATTTCAGAACTACCATAGTAACTAGAAAAAAAGAGTGCCAACAATTGTTCCTGCTCTAAAGCAGCTCAGTTACTGGCACTCTTTTTCTAGTTAGTGCTCATTTCTTTCCAAAAACCACAATAACTACCATACTCAAGCACACTAGGGTAGTTTCTCCAAGAATTCTATTTGTCTAATCAAAAAGCCTGCAGTAACCGGAAAGTTGCCTTCCGCTACTGCAGGCTTCTATTAAGTCTTGTGTTTATTAGTCGAGCTACGTGAAACAGAAAGTTCCGCTTATCACAACCCGACCTTCAATGCCTAAAACGCATTAAAGGCTGGGTCACGATAATGCTCGCTTTCTCCCGTTTCTCTCCGCTCTGTTTTAGATAAACTCAGTCACTGCTGCCGCAATCACAATAATGACCAAGCCAATAATTGTGATCGTCATTTCCTTTTTGGTCTTCTTTTGACCCAAAACCCAAATTCCGGTCAAAGTTGCTAAAACTACGGAAGTTTGTGAGAGAACAAAGCCTGTTGCCAAGCCGTTCATATCTGGTTGCGCTGAAATCAAATAGGTTAAGGCCCCGAAGGCGAAGAAGAAGCCAGCAATAATTTGTTTATAGGAAACTACATCCGTTAATGGTTTTTCATCTCCACGTGACAAGCCTTGGATAATACCATACACGATCCCGACAATTAACATTCCAATGGATTGCGGTAAGAAAGCATGCATCCCGTCCAAACCTGCTGCTTGCGGTGCGGCAGAGTATGTCCAGTAGCCGATTTCACCAACCGCTAACAACAAAACTGCCTTTTTCAAATAACCAGTCTTCTCGGAGGTCTTATTTTCACTCCAAACCGTCATATATGCGCCAACAATGATCACCAGTAAAGCAATAATCCCAATCAGCTTACTGTTAGCACCAGACCAGTTACCCAAATAAAAGGCACCCCATAATGATGCACCCAACAACTGGAAGGCTGTGGTGATTGGCATCGCCCGTGACGAACCAATTAAGCTAAAAGATTTAAAGGTGATGATTTGTGCAACGGCCCAACCGATTCCAGAAATCAATGATAAGACTAATGCTGAACCATGGGGAATCGCTAACCCTTGTGTCACAGCGAAAATTACGGCGAAAATGAAGGTTCCGATCGTCGCTCCTAAAATTTGGTGCGAAGGTTTGCCCCCAATTTTCGAAGCAACTGTTGGAAATAAGCCCCAGCCTAATAAGGGTCCCAAACCGATCAAAAGCGCAACTACGTTCATGATTTATCCTCCTAATCAAAACAACTAACTTTTCTCTTTTTCTCTATTGTTAATTCTCTCTAATCAATCAGCTCTGCCTGACCTCTCCAAATCAGACGAGTTGTACTACTAACTGCTTGTTACTTAAAAGACAACATTGCTTTCCAGCATGATGTTAGCAAATGGCGTCATTTCTCCTGTCCGCACAAATGCCTTACAATCCTTTAAATCAGCCTTTAATTCCTCATGAGTAATGAATTCAATTGGTGTTTCTGGCAAACGTTCTTGGATCTGCTTGAGCATTGCTGGGTTTTCAGTTTTAATTTCTTCAGCTAAATAGATTTTTTGAATTTCCAATTCTTCCAGCACGTTGTTCAAAACGTCCATAAAGGCTGGAATTCCGCGAGTCACTGCTAAATCAATTTTTTCTGTGCCAGCAGGAACCGGTGTCCCCGCGTCCCCAATTGCTAATTTGTCAAAATGTCCCATTTGTGAAATTACCCGTGAAAGATTGGAATTGATAACTGCTGTCTTTTTCATGAATTTTGCTTCCTTCCGCTATTCAAAACACTAATTACTTTAATATATCTGTTCTGTCCTATTCTTAGGCTAAAGTTGGATCTCTTTTTTGTAAGGAATTGATGGTTGAGCACCATAACGTTGAACTGTCATTGATGAAGCCTTATTACCAAATAAGATTGCATCTTTCAAATTAGTAAAGTCTGGTTTCAAAACGCTGCTCATTGCGCCAATAAATGTGTCACCTGCAGCAGTTGTGTCAACAGCTTTAACTTTAAAGGCTGGGACTAACTCACTAGTACCATCATAGTCATAAAAGGCACCCTTAGCACCAATCGTAATGATCACGACAGCGACACCCATTTCATGCAGGCGATCCGCTGCTTGTTTGGCAGAAGCTTCGTCAACGACACGAATTCCTGTGATCGTTTCAGCTTCAGTTTCGTTAGGAGTGATCATATCAGTCACCTTTAATAAATCGGCTGAGATCTGGTCTTCACCTGGTGCTGGGTTCAAAATAGTTTTAACTCCAGCGGCTTGAGCAATTTCAAAAGCCTTAGTTGTTGCTGGAATTGGGGTTTCAAACTGGGCGATCACAAAGTCACTACCAGTGATCAGGTCGCTTTTGGCTTCGATTTCGGCTGGACCAAAGCCAAAGTTAGCACCCGCATAAATTGTGATCGCATTTTCACCTTCATCATCAACTGTAATAAATGCTTGTCCAGTTGATTCATTGGCCAAAGTTGCGATCCCAGTCAAGTCAATGCCTTCATTTTCAAGCAGTTCCAGCATCTGCTTACCTGGCGCATCGTTACCAACGGCACCGATAAAGGTTGTTTGTGCTCCAGCACGTGCTGCAGCAACAGCTTGGTTAGCACCCTTGCCACCGCCAGCTGAATAATGTTCTTTCGCGTGAATTGTTTCACCAGGCTTCACCATCCGTTTAACTCTCAGGTTGGTATCTAGGTTAATACTCCCAACAACTGTTACTTTATTCATCAAAATCCCCACCTTATCAATCTTTTTAGCTGAGCCAAAACAAATTAGGTAAAACGTTTTAGCGCTTCCGACAAAAAAATAATAACACCTTTTGAAAGCTATTTCAAGGGTGCTGTTGAAAAACGTTGAACTAATTTCACAGGAAGAATCTTCTCTTTGGCTTGTTGTTCCGGCCGATGCAAGCGTTGTAATAGCATCTTGGCTGCAGCCTGACCTAGGGTAAAAGTTGGCTGAGCAATCGTCGTCAGCGCTGGCGTCACATACTGACACGGACCGATATCATCGAAACCGATCACACTATAATCAACTGGAATTTCTTTGCCAGCTTCCTTTAAACCTTCGTATAAACCAAAGGCGATCAAATCATTAATTGCAAAAATCGCCGTGACATCTGTCGCTAAAATTGCTGGTGTCGCTGCTTGACCGCCCGCAGTCGAAAGCTCACCATCGATCACTACTGCATCAGGATACACGCTCGCAAATCCTTCGTACCTGCGCCTAACGTTAACTGTCGCATTTTGCGGTAAAACAACCGCCACTTTGCGGTGTCCCAATGTTTTCAAATGCAAGGCTGCTTGTTTGCCGCCATCGAAGTTGTCTGTTTGAACGGCATCAACTAGGTCGGTCTCTGTCTTCTGATCCATCACGATCATTGGTAAATTTTGTGCTTGCAGTGCCTGATAAATCGACTGATCTGAAAAAGCAGAGCTGGCAATGATCAAGCCATCGACACCTCGCCGAATCAAATCTTCTACGTAGTGACCTTCTTGTTGCTCATCCGCGCCCATGTTATATAACAAAGCGACATATTCTTGTTGATTTAAAATATCTTGGATTCCCAAAAAAAGTTGCGCAAAAAAAGGATTGGAGATATCTGGGACTAACACACCGATCAAGTGACTCTTTTTAGTCACCATTCGTTGTGCATAAACGTCTGGGACATAGTTTAATTCTTTTTTCGCGGCCCAAACTTTTTGAATTGACTCCTGACTAAAGCGTCGGGTATTGCCATTTAAGATCTGCGAGACAGCAGTAATTGACAAGCCGGCTTGTTTGGCCACATCTTTGATCGTGACTTTTTTCTTATTCATGTTAAAATTGCCTTCTTATTGGGTAAATTAATGTTAGTTCTTCTTTAGTATAGCAAATGGCTCCCCCACTTACACTAGCAGAGTGAAGTGCGGCAAATTAAAAAACGAAGACGATTGAAAGCCGACTTCTAATGTACTTTTGTCATTAGGAACCGAGCTTGAATCATCCTCGCTTGCTGGTTTGATAATCTAATCTGCTTGTTGGTCTGCATAGGCCCAGTGATTCAGCGGTCCGTGACCGTGACCAACCTGGATCGTATTTGCAATAGCTGCTTGGATATACGCTTTGGCAGTATAAACAGCTTCCTTTAAAGTTGCACCTTTCGCTAATTCAGCGGCCATACAAGAAGATAAGGTATCGCCTGTGCCATGAGTCCGCTTGGTCTTAATTCGTGGTGAACTCAACCATAAATCAGTGTGGTCTGCAAACAAAACATAGTCAGCCGCTTCGTTAGTAGCTAAATCCAAATGACCACCTTTGATCATGACGTTTTGCACGCCCAACTGTTGCAACTCATGAGCAGCGGCCTGCACTTCCGCTTTCGTCTGCAATTTTCGACCCACAAAACGTTCAGCTTCGACCAAGTTAGGTGTTACTAAGGTTGCTAGTGGTAAGAGCTCATCTTTAACTGTTTGAATAGCATCATCTGCCAATAATTGTGCGCCGCCTTTAGCGATCATCACTGGATCGACGATCAATGGGCCAAAATCGTATTTACGTAAATTTTCGGCGACACAGTGCACCCGCACCGCATCTCCTAACATTCCTGTTTTGCAGGCTTTGATTTCAAAATCAGCTGCCAATGAAGCACACTGTTCATCAATCATCTCGGTAGGCATCATCATTGAGCGTTGGACGCCAATCGTATTTTGAGCCGTAACTGCTACAACGACTGCCGTACCAAAAACACGTCTAGACTGCATCGTTTTCAAATCGGCCATGATTCCCGCACCGCCGCCTGAATCGGTCCCCGCTAAAGTTAAGACCTGGGGAAATGAGTTAATTTGTTCTTCCATCGCTATGATTCCTCCTAATTTTTTGCAAGTTAGGCTGCAATCGGGTCAAAAAAAGACGCCCATCACTGGACGCCCGTCTATGTAGTCAGAATAATCCCACTACTAGTGCATAAATTTAACGTCCCTACGCAAGTATTAACTTACAGGTTCAAAGGGTCCGGAACTATTCCGTCTCAGCCAACTGGCACCCCTCGTAATATGTTTTGAATACGTTTTAATCATAGCAGATTAACCGTCGGAATTAAAGCTAATTTGCAAATCTAACTTTGGCTAAACATTGAAAACATTTTAAATGTAAGTTATCCTAGCATTAATAAAAACAGGAGGGGATTTTATGGTTGATTGGAAATTTGGAAGCTATAAGTTAATTTGGTGGTTAATTGCAATGGTTATGTGTCTTCCAGCCAATTTCATAAGTGGCTGGTTTCAATTAATTGTGTTGGTCATTATATTGCTGGTTTTATTTAGTGCCACCTTCTTATTTGAAAAGAAAAAACCCCAACTCAAGGAAAAAAATCGGCAAACAACTATTAGCTACTTTCGTGGTATTTGTTTTTTGCTAATGGTGATTATTTATTTTGCTGTAACTCAATCAATTACAGATTTCTACAATTTGCAATTTAGCGGGATGTTTCCACTCCTTTGCCTAGCGTTGCTGGATATTCTCCCCTCATTTTTCACAAAAACTATCCCAAATGAGTACTAAATTCGAAAATTTTCATTTAAGTTAAAAATTTCACATTCATGTTGACTATTTCCATCTAATTAACTACAATTTAGTTGGATTTGAATGTAACCGTTTCCATTTTAGAGTGTGTCGGTGAGTTTTTCGTACACTTCAATCCCAGCAATCTTAATCGGACTGATCTTGTACTACTAACTCAGGTCTTTTTGTTGGAATATTGGGTGTTTTTTTGCGTGGTCTTCCAGTCTTCTGGACTCACTACAATTAACACTAGTCATCTTAGTCGAGCTACCCCAGTCAGGACTTACCACTGATTACTGACTGGTTTCACTTTGTCATCTAAAAGGAGATCTTTTCATGGAAAATAGAAATACTGCTCATGTCCTTTGGTTCGATGACCTTCACCGCTCTGACGTTGAACTCGTTGGCGGTAAATCTTCATCACTTGGTGAATTAACTTCGTCTACTAACATTCCAGTTCCATATGGCTTTGCCACGACCGCCCATGCCTATCGCTATTTCATGGACACAACTGGAGCCAACGACAAAATCAAAGAATTGCTGGATAGTATCCAGGATTATGAAGACTCTGATGAACTCCACCAGGTCTGCACCAAGATTCGCAAAACAATTACAGACGCAAAAATGCCAGCGGACTTAGCTGAGAATATCAAACAAGCATACAGCGAGTTGGCTGACAAAGTTGGGCAAGAAAATCCCTTCGTTGCGATTCGTTCAAGTGCCACCGCTGAAGATTTACCTGACGCTTCATTTGCCGGCCAGCAAGATTCCTATTTAAACATTCGCGGCGGCGATGATGTGGTGCAAAAAGTGAAGGAGTGCTACGCTTCCCTCTTTACTGAACGTGCTACTTACTACCGCCATAAACAAGGCTTCCCACATGAAAAAGTAGCTCTCTCAGCTACAGTTCAAATGATGGTCTTCTCCAAAGCTTCTGGAATCATGTTCTCAGTTAACGTTGGAACAGGCGACGATACCAAAGTGATCATCGACAGTATCTGGGGCTTAGGCGAATATATCGTGCAAGGAACCGTGACACCTGATGACTTTGTGGTCGATAAAGCCAGCATGAAGATTGTTTCTAAAGACATTAACAAAAAGGATATCGAACTGACTCGTTTGCCAGATGGCGGTGTGGTCGAACGCGACATTCCAGCAGAACAAGCTAGCCAACCATCGATCACCGACGAACAAGTCATCGAACTAGCCGGCTACGCTAAAGAAATTGAACAACATTACGGCTGCTACATGGATATGGAATTTGCCTTAGACCAAAACACTAATAAACTCTGGTTAGTTCAGGCTCGTCCTGAAACTGTCTGGTCCCAGAAAAACAAAGACAAATCAGCCAAGACTGACGATGTCAAAGCCAATGTCACTGACGCTGAAGTTGTTGTCCGTGGGCTAGCAGCCAGTCCAGGTGTTGCCAGTGGTAAAGTTCACGTGATCGCTGATCCTAAAAATATTGATGAGTTTAAGGAAGGCGAAGTTTTAGTCACCACAATGACCTCCCCTGACTGGGTTCCAGCCATGAAGAAAGCTAAAGCGATCATCACTAATAATGGTGGGATGACCTGCCACGCTGCCATCGTTTCCCGAGAAATGCAAATTCCATGTATCGTTGGAACGACTAGTCGCGGAGTAGCTGCCATGGATGTCTTGCATACTGGTGATACTGTTACAGTTGATGCCAAAAACGGGATCGTCTATGCTGGTGAGATCCAAGCAATCATTGCTCCAGCTAAAGAAGCACCGCAATCCGGTGAAATTGCTGGTAATGCTGAATACTTTGCACCAACTGCAACCCAAGTCATGATGAACCTTGGCGACCCTAGTTTGGCAGATAAGTATTCCAAACTCCCAGCGGACGGCATTGGATTAATGCGCGAAGAATTTATTTGGACTAGCTATATTCATGAACATCCACTCTATCTGATCGACCAAGGTCACCCAGAAAAAGTGATCAACATGTTGGCCGAAGGAATCAGTCAAGTCGTGTGGGCGATGGCACCACGCCCAGTTGTCTTGCGTTTCTCAGACTTCAAGTCCAGTGAATACCGGAATTTAAAGGGCGGCGACCAGTACGAGCCACATGAATCCGCCGACTTACTTGGCTGGCGTGGCGCATCACGTTACTACGATCCGAAATATATTGAAGCCTTTAAGTTAGAATTAGAGGCAGTCAAGAAGGTTAGAAATGAATTTGGTTTAAAGAACCTAAATGTCATGATTCCATTTATCAGAACTGTGCCGGAAGCTCAGAAAGTAACGAACATTATGGCGGAAGCTGGCTTAGTACGGAGTGCAGACTTTAAAGTTTATATGATGGCTGAAATCCCATCAAATATCATCTTAGCTGACCAATTCAACCAGTTTATCGACGGTTACTCCATTGGCTCAAACGATTTAACGATGTTGCTCCTAGGCTGTGACCGGAACAATGATACGGTGGCTGAGCTCTTTGATGAACGTAATCTCGCTGTCAAACGAGCAATTGCACACTTGATTAAAGTTGCACATCGCGATGGCAAGACTGTTTCAATTTGTGGTCAAACCCCATCAGAATACCCAGACTTCACCAATTTCTTAGTTCAACAAGGAATCGATTATGTGTCTGTTAACCCTGATATGGTTAAAGCTACTAAACACAACGTTGCTCACTTTGAACAACGAATCATTTTGGACAACGCAACTGGTCATGGGCGCCAGGATTTAACTGAGTACGACTGGTAAAAAGAACGTTAAAAAGTGACTACAGCACTTAAAAGTAAGGACTTTCAATGCATTACTGACATTGGAAGTCCTTACTTTTTTGTATAAATTGGACCACCTTCACCTTGATTCACAGTGAAAATGGTCCGATTTTTATTTTAAAAAAATTGTCCTAGTTGGCTTGTTCAGCTAACGGATATTTTTTCGTCAATAATCCAGTCAGGTAGACACCCAACCCTAACAGTAACAACAGTAGAAATGTGGTGCCAAAAGCAAAATCAAATTTCTGAAGCCCATAGTAACCGAGTGTTCCAATTAACCACCAGGCAAAGTTCAAGCCAAGACTCAGGCGGCGCCGCAAGATAAAGGCACTCACAAACAAAATTGCAAAAAGTGGTGTAAAGACTGCACCAATCAAATAAAGAAAGTTCTCATAGTTGCTTAGTGAAACTAAGGTTGCTAACGCCAAACCTATCAACATCACACCAACCGCTAACCAATTAATGTTCCCCTTTTTTGCTAAGGTTTGAATGTTTTGCGCGGCTGAATAAGCATCCATAAAAGTCGTAGTAACAGTCGAGAAAACAATAATAAATAGTGCAACCAGCCCCAAGTTAGTATTAACTAATGCGGCAGTAAAATCAGTTTGTCCAGTATGAATGACAGTGATTAGGCCAATCATAAACATGAAGCAACTGGCCAGAAAATAGCCGCTAACACTGGCCAAGCTAAACTTAAGCGGGCGACGATTTTCATTTTGAGTATAATCCCCAATCAACGGCAACCACGACAAACTCATGGTCACACTCAATTCAACGGCGGCCCCAAAGCTCATTTCACCCAAATCAGTTGCTGGAACTGCGGCACCTTTGCCTGTCGCTAACACCCAGACTAAAATCAGCATGCCAACCGCCAATAAGAGCACCACGGCGTTATTAATTTTAAACAACCAGTCATGTTTTAATAGCAGCCAGACAATAATTAAGACTGTAATCACAACTGACATCCCGATAACTGAGCGGAAATGAAAGAGTTTAGCTGATAAACCGTTCATTGCGACCTGTGCGTTAACGATCATCACTGCTGTCCAACCAACCAATTGAATGGCATTTAACAACGCAAACAGTTTGACACCCCATTTGCCGAAAATCAACCCAACCACGCCAATCGCTGACTTATGATGGTGTGCTGACAAATACGCCGCTGGCAGTAAAAAGACAAAGCAGCCAATCACATGGCCAAGGATAATTGCCAGTGATCCTTTAGCCCAACCCAAAGGCGCGATCAAGGTTCCGGTCACGATTTCAGCAATTGAAATTGCGACTCCGACCCACAACAAAAACACATTCACATATCTATTCTTTGACATCTTGTTCTCCCCTAAAAACGCTAGATTTAAAAAACACTAGCGAACATGTCTAAGCTTTCTGACTTTGGTTTGTGATTTTAACTCAGAACTCTCCGCCTATCTATGCCCAGCCTTCAACGTCGAAACCGCATTAAGACTAGGGAACAATAATGCTCATCTCTTAAACGCCGCACTTTGCTCTATGCATAAAAAAGGCCTTCCTCTCGCATTTACTGCAAAAAGAAGGCCCACTATTATTCTTCACAAATAGCCGCACACTTTCCTTCGCAAGTCTTAACTCAACAGGTTCAAAGGGATTAGACCATGTCTATCTCAGCCAAACGGCACCCCTAGTGTCTTTTATTATATTCATTCTAACCGTTATAGTTCCAAGATGCAAGCGCTACTAAAAAAATCAGCCACTAATTCTCGTCCGACTTTTTCGGAAAATCTGCCGCAGTCGCTAACGGAGTTAAAGCAGTGAACTTTTCAGCCAGGTCGGCATACTTTTTCTGAGCACGTGTCACTGCAGATTCACCCAACGGCAAATGTAAGGGCAGGTTGTCTGCGTGATTGACTACTTGATCATAAATCGTGGCTGCAGCCGCTTTGGGATTTCCTGCTTCTGTACCAGCTCCCTGGGCGTATTCACGTAACGCTTGGTCTGTTTTTTGGTAATCTTTAGGAAAATCCGTATCCTTTTTTTGAGAGGAACGACCGGCCCAATCCGTCCGAAATGAACTTGGTTCGACTAACATCACCTTAATTTGATCTTCAGCCACTTCTTGTGCTAATGATTCAAAGAGACCTTCTACTGCAAACTTAGTCCCACTATAAAAGCTCAAAGCCGCTTCACCAATCAAACCAGCGTCAGAAGAGATTCCAATGATCACTCCAGCTTGTTGCCGGCGCATCACTGGCAACACCGCCTGTGTCATGTGAACTAGTCCCCAGACATTGACTTCAAACATTTGCCGGACGGTTTCTTCGTCAGCTTCTTCGAAGGTTGAAAAATAACCGAAACCAGCATTATTATCTAAGACGTCGAGCGTGCCAAATTTAGCGACCGTTTGTTCAACGACTGCCGCGACTTGTTGCTGGTCAGTCACGTCTAACGCTAACTTTAAGATCTGGCCATGATCATATTGATCCAAATAGCTAAGTTTGTCAGTATTGCGGGCAGTCGCAACTAAATTAATGTCAGGTTGTTGCGCCAACAACTCCGCTAATTCACGACCAAAACCTGTCGAGGTCCCTGTTAGTAACCATGTTTTTTTCATTGTTTGTCCTTTCTTTGTTGCCATTAATAACCCTATTATACAATAAGCCTCCTAACTAACGAGGAGAAACGCTAAGTCTAACTTTAACAATATTAATTAAAAACAGGAACAACGTTGACAGCTAGACTGCTGTAGGTTGTTCCTGTTTTTTAATTTACGCTTCATCCATTGTCACTTTGCTGCTGAGTTTAGCTTGATTCAACAAGACTGAACTAGTGACCACTGACAGTGAACTAAAGGCCATCGCTAGCCCGGCGATTTCTGGGCTGAGCGTCAACCCTAACCCATAAAAGACACCCGCAGCGACTGGAATGCCTAAGACATTATAGATAAACGCCCAGAATAAGTTTAACTTAATTCTTCCAAATGTTTTCTTACTCAAAGCCAAAGCCCGGTCAACATCACGTAAATCATTTTTGACTAACACAATTCCACCGGAGTCAATGGCAATATCTGTTCCAGACCCCATCGCGATTCCCACATCTGCCGTGCTCAATGCTGGAGCATCATTGATTCCGTCGCCAACAAAGGCCACCTTACCCTGTGCTTGCAGCTGCTTGATTTGTTCAGCCTTATCCTGTGGCAAAACGTCTGCGATCACCTGGTCGATTCCTACCTCATTAGCGATTGCTTGCGCCACTCGCTGGTTATCCCCAGTCAACATGACTGTCTTTAACCCGCGTGATTTTAGTGCCGCCATTGCTTCTTTTGAAGTTGATTTTGGTGCATCTTGAATCGCAATCAACCCAATGACTTTTTGGTTTAAGCCAACTAAAACCACTGTCTTAGCTTCATCTTGCAAACGCGTCATTTCTGCTTGCAGCTTGGCCGACATCTCATAATTATGGCGCAGTTTTTCATTACCGACAAATGCTTGCTGGCCTGCAACCGTCGCAGCCACACCTTGACCCTCGATTGCTTGAAAATCTGTCGCATGCTCAAACGCTAACTTCTGCTCCTTAGCAACTGTCATAATGGCAGTCGCCAATGGATGTTCTGAAGATTCCTCTAATGCAGCGGCGACTTTTAACACCTGTTTGTCAGCGCCCACAATATCAGTCACTTTCGGCTCTCCCACGGTAATTGTCCCAGTTTTATCAAAAACTACCGTCTGAATGTCATTCACTGTTTCAAGCACTTCACCGTTCTTGATCAAGATCCCCATTTTGGCACCTCGACCAGTTCCAACCATTAATGCGGTCGGAGTTGCGAGCCCTAATGCACATGGACAGGCGATCACCACCACAGAAACTGCAAAAATCAACGCATTAGCAACATTCACACCAACTACTGCATACCAAATCAAAAATGTCGCAATTGCAATCATCAAAACAACTGGCACAAAGATATCAGAAACCTTGTCAGTTAACTTTTGAATTGGTGCGTGACTATTTTGTGCCTTCTTGACCAGCTCAACAATTTGCGCCAGCATGGTATCATCACCAATTTTTTTAACTTTAAAAGTGAAAGTCCCGTTACCATTGATCGTTGCACCAATGACCTGGTCGCCAACTTGTTTTTTAACCGGCATACTTTCACCAGTCACCATCGATTCATCAATGTTGGAGCTGCCGCTTAAAATTTCGCCATCGACTGCCACTTTTTGCCCTGGTTTCACCCGCACTTCATCGCCCAACACCAGCTGATCAACTGGGAGCTTGACAAACTGCCCGTTCCGTTTGACCTCAGCATCTTTCGCCTGCAAGTCTACTAACTTTTCAATCGCGTTCGAGGCATTATTACGCATCCGTTCCTCTAAAACTTGGCCTAACAAGACAAAGGTGATCACAAAGGCTGCACTTTCAAAGAAAACTTGCTTACCGGTCGCCATTGCATAGATACTATATAGGTAAGCTGTCGCAGTGCCGACGGCGACCAAAGTATCCATATTAGAATGATGCTTTTTAAAGGATGCCCAAGCACTCTGAAGAAATGGTCCCGCCGATAAGGCCATCACGATCGTCGTTAACACTAGCATCGTCCACTGACCGCCTGGTAACATCCAACCAGTCAATGGCATCAGCAGCATCTCAATCAGCATTGGCACTGAGAGCACTAATGAGATCCAAAAGCGCGTCGTAATTTTCATTATTCAACAACTACTTTCCCAAAGAACATGTCCATTCCACAACTATATTGAAATTCACCTGCTTGATCAGTTGGTACTGTCACTGTTTTTGGCTGATTCAACGGTAATTCTTCTTCAAAGCCCATTTCTTTTGAATGCACAACATCCAAACACCCTTTGTCGTTGGTGCGAGTAAAAGTTAACTGGGCCGGAACACCTTGCTTTAAAGTTACTACTGCTGGATCGTAGCCACCTGCAACTGTGACATTAACTGCTTGAACTTGTTTTTCACTCATGATAATTCCTCCTAAGAATAGTTACTAAAAATTTTGACTGACTGATTAATGAATTTAGTACACTTTACTTGATGATCAATTTGCCATGGAACATATCCATGCCACAGGCCCATTCGAATTCGCCAGATTTACTAGTATCAATTTTAACTGACTTAGTTTCATCCTTGGGGAGTTCCTGGTTGATTCCAAAATCAGGGAAAACGACCCGATCCAAACAACTTGACGGGTCCTTTCTCGTAAAGTTGATTTTAGCAGGCACACCCTGCTTTAAGACCACCGTTTCTGGTGAATAGCCACCCAAAACCTCAACATCAATGCTTTGCTGGTCAGCGCTCAGGTCCGCTGTTCCTTCTTCGACTTCGTGCTTGCCGAAAAACCACCAGGCAATAAAAGCGATGATTGCTAAACCAACCAAGACCACGATAATTTTAATCATTAGATTTCTCCTTCTTTCTATGATTTCCTAGCAACAAGCATGTTCCACTCCGGGCAAACAGTTACAAGCAACCGTCTGTGGTGCTGATGCTAACTTAGTCGCCAGTACCGCTTGCATTTGTCGAATATCTGCCTGGCTTAAAGTCGTTTCCTCTAACAATTTTGTTAATTCCTGTCCCTTTTTCATTTCACACAAACGGGCAAAAGTTTCCTCAGCCATTTGATCCATCGCATGACTTTCGGTAATTAGCGGCAAATAGATGAAGCGGCGTCCATCTCTCACTGTTTTTAAAGCCTGTTTATTGACCAAGCGCCGCAACAAGGTTTTAACCGTTGACTCTGTCCAGTTCTTTTTCGCACGGATCAATGCGCTGACTTCACTACTACTAGCCTGACCCTTAGTCCAAATAATACGCATCAGTTCCCATTCTGCCGTCGTCATTTCAGGAGCCATTTCAGTGACTGCCATACTCTCATCTCTTTTCGTTTACATTTGTCATCTTTTCACCAATATCATAACATTATATTTACATTTGTCAACGAAAAAGCTAAGCTAAAAATAAAGCTTTTCCCACAAATACTTTGATCTTTGTGAAAGTGCAAACGTTTTACAATCAGTTAATTTCCTTATATAATAATGGGAATGAACTATAAATTTAACAAAGTGAGGTTTTATAGTATGGACTTAACAAGCACTTACACTTTAAGTAACGACGTCAAAATTCCAGTCGTTGGTTTTGGTACCTGGCAGACTCCCGATGGTGATGTCGCTGAATCTTCTGTTAAAGCAGCAATCGATGCTGGCTATCGTCACATTGACACAGCTGAAATGTACGGCAACGAAAAAAGTGTCGGCCGCGGAATCAAAGCTAGTGGTGTTGCCCGTGATGAAATCTTTATCACAAGTAAATTAAACAACATTTACCATACTTATGATCAAGCAACTGCCGCTTTAGACCAATCCTTGGCTGACCTTGGTATTGATTATTTAGACCTCTTCTTGATTCACTGGCCTAACCCAGCACAATATCGCGAAGATGACTGGGAAAAACACCTCCAAGAAACTTGGCGTGCTTTCGAAGATGCTTACAAAGCTGGTAAGATTCGGGCAATTGGTGTCTCCAACTTCCGCCAGCATCACTTAGAAGTTCTGGAAAAAACTCAGACTGTGGCACCAATGGTTAACCAAATCCACCTTTGCCCTGGTGATCACGATGACGAATTAGTTGAATATTCACGGGCACACGGGATGTTGCTGGAAGCTTACAGTCCATTTGGAACGGGTAAGATTTTCACTGACCCAACTTTACAAAAGCTAGCCGAAGAAACTCAGCATACAATTGCGCAAGTTTGTCTCCGCTGGTCGTTGCAGCGTGAATACCTGCCATTGCCTAAGTCTGTCCATGCGGACCGCATTGCGGAAAACACTCAGATTTTTGACTTTGAATTAACTGCTGAACAAATGTCCGAAATTGATCAACTAGTTGGGATTGGCGGCTACGGTAGTGACCCTGATAAAACAAACTTTTAATTAACAGAGCGGAGTGAGGCGGTTAAGAGACGAGCATTATCGTAACCTAACCTTTAATGCGGTTTAGGCATTGAAGGTTGGGCTGAGATAAGCGGAATCTCTTGCCTCAAGGAGCTCGACTAAAAAAATAATCTAAAGAACGAGACTGTCTGTTTGCCAAATTTGGCAAGGATAGTCTCGTTTTAGTAGTTCAATAAATTTTTAGACCAAAGCCTTCCAAAGTTAGATACAGGGCTCACTGTATGTATTACTTCCCCTGACTTATGTCTACAGAACTCGCTGTACACATTACTTCCCCTGACTTATGTCTACAGAACTCGCTGTACACGTTACTTTCCCAAACTTATGTCTACAGAGCCCGCTGTACACATTACTTCCACAGACTTATGTCTACAGAGCACACTGTACACGTTACTTCTCCGGACTTACGTCTACAGAGCACACAGATTTGTAGACCCGAGCCTCCCAGAGTTCAGTCCACAAACAGTTTTATTGAGAGCATTTCACATTTAGCTCTTTGCAAATAAAAAAGCACCAGCTGATTTTCAAGTTACATAACTTAGGAATCAACTGGTGCTTTTATGCTTTAAGAAGCTTGTTTAGCTTGCTTCATTTTAGAGCTCTTAGTTTGATAAACTGTTCGCTGCAACTGATCATCACTCGCTGCAACACCGATGGCAGTGGTTGTATCACCGACTACATTGGCAACTGTCCGAAACATCCCAACAAACCAATCAATGCCTGCAAACAAGCCAATGCTAGCAGCCGGCATTCCTAGGGCCGGCACCATGATCGTTAACGCAACTAAACCTCCACCTGGTACGACGACCGTCCCTAAGCAGGCTAAAATTGCTAAAACAACCACTTTCCCTAACATTCCAAACGTCAAACTAGTTCCCATTAACTGCATCATCGTGACACAAACTAATGACAAGTACAGTGCTAACCCATTACTATTCAGAGCCATCCCTAATGGTAAAACCAGCTGGCTGACTGGCTGACTGACCCCTAATTTGTCACGCGCTACCTTCATTTCCACCGGCAAAGCGACCGCTGAAGAAGTAGTAGTGAAAGCAACAACAATAATCTCGCTAAAGCCTTTCACCAAACTGAGCAAAGGAACTTTGGCATACCAACTAGTAAAACAAAATAGTCCGCCAACAAACAGTACCGTCAATAAGGCGTAATCCCCTAAGAAACGCACTAACGGTAAGAGCACCTGACTGCCATTGGTGGCTAACGCAGTGGCAACCAGTGAAGCAATCCCTAGCGGCGCTAACTTCATAACTAACATGACCATTTTGACCACGAGTTGGTTGACTTGTTTAACCAGTTCTAGGACTCGCTGATAATTGCCCTGCACGTTGGCACGGCTCAAAACGACCCCGAACAAACTCGCAAATACCAAAACTTGAATCACATTCCCACTTGAAAGAGAGTTAAAGATGTTTGTGGGAAAGAAATTCAACACGGTATCATGGAAGTTAGTTGCGGCTGGTCCCTTAAACTTAGTCCCCGCAAATTGCGCTAAATCAGCTACTTTTCCTGGTTGTAAAATTAACCCGCCGCCAATGCCGAGTAATGCCGCTAATACTGTTGTTACAAAAAACCAGCAACCCGTTTTTAGTCCTAGCCGTCCTAAATCTTGGGGCTTGAGGCTCCCCAACGCCTCGATCACTGCCCCAAAAATCATTAGCACGACACCCATTTGAATCAAACGCAAAAAGATTTCCCCAATAATGCTTAAATCTTGGGCTAGTTTGGGCCAAACTGCTCCTAAGACGACCCCGACTAGCATTGCGCCAGTGATTTGAGTAGTTAGACTAAATTTACGCACTGATTTTCCTCCATTCCATTCTTTTAGCTCCTAAAAAGCCAAGTTCTGCAAGCTGGCAGTTAATAAAGCGACCCCCGCCTGCAAATCAGCCTCACTTGTGTTTTCCGCAGGTGCATGGCTGACTCCCCCAATACTTGGTACAAAGATCATCGTCGTTGGTGTCACTCGACTCATGATCTCACTATCATGTCCCGCTCCTGAAGCCAGTTCTAACTGACTTAAACCCAGTTTTTGCGCTAGTTTGCGGTTAGCGGCCAGCAACTGTGAATCCAAGTGAGTTGGCAAGTCATGAGCCCAACGCTCGATTTCAGTGTGGAAACCTGCGCGTTGACCCAACTGCTCAACTTGTTGGCGCAGTAGCTGTTCATAGTGATCTAAGGTTGCTTCGTCATCATGGTGACAGTCAACCGTAAAGTTAACTTGACCAGGGATCACGTTGACCGTATTTGGCAAGACATTCAGTTGCCCTACTGTAAATGTCAACTGATCCGAAACCTCACCAGCTAACGAATGCAGCTTGCCAATGAGTTCAGCTGCAGCTAACAAAGCGTCTTGCCGTTGGTCCATCGGAGTCGTTCCCGCATGATTGGCATTTCCATGAACTTGGATCGTAAACCGCCGTTGTCCGCAAATCGCTGTCACTAAGCCAATTTGCGCGTGAGCTAATTCTAGCCGAGGACCTTGTTCAATGTGTAATTCTGTAAAACAAGCAGGTACAGCTGGTATGCCACGGTTGACCCCTGTGATTGCTTGCAGTTTTGCGACTGCCTCCTGTTTGGCCGCTGCAAACGAAACTCCATTTTCGTCAGTCAAATCAAGGTCTTGGTCCGCTTTGATATAGTGCTTAGAACCGGTAAAAGTCGTGGGAAAACGGCTGCCTTCTTCTTCACTAAAGGAAATCAACCGTACCGTGTGTTGTAAACGTGCGGCATCTTTTTGCAGGTTTAAGACTGCTTGCAAACCACCAAGCACCCCGTACAAGCCATCGTAACGTCCGCCATCCGTAACTGTGTCAATGTGCGAACCCGTCGCGACCACCTGACTGCTTGTTTGCCCTGGCAGGTCTGCATAAACAGTCCCAAAATCATCCACCATTACTTGTAAACCGTGCGCTAAGGCAAATTTAATCACTAATCCCTGAGCTGCCACCCAGTTGGCGGAATAAACTGCCCGATTTTGCCCGGGTGTCTCGCGTGACAGGTCGATAATTTGTGCAAATAATTCTTGGACTGTCTCAACTGCTTTTTCTGTCATCTCTTAACCTTTCTGGCTAACACCTTTCACTGGTGAAGAAGCTACTGCACCATGTTCGATCACACGTCCTGGTTGAGCAAGATATGCTTTGCGCCCAGCTTCGACTGCCAAACGGAAAGCTTCTGCCATCAATGGAATGTTGCCGGCAGTTGCCATCGAAGTATTCGCCATGATCGCGTCCGCACCCATTTCCATTGCTTCGGCTGCTTGACTTGGACGACCGATCCCGGCATCAACGATGACTGGGACATCAATTTCGTCGATCAAAATTTGAATCAGATCCTTCGTAGCTAATCCTTTATTAGTGCCAATTGGTGCAGCTAATGGCATCACTGTGGCAGCTCCGGCATCAACCAAACTATGGGCAACATTTAGGTCTGGCAGCACATACGGCATCACGATAAAGCCTTCTTTAGCCAATACTTCTGTCGCCTTTAATGTTTCGTAGTTATCTGGCATTAAGTATTTCTTATCGGGAACAACTTCCAGCTTAACAAAGTCACTGCCGCTTAATTCACGGGCGATACGGGCAGTCCGAATTGCTTCTTCGGCAGTGGTTGAACCGGAAGTATTTGGTAAGATCGTGACGTCTGCTGGAATATAGTTCAAAATATTTTCTTCTGCGCTGACATTCCGACGCAAGGCCATGGTAATGATTTGTGCCTGAGCATTTTTAACCGCAGCGTCGATCAAGTCATATGAATATTTGCCTGAGCCCAAAATAAAACGTGATGAAAAGGTGTGACCACCAATTGTTAATAAATCTTCTGTCATTTTAAATTCCTCCATTTATCAGTCAGTTCTGTTGCAACTAAGTTTTTATTCTGCGCCAAGGATCAAACGAGTGATCATGTTGGCTTCATGACCAGCACAGATCATGACCCGCGGTGCCATTAAGCCTTCCATCCCCTTGGAAACACCATCGCCCGCGATGTAAAGATTCTCACGCAAATGTTTGGTGGTGATCTCGTTTGAGCTATGTATTCCGGCCATTCCAGTTCCCATCACAAGCGGTTTCTCTGGAAATTCTGTACTAGCATTTTCCAACAGTAATGCTTTAGCAGCTGGATTATCAAAGGCTTCACAGATGATATCCGCATCCGCAAATAGTTCGGGCACATTTTCAGCGGTAACTTCCGTTTGAATTGCATCTACGGTCACAAATGGGTTAACTTCTTGCAGGTTTTGCTTCATTGCTTGAACCTTAGGCATTCCCACCTGGCTGAATTTAAATTGTTGCCGGTTTAAATTGCTCAGTTCTACTTCGTCAAAATCGATCAATGTTAAATGACCGACTCCAATTCTCGTTAATGCCAGTGAAATGTTAGTTTCCAAACCACCGCAGCCAGCAATTGTGACGTGTGCCGCCGCTAATTTAGCCGTTGAATCTTTAACGTTTCGTTCCTTCATTCCGGTATAAACGTCGTTAACCGGAACACCTTGCAGTTTTAATTCTGTCAATTTTTGTTCCCCCTAACGTCCGCCGCCGACAAATGAGATCAATTCTACTTTGTCGTTATCTTTTAACTGTGTCTGGGCAAATTCTGCACGGTGAATAATTTCGCCGTTCAATTCCACCACCACATTTTCTACTGCGACTGCTCGTTGTGCCAATAAATCAGCAACTGACAACCCTGCCTTGCCTTCTTCTTTCGTTCCATTCACTGTTACCATCAAAAAATCCCCCTTCTTCATTGACCGAAGAAAGAGGGATTTGAGCAAACGTTGCCCGCACTGCTTCCACACAAAAAGAGTCTCCTCTCATGTCTGAAAGAAGGCTCTAGTTTAGCATACGTTAACTTATAACTCGCTCTTCCTCCGGTAGTATAAACTACATCAGGTTCAATGAGTATGATCTCAGCCATTTCTGGCACCTCAGACGAACTTATAATGATTTATTTAAATGATACTCCCATTATCAAACTATTATGGAGGCGCTGTCAAGCTTTTTTTTTTTCGTGAAAAAACAGTCGGCTAAAGTTTTTCTTTGGCTACCATCTGTCCCTGGTCTAAGACCTGCTCAATTTCACTTGAAATTAGATGGTACATTAACTTTTCAAACACAGTTTAACTGCCTGATTTGAAACAAAACAACCTAACTCTGGTCAGCACAAAAAGGTACCGTAAAACACTCCAAATCAGCGTTTTACGATACCTTTTTTATTTTGCATTAACCAGCTTTAGTCAGCACTGATGATTGCAGCAACTGCTTGGTTCACAGCTGCTTTTTCATCTTCAATCAAAGCTACTCGTCCTTCGATCACCTTAGTATCCATCTGGATCTCACGAGTCAAACCGGCTGTTTCAAGTTGTGGTTCGAAGAATTCCTTGAACTCTGCCAAACGTTCTGGCGTCTTAAAGACACCGGCCGTAACAGTAATGAATGTTGGGAATTCCATGTCGCCGCCGACTGTTTTTTCTAACCAAGACCAGTCATTTCTGATCCAGTCCCATGCGAGTTGTTGTCCAGCATCGTTAGCCAAAACGCCACGATACCAAGCACGCAAATCTTGGGGCTTAATAATTTCACTGTTTTCATATGCAGCGACGATTTTAGCTAACAGATCTTTGTCCGGTGTCATTGGTAAGACAGCGGCAATGTCATTTTTATAACTGCCATCAGCTGTTTGTGTGTAGTCTGTTAGCAGTTGGTCAAACAGTGCAGCACTACTATAGTTTTGTACTTCATTTTCCAAAACATAAACTCGAATATCAGCTGGTAAAGAAACTAATGCTGATTGATTTGCAGTAAAGAGTTCATGCGCTGCTGCAATTGCAGTCTGGTTTTTAGCGTACAAAGCAGCGTGCAAAACATATGGGCGTGTTAACTGGTCATCAATTGATTCACCAGCTTGTGGTTGCCAGCCTAAACGTTGCACCTGCGCACTGCTGAGGCGGTCAAATAACTGCCGTAATTCAGTTTCTTCCTGTGAATCAGGAGTAACAAACTTCTTCAAGTTGCCAGCAACTTGGTACAAAGCTGCGTTCACAACGTTAGAATGACTGTCCGCAAAACGTGGCAACAATGGCACGACATCTGCGTATGAAATATGCCGACCTTCAGCTAATAAACGGAGATCTTGTAATAACTGTAACTGAGAAATCGCATCTAAATCACTGCTATTATCCAAAATATCTTGCAGTAAGGTTTGGTCGTATTTCACAATAAAGTGTGACCCATTTTCAAGGTTTAAGCGGAATGGTTTACCCGCTGCTTGACGTAGTTCTTGGTAGTCACCCACAGTTACAGTGCGTTCTGCCATAATTTGTGGCACAGCATCGTAATTAGCGTTTAATGGAATTTGCCAAGTCCGACCAACTTCTTGACCAGCACCAATGAAGAATTGTTGTTGGCTCAACGTTAATTTGCCATCTACTACACTCGCGCTAACCACTGGATAGCCAGGTTGTTCCAGCCAGGTATTCATGATCGCTGCTAAGTCGATCCCGGCTGCTTTGCCCAAAGCGTCCCACAAATCAGCTCCGGATGCATTTCCGTATTGATGCGCTTCGAAGTACGCCTTCAAACCCTGACGTAAAGCATCGTCACCAATCAAGGCCCGAACCATGACTAACATCCGTGAACCTTTAGCGTACACGATCGCACCATCAAAAATTGCGTCGATCTCAGCTGGTTTTTCCACCTGAACATGCACGGACTGAACCCCATCGGTCGCATCACGTTGTAAAGCAGAAGACGCTTCGGAAGTTTGGAAAAGTTCCCAAATATGCCAGTCTGGTTCTAAGGCATCGATCGCCACATATTCCATCATGTTAGCGAAACTTTCATTCAACCAGAGGTCATCCCACCACTGCATCGTGACTAAATCACCAAACCATTGATGAGCTAACTCATGAGCGATCACTGTCGCAACTAATTCCTTAGTTTCTAAGGAAGTGTTGTCTGGATCTAAGACCAAGTATGCTTCACGATAAGTTACCAAGCCCCAGTTTTCCATCGCACCGGCTGAGAAATCAGGCAACGCTAACTGCCATGAGTGTGCTAGCGGATATGGTGTTTGATAGAAGTCTTCGAAAAATTCAATCGAACGTTTGGCAATGTCTAATGGGAAATCTAATTCATTTTCTTGGTGCGCCTTAGTTGAAAAGACGCCAATTTGAACGCCGCTCTTAGTCTTGGTATATTTGCTTTGCATTTCGCCAAAAGCAAAAGCCACTAAGTAAGTCGACATTTTAACTGTTCGTTCAAAGTAATGCACGCCATCTTCAACTTTAGCTTCTGGCATGTTCGCGATAATTGTTTCACCAGCTTGCTCGTCAAACTTAATGGCTAGTTCGAATTCGGCTTTAGCGGCAGGTTCATCAATACATGGAAAGGCCTGGCGGGCAGCAGTCGTTTCAAACTGCGTACCGATCAACTGCTTCTTTTCCCCGTTGACTTGGTAGTATGAAGGATAGATTCCCATCATTGTATCTGTCAAGGGTGCTGTATAATCGATCGTTAAAGTCACTTCACCGGTCTGCGGCAAATCAATCGTCAGTACTTCCTCTGCATCATCGGTCGTAAAGTTCAATTCTTGTTCCGCCAATTTAACGGCAGACACCTGTAAGAACTTCTGGTTCACCGCGATTTGAGAACTTTGGGCAAGGCCAGTAATGGTGGTTTGGCCGCTGATTACTTTAGCAGCGCGATCGATATCTAAGTAAACTTGGTACAAACTAGGTTGGAACTTTTCAAATAAACGTGACAATATAAAATACCTCCTATATGAAATAACAGAGCGGAGTGAAACGGGAGAAAACGAGCACCATCGGAACTCAGGAGTTAATGCGCTTTAGGCATTAACCCTGAGTTTGGATGGGCGGAACTTTCTGTCTCACGGAGCTCGACTAATAACAGAGCGGAACAATCCGGTTAGAAGATGAGCACTAACAAGCTTTTAGACATAATGCGGTTTTGGCATTGTGCCTAAAAGTAGGTTAGGCGGAATCTTCTGGATTGTGGAGCTCGACTAAAAATAAGCTGCGTTCTCATTTTTTAATATTTTAACATAATAATCTAATTATACGACATCATTAACTAATAATGCTATCCATTACTCTTATCTGTCAGCTGATTTTCATTAAATTTTTCTGCAGTTGCTCTCTTAATGCTGATTCTAAACAAAGAATTTAAAATATTCGTCCTTTCAAAGCGTAATTACAGTTTCTAAAATTTATCCACAAAAAGTTAATATTACCAGTGATTCTCTATCAATTGTTATGCCTTTTATAGCATGTTATAATAAACCTGCAAAATGAGATAAAAGACGTTTTAGAACGACACAAAGCCCCAGCCTAATGCGAATAGACTGAGGCTTTTTTTACATTCGCTGCGACTACGAATGTGTGTAGTTAGAGCAGCAACATTATAAATTAACTTGCTCCTAACAGCATGTTAGAATGCGTTTGCAACTCGAAAATAGATTTTGTACAAAGACGCAATAACCACCCCTACCTGATATAGGGGTGGTTATTTTTTTCACTAGATGCGAGGGCTAGCGACGAGTTGAATGGCAACTCACTTCTGATCATTGCCTTTACCTTAGTTATTTTTAAAGTGTCACTGCGTGATTTTGCCCAAACTTCAAGATATAAGCTAAATATTCTTGATCAAATTGATCAAAATCACGATAGCTCTTTTCAAAGCCCAGACAACACAAAGCCTGGTCAACTAATGGACAGTTTTTCTGTGCAACTGCTACCAAGTGCTGGTAAGTTGCCAAGTCCTGTTTAGCTTGTTGTTGATCAACTAAACCAGTTAAAGTTCGATTCATTTTTAAAACGTTAACTCTTAAAGCTACATTTGTGAATTCAGGTGAAAACTCATTGAAAAACCACCGTAAAAAACTTAAAGCATTCTCACACATTGTACTTCCTCCTCTAATATGAACACTTCCATCGCTGAAACAATCAGCTATCATCAGCATTTCACAAAAGAGTCAGTTCTTTTTTCGCCTATATATCTCTAACGTTTTTAATTGTGATTTACTGAACTTGTACAATTTAAGTATAGTTCTTTTCTTGAATTTTTCAAGACTTTCTACCCGGTTTTTCAAAGTTTTTCAAATTTAGTTGCTAGAGTCATGTCACTAAAAGAAGCTCCGTACAATAATAAATTCTAACAAGAAACCGCCGGCTAACAGTATAAGTCCAATCAGAAACGACAAAACATTGCCTAAGTATTTCAAGTGGATCTTTTGCCCCAGCCAGTCACTGATTTTGATCAACAGAAAAAGCAGTTCAAAATTATCAAAACCAAGTCCTTCATCCAAAATTCGCTGCCGTTTTTTCCCAGTCAAAAAAGTAATTCGCAAAAAAACTACTGCAAAGACCAGGATGAGTAGTCCAACAATTAACATGAAGTACTTCATCGGTTCTCCCCCTTTTATGTAGAAAACTCCCTTTTAAGTCTGAGGCAAAAATGTCTCATTGTCAATCAGGCCAAGCCCAACTACTTCACTTAGTGCCAGCAATAGTTTAGAATAGTTGCAACTGCATTATTAATCACAAAAAAATGGGGGTATTTATTTTGTCAGATACAATCAATACTGCTTTACTAAAAGATGACCTTTATCAAGCTGTGAATGGTGAATGGTTAAAAACTGCTCAAATTCCTGCCGACAAGGCAACGACTGGCGGCTTCGCTGATTTGGCAGACCAGATCGAAGAAACATTAATGCGTGACTTCGGCGAACTGCTAGATGGCACAGCTACAACAGATGACCAATACTTACAAGAATTTGTCAAATATTACCGCATCGTCGCTGACTTCAAGCAACGGGATGCCGCTGGTTTTAGTCCAGTTAAACAATCACTCGACCAAATCGCACAACTCACTGATTTAGCCGACTGGCAAGCCCACCTCTATGACTTAACAATGAGCGGTAATGCTTCACCTTTCGAACTCTACGTTGGCCCAGATATGAAAGACACTCAGCATTATGCGCTAAACGCTGAGGTCCCATCATTAATTTTGCCAGACAAAACCTACTACGAAGACGGTAATGAACAGGCCGATGCTTTACTAGCCGTCTACTCACAGATGGTTTTAAAACTGTTCAAACTTGCTGGATATGAGGATGACTTCGCTAAAGCTACGCTAGAAGGCGCCTTGAAGTTCGACCGGAGTTTAGCCCCATATGAAAAAGATAGTACTGAACGTGCCGATTACGCGAAAGATTATAACCGCTACACCCTCGAAGACTTCAGTCAATTAAGTTCTAACATTGATTTAGCTGGTTTTGCCAAACAACTGATCAATGCCACTCCTGACCAAGTTATTGTCAGCGAGCCCAAATTTTACGCTGCGCTAGATGACTTAGTCAACGACCAGACTTTTACAGACATGAAAAACTGGTTGTTTGTCAAACGCTTAGTCGGTACTTCTGGACTCTTAAGTGATGAAGCCCGCATCGTCGGTGGTGAATACGGTCGTGCTCTCTCCGGTTCAAAAGAACCCAAGAGCCAACAAAAGTCAGCCTATTACTTTGCGACTGGCCAGTTCAGTCAGGTCGTCGGCTTGTATTACGCTCACAAATACTTTGGCGAAGCTGCCAAAAAAGACGTCCAACAAATGGTCGAAAAAATGGTCGCCGTTTACCAACACCGTTTAGCAAACAATGATTGGTTAAGTGCTGATACTAAGAAAAAAGCCGTCACTAAACTCAGTACGCTGGGAATTCAAGTTGGTTATCCTGATGAACTTGATCCTCTCTACAAAAAATTCGTGGTCGACCCAACAGAGAGTCTCTACGAAAATGACGAACGCTTTACTAAAATCGTTTTAGCTGACCATTACAGTCGGTGGGGTAAGGAAGTTGACCGGACTCGCTGGGAAATGCCAGCTCATATGGTCAATGCTTACTACAACCCACAGTTTAACGTGATCGTCTTCCCGGCAGCAATTTTACAAGCACCATTCTACTCATTAAACCAGAACTCTAGTGAAAACTACGGTGGAATTGGCGCAGTGATCGCCCATGAAATTTCACATGCCTTTGATAATAACGGGGCACAATTTGATGAAGTCGGTAACTTACACAACTGGTGGACTGAAGATGACATGAAGCACTTTAAAGCTTTAGCACAAGAAGAAATCGACCAGTTTGACGGCTTAGAAACACCAGCTGGTAAAGTTAACGGCAAACTGGTTGTTTCAGAAAACATCGCAGACGCTGGGGGCTTAAGCTGTGCACTTGCAGCGGCCAAAGGTGAAGATGACGTTGATCTCAAGGCCTTCTTCCTCAACTGGAGTCGGATCTGGCGGATGAAATCGTCCTTAGAACGAGAGAAACTCTTGTTAAGTATTGATGTGCACTCACCGAATGTGTTGCGAGCAAATGTGCAGCCCAAGAATTTAACAGAATTCTACGAAGTCTTTGACATTAAACCTGGCGATGGCATGTACTTGCCAGAAGATCAACGGGTCAACATCTGGTAAAAATAAAAAATACGTTGTGCTTCAGCTCTAATGGCTGGCTGCACAACGTATTTTTTGTTGAAGAAACTATGTTGGTCCTGCTTACAATAAATCGTGGTAGATACCTTGCATGCGTGCCTCGATTTGATTCAATTCTCGGGCGGTATCTTTTAATTCGCCTGCATATGTTTGTGCTTTTTCGGCATCGATGTGGTTTTTATAACGCAGTTTATGTTCCAAACTTGCCCACATGTCCATCCCAATCGTTCTGATCTGAATTTCAACTGGAACTTTTTGACTTCCTTCAGCCAAAAAGACAGGGACCGAAACTACCAAGTGTAAACTTCGATAGCCATTTTCTTTAGGCTTACCAACATAATCTTTGCGTTTCAATAACGTAATGTCATCCTGACTAATCAGCGCATCCTCTACTCGATGAATATCATCAATATAATTGGTAATCACCCGGATACCAGCAATGTCAAAGATGTTCGCTTCAATTGCCTGTATCGTCACTCCATAGCCTTTACGTTCCATTTTTTCAATCAAACTAGCTGGACTTTTTAGTCGCTCTTCCATGTGGTGAATTGGGTTATGGGCATGCAACGCTGAATATTCATCGTCCAAATTTTCTAGTTTAGTCCCAACTTCGTTCAAAGCCAAACGTCGTAATAAATAGATCTGAGTGATCATTTGAAAATCATCAATTCGTTCTTTCAAGCCAGACTGTTCCATTTGACGTTGTGTCTCGGCTAAATTCAAAAAATTACTTCTTCGTAAAATCATTTACTCTGCTCCATTCAAAGGTTAAACTAACTCGCTTTTTCTACTAAGATAGAATACCATCATTTTCTCGCCGGCAGGGCTCGCAGCAACATTATTTGAACAAATTTAAAGTCTCAAAAATGCTCGAGACGACCATCATTGCCAAAAAAATAGGCTGTAACAATCATCACTGATCCCTACAGCCATTTATTAACGCTCAACTATCTGATCACTAAGACCGAACATGGTGCATATTTAGACATATAAGCTGCTTGACTACCAAAACGACGGGCAATTCCCGGCTTGTCAAACGAACCGATCACTAATAAATCAGGCTGAACGTGTGGAATAACGTCCTTCACGATTGTCTTACCTGCATCGCCTTCCGCAATTAGTGTGGTGACTTTTTTAACGCCAGAATCATAAGCCTGTTGCTTGAAATCCAAAATATGTTCTTCAGCTTGGCTCCGCTCACCGTGAATATAATCATCATCAAGTGCTTGATAAATATTCAGATCATCGCTTTCCAACACAGAAACAATGAACAATTCCGCATCATTTTCGGCGGCATAACGCACTGCGTAATAAAACGCCAGTAATGCATCATGTGAATCGTCGACCCCTACTAAAACTCTGTGAAACTTCATTTCTCTTTCAGCCATTAAAACATCTCCTTATTTTGAATGACAGTGCTAAATTAGCGACTATTTCATCATTCCTTATCACTTTAATCATAGCACTTCACCGCCAAATTCTAAAGAAATTCAACGCGACTTGCTAGTTTCTGACTGCCACTGTTTTTTCACTTAAGTTGATAACTATATTCAACAATTTGCGGCTGTTTTTGCTGCAAAGATTTTTCAAATTTAAGTTCGGCCAAAGCCGGTGCAAATTGTTTTTCTTGAACTTGAGGGACAAAAATCGTTTGAAATTTCAGGTCTGTTTGCAGCATTCTTAAAATATGCGGAACAACCTCTGTCAATAATTCCGTCTGTGACCCTTCCATCAATAAGCTAGCTTGGACCGTGGCTGCCCGGTTTGGCAAATCAATTTGAAATAACGAAAAAGTTCCCAAAAACTGGTCACTATTAGTCTGCTTAATTCCCCAAATCGCAGTTTTACCATGCATCAACTGACTCATCGCCTGATTAACAAAGCTGGCCGTTTGCACTAGCGGTTGGCGCTGCTGCAGCTCAACTTCTCGTAAATGATGAATATCCTTAAGTTTAAAGGCATTCAGCCAGTCTAAAGTATAATGAGTTGTCATCACTGGCCGGTAATTTTTTAAGTTCATAATAAGTTGCGCTTCTTTCTTCACTAAATTAGCTGTAGCTTCGCTCAACTTTATCTTATCATTGTCAGCACTAGTTTTAACACAAATTTGTTTAGTAAAAGCGTTGCCAGTCAGTGACATGTAATTTTCATTTGTTATAATAAGGATAACCATACTAATTAGGAGAGAAACGAGGAGGCATTCCTGTGAATAACGTTTCATTAAAACAAATTATTTCCGTGGCCAATGAGATCATCACTGCCGACGAAAATGAGATCGTCCACGAAGTTGCTACAGAATATATTGGTTCAGGTTTTGAAAAAGAAGGTATCACCGAAGTTTACCGACAGCTTAGAAAGTTCATTGACGACGGCGGAACCGGATTTGATCAAGGACTTTCTGGCATTCGTTTCGACTCACGGAAAAAAATTAACTCTGAAGACCCATTAGTTATTCAACTAAATAAAGAATTAGATAGTTACTATCGAGAAGACAAGGCAATGGAAACTCTCGCAGTTTTTGATAACGTCCGGATCGTATCCATGGAATATATGGGCTGCGGTTTAACCTTCACCTTGCCTAGTTTTGACTTAGATGTCCGGTCAGTCTTTATCCAGCGGACTCTCTATCATAGTATTATGGATCGCGTTGAACTAAAAATTCCTGAAATTGAAGATCAGTGGATCCTAAAAAGTCACTTAAAATAACAAATTACCTCACAAGACCAAGGTGCCCCGTGTCTTTCACGCCGGCATCCTGGTCTTGTTTTTTTATAACAAGTAGATTAAAATATTTTTAATGTATTTATTAGATATAAATTGAGTTTTTTAGTACTAAATGAGAGTTAAGCGCTCTGGAATTTTAGTCGAGCTACTCAAAGCAGAACTCTCCGCCTATCCAAGCTCAACCTTCAATGCCTAAAACGCATTAAAGGCCAAGCTCCGATAGTGCTCAAATTCTACCGCTTTGCTCCGCTCTGTGTTTTTTAGTCGAGCTACGTGGGACAAGAGGTTCCGCTTATCCAGCTAAAGCCAGCACATCACTGAAAATCGTGATCTTCTCGCTTAGCACGATGATGCTCGCTTTCTCCCGTTTCACTCCGCTCTGTGATTATTAGGGGGGTCCTTTTTTGCATTCTCACTTAACCGTTCGTTCGGCCTTACAAGATGTCTTGCCCACTGTCTTAGGCTACATTGGAATCGGAATTGCCTTCGGTCTCGTTAGTCGGGCAGCGGGCCTATCTGTTCTGCTGACGCTCATGATTTCAACTTTTGTCTATGCCGGCTCCGCACAATTCGTACTAGTCACCATGTTGCTTAACCACAGTCCGTTGCTTTCCATCATTTTTTCAGTTTTTTTAGTTAACGCTCGGATGATCCTAATGGGAACCACCCTTAGCCCTTACTTTAAAAATGACTCGAATTGGAAAAACATTGTGCTTGGGACCTTTCTGACCGACGAAAGTTTCGCTTTAGGTATGAACAAACTCAACTATACTCAAAAAACCCTGAACTTCACTTGGTTTAACACTGTCAACCTTGCTTCTTATTTAACTTGGGTCGCAGGTACTGGGCTAGGTGCTTTATTGGGCTCGTTTATTACCAGTCCCGAGCAGTTTGGCTTTGGTTTTGCCATCACTGCCATGTTTATCGGTTTACTTTACTTACAAATTATTTCGGATCAAAGTCTGACGATTTCACTCCAATTGATCCTAGTTTTATTCACCTTAGCTTTAACTTACTTTGGCATGATTTTTATTCCTGCCAATCTATTGATTTTAGTCGTTACTCTGCTTGGTTGTCTGTTAGGAGTGATTTTGAAACATGCCCACCGTTAACTTTATTCTTTGGACTATCTTTGGAACTGGCTTAGTTACCTGGCTTTCCCGTGTCATTCCCTTTGTCATTTTAAAAAAGCTGACTTTATCTCCTGCAATTATTGAATTTCTAAGCTTTGTTCCAGTGACCATTATGGCAGCTTTATGGTTCCAGCAAATTTTCATTCCACATCTCGGCCACTTTCCTACTATCGATTACGTTAACTTATGGTCCTCACTGCCGACTGTTCTAGCGGCGATCATTTCAAAAAATTTACTGGTGATCGTGGTCGTCGGAATTGTTTCGGCGGCCATCGTCAATTTGTTATTATAATAAAATAAGTTAATGTCTTTTTAGCTTTTAAGTCGCAAAAAAACGAACCCTTTCTCACAGAGAAAAAGTTCGTTTTTTTAATGAAAATTATTATTGTAAATTTATTCGACTGAGCGTTTCAGCCATGGCATCTTGTCACGTAGGAATGGTACGACCCAGTGATCCAAGCCAATTTTACCAGCATTGTAACCAGCAACTAAAATAATGAAACCAAGAATAATGTAAGTTGGGTTAACTGAAATTGTGCCAGCAAAGATGTAAGCAAAGTTCATCAACAAACCAAAGAATGCTGCAGCTGTTGTCAATGTACCAAGTAATAAACCAAGGCCAACTAATAATTCACCCCAGGCAACCATGAAACTAAAGAAGCCCATGTTTGGCATAACAAACGCTTTCAAGAAAGGTGTGTACCATGGAAAAGCTGCTGCACCGTGAGGATCCATAACAGGACTTGAAATTGCATGAGCGACGAAACCTTTAGCACTGAAACCGCCGGTAACTTTGCCCCAGCCATCCATAAACCATTCGAAACCTAGATAAAGACGGATAATTGTGACGACCCACATGCCACTCTTACTGTCGCGTAACCATTTAACCATAAATAATTCCTCCCGAAAATTAAATAAATGTAAAATTAATGCAACTTCATTTTATCACATATCAAAAAAATTAAAAATATCAAATATTTTTTACATTTTAAACGATTTAATTTGTGAAATGACTGTTACACAACACTTTTAAAAATGGTTTATTTTTTTAAATAAGCTTTTGCTTGTCAATTCATAAAATTAAATTGTGAAGAAAAATCTGCTTATTATATTGTGCACAATCTTCGATGAAACCGGCACCTTTTGGCATAAATTAAGGAGTTCACGCTGTTTTTTAGGGCGTAAACTCCTTAATTGATGGGAATTATATTAATTTAGATGGCCGAAATCTTCTTCTAAGGCATACTCTCCTACTTCATTTTCAAAATTAAGCCGATCTTGACGGGAACGTAACAGTAATTTGCCTGAAGTGATCCGTTCATATTCATAATCGGTCACGATTCCTAATTCACGCAACCCAGTTAGATCTAACTGGGCTTTAAGCTGATCAACCACATGCATCTCCGCAAAAATTTGGGCATGTTCTTCTAAATTACGCTGGTCTAACAATCCGCGAATCGCGGGACGGGTTACTTGGCGCAGCTGTTCTACCGTCAGCTTTTCTTGCACATACTGTTCCAAAGCAAACGCTGCTTGTTTAACATGCTGCATCAAAATTTGAACATTTTGAAAATCCTTTTTTAACAGTTCATTTAATTGCCGTTGATCGATCAACTCGGTATGCGGATCAAGGACACTCAGAGGAAATTGATATTCCAAGAAAAACACCTCCATGAAATGCTGACAGCACATTTTAACTTGCTGCTCCATCTCAGTTTGTTTCAAATTTAAATAATTTGGCTATATTTTAACCCAAAACAGCCTGAATGCAAATTAATCTGACTGGAAATTAGGAATTACTTTTTTCAAGCTTGAACTGCAAGGTCAAAGCTGTTGCCATGGCAAGATTATTATGGTCGTTCTACGATTTTCGTACCTGCATCATTAAACTCCCCACCTTGCACACTACCATATCGTGCATTTACAGCAGCTTTATTATCAGCTAACGGCTTAATTGTATAAATATCAAGTCCTTTTGCTCCACTGTATGTTTTCAAGATATAGCTTCCATCTGGCTCTGGTCCAGTCGAAGGCTCAATATTATTTTCAGCGGTATGACCTTCAACACTCGAAAAAGCTTTAGACGCGATTGCAATTGCTTCGCTCCTGTCAGTGATAGGTTTAATATTATCGCTGCCATCTTTAGCTTGTTTATTATTTGTTTGCTCTTCATCCTCACTTTTTGCGAAGTCACTCTGATTTGCAATTTGGGCAAAGCTTTTCTGTACCTCTGTATTTTGTGTTGGCCTTAAGTCTGGAACTCCATCTCTGCTTTGGTCAACCAAGGCTACTGGTTGATCACCTCGGAACGCAAAAATATAGGTAATATGATTGGGTAAAGGCGGCTTGGTCCCGTCATAGTTATAAATTGCTACAACATTATATTCGTTCTCCCCGTTGCCATCTTTACTCATACCGATTGTCGTTTTGTTACCATTAACCATAACTTTAGATAAGTCATCAGGATAAACTGTACCCGTTGAAACTTTTAAAGAAGCCTCACCGTCATATTTAGTATATTCCTGATTCATTTTTGGCGCCCACTGATTAATGAATTGCGTTAACAAATCATCCTGATGGTCATTCCATAAAGCAGTCTGACTTTCCTGGTTAGAGCTTTCTTGGTTAGAAGAAGCAGACTCCTTTTTTTCTGTCTTTTTGCTGCTATCAGCTTTCTGGCTCACTTTATGACTTGAAGTACTAGAATCACTACCATTAGACTTAGTTTGACTACAACCTGTTAACACCAATACACTAACACCAAACAGCATTATTGCTTTTAAACTACGCTTTATTTCCATTTAAAATTCCCCCTTAATTAAAATCAAGAAATAGCCGTTTTGCTGACAGACAAAAGAACTAATCCGCAGAATTTAGTGCCCCCAACATATCGATCTGCCGAATTTTACGGATCATAATGACCATCACGATCACTGAAAATAGTAAGGTCAAAGCTGTTGATAAACCGAAGTTGCTGAGGTGCAGTGTCATTTCCGCCATCGCATTATTCGGCGGTAAAGTTTCCATAATGAAATGGTGCAAGTAATAACCGCCGCCAAAGCCCACTAAGACCCCGAGCACCGTTAAAATCGCCGTTTCACGGTAAATATACAGAACCGTTTCTCGTTGATAAAAGCCCAGCACGCGTAAAGTAGCCAGTTCCCGGGTCCGTTCCGAAACATTAATATTAGTCAGAGTAAATAACACAACAAATGATAGAGCCGAAGAAGCCAAAACGATAATAAAGACAATATTATTCAGCCCATCTAGCACGGTGTTAATCGCTGTTTTTGCTTGGTTAGACTGGACCGCCGTTACTGCGGCTGCCTGACTATTCAACGTCCGCGAGACTCGGTCAATATTATGAGCCGACCGATCCTTCAAATTTAAGATCTGGGCGTTATATTTGACCTGTTTGCCAAAAACCTGCCGGTAATAGCGACTGGATAACACAATATCATGTCCAGCATACATCAAGGCGATCCCACCAATTTTCAACGATTTGGTGCGGCCCGAGCTATCTGTAACATTGATCCGGTCCCCGACCTGATAGTGACCCAGTTTAGCCAGCTTGCTAGTGATCACAGCGCCGTTTGCCGGTAATTTCAGCTGCCGTTGAGTATCCTGGTCTAACAGACTAATAAAGTCACTGAAGCCTCGTTCGTGTTGTGGAACGATCAAGGAGACTTGCTGGTTGTTAACCAATCCCTTAGGCCGAGCAGTAGTTGATTCAAAATAAACACTCGCATGCTGTTTGACCCCTGCTAATGTAGCTGCTTTTTTGCGGTAAGCCTGTTGCTGGTTAGCACTAGCGTTTGGATCATAAATGCCAACTACATCATAGTGGGTAATTTTCTGATACTGATTTTCGATAATTCCATTGATCGAATCACGCATGCCAAAACCAGTGATCAACAAAGCCGTACAGCCAAAGATCCCGATGATCGTCATAAACATCCGACTCTTATACCTAAAGAGGTTACGGAAGGTCACCTTCTGGTTAAATGACAGTCGACGCCACAACCAGGGCAGTTTTTCTAACAAAACTTTTGATCCGGCCCGCGGCGGCTTTTCCACTAAGAGCGCAGCTGGTTGTTCTTGTAGAGCGTGCCAGACAACATAAACTGCCGGCACCACCGTGCACAACAATGCACACAGCAAACTTAACCCGATCCAGCGCCACGATGGCGGCGTCTGTAAGGTCGGCACTGCTAAATTAGCCGCGTAGGCCGCATAGATCTTTTTCGGCAACAGCCAGGTCCCAAAATAGCTTCCGACTGCCGTTCCTAAAACAGCGGCACTCGTTCCATAGGCTAAGAAAAGTTTTAAAGCATCAAATTTAGTGTAGCCTAAAGCGCGCAGTGCCCCGATATCGGTCCGCTTTTCTTCAGCCATCCGTGACATGGTGGTCAGAGTGACCAAAATTGCGACCGCAAAAAAGATCAAGGGGAAAGTATTTGACAGGACATCGATCCGGGCAGCGGCCTCGCCGAACTGATTATAACCCTGGTTATAATCATTCCGCGCTTGCAGCTGATAGGTCAAGCCGCTCATTTGTTGGACTTGTTTAGCCTGAGAAGCTAGTTGTTGTTTAGCCTGGGTCAATTTTTTCGTAGCCGTCTGCAGCTGAGCAGACTTTTCTTGCCACTGTGCCTGCTGGGCCACTAATCCCGCCTGTGCCTGAGCATTACCGCTAGCGACTTGGCTGCTGCTTGCTAACTGTTGTTTAGCTTGAGCCAACTGGTCTTTTTGCTGCTGCAATGCCTGGTCTTGCTGGGTTAATTTTTGTTGTGCTTGCTTGACTTCTGCCTGTTTTTCTTGTTTGAGTTGGCGCTGTCTGCGGTCTGCACGTGCTGCCAAACCAGGAGCAGCCTGATCGACGTTTTTGTTTAACTGCTTTTCAAACTGCGAGTCATAACTAGCTTGAGGTAAATTATCGTAACTGATCTTAGCGACATTAGGTGCTTGTCGACTAAAGCCAGCCTTCGTTAAGACACCAAAAGTATCGATCTGACCCTTGCCAGCGTTAGAAACACCCAGATTATCTTTTTGCAAATAATCACTCGAGGTTACAAAGCCCACAATTTTATAATGGTTATACTTGAGGCCAGCAATCCGTTTTTGACCATCGTTATTCACCAAATGCAGCGTTTGGCCCACATGGTAACGGCCTTTTTCATACTTACTTAAAGCAATTTCTGTTGCTCGTTTTGGTAACCGTCCTTGAACTACGCGATAAACTGAGAGCTTAGTGGTTGCTTGGTTTAAGCGGATCGTTTTGCTCGTATCGGCAGTTAATGCATCTTGATAGCGGGAAAATTCTGCTTGTTTAACATGCTTCATTTGCCCCAAATACTGGCGGTCCGCCTGGTTAAAACCAACGACACTGGTGACTTGCGCGTCCGCCATGTGATGCTGGTCAAAATACTGCCTACCCGTCGCCCGCATGTCACTCCCAGTAATTTTCAAACCAATCAGCACAAATGCCCCTAATGCCAGTAAAATTGCTAACGAAATAAAGCGGGGAAACGAAGTCTTAAATTCCCGCAGAATATTTTTTCTTAAAGTTCGTCGCACACTTTTCACCTACCACTCAATTTCAGCAACGGGTGTCGGTTGTTCATTCAAATAATCTTCCTTGACCTGACCATCGGCAATTTCAATGACATGGTCAGCCATCGCCTTGATCGCCGCATTATGGGTCACGATGATCACTGTTTTACCATCTTTATGACTAAAGTCCTGCAAAATCTGCAAAATTGTCTTACCCGTCTGATAATCCAGTGCCCCAGTTGGTTCATCGCACAATAACAGTTCGGGATTCTTAGCGACTGCTCGTGCGATCGATGCGCGTTGCTGTTCCCCACCAGACAACTGGGCGGGAAAATTATCTTGACGTTTGCCCAAGCCAACACGTTCCAAAGTCTCTGCCGGGTCTAAAGCAGCGGGCGAAATTTCTGAAGCCAGCTCCACATTTTCTAAAGTCGTTAAGTTCGGGATCAAATTATAAAATTGGAACACAAATCCAATCGAATTTCTACGGTAGGTGGTCAATTCACGTTCCGAATACTCGGCAATATTCTTGCCGTTGATCACAACTTTTCCTGACGTTGCAGCGTCCATGCCACCTAAAGTATTTAACAAAGTTGACTTACCCGCACCAGACGAACCAACGATCACCATTAATTGCCCTTTTTCTAATTCAAACGAAATATCCTCATTGGCACGGACTTCGCGCTCACCGCTGCCAAAGATTTTTGAATAATGTTCCAGCTCAATATATGCCACTTAACTTCCTCTTTCCTGATTTTTAGTTTGCCGCCAATGCACCAGCCAAAATACTCTGGTCCATCGGCCTTAATTTGTCTGTTGTTTCTTAATAAAATCACGCACTGCTCCAATGCCGGTAAAAACTCGGTCGGCTTGGCTTTGATCCACGTGATACCGTGGATCAGCAATGGCCCACGTTTCTAACCCAGCCCGCTTAGCAGCCATGATCCCCACGGTACTATCCTCGATCGCCACACATTGGCGCGAAGTTAACTTTAGTTGATGAACTGCTGCTAAATAGACATCTGGGGCCGGCTTTTTTTGCTGAACATCAGCAGCACTTAATACCACGTCAAATGTAACCGGCAGCTGGCACTGGGTCAGCATCTGTTCGACCTCCGTCAAAGCACCGACCGATGCCAGCGCGATCCGGCAGCCTGCCTGTTTAAGGTCTAATAATAATTCAGGTACTTGCGGCAGTATACACGCCGCATAATCAATCGGGTGTTGAGCCCAAAACCGTTCAAAATCCGCCGACAGCTGTTGTCTAACGGCTGCATCTGGAATCATCATTTGCCATTCGACAGCTGGATCAACGCCCAGATAGGCGTTAATATCTGGATAGTAGTTCGGTAAGTGATGTTCCCGCAAAAATTGCATCCTCAGCTCAAAATAAAAAGCTTCGCTATCAACTAATACTCCGTCCATATCAAAAATATACGCCGTTTTTAACATGACCGCTTGTCCCTTCTTTCTTTCGGTAGTTGTCATCCTTATTCTACCAAAAAAACCTTGTTAACTTCCATTGAGTCCAGAATTAACAAGGATTTTTTATCTTTTCAAATTTTAGTCTGCTTTATGAGCCAGCTGTTTCCGATTCAGCCCATACAAACCGCCTAAAGCTAAAAGTAAGACTAAGCCTGAAATAACCCACGGCAGACTTCGTGCACCCCATACAAACAGTGCGGTGGGCCACAGTCCGCCCTCGATCAACGCCGTGATTTGTGGTGCATGGCCTAAATCAAACTGCGCTGCTTGGGCCATTTTAGTCACTAACGGTGCGACCCACGAAGTTAAGTATAAGATCGTCGTTAGATAAATAGTTCCGCCAACGACGGCCCGCACAATGTTGCCCCGAAAAACGGGGACCATTAAACTAACTGCAAATGAGATCGTCGCAAAATCGCCAAAAGGCAAAGTTTGATTGCCCGGCAAAACTAGTGCTAACAAGAGTGTGATCGGAATCATCAGTAAGGAGACCGCTAAGACTGCTTGATCACCCACGGCTAAAGCCGCGTCCATGCCAATATAAAGTTCACGACTTGGAAAACGTTTCTTCACAAATTGGTTGGCAGCTTGAGAAACCGGCGCTAAACCTTCCATCAACAGTGACACCATCTTAGGTAATAAGACCATCACCGCTGCCGTCTCGATCCCAAGGTTCAAGATCTCGCCCACCTGATAGCCAGCTAAAATCCCAACACCCAAACCGATCAACAGCCCCATCACTGATGTCTCACCAAAGAGACCAAACCGTTTTTGAATCGTTTTAGGATCAGCTTGCAGGCGGTTAAACCCGGGAATTCGGTCAAACAGCCAGTTCAGCGGCCACGCAAAAATATAGCCGGGTAAGGCGATCCCATGTGGGAAAGTTACGTTCGGAAAATGGTAATATTTTTTGATAGTCGGTGCACTTAAATCAGCTAAAAAATACAACAGTGTTTGATAAGCAAGCATTGAAAATAACGCCAACGGAAAGCTGTGTCCGACACCATAAACCATCCCACCAATAAACGCTACGTGCCAAAAGTTCCAAATATCAATATTCAAGGTCTTTGTCAATCCAAAGAATAGCAAAAATAAGTCGACCCCGATCCCCAGTGGGATAGCCGAGATTCCTAATAAGGTACTGTACGAAATCGCCGATGCGGCGGGCCAGCCAATGTCCAAAGTCGTCAGCGATAAGCCCAGTCGTTTGACCATCGCTTGTGCTGCTTGGCCTAAAGTATCCCCCAATAACCCCGTGATCAAATTCAAACCCACAAAACCAATTCCAACAGTCAGTCCTGCTTTGATTGCTTTTTTCAGCCCAGTCCCTAAAATTAACGCAAAAATTGCGATAATGATCGGCAAGATGACCGGCGCCCCCCAGTTAATAACTTCTTGTACCCCAGCTAACATTGTCATTTCCTTTCGTTTTTTAAATTGTCCCCAAATCTCCATCAAATATCATTTGATTTTAATAATATTAGAGTTATTTCTTTTTTTTGGTTTTTTTCTTTGTATAATATAATTAAGTTCTCTGAATTACTGCACGTTGTCTGTTACAAAATCAACTATTTGTTTATTTTTGAGGTGACCTTATGCATAAATATCTGTTCTTACTTCGTTTGATCAACAAAAAATCACTGACCTTACTCCTTTTAACGCACATCATTATTAGCGGTTTTAATGTTTTTATTTCTTACTTACTCCAAGTTGGGATCTCTGCCGCAAGCAGTGGTCACTTTGAAAAAATCATGCACACCTTAGTCTGGATGATACTTGGTGTCGGCATTTACATTGTTTTTTACTTATATTCAGCATTGCTCTTAGAAAAAATCTGCCAAAAGCTTAGTGCCACATTAAGCAACCGGCTACTCAAGCAGTTTTTAAGCCAGTCAGACGATCAGACTAGTACGGGTAAGGTTTTGAACTTAATTAATGAAGACGTTGCCATTTTTTCAGCTTCACTTACCACTGGTCTGTTACCTTTACTTGATTTTAGTCTGAGTGTCATTTACGGTTTAGTTTACCTTGTCTTTTTCTCCTTACCATACGGTCTCATTTTTATCCTGATCAGCTTAATTTTTTATTATCTTAGTCAGCGTTTCTTCCGTTTGACTACCCATGAAAATCAGCAATACTTGGCACAAAATGATACCCATAAAGCTTTTTTAGAAGAGGTCTACCGTGGCTTTCCCGTTTTAATTAGTTTACAAGTTTTGCCTTGGCTAATGCACAAACATCAGCAACTTTTTGACCAGAAAAAACCATTTTACTACAAATACATTAATTACGTTGCCGAAAATCAAGCTCTTTTAGTCGGCGGGGTCTACATTGCAGAGATCATCACGATTTTATTGGGCTTTGTCCTGGTTCATTTTGGCATGTTTACCACTAGTGTCATGTTAGGTTTGTGGAATGCTGGCATTGGTTCAATTTTCTTCCAGTTTTTGTATCTTCCTTATACCTTAGATGCATTATCCAAACAAGATACCGCCTACGCCCGCGTTGTGACCTATCTCGCAGAGAATGACACCCCCACTCAAGTTCCAACAGACACTAAAAGTGACCAAATCACACTGACCAATGTTTCATTTGCCTACCCTAACTCTGACCAGCAGGTTTTTAGCAATTATTCCCTAACGCTACTGGCCAAGCAGCTGTACTTTATGATCGGTAAAAACGGTGTTGGCAAAACCACCTTACTGCGGTTGATTGCTGGCAACTTAGTCCCAACTAGCGGAGAAATTAACTTTAGCCGTGACCGATCTTCTGTGGCTAGTCTGGGCTCAGAACAAATCAGCTTTGTTTCTCAAAAAAGTTTGTTATTCTCAACTACTTTACTAGAAAATTTAACGTTGGGAAACCCTAACATTAGTCAGCCAGACATCCAAGTGATCCTAGAAAAATTAGACCTCTGGGACCGGGTCCTAGAATTACCGCAACAATTAGACAGTCTCGTCAGTCCGAGCGACTTTTCTATCGGCCAACTCCGGCGCCTAGCAATCGCCCGTGCTCTATTAGAAGATAAACCATTTATTTTCTTAGACGAGCCATTTTCAGATTTGGACCAAGAAAATCAAGCATCTTTACTCCAGCTTTTGCGAACCGTGGCAACTAAACGTGGGGTAATTATTATTGCCCACACCTTTGACCTGATCGAGCCAAACGATCATATCATTCAACTGAATGGAGGGTCCCAACAATGAAAATCACTCAACTATTTAAACAGGTTAGCCGTCAAACGGTTCTGGTCTGGTTATTAGCGCTACTCTGCTCGGTTTTTGAATTCTTTTTAGCCTTTGAGTTGGCGACCATTCAGCAAAAGCAGTCCAGCTTGTTAACATTTGCAGGGATGTTACTCTTACTTTGCTGTCTGATTATTATTCTACGCTATTTAACGGCCTATCACAGTCAAAAAATTGCTTTTAAGCTAGAAAAAAAGATTGCCGACCTGTTACTCAAAAAAGAAGCCACGCCTGGACAAGCACCTGACAAAGGCAAATGGCTCACGTTACTGAACGTTGATAATCACATCTTAGCTCAACAATTACCCATTACCATCACAGCTCTGATCACTGGCTTTTGCTCCTTAGTAGCTGCGTTAGTTTTCGGTGTCTTTAGTTCTCCGTTGTTGACGCTCATTATTATTTTGTTATCAACGATTTCCGTGATCGGTCCTAAAATTTTCACCAAGCTGTTGTTGCAAACTCAAAAACAGCAACAGACCAAGCAGGAAAATGTTCAACGTTCACTAGCGGAGATCCTCAATGCCCGGGATTTTCTGCGGATCAACGGATATGAAGAATTTGGTACTAAATTATTCCAACAAACCTATGCTCATTTTTTAAATGAGCAATATCAGAATCGTAAAGTTCAGGCTTGGCTCACTACAAGCAGTGTCTTCTTTGGCCTGTTGTTTGATGTGTTGACCTTAATTGCGGAAATTTATCTGATGAGCATTCACCAGCTCACCCTGGGACAGTTCATCAGTTTCACCTTACTCACGGATAGTTTTACCTGGATCTTCTACCAAGCTCCTGCGTATTACAGCGAATTAAGTCGCCAACAAGTCGCACGAACTAGAGTCAATAGTTACTTAGAACAACCGACTATCACTACTAGTGTTTTGCACAAACAACCAGCCATCACCTTGAAAGAGGTTGGTTTTACCTATCCTCACAACCAGCACGCGACTTTAGCTCAACTAAATTTGAAGCTTGATTTAACTCAGCATGAAAAAATCGTCTTAACTGGTCAAAGTGGCGGTGGAAAAACCACCTTACTTCAACTTTTAACTGGTGAATTGCAGCCAACTGCAGGTCGACTGACCTTTCCCGCTCAAGCCAATGAACATGCGCAACTGATCACCTTAGTCCCACAAGATAATCCAATTTTTGCCGGCAGTATTCAAGAAAACCTCTTGCTTGGACGGCAAATTCCAACCAACGAGCTGCTAGCAATCAGCCAAAAAATTGGTTTGGACCGGGTTTTAAAAAAGTTTCCGAATGGTCTTAACCACCAGCTTAAAGTCAACGGAGCTAACCTGTCGGCGGGACAAAAGCAGCTAATTGGGATTGCTCGCGGTCTCGTACAACTAGGAGATTTGTTGGTCTTAGACGAGCCGGTCGCCAACCTCGATGAAAAAACGACCCAGCAGGTCTTTACCTGCCTGGCCTCATTACCAACGACCGTTTTGCTAGTCAGTCATCAGCTAGAAACCGAGCACTCAAACTTTCAGAAGTTAGTCCTAGCAGACGGAAAAATCAAGCATGCGGATTCCTGAAAATAAGTAACCAGCTGAGCAAAGTTAACTTGACTATGGACCTGATGACTCCGTTTTGGGACATACTTTAACCAACCTTGTCCACTTTCGTTCCAGACGCGGACACCGCAAAAGGGGCCTCACTCAGATTTGACAAAATTAGCCAAAAAACAGCACCAGTCTGGCCAGATATCCCGGCGAGACTGGTGCTGTCTAATTTTCTAAACTACTTGCGTGGTGCACTAAATTCTGCGACTAACTTGCCAGCAATCTCGGCTACCAGATCCTGATCTTTCAAATCAGTCGTAGCAGTAACTACTTCGGCAAATTTGTCTTGTAACATCTGTTGTAATTTAACACTCTCATCATCTGTTGGTACATCAAACTGGTAAATCTTACCGACTGTTTCCAACAGTTTGGCATAACCTAAGCCACGTTCCTTGGCTTCACGAATTGGGCGAATGAAGCGTTCGTCAAAGCCCAGTTTCCGGATTGGTGTCCGCCCAACCCGAGCAATCGTGTCAGAGATATAAGGATTTTCAAAACGGTTAATGATCTTGTTTTGATATGCTTCATGGTCAGCCCGCTTGAAGCCCCATTTGTCGATCAATAAGTCACCAGTTTCCTTTAAAACACCCTTCAATTGGTTCAAGACGCGTTCATCTTTAATGGCATCGCCAATTGTTTCGTAACCCAACGTTTGACCTGTGTAGGCAACCGTAGCATGACCGGTGTTAACTGAGAACAACTTCCGTTCGATAAATGGTTCGAGGTCAGGCGCATAATCGACCCCAGTTAACTTCAATTCTGGGCGAGCCATTTGTGATTCGTCAACGACCCATTCCTTAAATGGTTCAACTGAAACCATCAATGGATCGTCATGTTTTTGCAAAGGTACGATCCGGTCAACCGCCGCATTGGGGAACCCAACGTATTCATCCACAAAAGCACGGTCTTCGTCTGCCAAATGCTTGTAAACTTCTTCTTTCAAATGAGCAGATCCGCCAATCATGTTTTCGCAGGCGATCACGTCGACTTTGGTCAAATTATCGTTATGCTTACGAGCAACTAAGCCGTCAGCAATCAACGGAGCGATAAATTGCAAGATCTTTGGTCCGATCGCAGTTGTCACCAAGTCTGTTGTAGCGATAGCTGCGACAACCTTTTCAGGTTCTTCACCATTGTTGATTCCATCAACGTTTTCCACATGGATCTTCTCTTGGCCAGGTGCAGCTAATTCAATATCATATTCATGGCGTTCGTTTAAAGCGGAAATCAAAGTTTGATTAACATCCACAAAATCAATCGAAAAATCGTTAGCGGCTAATGTTTCTCCAATAAAACCGCGACCAATGTTACCTGCTCCAAAATGCACTGCTTTCATTAGTTTTCAACCTCTTTCAATAAATCAATAATCTCTTTTGGTGACTGGGCATCGGCAAGTTTGGCAACGTTGTCGATGTTACTACAATATAACGCGATCTGTGACAAAATGTCGAGGTGTTCGTTATTCAAACCGGCGATTCCGAACACAACTGTCACCGTATTATCGGTTGCAGCGTCTTCGCTAAAATCAACGCCCATCGGAATTTGTACCACTGAGATCCCCGTTTTCTTAATGTGTTTTTTACCTTCATCGGTCCCATGTGGAATCGCGATGAAATTACCCATATATGTCGAAACATCCTGATCTCTGGCAATCATTGCGTCCACATATTCTGGTTCGACACAACCTGCATCCACTAACAATTTTCCTGCCAATCTGATGGCTGCCGTTTTATTAGGAACACTTTGATTTAACAGAATCATATTTTCTTGTAAGTCCATTTATTCTGCCCGCCTCTCTTTTTTCTAAACCCTAGTTGAGGTTTCTCTCTTATTTAACGTTTTTAACAACTTCGCTTAACTTCTTGTCTTGCAAATCAGCCACTGCCAAGGCCTGAACATTAGTATAACGCGATTTCAGGTTCTTGATCGTTTCTGGTGTTGAAATTACCAAACGGTCAGTTTCATCAGCGACATCATCGATCGAGACGCGTTTAACTGTTGTTTTCTTACCCGCTTTAGCTAACTGTTCTTTTAACAAACTTGTAGCCATGGTTGCTGAACCAGTATGCTGATCATGATGAATAAAGTCAATTTCAGCGACCAAATCAAAGTTGATTTCAGCCACATCACTGGCAGGTGTCGCATTCACTGCTTGGGTAGTTGGTTGAACACCATCGTCAATTTTTTCCTGTGAAGCAACTTTTAAGTTCGCCACAATTTCATCGTAACGTGGACTGTTCATAAAGTTATCCACTGAAACATCGATTGCATGTGGTGCTTTTTGTTGTGCTCGTTCAGATAATTCTTTTTGAGTAACAACCAGTAATCCTGGTTCGTCCTTCAAGTTCCGGACAGCCATGTTAGTCACAGGGACGTTTTCCAAACCGGCTTTCTTAAACTTATCTCGGAGTAATGAAGCACCCATCGCAGATGAACCCATCCCGGCATCACACGCGAAAATAACTTTTTGCACATCTTTATAGTCTAAAGTACTTGTTGATGCAGTATTTGTTTGACCCTTTGATTCAGCTTTCATTTCTTGAACTGCAGCTTGTTGGCCAGCAAAGTCGTCAGCATCTGGATCTGATTTATCTCGTTTTAAGATAAAAGCAGAAATCAAGAAAGATACGATTGCAGCAACTAAGACCCCAGCAATCACACCGACGTAACTGCCCTTTGGTGTCATTAACAACACAGCGATAATTGAACCTGGTGAAGCAGCGGCTTTCAAACCAGCGTCTAACAGCTGGAAAGTAAATGTTCCAGACACACCACCGGCCATGACGGCTAAGAACAATGATGGTTTCATCATAATGTATGGGAAATAAATTTCATGGATCCCACCGAAGAATTGGATAATTGCAGCACCTGGAGCGGATGATTTCGCACTGCCTTTACCGAAGAAACAAAAGGCAAGTAAGACACCAATCCCAGGACCTGGATTAGATTCCAGCAAGAAGAGTACTGATTTACCCACTTTAGAAGCAGTTTGGATTCCAAGTGGGACCAAGATTCCATTTCCGATCGCATTGTTCAAGAACAAAATCTTGGCTGGTTCAATAAATAGGTTAGCTAATGGCAAAGCATGAATTGAAATGATCCAATCAACACCTGACGCCATGAAGTTTGTCCCGGCATCCACGAATGGGCCAACGACAACTTGGGCTAACATTGCAAGCAACATCCCCAAAATCCCAGCGGAGAAGTTATTGTAAATCATTTCAAACCCAGACTTAATTTTAGCTTGGAACATGTCGTCGATCTTCTTCATGCACCAGCCGCCCAAAGGTCCCATGATCATGGCACCCAAGAACATTGGTACGCTTGACCCGACAACGGCCCCGATCGTGGCAATTCCACCGACGATTCCGCCTCGTTCGTCATCGACCATCTTACCACCGGTATAACCAATTAATAATGGCAATAAATATGACAACATTGGTGCACTTAATTTAATAAAGGTTGGGCTTGGGAACCAGCCTCCCGGATTTAAGAAGAGCGCTGTAACCAGGCCCCAGGCAATAATAGCGGCAATGTTGGGCATGATCATTCCTGATAGGAATGTCCCAAATTTTTGAACCTTAGCTTTCAAACTTGTTTTGGGTTTGTCAGCCGTCGCAGTATTTTGTGACATTTTGTTTTCCTCCTTTGATCTTGTAACACTTAGTCTGTGTAACTTAAAATATCTGTCTTCCACTAAGAATAATTTCTTTCGTGAACTTCCATGATTAATGGTAAGGCTTACTGAAGACGGTTACAATCAAATCTAGTGTCAAAGTTGGCACAAACCCGAGTGCCAAGATTATGGAAACAAACATTGGACCAAACATTTTCCGACTTGCACCTTGCCATAATTTTCACTATTATTAAGCTAGATTCTAACCGCCTCACTCCACCCTGTTTTCTACATATTTAGATAAGGAGTAAACACAATGGTACTTTTTTCGGCACGACAAAAACAAATCTTACTCGCTTTTCTCACTGAGCCAAATGGTCTTTCTCTAAAAGAGATGGAAAAACAACTCCACGTTAGTCGGCGGACCCTTTACCGGGAATTTTCCGCACTCCGCTTGTTCTTAGAACAAAACGACTTAATTTTGACTAGTCAAGATGGCCGCTACTTATTAGAAGGCTCTGCCCAAAACAAGCAAGTCCTTCAAGTTGCCTTAAGCAACCAGCATTCTGCCTACGACTTATCTTCTTCTCAACGTCAAAATGCCGTGGCTGCCCTCTTGTTACTGGCAACTGGAATGACCAAAATTGCCAGTTTGGCAACCGATTTAAATGTTAGTGAAGGCACGATTCAACACGACTTATTGACGCTAACAGACTCCCTAGCAGAATATCAACTCCAGGTCATTAAGAAAAAGGGCGTTGGTGTCCAAATTAGCGGAAGTGAATTAAAACGACGCCAAGTTTTATGTGGCATTTTACTCACAGAACTCAACGCTTATTCGTTTTTGCGCTATTTAAACGACCATGATAACTCAGTCAGCAATTTCTTCATGACCCTGTTGCCCTATCAATTGTTATCTGCTTGTTACACCCAATTAAACCGAACTGTTCTACCACAAATCAACTTTTATTCTGACCGGCAAATCATCAGCACGGTCTTAATGTTTACGATTTCGCTTGAACGTTTGACACATGATCAGCCAATTTCCTACCCTGTTTCACAGACAGAAAATTTGGAATACTTAGGAGTGACCTATAAATTTTTTGCCAGTTTTGACTGGGATAGCATTAACATCAACGTTGATCTCCCTAAAGATGAAATCTTCTTCTTAGCGGAACATTTGCAAAACGCCAACGTCAATGTGAACTCTTATGATTTTAATGTCGACGATTTTTCAGTGATGATTCAAGTCCGCGAGTTAGTTGAACTGGTTTCAACTGCCTATGGCTGGGATTTTCGCCGTAACCCTGAGTTTTTCAAACGTTTATCTAAACACATTGAAAACTTAATTAAAAATGACCAGCAACAACTCCCAAACGTCCAAATTGAGACTCTCTCAGGAGTAAGTGACCGCTATTCACGTTTATTTTCTACCGTTTGTGAGAAATGGGCAGAAGTTTTTCCAGACAAACAGCTGACCCAACCTGAACTGCAATTGTTATTGCTGTATTTTGCCAACGAATATACCAACCGTAGCTATGAACGTGAATTACGAGCACTGGTCATTTGTGAAAATGGCTTTTCCACCTCACAAATTTTGAAAAGCCGCTTGATGCGTGAGATCCCTGAAATCCAACAAATCGATACCAGCAAAGTCAGTGACTTACATCAAATCGAACCACGCGACTACGATATTATTTTATCGACCATTGATTTACCAGGATTTCCCAGAGATTACCAAGTTGTCAGTCCACTGTTACTGGATAATGATGTTAGCAAAGTCAAAAATTGGCTGCAAACTTATCAAAAAAAATATTCGTCAACGACCCAAGAACAAACGGGGGACTTGGGTACAGCACCTGTTTCGGTCACACCGCAAGCTCTAATCGAAAAGGAACGAGAAGTTCACTTGTATAACCAGCTAGTCCAAGAGTTTCATGTGAACCAGCTGGACAATACTGGGGAGTCACTGCAAAAAATTACAGAAAAGATTGTTGCACAAACTCCGCCAACTGTGATTACAGACCAAACTGACGTGGTTAATAACCTGTTACGCCGAGTGAAGCTCGCGCCAATTGGGATCCCAGATACCAATCTAGCGATCCTACACACTGCAACTTATGGAGTCAAGCAACCATTTTGTATGATTTATGAACTGCAAGAACCGTTCATGATGCAAGCGATGGACCAGGAGCAGATTTACGTCAATCGAGTCTTATTGCTGCTAGCTCCCTATGATTTAGACCAACTTACAGAACGCACACTGGGCATGATCAGCAGTTTGATCATCATGAACGATGAGAACACTGCACTCTTTGAACATGGCACTACCCAGGAATTACGCTCATTTTTAACTGAGAAATTTCTGGCTGTCCTACGCAACTAACTTCAAGTCACAGTGTCACTCAGAAATTCAGACACTAAAAGGAGCAAAATTATCTTGAGACTTAAAACGATGTTGATCACCACGCAAAATCAACAAGCTTTAACGTTAACAAACGAACCTTTTTGTCGACCTGGCACCTTCGAGGTCACTCGCCTTCATTCTGAATGGTGTTACAAATTGTGCTTCTATCCTACTTCACAAATTTCTGTAGAAACGTTTCCCGAGGAAAACTACCAGTTAGAACAAGTTAATAATCAGGGCTTCGCAGTCGGAACCTTCGCTAACGATTTGCCAGTTGGTTTAGGAATTTTCAAAGACCACCCTTTTCAGTATTTGTATTTAGACGACTTAAAGGTCAGTCGTACCTACCGTCAGCAAGGCGTCGCTCAACAAATTCTACAATTTGCTAGTAAACTCGCGCTTCGTCAAGGATATGCAGGGATTTTTACGATTTGTCAAAGTAACAATCTGAATGCCTGCTTATTCTACTTAGCCTGTGGATTTAAAATTGGTGGTTTAAATACCCAGGTTTACGCCCATACCAGTCAAGCTGGCAAAGAAAATATTTACTTTTATCTTGATTTTTAGCCAGTCTACACCCAAATACAAATGGGGAATTTTTATTTCCACTAACTTTCCCTAAAAAAATAAAGTAAAGCAGCTTGAAGTCCCCTAGCTTCAAGCTGCTTTACTTTATGCAAAATTTTCTTTACTGTTCTGGAAAAACAGGCATTAACTTACTTGCTAAGACATCTACTAAACCTAAATCACTATATTTAAATTCAGGAATAACTGTCAAGCCTAAGGTTACGATCCGTAATAATGGGTTCAAAGTATCTAAACCAATTCCTTGGAGAACCTTTTTCATTGCTTCGCCTTCTTGGGCAGTTTCAACGGCATTTTTGGAAGTCATCAAGCCAAAGACTGGTAATTCAAGAGTCTTTAATAAGTGGGTTTCATCGGAACAACTAATTCCGCCACCACATTCAACCAGTGCTTCATAGACACGTTTGGCAGCTGCTGGGAAGCGGTAAACAATCATCATATTGTGGTGATCATGGGCAACTGTACTGCCGACCGCACCTTCAACCCCCCCGAAATGACGGATCAAACCAACCGTTTTGTTTGCTTTACCATAACGATTAACTGTAATGACATAAGCTAGGTCAGGGTCTGCACTAATATCTACAATTCCATCTTTAACTGGTAATTCTTCGACTTGTAAACGAGTCATTGAGTCATTGTAGTCAGTATAAGTTGGGACGTTGATCTTAACCGTACCGTCTTGTTGGCCATTTGGCGCATTCAATTGGAAGTCTTCCAATTCAAGTGGCAAAATATTAACCGTATTTCTAGTTTCGATTTCAAACAGCTTTGGTTCAATTGGAGCAACCATTTTGCCGTTTTCAGCTACTAATTTACCACCAAAGTAAACTTGTTCTGGTTTAAATTCGGCTAAGTCACGCACCAAAAGAAAATCAGCAACGTAACCAGGAGCGATAGCGCCCAAGTTAGTCACACCAAGTTCTTCAGCAGCATGCAGTGAACTGGCACGAACTGCTTCAATTGCAGGCATCCCATTTGCAATAACTTGTTGCACAACATGATTCAAATGTCCACTTGTTAGCAGGTCAGCAGCTTCACGATCATCAGTACATAAAGCTAAGCGATCACGCCATGGCAAATCCTTGACTCCCTGCCAAATTTCCGCAATATTTTTAGCCATCGAAGATTCTCTGGCATCTAAGTATAAACCACTACGCAACTTACTTTTTGCTTCTGCAGCTGTTCGAGTTTCATGGTCGGTTGTTGGCCCTCCAACTACATAGGCACTCAAGTTCCGGCCAAATTCATTCGGAACATGTCCTTGAACATATAAGCCATTACGTTCAGCAGCTTCGATCATGGAAATCGTCCGGTCGCTGCCTAGTTCAACACCCTTATAGTCCATCATTTCTGCCAGACCGATCACATTTGGTAATTTTGCCAAACGGTCGATTACACTTGCGTCAAATTCTGCCCCTGCTTCTTCTAAGCCTGGAACTGCTGGAACAGAAGAAGGAATATTGATCCACTGTCTCATTGGCAGGTCCAAACCAGCATCATGCATATAGCGAACGGCTTCTTCACCAGCGACGTTAGCAACTTCATGCGGGTCAGTTACAACTGTTGTTGTCCCAGTTGGGATGACTGCTTCAGCAAAATTTCTTGGAGTCAGCATTGAACTTTCGATATGGACATGTGCATCGATCAGGCCCGGAACAATGTAAGCACCCTTGGCATCAACAACTTCTGTGACGTTATCTAAACCTGCTTCAAGGTCTTTGTCCTCGACGTGAACAACAAAACCGTGATGGATGAAAATTGTGGCTGGGTATTTTTCGCCAGTAAACAAGTTCAAATATTGAGCGTTTTTAACCGCCAAGTCGGTCTTGATCGTCCCTAAAGCTGCTTTCAAAAGTTCTCTGCGGTCTGGTGTTGCAATTCTTTTCATAGTTAATTCTTCCTCCAAATTTTAAGTTAGTTCTAGCAAGTGCTTTTCTGGTTAGTTGAAGACGAAATAAATCATCAACGGAATGCACATTGCATACATGATCGGGTGAACAGCTTTTTCAACTTTGCCTCGTTGAGCAAAAGTCTTCACTGCAACATCAGCCAAAATTCCGGCACTGATTCCAGCAGCAATTCCCCCAGCAAAAGCTGTGAAAATGACCATCACAAATGGTCCAAATGATTCTTTAAAGTCACTAAAGTCAATATTAGTAATTGATGAAATCATGCTATAACCTACAAAAATCAACACTGGGCTAGTTGCAGCGTCTGGGATCATCAAGAAAATTGGTGAAATAATGATAGAGATGAAAAATAGAAAAGCAGTTGAAACGGATGTCAACCCAGTCCGGCCACCGGCTTGAACCCCGGCAGATGATTCCACGAACGTCCCAAAGGAAGTACAACCTAACAAACCACCAACAACAGTCCCAATTGAGTCAACCACAAATGGTTTCTGAATATTAGGTAAGTTACCATTTTCATCTAACAAGCCGGCTTTTTCACTCACACCTAAAACTGTGCCTAAAGTTGAGAAAAAGTCGCCAAAAAACGCAATAAATATCAAGACTAGCGTGGTTCCATTAAACATCCCATGCATATCGAAGGAGAATGTCAACGGAGTAATCTCGCTAATGTGAGGTACACCGAATAGGTGATGAGGAACTTGAGTTACCCCAAATGGGATCCCAGCAATTGTGATTGCGATGATTCCAATCAATAATGCGCCAGGAACCTTATATAAAGTTAAAATTGCAATTAATATCAAGCCTAAAACAGCGAGAAAAACGTGCGGATCAGTAAAGTTTCCCAAGCTGATCCCATCTTTATAATTACCAATGCCAGAGTTTTTAAAACCTAAGTATGCAATGAAAAAGCCAATTGCGACCCCGATTGAAGTTTTAATATTAAATGGAATAGCTTTAACGATTACATCGCGAATTCCGAAAGCTGTCAGAATCACGAAAATGAAACCACTGATCAAAACTACGACCATCGCATTTCCAAATGACATTTTGCCTGATTGGATCAAAGCCCCCAACATGAAGTTGGTTCCCATCCCAGTTGAAAGTGCGAATGGCAAATTGGCAAAACACCCCATGATCAAGGTCATCAAGCCGGAAACAAAAGCAGTTAATACCACTAAAGCTCCACGTGAAATTACCACACCATTAATATCTGTGAAGGTTGCTGCAGATCCAAAGCCCATGACTGAGCTGGGCTGGACTACTAAGACGTAGGCCATCGCCATAAAAGTTGTTAATCCGGCTACTAATTCTGTGCGAACGTTCGTCTTTCGTTCCTTAAGTTTAAAAAATTTCTCTAACACCTGTTGAACCCTCCTAAATTTGCTAACTTCGATAACTCATTATACATTAATTGTTCATGTTTACAAAGTATATTTTAAATTTTATTTAAATTAAGCGCATTCAACAGTTAAAACACGAACTATGCTTGAAAGCAGCCACGTATCCAGAAAACTTCTCGTGCAACAAAAAAAGGCCCCACACTGGTTAGGCAAGTTAAAGTCACTTGCTCTTAGCTCCAGCGTGGAGTCTTTGGTGTTAATTTATTTTATTTGCTTAATTTAGCAGCTGCCGCTTCGTCCAATAGAACAACGACATTTGGATGTTGTTGCAAGATACTTGCAGGAACATCTTCTGTCACTGGCCCTTCGATCATTTTAGCCACGGCATCAGCTTTTTCGGCACCGAAAGCTTCAATAATGATCTGTTTAGACTTCATAATTGAACCGATACCCATTGAATAAGCTTGCTTAGGCACATCTTCAACATGTTCAAAGAAGCGTGAGTTAGCTTCGATCGTTGAATCCGTTAAATCAGCAACATGTGTTTCTAATTCAAAGGATGTTCCGGGTTCGTTAAAGCCGATATGAGCATTTCGGCCAATTCCTAAGAGCTGTAAATCGATTGGGTTATCAGCGATGATCTGGTTGTAACGAACTGTTTCTGCTTCTGGATCTTCAGCCAAGCCGTTGGGCAGGTATGATTGTTTGAATGGCTTCTTTGAGAAAAGATGTTCATTCATGAAATACTGGTAACTTTGGTCGTTATCTGGGCTGATTCCCACATATTCGTCCAAGTTAATTGAAGTACAATCAGAGAAGTCCAAATCACTCTTGATAATTTCCTCGTAAGTCGTGATTGGAGTTGAACCTGTTGCTAGGCCAAACACCTTAGCGCCCTTTTCAACTGCTTCTTTAAAGACCTGGTACCCTTCTACGCCGGCTTCTTGTTGATTTTTTGTAACGATAACTTTCATCGCTGATGACCTCCATCTCTATTTTATTGGTATAGCCCAATTGTAATTGATATAGACCAATAATGCAAGCAAAAAGACTTAAATCTGAAAAAAATTTTTAAACGATTGGAATAATTCAATATGGCAAAAAATACTAAGCAATATGCCGCAAATTTAGAACACTATACAGCAACATTATTGTCTAGCATGCTAGAAGCAATTCCCGTGGAAGCAGAATCGTCTTTTGTCATGGTTAGTGTTCTTGGAGGACTGTTGTTACTATTAGCTGTCGCCTAAGAATTACGCAAAAGCAACATTTTTTATGTGTTGCTTTTGCTTTTCATTTGTGCAAGACTAAATCATGTTAAGAAAGGATTGAATGTTAATGCTTTTACTTCTTGTTCTTCTTCTTGTTTTTGCCTTTCTATTTCTTATTCCAAAAAGAAAAGAAAAGAAATTAATTAAGAAAATTACGGTACAAAATAAAACCCCAATTTTTACGGAAAACACCTGCCTTTTTTTCAAAGAGTTAAAAAGATTCGCTATCTTTGTCTACTGTTAGGGTTAGGTGTGGTCTTAATTACGTTATACACATTACTTGTCAAAAGAAATTTATCTCTAGCTTTAATATTCGATGCACTTCTTTTTTTATTTTTGTTCATAATGCTTGTTACACATATTATTGAGCTAAAAGCGCTTAAAAAATATGACATAAAAAAAGATCCAACTTTAAATAGCTCGGCACCTCTGGAAAAAATGAAAATAATTGGCTTGTATGGTTCCAGTATATTTTCTATTTTACTAAGCCTACTTTCCATTTTACTTTCACAAAAATAATTTTATTTACCTTTTTCGAGGGTCCATTAGTGCATAATGAATTCTCGCTTAATTCACACGACTATACCCATCAATTAAAAGGAGGTGCTACACCAACCTTGTTCTCGTGGTTAATCATAATATTAGTTGCTATTTTTTTCATGGCAACCGATTTAAGTGTCCATCTAAACGGCAACACCATTGAAGAAGGCTATTTCAAAAGTAGAATTCCGCTGATAATCTCGCTCTTATTTAGTTGGTTCATCTCCAAAGAATTAGTCCCCCTTCTTTTCCCAAATTCTTTTTCAGAAACCGTGATTCCTAATTCATTCGGCTTAATTCTAATTACTATTGCATTAACAATCTTACTCTATCTCTTCAACCAAGCAAAACATGACATTGAAACTAACAAAAAAACTGTCCAGCAAGCTCAAAGCAAATACTTTAAACACAATCAAGCCTTAACTTTTGCTATGGTTCATTATGTGATTGGAATAAGTAGTATTGTATTAATTAATAGCTTCATGTATTTGCCAATTTTCCTCGACTTTCTAATCCCAATTTCCAAAAACGATCCTAGCAGCCTTGAAAAAATACAATTACAAGATTTTATTGCTATTAACATTACTTTTGTAATACCATTTTTAATTATGATTCTGACCCCGTTTTTCCTGAAAAAATTGCTTTCTCATTTTGATAAGTGAGAAAGCTAAGTCTTAATCAGGAGACCCACTTTCATTCTCAATAGCATAAACTACCTTATCCGTTCAAACAGGAGCTGAAACAAATGTTAACGACTCAAACAGTCTTACCCAAGCTTGCAGTTCTCTTACAGGACCCTACTGTCCATTACTGGGAGAAAAAAGCACTGCTGACTGCACAAACCTCCTTGAAAAATCAGGTAAATAGCAAAATTGTCCTCGAGCGGCTAGAAGTTGAATTACGTCCTTTGGCCTTGCGCAATAATCTCACTGCTAACATGGCTGATTTTTATCTGCAGTTAACTGGCAATCCAGCTGGTCAAATGGAATTCAACTACGACATTCATTATCAAAAAGACCCACCTTTTCAAGAACGAGCAATTTTTTCAGGCGGATGTTTTTGGTGTTTAGTTGAACCTTTTGACCGCAGAACTGGGGTTAAAGCCGTCATTTCTGGCTATATTGGCGGCACAGCTCCCCACCCTAGCTATGAACAAGTTAGTCATGACCACACCGGCTACGTCGAGGCAGTTGAGATTATTTATGATTCTCGCTTGATCAAATACCAAGACATCTTACAGACGTACTGGCAATTAATTGATCCAACTGATGCAAGTGGCCAATTTGATGACCGTGGTGACCACTATCGCCCAGTAATTTTTTATACTGATCAACACCAGCTCCAATTAGCTGAGGCTGACAAGCACCGGATGGAACAGTCTAACCACTACAAGGCGCCCATCGTGGTTGGAATTGAAGCTGCCACTAAATTTTGGCCGGCAGAAAATTACCACCAAAACTTCTATCAAAAGTTTAAAGCCAGATATCGTCGTCTAGAGCGAACCCGGAAACAGGTTTTATTATTCCAGCATTTACGGGGACGTCTGCGCGCTCTTTTTAAAGGTCCACATAAATAACGGCACCCAAAAAGAGCTTCAGAAAATCAACTACGATTTTCTGAAGCCCTTTTTTCTTAAACTAATTATTCAACTGTGACACTCTTGGCCAAGTTTCTTGGCTTGTCAACGTCATAACCACGTTCCTTGCTGGTGTAGTATGCCAACAATTGTGCTGGAATAATTGCAGCGAGTGGTGTTAACAATGGGTGTACTTCTGGCAAGACGATCTGATCTTCAGCCGTTGCCAATTCTTCAGCGACAATGTTGATCACGCTAGCACCACGAGAAATAACTTCTTGTTCGTTGCTGCGAGTCAAAGCAGCTGTCTTTGGATCAGTGATGATTGCGATCACTGGTGTGTTTTCTTCAATCAAAGAAATTGTCCCGTGCTTTAATTCACCGGAAGCAAAGCCTTCTGTTTGAACATAAGAAACTTCTTTTAACTTCAATGAAGCTTCAATGGCTGTTTGATAATCGATCCCACGGCCAATGTAAAAGGCATTCCGAGTTGTACCCAAGTACTTTTGAGCCAAGCCTTCAACCACATCTTTTTGATCAACTAATGACTGGATCGCATTAGCGGCTTTAGTTAATTCAAAGCCAGTTTCAAAGTCAGCAGCTGCAGCTGTTTGTTTCAACATCCCCAAGCCTTTAGCCAAAATCGTTTCAGCAGCGATTTGAGCTGTGTAGGCTTTAGTAGAAGCAACGGCAATTTCAGGGCCAGCATTCAGCAGCATCGTGTAAGTTGCTTCACGTGACAAGGTGGAGTTAGGAACGTTAGTGATCGTCAAACTTTCATAACCTAATTGATTGACTTTCGACAAAACTTCACGACTGTCGGCCGTTTCCCCACTTTGAGTCAAGAAGATAAACAACGGCTTGTCCGAAAGCAGCGGCATGTTATAGCCGAATTCAGAAGCAATATGAACTTCAGTCGGCACACCTGCTAGTTTTTCAAAAATACTCTTACCAACTAAACCAGCGTTGTAGCTAGTTCCTGCGGCCACAATGTATAAGCGGTCTGCTTGGTTGAGTGCATTCATCATGTCGTCAGCCAGCTTAACTGAACCATCTTCAGCCAAGTATGTTTGTTCCAAACCACGGATCACACCAGGTTGCTCGTCGATTTCTTTTAACATAAAGAATTCATAAGCACCCTTTTCAGACGCACTAGCGTCATCATCCACGTGGAACTGGTGGCGAGTTACGCTCTGACCATTCACGTCTTCAATTTCCACGGAGCTTGGTGTTACAGTCACAACATCACCGTCTGTTAGTTCGATGAAATCATGAGTTTCTGATAACATGACCATCGCATCACTGCAGACCACGTTAAAGCCGTCACCGACCCCAATCAAGAGTGGGCTCTTCTTTTTAGCGACAAACAAAGTATCTTTTTGTGTTTTGTCCATCAACAAGAAAGCATATGATGAAGTTTCATCGATCAAACTCAAAACATGAGTGAAGGCTTCTTTTGTTGCCATACCTTCAGCCACAAAATGGGCAATCAATTGCACGATCACTTCAGTATCTGTTTCACTGACAAATTCAGTTCCAGCTAAGTATTCTTCCTTTAGTTCACGGAAGTTACCGATCATGCCGTTATGAACTAAGTAAAAACGACCATCGGCAGAAACTTGCGGATGAGCATTGGCACGACTTGGTACCCCATGAGTTGCCCAGCGAGTGTGGCCGATCCCAGTTGTTCCTTGAACCTCTGGGCCGACAGCGGCACGCAAGTCTTCGATCCGTCCCTGTTCTTTAACAAGGTAACCGTCACTATTTTTGTCACTAACATAGATACCCGCAGAATCATAGCCACGATACTCTAATTTTTTCAAACCATTTAACAAGATCTCTGTTGCATTTTCACGACCCGTAACTCCAACAATTCCACACATAGTTTAGAACTCCTCCATTTGATTCAATTATCTAGTATACCTTTAACCGGAAATGTTATTGGTATAGATTTATTTTTGATAGCATTTATTTTCACAATGCTTAAATTACACCCTTATGTAACCTTTGTCAACAATTTATTTAAAATTGGTACACAGCTATTCCAAAGATTAAAAGAAGCCTTTTTTAAATCCTTATGGTACTTAAAATCAACCGTTTTCAATCGTTTATTACTTAATTTAAACTATTTTTTTGCTAGACTTTTGCCTACTATTTTAAGCACAAAAAACTAGGACCAACGTCCGCCGCACGAAGCAGCAGCCGTTGATCCCAGCTGATTTAAAGATTATTATTTGGAGCTGATTTTAAAATTGGTCACGCAACAACTGCTTGATTTCAGTCAAGCTTGGTTGGCGTGGGTTAGCTGAAGTACACTGATCGTTATAAACTAAGTCGACTAATTTATCGAGGGAACCTTCAAAGGCTTCTTTAGTCACACCGTTCGCAGACAAGGTTGGTGTTACGTCCACTGCTTCCATCAACTTGTCGATCTTAGCACACAAGGCTTCCACTAATTCGTGGTCTGTTTTGCCTTGCAAACCGATATAACGCGCGATGTCCGCATAGTCTTTTTCGGCCCGATAAACTTCGTAACGAGGGAATGGTGTCCGTTTAACCTTACCAGAAACTCCGTTAAACTTGATCACATGCTTCATAGCGATCGAAATTGCCAAACCGTGTGGTAAGCCGAATTCGCCCCCAGTTTTATGAGCTAAGGAATGGTTGATCCCCAAGAAAGCATTGGCAAATGACATCCCAGCCAAAGCTGCGGCATAGTGCATTTCAACCCGGGCATGTTCGCCTCGTTCGGTCTTGTTGCCAGCACCGTAGTTATAGGATTCTTCCAAGTTATCAAAGACTAATTTGATGGCTTGCAGTGCCCATGGACGGGTAAATTCAGATGACATCACTGAGACATAAGATTCTAGGGCATGGGATAAACTATCTAGTCCTGACCAAGCAACGGTCCGCTTTGGCACAGTCATAGCAAAGCATGGGTCGATAATGGCATAGTCTGGTGTCAACGCATAGTCTGTTAATGGATATTTCACGTGTGTTGCGTCATCAGTGATCACGGCGTATGGTGTCACTTCAGACCCAGTCCCAGAAGTCGTTGGGATCGCAACTAATTGTGTATGGTTTTGGTCCCCAAACTTCACGATCCGTTTTCTAATATCCAAGAATTTCTGTTGTAATTTCACGAAGAGTGCACTCACATTAGCGTAATCATCTAAGAAACCATCAGCTTGATCTAGCGAATATTCGTAAATATAACGGGCGATCTTCGCAGCATCTAAGGCAGACCCACCACCGATCGTGATGACTGTATCTGGTTTGAACTGCTGCATTTGTTTGGCAATTTCAATTGTCTGGCTCAAGGTTGGGTCAGGTTGAACTGTGCCATAGATTGCAGTCTTAACTGGTTGTTCGCGAATATCTAATTGGTCATAGACCTTGTCAACAAAGCCAAATTGCACCATACCTGGATCGGCCACGATAAAGGCCCGACTAATTTTTGGCAATTCTTGCAAGTAAGTGATCGAATCTTTTTCAAAGTAGATACTTTGCGGCAAACGGATCCATTCTGGCCGATTCCGGCGTTTAGCGACTGTCTTGAAGTTCAATAGATCTGACGTGGATAAGTTATGTGACAATGAATTATTCCCCCATGAACCAGTACCGAGTGTCAAACTAGCACGCATTGCGTCTGTATAGATATCACCGATTCCGCCAATTGAATCTGGTTGGTTAACTAGGATCCGGACAGCTTCCAAACGATCAGCGTATTCTTGGATAAATGGATCATCTTGGGTCCCGATTTGAATTGCAGTATTATGACCAGCACCTTGGTAGTCTAACAATTCATGCACGACCTGAATTCCTTCTTCACGGTCTTTGACCTGGTAAACTGACAATAATGGCGACAATTTTTCAGAAGAAAGTTTCTCACCGATATTCTCCCGGTCTAATTCAAACAAGATGACATCTTTATCAGCTGGCAACTTGATACCTGCTTGTTCAGCGATCCAAGCAGCGGACATGCCGGCGACCGGACCATTCACGCCATGTTTGTCATTGAAGACAAAGTCAGCTAATTTCTTGTAGTCTTTCTTAGGCAAGAGATAGGCACCGTGCGCCTGCATTTCTGTCAACCATTCGTCATAAACAGCACTTTCGACGACGGCTGAGTTTTCAGTTGCACAAATCATCCCGTTATCAAACCGCTTCGACAACAGCAGATCTTCAACTGCCCGGTCAATTTTAGCAGTGTGGTCAACAAAGATCGCACCGTTTCCGGCACCAACACCCATTGAAGGATTCCCAGATCTCAAGGCGGAGTTCACCATACCTGGGCCACCAGTTGCTAAAATCGAAGCAATTTTAGGATTACCAATCAGGTTAGTCGTGTTAGCCAGTGATGGAGTTTCGATCCATTGAATAATGTTTTTTGGTGCTCCTGCAGCAACAGCTGCTTCATACACGATTTGAGCGGCATGAACTGAACACTTCTGTGCAGCTGGATGGAAAGCGAAGACGATCGCGTTTCTAGTCTTCAATGCCAATAATGACTTGAACATGGTCGTTGAAGTTGGGTTCGTGGTGGGCACGATCCCTGCCAAAACGCCCAGTGGAGCAGCAATCGTTACACTACCAGAAACGTCGTCTTTATCAATGACACCCACTGTCTTATCATCTTTAATTCCATTGTAAACATTTTCGGTTGCGAAACGGTTTTTCGTATCTTTATCTTCAACGACACCCCGGCCAGTTTCATCAACGGCTTCATGAGCTAACATTAAAGCTGCTTCAGAACCAGCTAAGGCCATCGCATTAACGATCTTATCGACTTGTTCCTGACTAAAATGGCTATATTCTGCTTCAGCAACGACTGCTTTGTCAACTAAAGCTGACGTATATTCAACTGATTTTTCATTTTCATCTTGGGGAGCTGTTACTTTCTTTTCTTTAACTGCTGTCTTCATCAAATATCCCTCCACTTAACGTGTTTGCCTTTAATTTCTTGTATACGTGAAATATTTCACTTATGATACTAGACTATCGGCACTAAAAAATCAAGTCTTTCGCACCAAAAAAATAAAAAATATTTTTCAAACTTGCTGTCTTTTACATAATTATTTTTGCAGTTTAACGCCTATTTATTGCAGTTTTACCGCTATAAATTTTAAATTGTTCACACCCTATCCCCTAAATTTTGAAATCATCTTTCATTGATATAGTTTCTGATCAAGTTCAGTAAAGCGCTTACTTTGTTAATTTATTCACGTTCTTTTTGTGAAATTATAAACATGGTTGAGTAAAATATTTTATCCAACCAAATTTTCACGCGCCGCCTCACTGCTTTAAGGAAAAATAAGTTTCTTGGCAAATCTTGCCAAAAAAACGCTATTAAAATAATTTTTGCTGGTATTTAAAAATTTCCCACCAACTAAAAAAGCATGTCACACAAAAGTATCTCACTCTTGTATCACATGCTTTTTTTAACTGCAGCCTAAATTTTTCTTAGTCTTCAGTACTAAATTAACTTAACCCACTTTAGCGATTTTACCTTGTTCAATATAAACTGCCAAAATCGACAAGTCAGCTGGGTTGACCCCACTGATCCGACCAGCCTGTGCTAATGTTTCAGGTTGGATCTTGGCCAATTTTTGTTGGGCTTCAGTTGCCAAGCCATCGATAGCTGCATAATCGATCCGGTCTGGGATCTTCTTAGCTTCCATCCGCTTGAGCTTCTCAATTTTTTGCATTGATTTCTTGATATAACCAGCATATTTCAATTGAATTTCAATTTGTTCGATGCTTTGGCTGTCCAGTGGTTCTGCAGGTGCTGGAATAAATTGCAGCAAGTCCTGATATGTTACATATGGACGCTTCAAGAAGTCGGCGGCCAAAATACCGTCTCTTAATTCATGTTCGTGATGTTCAGCCAAGTAAGCATTGACCTGGTCATTTGGCTTGATCCGTACTTCAGCTAAACGTTGCATTTCAGCACTGATCATTTGCTTTTTAGCTTCAAACTGTGCGTATCTTTCGTCTGAGATCAGTCCCATTTCATGGCCCATTTCTGTTAAACGCAAGTCCGCATTATCATGTCGTAAAATTAAGCGATATTCAGCACGAGAGGTCAATAACCGGTATGGTTCATTGGTACCTTTAGTCACCAAATCATCGATCATAACACCAATGTAGGCGTCACTACGCTTCAAGATCATTTCTTCTTTACCCAAAGCATGGCGACCAGCATTGATCCCAGCAACGATCCCCTGACCAGCAGCTTCTTCATAACCGGAAGTCCCGTTAGTTTGACCAGCCGTGTACAGACCTGAGATCAGCTTGGTTTCAAGCGTTGGTCGTAACTGATATGGTGAAACAACGTCATATTCAATGGCATAGCCGGGACGCATCATTTCGGCATTTTCCAAACCGGCGATCGTGTGCACGAATTTTTGCTGAATTTCTTCAGGCATTGAAGTTGACAGACCCTGAACGTAATATTCATCAGTTTCCCGGCCTTCTGGTTCCAAGAAGAGCTGGTGGCGCGGTTTGTCTGCGAAACGGACGATTTTATCTTCAATTGAAGGACAGTAACGAGGACCGACCCCTTCGATCACACCCGTAAACATTGGGGCACGATTTAAATTACTCGTGATGATCTGATGGGTAGTACCGTTAGTATAAGTCAACCAGCATGGCATTTGGTCTTCAACTGGTAAATAGTCTTCATCTTTAGATTCGTATGAAAAATGGTGGGGCATTGCGTCCCCCGGTTGTTTATCAGTTTTAGAATAATCGATCGTATTTCCGTCGACACGTGGCGGTGTCCCGGTCTTAAACCGTTTGAGTTCAAAACCAAGCTTCTCCAAATTACCAGAAAGCTTCATTGAAGGTTGGGTATTATTAGGGCCAGATGAATACATCAATTCCCCAATAATAATTTTACCGCGAGCGGCAGTCCCAGTGGTCAAGACTACGGCTTTGGCATGATACTGAGCACCAGTGTTAGTAATGACACCTTTAACCGTACCATCTTCGACGATCAAATCATCGACGATTCCCTGACGCAAAGTCAGATTTTTTTCACGTTCAAGCGTGTGCTTCATTTCAATTGAATACTCGCGTTTGTCAGCCTGAGCCCGTAAGGCACGGACAGCTGGACCTTTACCAGTGTTCAGCATTCTCATTTGCACATAAGTCTTATCAATATTCCGACCCATTTCGCCGCCTAAAGCATCCAGTTCACGGACAACGATCCCTTTAGCTGGGCCCCCGATCGAAGGGTTACATGGCATAAATGCCACCATTTCAAGGTTAATGGTCATCAAAAGGGTTTTATTTCCCATTCGCGCAGCCGCTAAAGCTGCTTCACATCCTGCATGTCCTGCGCCGACTACGATGACGTCGTAGTCTTTACCAGCATACTGTTTTACTTCCTGCATCTTTCATTTCTCCCATAATTTAAATTCAATGTTTCAGGTAATTTGTAATTTGTGACAAGTAATTTGTAACTAATTACAAATTACTTGTCACAAAAGTTATTGGCTGGGCTCCGGTCGTGCTCGAGTCCTAAACGGCTTGCTCCACCCACTATTTTCCTAGGCAGAACTGGCTGAATAACTGGTCTAATAGTTCGTCTTGATATGAGTCACCGGTGATTTCACCCAAAACATCCCAGGCATTCGTCATGTCAATCTGGCACAGGTCAACTGGCATCCCAGCTTCGATTCCATCCAACACTGCTTGTAATGAATCCTTAGCCTGATGCAGCAAAGCGATGTGCCGTGAGTTGGTCAACATCACCGTGGTCTGTGAATTTTCGATCCCATTAAAGAACATCTTTGCAATACGTTCCTCTAATTCATCTAAACCGTCATTTTTTAAGACAGACGTACTCAATAATTCTTCTGCTGCAACAATTTGTTTGACTTCTGCCATTTCAATTTTTTGCGGCAAGTCCGTCTTGTTTAAAATGACTAACCGTTTTTTATCCTTAGTCAGTTCCAACAATTGGCGATCTTCAACAGTTAGCGGTTCACTAGCATTCAGCAAGATCATTACTAAGTCAGCCTGACCGATCGCACGTCGTGAACGTTCTACCCCGATTTTTTCAACCTTGTCTTGTGTTTCATGAATCCCAGCAGTATCGATCAGTTTTAGTGGAACGTCGCGGATATTCACGTATTCCTCGATCACATCTCGGGTCGTTCCGGCCACGTCTGTCACGATTGCTTTATCTTCGTGTAACAAATAGTTCAGCAAACTTGACTTTCCAACGTTCGGTCGCCCAACGATAGCAGTCGCTAAGCCATCTCGCATGATTTTACCTTGGCCGGCTGTCTTTAAGAGTTCCTCGATGCGTGCCTTAACTTCTTGTGCCTTCTCTTTTAACAATCTAGTTGTCAAAGTTTCAACGTCATCGTATTCGGGATAGTCAATATTAACTTCTACCTGAGCTAAAACATCCAAAATATCTTGGCGCAAGTTTTTAATTAACTGGGATAAATTTCCATCCAACTGTCCCAAGGCAATTTGCATGGAACGATCAGTTTTAGCGCGAATCAAGTCCATCACAGATTCTGCCTGAGTTAAATCGATCCGTCCGTGTAGAAAAGCACGTTTGGTAAATTCACCCGGCTCTGCCAAACGAGCACCATTCTGCAACAATAATTGCAAAATTTTATTCGTTGGTACGATCCCGCCGTGACAGTTAATTTCAATAATATCTTCTCTAGTAAAAGTTTTTGGGGCCCGCATCACTGAAACCATCACTTCATCGATTTCTTCATTGGTTTCCGGATCAACGATATGTCCGTAATTAATAGTATGCGATTGGACATCTTGTAAGTTTTTACCTTTAAAAATCTTAGTTGCAACTTCCAACGATTCCTCCCCGCTCATCCGCACAATGGAGATCGCACCTTCACCAGGTGGTGTCGAAATTGCTGCAATCGTATCATATTCAGTGGTTTGCATTAATGTCATTTTTAAAAATCCCTCCTTGAGAGCACAAAAAAAGCGCCACTCCACGCCAAATAAAGGCATGGACAAAGCACTTTGACTACTTTATCTTTGTTTCAGATAAGAATGATTATTTACAATATACGAGCAAAAAATGTAAAAGTCAAGTATAATAGAAAGGTAAGTGTCGCAAGCGGTTTCTTTTTAAGAACTTAATTTTTTCATATTTAATCGCCAATATTTTCGACACTCTCAACTAAAAAAATCTACTTAAGAAGGCTTTGATCAACATGTTTTTAATTGACATTACCCCTAAAAACCATGAACCTTACGACCCGATCTTAAACCAATCGATCGATAACTATCTATTAAACGACTTAAAACTTCCTGGGCATGGATTACTCTGTTATATTAACCGTCCATCGGTCATCATCGGCTCCGCCCAAAATTCTTTTAGCGAAGTTGACCTCAATTACCTACAGCAACACCACATTAAACTAGTCCGTCGCACTTCCGGCGGTGGTGCAGTTTACCATGACGAAGGCAACGTCATTTTTGAAAATATTCTGGGAGACTCTCTCGACCACTGTGGTGACTATGATTATTTCGCCCAGCCGATTTTGGATGCCTTAGCCGAAATGGGATTAAAAGATGGGCAAGTCAGTGCCAAAAGTGCCTTAGTCGCCAATAACCAAAAATTTTCAGGCATGTGTATGATCAAGGCCAAGGAAGGTTTCGCCGCCGGTGGCACGCTGATGTTCAACATGAACATCGCGAATGCTCGTCAAGTCCTGACGCCCAAAAAGCGGGCTCAAGTTGCTCGTGGCGTTTTATCCGCCGACCGTCCAATTACCAACCTAAAGTCCCTGCTGTCGCCCGAATATGCCGAGCTGTCGACGGAAGAATTTAAAAATGAGCTTTTATGTCATTTGTTTCACGTGAAACATTTAGCTGACATTCCAACCTATCATTTAACTGACCAAGACTGGCAAAAAATCTACGCCAAGGTTGGCCAAAAATATGGCCGTAATGTTTGGAACTACGGTAAAAACCCAGGTTACCAATACTATTCGAGCTATCAAATGCCCAATGGTCAGCTGCACGTGAACTTTTCAACCGAAAATGAGCAAATTTCTCACATCAAATTTTACGGTAACACGATCACACCTGAAGCTGCAGAAGTTTTGGAACAAGTCTTGTTAGGTGCAACTTTGACCGCAGACTCACTCAACACCTTATTAAGTTCCACTATTTTCGCCAATAACCCTGATTTTCTTCAAGTGATCAGCGACATGTTGCTGGAAGCAGAAAATACCCACCACATTTGTGACTAACTTGAAAGAATAACTGTTCATAAAAAAACTATCTCAAACGTTAGCAAATCAGCTTTCATTTGAGATAGTCTTTATTTTTGGGACTTTGTCAAATAGTGTTGATGGTCCTTGGAACTCTATCTTAAAGGTGGAGTTCTTTTTTTATACTTTGATAGCTAGTTTAAAGTGCTGGTGTGTGTGGCTGGGGCCAG
>NZ_BQXH01000010.1 GCF_022836475.1 Ligilactobacillus pabuli | reverse complement strand
GATATCGTCCTCTCATGTTTTGTGTGGTAACTAATATGATAAACGATATTTCGCCACTATGGCGTTTTTTGTGTTAATTTTTTTAACTGGCTAACTTCATTTTAAAATTTCCCTCCCTTTTTTTATTGTGTTTCCCCTTAATTATTTCTTATTTCGCTGATAAATACAACTGTAATCCACTAAATTAACGCATTTTCACCAGACAATTTTTTGCAACATTAATTACTGTATTTGTTAGTTCCCCTAGTAATTTATTTGCCTTATCTTTTGGCCTAAAACTCTTGCTTTTTTTCAGTAAAGATGGTTATTATTATCAATGAAAAGGAGCTATCGGGTGTCGCCGATAACTCCTACCGCAATTCAGAAAAGGTCTAGAATCAGTTAACTAATTTCTAGACCTTTTTAATTAAGCTACTCAAAACAGTTTCTTCCGCCTATCAACACTCGGTCTTCAATATCTAAAACGCATTAAGGGCCAGTTCGCGATTATGCTCATCTCTTAAACGTCTCACTTTACTCTGTTATTTTGCCACCGCTTTAGTCCCCACACTAAGACCCCGACTACAATTACACCTGCAAGAATTACATAGAGCCACTCATCAACCACAACTAACATGTGGCGCCAAGCTTTGCCTGCATAATGCCCAACATTGATCAAAACGAAGTTCCAAATTAACGTTCCAACTAGTGTTAATAGGCTAAATTTGCCCAAGGGATATCTAGTCATGCCAGCCGGGATCGAAATCAAGCTTCTGATAACCGGTAAACACCGCCCTCCTAAAATAGTCCAGCCTCCATATTTGTTAAAGAAAGTGGCAGTTTTATCAATATCACTGGCTTTAATTCGCAAAATTCTGCCACCCTTGCTGGCTGCAAAACGCTTCAACTGGTCAACATTTAAACACCGTCCCACCGCATATAAAATTAATGCTCCTAGATAAGCACCAACTGTGGCCGCAATCGTGGCTCCAATCAGACTAAGGTTCGTCTGTAAAGTTGAGTAGCCCGCAAAAACCAGCACGACTTCGGATGGAATCGGGGGAAAAACATTCTCTAATGCAATCAAGAAGGCGATGCCAACGTAGCCATACTGCTCGATTGCTGCGGTAATCATTTCTGTTTCCAAATGGTTGCCTCATTTCCAAGTTATTTAGTTCAAGCATACCAAGTGCACAGACTGCACGGCAACTTTAACCAGCCAATGCTAGAAATTTTTAAATTTTCTGCTCCAAATCAGCTAGGCCACCCCTCAGTGTACTTTACTGAAACCAAAAAAAGGCCCTGACTCTTTCACTGGAGCCAGGGCCTTAGATTTACAAGATTTCGAGCACGTATTTTTTACCACAATTGGGCTAAGCTAACTTTTCACCTGTACAACCCGCTAGTTAAGGTCAGCAATTGTTTGCTCGCCGTACATTGACTGCCAATCCTTTTTAAAATCGTGAACTGCAGCTGCGATCATTGGTGCATTTAAGCCAGCCGCAATGACATCAGTCCCGATCGTCACTGCCTGTGCACCATTTTTCAGGGCAGAAGTAACTTGGGCAACGTTATGTAAACTGGCAGCTAAAATCTTAGTTTGACTATGACTCATTTCAATGGCTTGGGCCAGTTCAGCAATTACGCTCGCCGCGTCAATGTTCATGTTCATCATCCGGTTATAGTAAGGAGCTAAATAATCTGCCCCCGCCGCAATCGCTAGTTCTCCTTGGAAAACAGTATAAATAGCGGTCGCCGTAATGTGCACATTCTCCTTTTTCAGCTGTTTCATCGCTTCCAGTCCAGCCGGATCAGTTGGGATTTTAATATATACATCGTGATCAATTTCTTGCAAAACTCGGTGTGCATCTGCCACGATTTCTGCCGTGGTCTCACCAACAGCTTGCACATGCAGCGTTTTGTCAGGTCCAATGATCTGTCGAATTGCACGCAAATGTTCAAAGAAATCCACGTGCCCCTCTTTTTTGATAATTGTGGGATTTGACGTTACTCCACTCAGGTTTAACATTTGATGGTACTTTTTGATTTCAGCTAAGTTTACTGTATCAACTAAAATTTCCATTAGGTCAACAACTCCATTTCTAAATGCTTTGTTCCGTTCTTTCAATAATGTCATCCTGGGTTTCTTTGGATAATCCCACGAAGAAGGCCGAATAACCTGCGACTCTAACGATCAAATCTCAATGCTTATCAGGATGCTCTTGCGCATCAACTAATGTTTTTCTATCAACCACGTTGTATTGCACATGATAGCCATGCAGACGATTAAAGAAGGTGCGTAACAACAGAACTAATTTTTCACAGTTAGCAGGACTTCTGAGTAATTGCGGTGACATTTTCTGATTCAACAACACTCCACCCGTGATCGCCTTGGTGTTTAACTTAGAAACACTCTTGAAGACAGCCGTTGGTCCATCGGTATCCATCGAATGCGATGGAGAGCAGCCTTCAGACAATGGTGTTCGCGCAAATCTGCCGTCTGGAGTTGCCAACGTACTATGTCCCTGACCAACATTAGCGGAAATTGAAGACGTTCCTGCATACCGCGTCCCGCCGATTGGTCCTCTGCCATAACGAGTATTCTTATATTTAGAAATTTCATCAATATATGGTTCGTAAGCTTGAACGATCAATTGATCGACTTCATCGTTGTCGTTACCATACTTAGGCGCGTCATTCACTAACATTTGGCGCAGCTTTTCTTGACCTGGTCCCTGGAAATTGTCCGTTAGAGCTTGCCATAATTCCTGTTGGGTGATCTTCTTTTCTTCAAAGACTAGCTTTTTAATAGCAGCTAGCGAGTCTGCCAAATTAGCAATTCCGACCTGTAACCCACTGATAAAGTCGTAAATCGTACCGCCTTCTTTGATCGTCTTACCTCGACCAATACAATCTTCAGTTAGTACCGAACATAAAATATCTGGGTAGTTTTGTTCCAAAGCTAAGTCACAGGTATTTTCGATGATCACACTCTGACGCGTGATTTCCCGCAGCGACTGATCCCAGGCAGTGAACAATTCGTCATAGGACTTCATTTCTGTGAAATGCCCGTAATTTGGCAAAAGTTGCTTGCCGGATTCAGGATCACGCCCGCCATTCATCACGATCAATAGCGTCCGTGGGAAGTTAATAAAACTCATTCCGGTACAACGGTAGCCCCATTTGCCAGGAACTGCGGTTTCGACACAGCCGATCGCACTATAATTATAGGCGTCTTCTTTTTTAACCCCTCTAGCGATGAAGGATGGAATAATGACCTCATCATTATTAAAAGCCGGCATCCCTAAACCTTCTTTAATTACTTCGACACATTGACGCATAAAGTGGTCGCTTAAGCCATGATGATAACGAACGGTCAAGTTTGGCTGCGGCAAGTGAGCCTGGGCGATCGCAGTTAAAATTAAGTAAGACATTGGATTGACCGCATCCTTGCCGTCCTTTGTTTGACCGCCGATCGTAATATTTTGGTAGAGTGGACTTCCTGCAGAAAACTCAGTGTGTGCCCAAGAACGAACTTTGTTGATGGTCAAAGTCTTCATGCACAAATTAGTCAGCAATTCCGTCGCTTTTTCAGCAGTGATCTTCCCTGCTTGTACATCATTTTCATAAAATGAGTTCAAATACTGGTCTAAACGTCCGTAAGAAACTGAGTGTCCGTTAGATTCAATTTGTAAGATCAAATGAACAAACCAGACAGCTTGAATTGCTTCGTAAAATGAGTCGGCTGGCTGATATGGAACTTTCCGCATGATCCGTGCAATTTCTAACAGCTCATCTTTTCTTTGCTGGTCGGTTGCATCTGCTGCTTCTTTTTCGGCTAGTTGAGCATAGCGATCGGCAAAGTCATGGACTGCCTTAATAACGATCAAACCTGCCTGGTAGAAATAAAGTTGTTTCTGCTGGTTAATATCTGTCAGGTCAAGCTGATCCATTTGTTCTTTGATCCGTTTCTCGTAGGAAACCAGACCGTATTTAATGACTGTCTCGTAGTTGACTGCAATATGCCCATCGCCAGAAGTAATATTGCCATCTGCCCCGATCAATCCTAAATCATAAAACAGTCGACTCTTTTCTGGAAATGCCGCATACCCGCGGTCTTCCAAGGTGTTGTGCTGCCAAAATGGCGCGATCTTTCTCAGCTGTTCTTTAGCCTCGTCAGTAATATAAAAGACGTCACCAGAACGTTTTTCAAAAGTATCCAGTTCATCGATCACCCAGTTCATTGAATATTCAGGAAAGACTGGTGCCCACCGGTTATGCTGTGCCTGATTACCAACCAGCAGTGTGTCTTTTTCAATGAAGATCGTCATCTTCTGTAAGATATGTTCCAACACCCGGGCCCGCAAAATGTCCACTTGCTGGTCTTGATATTGCTGATACGCTTCTGTCGTTAATAGCGCTCTTTCTGGGTCAACATAGGGTTTCGCATCAAAAATTTCTTCACGGTAACGTTGCATTTTTGCAGTTAATTTACCAAAATTACCAACAGTTTTTTTAGGTGCAACTTTTGTCATTACCATTTAAATAACCTCCTAAGGTTAAAACAAAACTACAGCAGTAAATTTTCTGTCTTTACCAGCCATTGATCTGTGCAGTGATCCCCGCATCTTGCAGTATTTTTTGATAGTTCAATAAATCTTCGCTATGGAGTTGGGCAACATCTTTCATTTGATATTCCCTGCCCAGATCAGCATACTTTTTTAAACCAAACTGGTGAAATGGCAGCAGTTCGACCCGCTTGACTCCCATTTTGCCAAAAAGTTCGCCAAAATGCTGGGCATCGTTATCCGTGTAATTAAACCCAGGGATCACTGGGATCCGAATACAATATTTTTTGCCTGAATCGATCACCGTTTGCATATTTTTTAAAATCATTTCATTAGTTCCGCCGGTCCCCTGCCGATGCAGCAGCGGACTCCACTGTTTACAATCAAAATAGATCAGGTCCATGTACGGATAAAATTCATTGAAAGTTTCTGGTTTAGTATAGCCAGTCGTTTCACAAGCAAGGTGAATGCCCTTTTCTTTGATGGCTTGTGCAAGTTTGATTGCAAAGGGCGCTTGGAACAAAACTTCCCCGCCAGAAAGCGTGACTCCGCCGCCTGATTCTTCATAAAAATCATAGTCTTGCATGATCACATCCATGATCTCTGCCACCGTCCGATACTCGCCGACCATGATCTGACAACCCTTAGCCTCGTCGTACATTTTCTCTGGCCGACGGGCTTGCGACTCAGGATTAGCACACCAGGCACACTTTAAGGGGCAACCCTTAAAAAATACGACAGTACGAATTCCTGGACCATCATTTAGACTAAATTTTTGAATGTTAAAGATCAAACCCTTGTCGTCATGATTAATTTTTCTTTTAGTTGACATCTTTTACACCTCATTTGGTTGGAACCGTTGCCTTTGACAAATGAATTATATCACATACAATGATAAGAGAACGGAAAAACTGACACTACCGGTTCAATGTAAACTGAATTTACACTTTGCATTTTAAATGGAGAATTAACTATGAAAGAAGATAAACGTGAGCTATTAGTCAGGATCTCTTATCTTTATTACATCAAAGGCTATACTCAACAACAAATCACTCAGGAACTAAATATTTATCGCACGACGATCAGCCGCTTTTTAAAGGAAGCTCAACAAGAACAAATTGTTTCCATTCAAATCGTGGGTTATGATCCCAAGCTGTTTGAATTAGAGTTGCGTATCAAAGCCTTAACAACTCTAAAGAAAGTAGTGATCGTCCCTAATTTTCCAACAGAAACTGAAAAACAAAAGGATGAGAATCTGTCAAAAAAGGCTGCGCAATACTTAAAAAGTACGATCAAGCCTCATTCTACCGTAGGCTTTGCCTGGGGAAAAAATCTAGCTGGGATGGTCGGACAGTTACGAAGTTTCAAAAATACCAATTCCTTATTTGTTCCTTTAGTTGGCGGGCCTAGCCGTTTTAATGCCGGTTACCACCCCAACAGTATTGTTTATAACTTTGCGCATCAGCTAGGCGGCCAGAGTTTATTTATTAACGAAACTGCGATTCAGCCCACTGCTTATCAACGCACTCAGCTGTATGAATCATTGGCTTTCAAAAAAATCTTTCGCGCCTGGGAACAACTGGACATCGCCTTTGTCGGCATTGGCGGCTCCTTGAAATCGAAGGGTAGCCACTGGCGCGACCTATTAACGGCCAAAGACATTGCCGAACTTACTGAGCGTGGCGCAGTTGGCGATTGTTGTTGTACTTTTTTTGATAAGAATGGCGAAGTTTTAAGCGGTCAGCTCTTAAATCGGACCGTCAGCATCCCCATTCAGATGTTGCGAAAAGTTCCCACTGTGGTTGGCGTCGCCCGTTCACTTGATAAAGTTAACTCGCTTGCTGCCATCTTGAAAATGAATTTGTTAGATGTCTTGATCATTGACGAGTTGACCGCTCAAAAACTTGTCACGCTCCTAGCCGACCGCTAACTTGCAACTTTCAGGGGAACTGATTCGCTTTTCGTTCCCTGCTCCTTAAATATACGAAATTCTGCTAGACCATTACAATTCAATCGGGAAATTTAATTTTAAGTTGTTAACAACCCAGGTCACTGAAACCGCGCTGTTACGGGCGCTAATTATCTTTTAGAATTTAAGCGTTGTTAAAAAAGCAGCACATTTGTGCACTTTCCAAAATTTTTAGGACGCAAAAAAATCCCTAACTCCGCAAAAAGAGTCAGGGATTTTTCTTAGTCGAGCTCCGTGTTTCAGATTCTTTTGCTTAACCAACAAAAGGACTACATCGCTAAAAGCTGCGATCTAGTCCTTTTGTCCGTTAATGCTCGGAATCTACCGAAACACTCCGCTCTGTTATTAATTAAAGTTTTTCTTTGTTAATGACGTTTAACTTGTCATCCAAGTCATAGACAACTGGTTGACCTGTAGCCATTTCCAAGTTGATGATATCGTCGTCTGAGATACCTTCAAGATACTTGGTCAAGGCACGTAATGAGTTACCATGAGCTGCGATGATGACATTCTTACCTGCTAAGAGGTCTGGGGCAATGTGGTCTTCCCAGAATGGCATAACACGTTCCAAAGTAACCTTCAAGTTTTCGCCGCCTGGAACAACATGTGGGTCCAAGTTAGCGTAACGACGTTCGTTCAATGCTGAACCTTCGTCATCTGACTTCAAAAGTGGTGGCAAAACATCATAAGAACGGCGCCATGTATGAACTTGTTCTTCACCAAATTTTTCAGCGGCTTCTTTTTTGTTTTGGCCTTGCAATGCACCATAATGACGTTCGTTCAAACGCCAGGTCTTGGTTTCAGGGATCCAGAGTTGGTCGCTTTCTTCCAAGGCAATATGCAATGTCTTGATGGCACGGGTTAAAACTGAAGTATAAGCTTGATCAAATTCGATCCCAGCTTCTTTAAGTTTCTTACCTGCTTCTGTAGCTTCCTGTACACCTTGTTCGCTTAGGTTAACATCAACCCAACCAGTAAAAAGGTTCTTTAAGTTCCATTCACTTTGTCCATGACGGATGAATACTAATTTTGGCATTTAGTACAGACCTCTTTCTTTAATGTATTTATTTTACCTCTTCATTTTACAATGAAATTTGAAAAATTAACAGTCTTTTGTGAAAATTTAAGCTTGATTTTCTTGCAGAGTTTTCACCAATGATGAAACTGCTGCTTGTAGATTTTCAGGTGTTGTCGCTAAATTGACCCGAATGTGCCCCGCACCGCTTTTGCCAAACATTTCACCAAAGTTCACTGCTAAGTGCGCTTCGTCTTGCACAATGTGCTTGAGCTGTCCTGGTTTGACTACTGTTGATAAATCGACCCAGGCCAAATAAGTCCCTTCCTGCTCTGTAAGTTTGATTGTTGGAAAAGCTGCTTGCAGATGTATTTTCAAATATTCGTAGTTAAAGCGGACCAAGTCTAAGAGTCCCTCCAACCAGTCAGCGCCATCGCGATAGGCGGCTTGCCCAGCAACCATTCCCAACAAGTTGCCCGCTGGTGCATGCAACAGATTTTGTTGCTGGTCATAGCGGTCACGTAACTGTGGATTAGGGATCACCACATGGCTGATCAATAAACTTGCCATGTTGAAAGTCTTTGAAGGTGAATCCACCATAATCAGATTATCCCGGTAAAAACCATCCTTGATCGACAGCGCCGACACGAACTTCTTCCCCGTTGGTAATAGGTCATGGTGAATTTCATCGCTGATCACCAGCACTTGTTCTTTGCGACACAATTCCAACAAGTCTGTCAGTTCTTCTTCGCTCCAAACACGCGCGACCGGATTATGCGGACTGCACAACATCAGTAATTTGACGTCGTTAGCGATGATTTCTTCTTCCATTTTATCCAGGTCCATCCGGTATTCATCTTCGATCTCGACCAGCTGATTAGCAACGACCTTGCGTCCTTGATCTTCAATCACGTGTCTAAACGGATGATAAACTGGTTCCATCAACATGATAGCATCCCCTGGTGCCGTCAAAAATTGCACCAAAGTACTCAAAGACTGGACAACGCCGGTCCCAAACCGAAGCCACTCCTTGTGCAATTCGATCCCATAACGCTCTTTTTGCCACTTAAAGTAGGCATCATAATAACCGTCTGGCGTGATCGAATAGCCAAAGGCCCCGTGAGCAACGCGTTTTTGTAAAGCTTGCACCGCACTTTCAGGAAGCTTGAATTCCGTATCAGCGATCCACAGCGGATAAAAGTCAGCTGATCCAAATTCAACTTCCATTCCGTCCCATTTGACAGAGTTTGTATTCCGGCGTTCCACCGCATATTTGGCAAGAAATTCATCCTTATTCATGTACTTTTAACTTCCTTTTCTTCCGTTTTTCCTTAGAACCGGTCTTGATCGATTTAATTCCTAACACCTCTAATAAGAAGATAAAGATCGGAATGCCGACGATCAGGCCCCAGGTCCCAAAAAGATGTTCCGAAACGAACAGCACCACAAAGGTATAAAAAATCGGCAAGTCCGTTTTGCTAGACATCAGCTTGGGATTCAAAACATATGATTCTAGGGTATGAATCAATAATAACATCAATAAAACGTAGGCGACCAGTTTCAAGCCTCCATCGCTATAAGCAATCAGTGCCATCGGAACCGCCGAAATGATTACCCCAGCGACGGGGATCATACTCAAGATAAAGACCATCACGACTAAACTGTCTAGCTGCGGCATCTTCATCAAACTCAGCCCCAGCAAGGTCAAGACCGTGTTGGCGATCGCAATCAAAAACTGTGCTTCTAAAACGACCCCAAAGGTATTCACAAAAATTTTGGCAAAATAATTGATGTCCTGAAAGAACCAGGCATATGGTCCACTTAAGAAATTGCGCGAAAATGAAAACATGCGGTCTTTTTCAATGGTAAAGAAAAAGCTCAATAACAGGGCCACCAACAACGAAACTCCAAATGAACCCAAGGTTGTCAGCGACTGAAGAATGATTCCTGCCCCATTTTTTAACTGGGTGGTGATATCATATTTGCTGAGAAAATCACTAATATATTCAATGACATCATTCGCTCCTTGCGGCGGATGTTGGTAAAAGGTGATCACTGATTTGACCGTTTCTTCAAACTGACCGATGATTTTCGGCGCATACTTGGTGATCACAAAGTAAATGCCGGATAATATCAAGGCGTACACCACCAAAACAATGGCGAGCCCAGGGATCTTGACCTTCCTTTGAATCGCGTTGATCAATCGGACTATCAAAAAGGTAAAGACAAAGGTTAATAAGATAGTGTTCATTAAACCTCTAAACAGGTACAAAACACCAATCACCAGTGCTAAAACAACGGCCCGCCTTAAACGGACATTATTAATAAATTTCTCCCAAATCGTCATTGATCTCTCTCCTCTTTTCTATGGCTGCTCTTATGCTGTAATTTTTAAACAAGCAGTCTCCCTCTCTCACGGACACTGCTCGGGTTTGAAGCTTAGTCGTGCTACTTCCGACTGGCTCCACTCTGTGTTTTTAGTCGAGCTACTCAAACCAGAAGATTCCGCTTAACCTGCTTTCAGTCACGATGCCAAAAGCGCATCATGCCTGGAAGCTTGTTAATGCTCATCCTCTAACCGGGTTAATCCGCTCTGTGTTTAAATTTCTAACAATTGCGCTGGCTGCTCCAACAAATAGTTTGGTTGTTCTGCCTTAATCGCCTGCATGTCATAAGCACCCCAACCTGCTGCAGCTGTCTGGACCCCTGCTCGTTTGCCCATTTGCAAATCAAAAATCGCATCACCAACCATCACTGACTTTTTCTGATTGAAATGATACTTTTCAACCAATTGCAAAATCCCATCGGGTGCCGGTTTGAAATGTTCCACTAAATCCGAGCCAATCAAATCTGTAAAGTACTGGTCGATCCCTAACTGCTCCAGATTTCGTGCTAACGGTTGTGAAGACTTACTGGAGACCACGTACAAGTGATTTCCAGCCTCCTTTAACCCTCGCAAAGCCTGTTCAATTCCTGGAAAGAGGCTCGTATTTTGTTCTTCAATTTCCGCATAGTAATTCCGAAAATTTTCATACATCTGTTCTAATTGCAGGTCATTGTCTTGCAAATTAGCCCAAACTGGGAAAGAAGTCTCAATTGGTAAGCCCATTTCAGTAAAAATCATTTCCCGTGTAGGAATCGTCAAACCGGCATCCGCAAACACCTTCTGGACTGCCAAAATCGAAGTCTCGCCTGAGTTAGCTAACGTATTATCAAAATCAAACAAAAAAGTTTCCATCTATTTCTCCATTCCTTATCTATGCGCTAAGTTCTTAATAGTTAGATTTTAACATTTTCAGCTCTTAAATGTGCAGCAGAATTAAACTTAAGTCAAAAAGACTCCCAACTTCCTAACACCACGTTTCTATGATTAATCTTCATAAGCATCTTTTTTCTCATCACGCACTTTTTATAATACAATTGAGCTAAACGTAAAAACAATTCACGGAGGCGATCAAGTGAGTACAAACGAAAACAAACAAAGTTATCCTTATGTCATTATCGGTGGAGGAATGGTTGCAGGGTATGCAATCAAAGGAATTCGACAAGAAGATCCTACTGGTGCAATTTTTGTCATTTCACAAGAAGCAGACGTTCCCTACGAAAGACCTGCTTTAAGTAAAAAATTGTGGTTAGATGATGAGTTCACAGAAGAAAACATCCGAATTGGTGCGGAAGATTACGCAGATGTGACTTTTAAGTTTAAAACAACCGTTACTAAAATTAACCGTGAGGACCATACCATTGAGTTGAATGATCACACCACGGTGCATTATGATCAATTACTGCTCGCAACCGGGGGCGAACCGCGCAAGATCAAAGGGCCAGAAGATCCACACGTTTTGACCTTCAGAAACTGGTCTGATTACCGCAAGCTCCGCAAATTCAGCGGCAAACAACAGCAGATCGTCATTATTGGCGGCGGCTTTGTCGGGACCGAATTGGCATCATCATTAACTCAAAATAATACTAAGGTCACGATGGTCTTCCCTGAAGAAAACCTTGGAGCTGGCAAGTTCCCAGAAGAAATTCGGGCCGAATATGAAGCAACCTTCAAAAAGAATGGTGTCAAGATTTTGAGTGGTCAACTAGTTGATGGTTACGAACGCGTTGATGATCATTTAGTCGTCACAACCGCCGATGGAACAAAGCTAGAAGCAGATACAATTTTAATTGGCTTAGGTGTCACACCACGCATTGAATTAGCGGAAGACAGTGATTTGGAATTAGCTGATCGTGGAGTTAAGGTTAATGAAAAATTACAAACAAGCGATCCTGCCATTTGGTCTGCGGGTGACATTGCTTCTTATCCTGACCAAATTTTGGGACGACAACGGATCGAACACGTTGACCATGCCCGACTTTCAGGTGAACTGGTGGGTCGTAACATGGCAGGTGCCAACGCCGCTTATACCCACACTCCTTATTTCTACTCGATGATTTTCGATATTTCCTGGCAAGCTGTGGGTAACATTAACCCTAGCTTGACACAAGTCTTTGACAAACGAGCAAGCGGCACGATCGTTTATTTCTTAGATAACGACAAATTAGCCGGCGTGTTAGTCTGGAACGTCACAGTTGACCTAAATGATGTACGCCAGTTATTAGCTAACCCACCTGCAAATGATGCGTTAGTTGGTTCACTTGCAGAAAAATAATAGTTAATCGCTCAGGCCAGTCTCTGTTAATAGGGGCTGGTTTTTTGGTGGTTAGACTAACCCGATAAATTTTTGGGAGACTTTTTTTCGAGCCTAATTTTGAGCGACTTTGGTCCACAAATTCTTTTCTGGACCAAACTTCGAGATACTTCGGTCCACAAATTGATTCCTGGACCAAATTTTGAGATACTTCGGTCCACAAATTGATTCCTGGACCAAACTTCGAGATATTTTGGTCCACAAATTCATTTGCCCGCACAAGTCCATCCAACTTCCATTTGTCAACGCCAGTCTCACTAATTCAAAGACGCAAAAAGCAGCTGCGACCCACCCAACAGGTGAACCGCAGCTGCTTGTTATTTAAACTTTATTTTTGTTCAAATTCAAAGGTAATATGGTAAGTTTTCTTTTCGTTTTTCTTTAAGACAACGTCGCCAAAGTTTTCATTGTTGATCGCATCTGGTAATTGTTGTGCTTCTAAGGCAACCCCTTCACACGGCACAGCGTCTAAGCCATGGTCACGTGAAAGCTTGATTCCATCGTCAATTTCTGGCATGGTGTACATCACTAAGCCAGTTCCTTCACTCTTCAAGGTCAACTGACGTCCACTTTCGTTATCGCGCAAAACTGCGACCGGCTTCGTGGCCATCCCAGGACCGTTCACAACGAAAGCATCGTCAAAGCCTTCATTAGCATCGATGGATTGTTGCAGATTGGTAAACTTCCGGAAATCATAAGGGGTCTCATCTACTTGTAAGACCCGGCCAGTAGGGATCAGTTCATCATCAAGCTGCAAATATTCGTTACTATTGATCATCAAGGAATGCGAAGACAAGTCACGTTTGTCGCTTAAGTTAAAGTAAGCGTGGCAAGTTGGATTAAAGAGCGTTTCACTTTCCCTATTTAAAGCACTATATGAAATGGTGACCCGGTTAGCATTATCTAAAGTATAGATAATGGTTGCTAAATAGTTGCCAGGGAAACCATCGCGACTTTCTTTAATATGTTTCTGGAAAATGACACTGACACTGTTGGCACTCCGGGAAGTGGTGTAACCCCAGTTCAAGAACCGGTAACTGCCTGGGCCGCCATGCAGCGTATTCCCATTTTCGTTGGTTGGCACCTGGTATTGTTTGCCATCGAGAGTAAATTGACCGTTCTTGATTCGCCCGGCAACTCGTCCAATCGACTGACAACAACACAGAGAGTTATCATAGTACCCTTTCGCTGTGTCAAAACTTAGCAATAAGTTATGGTGACCGCCGTCTTCAGTTGGCACCAAGAATTCGTTCCAAGTTGCTCCCATCGTGAGACAAGAAATTTCCGTTCCATTATCATTGACGAGTCTGATCTTAGTGACGACATGTCCTTCAAAGTTTTCTATGACGCTCCGAAATATATCCATTAGATTCCCTCTTCTTTCTGACCTTTTTTATGATTTTCCATCTTCAGTGTACCGCATTTCGCTTCACTTTTAAAGCGGTTACATCAATGTAAATGATTTTGTTTACCATGGTACAAATTGGTATAGTTATTTAAAAATAATCATTTTAATTACTTTAATTTACTGAATAATCCTTACAAATTCGAGATTGCCTAGTTTAAAAGGCTTTTGTTTTAAGCATTATTGATTATTTAACTATTTAATAGCTAAAAAAACTTGCTTTTTACAAATTTATAGAGTATGGTATATTCATCAACGAGAAAAGATAATTGCATTGGAGGACTTAGAATGAATAATACTGTTGTAGAAAAAACAGAAGCACGTCAGGATAAAGATAAAGAATGGACAATTTCAAATGAAGATGGACATTTTCTTCGCGTGACTTTTTCTGTAGCCTTGGAAAATAACATGAAGAACCTGCGGAACTTCTCATTCAACAGATTTGAATCAGAACAGCTGAACAATCTTTCTCCACTTGTTCCAAGCTTGACCGATGATTATGAATTGATCATTGATGATTCTGTGATCGGCAATGCCTTTTTGCCACTCGATGCACAAAAAGCAGAACCACTTTTCAAAAAAGTTAACTAATTATCCCTACGCTATTTAACTAGCGTTTCGGGTCACTAATAATTGAAGCCAAACCGTACTCACTGAATGGGGTACGGTTTTTTCATGCGCTCAAACTAGGCGTGTTCCTCCAGCCCAAACGTCAGACGCGAGCTGCTGAAGTGCGCGGCACACTTCTGCTTGTTTCCCAGCAAAAAAGACACCGCCATCTCGTGACCGTGTCTTTCCTGTTTATCTTTTTTCTGCGATATCAACCAAGGCATCCTTGATATCATCAAGGTCCGTCTTGATTCCTCGCAAAACGTTTGCTGGTTCAACTTGTTCGGGGCGATATTTAACTTCGCCTAAAACTACCCCAGCCTGCCTTTTTTTCGTATGTGGGCGATGTGTCTTGGCGCGACTGGCCAAATGAACTCCTGTCTGAACTAACCCAGCGGCTGCCACTCCGCTTAAAAAAGCTGCTTGATTTAAGTGCTCATGTAATTGACGTCCCATCACTGTTCACCCCTCCTGAGATTTACCTTCATCATAAGTTAAGCTCGCCTTTTTAGCAAGCCAAACGCCTGTTATGCTTCCTTTACTTTCTTAGCAACCATTTACTTTTTGCCTAACTTAAAAAATGGTGAATATGGTGGGTGCTAGTGAAACTAGGTGCTGCAAGTATTTCACCATCTATGTACCCTGAAACGACCCCGTATGAGTTATTCCGAAACAATTTCAGCCACAAAATCAGTACATCACCGGTTCCATTTAAAGGAATGATTTCATTTTTAATCCCAGCTTTGTCAAATAGCCCACTCAAATAGTTCGTGACTTGAACACTCTCACAATTAACAAACTTAATTTTAATTAAATTTCTTAAGGTTTCTAGTTTCTATTCTTTTCCATGATTACTTCGCATCTACTATCTTTAATTATGGTAGATATGAGTTTATTATGTCCGGATTTTACACAGAAAAATAGCTAATAGTCAGTACACACCAGAACAATTATTAGGTTTTATCAATTAGCTTTACTAAAACTTCTAAGACAATTATATGTGGAACAATTCTTCTTTATAATATCTTATGTTTTATATTACCATAGCCTATTGCTTAACGTAATGTAACCGATTACAATAAGGGCGTAAATATTTATGTTAACTATTCCTTTATTGTCATTGGTATTTTTGTTGCTCAATCCACATGTCATCCGGGTTTTAACACTGTTTAAAAATAACGAGGAGTGTATTTCTATGAAAGCGGGAAAATATATTGGTAAAGGTCACGGTTTTGCAGAAGATTTAGAATTTGAGGTTTCAGTTGACGAAGATAAAATTATTGAAATTAAGTTTCTCAGACAAATTCCGGCTAGTGATAATCCCTCACAGATGCAAGAAGTCGCTGTTACAAAACTGTCAAAAAATATTATCGTCGCACAATCGCTAGCTGTCGATGCTATTTCTGGAGCGACTGCCTCTAGCAACGCTGTTAAAGAAGCGGTTAAAGATGCTGTCATACAAGCTGGCGGTGATCCAGCAAAATTTGAAAAATCTGTTACTACAACAAAAGAAATTGAAGTTAAAAATACTACGCCTAGTCTCTCAAAATTACCGGACAAATGGGACGTTACGTATGACGTTGTAACAATTGGCGGTGGTTTTGCATGTTTAGCTGCAGCTCATCGGGCAGCCCAACTTGGAGCTTCGACCGTGGTTGTTGAAAAGATGCCAATGATTGGTGGTAACTCGCAAATCAATGGTGGGGTCTACGCCGCTTATACCAGTAAGTTAGCAGCCGGATTACAGAAAAATTTAAATCTCAAGCCAGATACTGCTGAAAAACACATTAAAGACACTTTAGCAGGTGGTGATTTCATGGGAGATCCTAAATTAGTCAAGAATCTCGTGTATGGTTCACCATTTTACTTGAACCTCCTGTTAGATAATGGCTTAGAAGTTCGCCCATCCTTGACTCGTCCAGGTGGACACTACGGTTATCGAACTTATACCATGAAGCATGGTGTTGGCTCAGATATTGTTAAAATTCAGAAAAAACTTGCTGAAGAAGCTGGCGCTCAAATACTAGTCAACACTAAACTAACTCAAATCTACCGTGAGCCAAACGGTAAAGGTGCTGTAGTAGGCATCCGTGTTGATACTGAAGATGGTCCCAAGACAATTCGTGCACGAAAAGGCGTCATTCTCGCAACTGGTGGTTTTAGTGCCAATGTTGCAATGCGTACCAAACAGGTCCCGTATTTAACTGCAGATTTACCAACAACAAATCACGTTGGTGCTACCGGTGAAGGATTAACGATTGCTCAAGAAATAGGTGCAAACACCATGCAAATGTCTTATATCCAGTTATTCCCATTTGCCGATCCAAACAATGGTGTACTGGACGCATACGCTGTTATTCCTTTCTCTGGTCCGAGCTCCGGGATCATCTATGTCGATATCAATGGTAAACGTTACGTTAATGAGGGTGAACGCCGGGATGTTTGTTCAAAGGCCGCACAAGATAGTGCCGGTTTCCCAACATTTAGTATTTTCGGGCAAAAAATCGTTGATAATGACGGCTTTATTGCTCCTGAGCAGCTAAAAGATGGACTAGCTGCCGATCGTATTTTCAAAGCGGATACCATCAAAGAACTAGTGGACATTATTAATGAACACACGTACAAAGGTCATTCGGTATCAATGAATGCTGATGATTTAAATGCCACCATCAAGCAACACAACGGTTATATTGAACAAGGGCAAGATCCTGATTTTGGTAAAGTTATTGACAAAGAAATTATGATCAAGATCGAAGAAGGACCTTATTATGCAATTCCTCAGTGGCCATCGATCCATCATACGATGGGTGGTATCACTATCAATGAAAAAACAGAGGTTGAAGATATTTGGGGTAAAGTGATTCCTCACTTCTACGCAGCAGGAGAAGTTACTGGCGGTGTGCATGGTACGAATCGTTTGGGTTCAAATGCTATTCCAGACTGTTGTGTTCATGGCTATATCGCTGGTCAAATGGCAACGAACGGTACTTTACCAGATTTTATTCCTCGAGACTAAATAAAAAGATTAGAATCGGGTAGGAGATATTCACCCTGTCGCCCCCACACCACCGTATGTACGGGTCTGTATACGGCGATTCAACAACTTAAGCTTTTAATTGAATAGACTGGTACAGTTTTGACAGATTTATTAGTCCACGCTGTGCCAGTTTTCCATTTGTTATGACTACACATAGTGTCTTACCGTGTGTTGTGCCGGTATTCTTTACGAGTATTGACATAGATTTTCGCTGCTTTAGGCTTCATTCCTAACTGAATCAATACCTTATAACGAGTTCCAATCAATATTCTTCCATTATTTCCAATTGACGAATACGCGAGCGTAGCCAAGCATCTAAATGAAGCCATTTTTTCAATAGGATATTGCTAAATCTCGTCCTACATTTTCTGTTTAGTTTCTTTGAGAATTTCACCTAGGCTACGGCCGCAATTTTTCTTAGTAATTCTCTTCAAGTTCCTGTTTAACTCTTTGTCTTTATTTCCGATGTGGAGTATATAAGCTCCATTACGTCCAACACTCAATAAGAAGCCCAAAAGCTTTAATCTCAATGGCGAGCCGCATTATGTCTTTTTACACCCCCGCTCGCAAGCACTTTACGCAAACGCCTAAATAAAAAAGCAGCCTTTCTGCGGGCTGCTTTTTCTTGCTTAATTAGTCTTGGTCTGCATAACCTTGTGGATGAGTTTCATGCCAGTTCCAAGCAGTTTGAATAATTTTATGAATATCGTCAAATTGCGGCTTCCAGCCCAGGATCTCGCGAGCTTTGTCTGAAGCAGCAATCAATGTATCTGGATCACCGCCGCGACGTGGTGCCATTTCGGCTGGAATCTCTTTGCCAGTTACTTCACGGGCAGCTTCAAGGATCTGCTTGTTAGAAAAGCCGGTCGATGAGCCCAAGTTAAAGGCGTTAGAATCATTGTCGGCCAACAGATATTTGACTGCCAAAATATGCGCGTCAGCTAAATCAGTTGGGTGGACATAATCCCGGACGTTCGTGCCATCTGGTGTATTGTAATCATCACCGAAGATCTTGAGTTGATCACGTTTGCCCATGGCAACTTGCAAAACAATCGGTAACAAGTGAGTTTCAGGATGATGGTCTTCACCGATCGAGCCGTCTTCTTTAGCACCGGCAACGTTGAAGTAGCGCAAAGCGACAAATTTAATGCCGTAAGCTTTGTCAGACCAGCGCATGATTTTTTCCATCATTAACTTGCTTTCACCATAAGGGTTGATTGGCTTTTGCGGGTCGCTTTCCTTAATTGGCATTGTTTCAGGAATACCATAAGTTGCGGCTGTTGATGAAAAGACGATCTTTTTAACACCAACTTCGTTCATGACTTCCAACAGCTTGATCATACCAGCTGTATTGTTGTCAAAATATTTCAATGGATCTGTCATTGATTCTGCGACCAATGAGAATGCGGCAAAGTGGATCACTGCTTGAATGGCCGGATTTTCCGCAAAAACTTTGCGCATAAAATCTTGGTCAGACAAGTCTCCTTGATAGAACTTGGCCTGTGAGTTAACAGCGGCACGATGACCTGTGACCAAACTATCAACAACGACGACTTCTTCACCTTTTTGGATCAAACGATCAACGGTGTGTGAGCCGATATATCCTGCTCCACCTAATACTAATACTGCCATGCAACGATTCCTCCTACATCAATTCTGCTATTTTTGACCAGCGGGCATTTGGAAACGCTTTTAAAAATTTAGCCCGTGATCGCTCATAATTACTTCATTTTCATTCTACCAGTTTTTTAGGTAAATTGAAAAGTAAACTTGAACAAAAATCACAGAGCGAAGTGAGGCGTTTAAAAGACGAACATTATCGTGAACAGGACTTTAATGCGTTTTCGGCATTGAAGGTCTGGTTAGGATAAGCGGAATCTCTTGCCTCACGTAGCTCGACTAATAAAGTGCTGAGCTCCCGGGCCCGTTTAGATACTAACCAATTGTTTTTTGTACTAAACTTTCCAATAGTTTGGTACGTAAGCTAAGGTTTTGTACTAAACTTTGTCACAGTTTGGTACACATTAGTTTGCGATAGTTATGTCTACAGCAGGTTCTGTAGACAGAAGTTTGCGATAGTCATGTCTACAGCAGGTTCTGTAGACAGAAGTTTGCGATAGTCATGTGTACAGCAGGTTCTGTAGACAGAAGTTTGCGATAGTCATGTCTACAGCGTGTTCTGTAGACAGAAGTTTGCGATAGTCATGTGTACAGCAGGTTCTGTACACATAAAATTGCGATAGTTACGTGTACAGCGGTCTTATTCAAAGTTCAGTCTCCCCTGCTCATTTGTCAAAGCAGTTTTCCCGAAAACGAGCAACTCTCTTTGTTTCTTCTGCTAACAAAATCAAAAATAATATTTGCTTACTTTTAGTAAGTGTGATATCTTTATAGTATCAATTAAATTTCGGGAAGGTGACATCATGAAATACTTATATCGCTTAAATTACCCAGAAAACTGGGACGCAGCTACTCCAGTCGCAATTGCTTTACATGGAATGGGAACTGACTATCACGACTTACAGCCAGTTTTAGACGAAATCGCACCAACTGAGATCCAAATCTCAGTCCAAGGCGACTTACCCTTCCAACAAGGCTATATGTTCTTTAAGACGGACTTCGTGCGCGGGACCAGCGCCGAACAAGATACGATCGGTTCGACCGTAAAAAACGTCCACGACTTTATCTGCGAACTATTAGCGCAAGAAGGTCTAAATGACCACCCCTTACACTATCTTGGCTTCAGTCAAGGTGCAATTTTGGGGACTGGTTTAGTTACGGCCTACCCGGATTTATTTGACCAAGTTGAATTATTTAGCGGTCGGCTGCCTCAATTTATTGAAGCCCAGTTAACTTCGGACTTAAGTGGTCAGCATCAGAGTCCACGGATCTTCATTTCGCAAGGACTGCTTGACCCGCTGTTTCACCCGGAAGTTGGCCGTCATCTGAACGAAATTTTCAGCCAACATTTTAGTCACGTTCACTATCATGAATATCAAGTCGGTCACGGGATCGCCCCGCAAACTTTGCGCGACGTCCTGGCCGAAAATCAAAATCACTAAGTATTAACTAGAAGAGAAAGGATCTTTATCAATGGCAAATGCAATTATTCCAGAATTTCAATTAAATGAAAAAACACACCCAGGCAACGTCGCTTTAAAAGTGATGAACCTTGACTACATGGTCGCCTTTTATACCCAGATCATCGGGCTCAAACTGCTGGCAAACGATGGTCAAACAGCCACACTCGGCGCTGGAAACACACCGCTGTTATATTTACTAAAAACTGACGCCCACCGTCCCAGCCAACAAAAGACCGGCCTGTATCACACTGCTTTCCTTTTGCCTAGCAGAAAAGATTTAGGGAACGCCTTGATCCACTATGTTGCCAGCAACGCCCCAATGAGCGGTGCTGCCGATCATATCTACAGCGAAGCCCTCTATTTGACTGACCCCGAAGGTAATGGGATTGAAGTCTACCATGACAAGCCGCGTTCTGAATGGACCATCAACGAAGATGGTGAAATTCCTAGTGACACCTTAGAAATGGACGTTGAAGGTGTCTTAAAGGCGGCAGACCAGAAGTGGAATGGTTTCCCAGACGATTCGATGGTCGGCCACATTCACTTGAGTGTCTCCAACGTTGATACAACCACAGACTTTTACACTCAAGTTTTAGGCCTATCGCTGAAATTTAACTTTGGTGACGCTGCCCGCTTCCTCGCAACAGGCGGCTACCACCATCACATTGGTGCCAATACTTGGATGAGTAAAGATGCCCCTACTTTAGCCGATGATGAAATTGGCTTGAAGTACTACAGCTTTTACGTTCCAGCTCAAGCTGAATTAGACCGGATCGCCGCTCACATGACTGATAAGCAGCTGTCTTTCAAACGAACAAACAACGGTGAAATTTGGTTTACTGATCCAAGTGGTATCACTGGTCATTTTGAATTACAACCTCAGGCTTAAAGCTCTCGCTAATAACTAAAATTTAAACACAATCACAGCTCCCAGAAAGATGCTTAGTTTCGTCTTCCTGGGAGCTGTTTTTTTCACAAAAATTATTTTTCGAAGGCTCACAGGTAATTTAGCTCTTAAAAGCCATTTTAAAGAAAATAAACCCGTTAACGAATGATTAACTGGTTTTGACCTATTCGGGCTAAAACCAGCCTTATTTGGCGTTTAATAACATCATTTTGCCCCACAACCTGCATGCGTTGTTCAAACTGCTTGTTTAAGCAAAAAAAGAGACCCTGAACTTTATTGAAAAGTCCAAGATCTCAGTTAATTATTTGCTAGTTAATTCTCAAGGCAACTTCTCTGCTCCCTTTAAATCAGAAACATCGAAAATTGTCTAGATTACCACCAACCGTTACTTTGATGGAATTGTACGGCCTTTTGAACTGAGCCATAACGTGAGTTTGCATAGTTTACCAAACCTTGAGTTTGATTAGCAACGCTACCACTTCCCCAGCCTTCTTTGGTTTGGCCTAAACCACGGTAACCAGTTGATGATGTAGCATTTGGATTACCACCTGATTCAGGCATAACCACTGTATTCCACAATGCTTCTGTACCACCATTAGCTAAGAATTGATCCTTAGTAGAACCAGAGTTGTTAGTTGATGCGGCATGTCTAACAGGTGCTGCTTGTTGCTGAACTGGTGCTTGGTAGTGCTGAGCTGGTTGAGCAGCCTGTTGTACAGGTGCTTGTTGTGGTACTTGCTGTTGAACAGGTGCTTGAGCAACTGCTTGTGTTTGTGGTTGTTCAACAACCTTAACATTACCCTTCTTGTCGATTTCCAGCTTTTGGCCAGGCAAGATAAAGTTAACGTCAGCTAATTTGTTAGCTTTTTCGATAGCTTTAACTGTTGTGTGATGTGCCAAAGCAATACCTGAAACTGTGTCACCAGCTTTAACTGTGACTGTATCGGCGTTGGCTGCAAGTGATCCGGCTGCGAATAAACCTGCGGCTGCTGTAACTGTAAGTAATGTCTGCTTAAAATTCATAAAAAATATTCACTCCTGTGTGTATTTGGCTATCAACTCTATCAATATTGAAAAATTGATTTTGAGCTGTGACAAACTCAAACCGTGTGTTTGATCTGTTTGTCTCAATGGATTCTAGTTCATCTCCTGAACTGACGATGACTAGTATATGAATTTAATGTTGCAACAACATTGCAGTTCCTTAACGTAAAACGGGGTCTTTCGTCACATTATGTTACATCTGTAATATTTTGTAATATTTGTGTTAAAAAACTAGGGTGCTAAATCGGGACTGAAGCCCAATTTAATCACACTGAGACCTGCCTAATTTTTATATGACAAAATGCCCGTTTTTGTCAGCGTAAAAAAACAAACTTTTTTGAAAATCTGCAACTTTTTTTGAATTTTTCCTAAATCGGCACTTTTTTGAATTTTTTAACCCCTAATTCCGGGTTGATGTAACTTTATTGTAATTTTTCAGCTTATCGTAAAATAAGAGCCGTCTGCCCTATTCTAATCAGTCTTTTTAGTAGTAATAATTCGCGTAAATTTTTTGCAGCTCAAAAAAAGTGATTTTTGGTCCAGGATAAATTTGCCCACTCAACCACTTTTTTTCCACTGGAATTTCAGAATTTTTCAGTCAAAAAGACAAATAACGGCGAATTTCTGAAAATTTCAAGCAGATTATTTTCTATCTTGATCAAGAATAGCTATAATAAATGTCGTACATAATTTGAAAGAGGTGTTATATCTATGTTAAAGGAATTTAAAGAGTTTATTGCCCAAGGTAACGTGTTGGATCTAGCAGTCGGTGTCATTATTGGTAGTGCATTTACAGCCATTGTTAATTCATTAGTTGACTACTTGATCAACCCGTTAATTGGACTATTTATTGGTGGGATCGACTTTTCCGACTGGGTTTTCAAAGTCGGGGATGCCAAATTCAAGTTTGGGTCATTCATTAACTCGATCATCAGCTTCCTCATCATTGCTTTCATCGTCTTCTTGATCGTTAAGGCCGTTAATAAGTTAATGCCTAAGAAAGAGGAAGAAGAAGCAGTCGATGAACAAATTGCATTGCTGACTGATATCAGAAATGCTTTAGCCCCTGAAAAAGCTGCGGCTGAAGAAGAAGCTGCCCGTTTGGAAGCCAGCGAAACAGATCCACTTGATAAATAACTAAATTTAAAGATCCCAACCGGTGTTAAAACCGGCTGGGATTTTTTGTCTACTTCTATAGTAGGTTTTTGTTATTTTTTAACTGTCAGCCCCCCACTGCCTGTAAAATGGTGGAACACTGTGCAGGTGGATTGGGACTTAGAAACAGGCTTAGCCACGGTGAAGCAGATTTCGGGCGAGTGGAGTCGCTCAGTGCTTGGCCGCCTGGCTGACAGACGATTCCGGTCGTTAGTGGGATAGCTGATCCTACTTTTCAAAACTTGGACCGGCGATTGTGATTTGGTCCCACTTGCCCAAAACAGGACCGGCTATCGGGATTGCTGACACTGTTTCACCAAAACAAAGGCAGCTATCTCATTTGCTACACCTGTTTCACCAAAACAAGGGGAGCTATCTCATTTGCTACACCCCTTTCGCTAAAACAAGGGGAGCTATCTCATTTGCTACACCCCTTTTGCTAAAACAAGGGGAGCTATCTCATTTGCTACACCCCTTTCGCTAAAACAAGGGGAGCTATTTCATTTGCTACACCTGTTTCGCTAAAACAAGGGGAGCTATTCCATTTGCCACACCTGTTTCGTTAAAACAAGGGGAGCTATCTCATTTGCTACACCCGTTTCGTTAAAACAAGGGGAGCTATCCCATTTGCTACACCCGTTTCGCTAAAACAAGGGGAGCTATCTCATTTGCCACACCCCTTTCGCCAAAACAGGTGTGGCAATTCTATTTCCAGCCTAAATTTAATCCAAAAAAATAACACCGCCCCGCTTCCTCACATTTGAGAAAAAGGACGATGTCATTTTTTGTACTATATTATAGAAAGAAATCTCTTCTATAAATAAGCGAGTTTTCCGCTCTGTTTTAGTCGAGCTCCGTGAAACAGAAAGCTCCGCTTAGCCAAGCCCGACCTTCAATGCCTAAAACGCATTAAAGGCCTGTCTCTGCTAATGCTCACTTTCTCCCGTTTCACTCCGCTCTGTTTTAGTTTCTGGAGTAGTTTGGTGCTTCTTTTGTAATTTGAACATCATGTGGATGAGATTCTACCAAACCAGCACCCGTAATTTGAACAAATTGTGCGTCATCAGCCAAAGCTTGGATGTTTGGTGCGCCAACGTAACCCATTCCTGAACGTAAGCCGCCCAACATCTGGTAAACTACGTCGCCAACCTTGCCCTTATAAGCAACTTGACCTTCAATTCCTTCAGGAACCAACTTGTTAGCTTCGTTAACGCCGCTTTGGAAGTAACGGTCAGCTGAACCATGAGTTGAATCCATGGCGCTCATGCTGCCCATGCCGCGGTAAGTCTTGAAACGACGTCCCTGATAAATGACAGTTTCGCCTGGGGCTTCATCCGTCCCGGCTAACATTGAACCAAGCATTACTGCGCTACCACCAGCTGCCAAAGCTTTAACGATATCACCAGAGTATTTGATTCCGCCATCGGCAATGATCTTCTTACCATATTGACGCGCAACTTCTGCTGCATCATAAATGGCTGTAACCTGAGGCACACCCACACCGGCAACGACACGAGTTGTACAGATCGAACCAGGTCCGATACCGACTTTAACTACGTCAACACCAGCATCATACAAAGCTTTAGTTGCGGCACCAGTAGCCACGTTACCGGCAATCAATGTTGCTTCTGGGAACTTAGCCCGGATCTCAGCAATTTTACGCAAAACGCCAGCTGAATGACCATGCGCCGTATCGATAACCAAAGCATCGGCACCGGCATCGAGTAAAGCAGAAGCACGTTCGAAGGTATCACTTGTCACCCCAACGGCAGCTGCGACTAACAAACGACCATGAGCGTCCTTAGCTGAGTTAGGATATTCAACGACTTTTTCAATATCTTTGATTGTGATCAAGCCTGACAAACGACCTGCTTCATCCACGATCGGCAATTTTTCAATTTTATTGCTTTGCAAGATGTTTTCAGCTTCATCTAAAGAAGTGCCTTCATTGGCTGTAACTAAGTTTTCCTTAGTCATTACATCTGCGATCGCAACTTTAGGATCACTGACGAAACGAGTGTCACGGTTAGTAATGATCCCACAGAATAGCTTGTTTTCCATTGTTTCAACGATCGGCACACCGCTGATCCGGTAACGATTCATCAATTCTTCTGCCTGACCAACTGTGTCTTGTGGTGTCAAATAGAATGGGTCGATGATCACGCCGCTTTCAGAACGTTTGACCTTGCGGACTGCATCTGCTTGGGCTTCAATTGTCATATTTTTATGAATGACACCCATGCCGCCTTGTCTTGCCATCGCGATCGCCATCTGCGATTCAGTGACCGTATCCATTCCTGCACTAATGATCGGAACGTTTAACTTCAAGTTCGGTGCGAGCTGCACACCTAAATCAACTTCATTCGGCAATACGTGGCTTTCAGCCGGAATCAATAATACATCATCAAATGTTAAACCTTTTTTGGCAAATTTTGTCTCCCAGTTAGACATCAAAAACGCTCCTTTTCTTTTTTTGCATCAAATAAGCCCTTTTGTAGCGACTTGATCAACTTAAATTATTCAACAAAGTCCGATGTTGAGTCAGGCATTGACACCCGCCTCACTTCGCCCTGTTTTTAGTCGGGTTGTTCAAACCAGGACTTTCCGCCTAGTCAAGACCAGCCTTCAATGCCGAAAACGCATTAAAGACTAGTCTCCACTAGTGCTCGAGTCCTCCCGGTTTGCTTCGCCCTATTTTTTTAGTCGGGCTACGTGAGGCAAGAGATTCCGCTTATCCCAACCCAACCTTCAATGCCAAAGACGCATTAAAGATTAGGTCACGATAATTCTCGTCTCTTAGGCGCCTCACTTCGCCCTGTTTTTTTATATTGTTTTCTAATGTACAAAAAAAAACTAACCTTTGCAAGCTTTCTTAGACATTTTTCATAAAAAAGTTAACTATTTCAATTAATTTCTGCAAAGATTTCGTTTTTCAATGTGAATCAACCTAAAATTGGCTAAATTGTTAGGTTATTTCTAATCTTGATTACCAGTCAAATACTTTAGTTCGTGATAAGGCAACGGGTGAGTAAACTTGAGATTCATTCCCACCACCCTTTTAGGTTTCGGCCGGTCAGTCGGCATCGTTTCCTCTGCCACAGTATTGCGGTCGATCGTCGCCGGCCCCAAATAGGTGTACCCCTTGCCCTCAGAATCACTGCGTTTGGCAAAAATATGCAGCTTGACCTGCGGCGTACCATTTGCTTTGACTGCCAATAAACGTTGAACTTCCGCCGACTCCAGCGAGCGCGGACTGCGCGTATACCAGCGGATCGCCGTATTGTTGGCCAGCGAATTCTGGTAGTTGCGGCTGGTCATGACTTTTTCATCTTTTCGATAGGTAATAAAAATCGGACACTCCTGCTCACCGACCCAGTAGCCGTACATCGGCGCGCTGAGATCTTTATCCCAGTTTAACAGCCGACAAACATCTTTGCGAGTGTAGCGTCTGTACAAGGTAAATTGTTGCGTGTTGTCGTATGCTTCACTCAGCTTTAACCCGCATTCGAGCGCATCATTCAACAGGCGTGAAAAGTCGGGTGCATCAGTCAGGGCAGCCTGAAAAGCTGGAGCGAGCTGGTAGTTAAAGCCGTCGTGGTCCACCAAGGCTTGACCGCCGTAATCGTCAGCTTTGAGTTTCTTCCCAGATTTAATGGCAAAAAAGTCGAGGCCTAAAATCAAGTCGAGTGAATTCAACAGCTGCGCATTGTAGTAGTACCCTTTTTCTTCAAAAACGCCCAGTAATTCCTCTTCCGAAACTGTTTGCTGTCGTAAAAGCATGGTCAACAAAATTAACTCATGTGGCCGTTTACCAAGTGCTAACTCCTGCGACACGAATGTCAATAATTGGTCCTGGTAGGTCGTCAATTCGACGGGTTCACGGACCTTTGCCAAAAATTGCGCGTAGTTTTCCACCCGCGAATTAGTCAAAAAGACCCGTGGATCCAGCGAATCTTGTGCCAAATAATCACACAGCAGCGGTGCCCGTCCCAGTCGTTGTTTGCCCGCAGCAAACGCCGCCTTTAGCTCACGCAGACTATCAAGCTTCACGGCATCTAGCGCCGCAAAGATCCGTTCTTTCGCAATTGGACTAAAACTGATCGTCGACAAACCTAAGATCGGTTTGAAAGCCAGCTCTCGTTTGGCACGGTCTTTACTGCTGGAGTGGTCATCATGCAAAGCCAGCGGAATCAGGTAATTATTTTTATAGTTGCCAATAAAATCAAGCACTGTCACGTAATCTTTGCCGGGATACTTCCGTAACCCCCGCCCTAACTGCTGGATAAAGACAATGCTCGACTGAGTGTTGCGCAGTAAAATCACCTGGTCAACACAAGGAATGTCGATTCCTTCATTAAAGATATTCACAGTTACCAAATATTCCAGCTCACCTTGTTCCAACCGGGCAACTGCTTGATCTCGCTGGCTGATCGTTTGTTGGTTAGTCAAAGCTTGACTCGGGTGATGGCGAGCCGTCAACAACTCCGCTAATTCAACGGCTTCATCTTGCCGACTGCAAAAAATCAACCCATGCGGTGCGTGGCTGGAATCGCCATAATAATCCAACTGCTGCAAAATGTACTGGACCCGTTGCGGCGAAACCAGCCGGCTCAAAGTTGAAGTTTCGTCGATCAGTTCACCGTCCGCTTCATAGTCAGTGACCCCGATATAATGAAAGGGACACAGCATGTCTTCGGCCAACGCCTGCTGTAAGCGCACTTCGTAGGCAATGTTATGGTCAAATAATTTGAAGACATCAAATTCATCTGTCCGTTCCGGCGTAGCTGTCATGCCTAACGTAAATTGGGGTTCGAAGTAAGCAAGCAGTCGCTGATAGCTGGCCGCCCCACTGCGATGAGCTTCGTCGATCATCAGATAGTCGAATTCCTGCGGGTCAAACTGCTGCAGCACTTCTGGCTTGCTGATGGTTTGGATCGTCGCAAATAAATACTTCGCATCTTTTTGGTGCATGTTCCCAGAAAGCAAGCCAAAATCCGTTGCTGGTCCGCCTAAAACATTCCGAAACGAATCTCTGGCCGCTTCCAAAATTTGCTCACGATGGACGACAAACAGAAAGCGGCGGGGCGCAAATGCCTGCACATCAAAGGCACCCAAGTACGTTTTCCCCGTCCCTGTCGCTGAGATCAACAACGCACGGCGCGCCTCTTTTTGCCGCAACTCTGCCAAATTAGCCAGGGCTTGTTCCTGCATGTGGTTCGGCGTAATTTTAGGGTGGGCAGCCGGAACTTTTTTAGTTCCACTCACTTGGTGGGGACGCCATTCTGGTTTGACATAGTTCGCCGCATAATCGGCCAGCCAGTCTGTCGTTAGTTCTCCAGCCGTTTGCCACTGACGCTTAAACTGCTGAGAAACCTGTTGGAATAAGGCTCCATCGCTAGTGGAAGTCAACCGCAAGTTCCACTCATAGTTGCTCAACATTGCCGAGCGTGTCAAGTTAGCACTTCCGACAATCATAGTTTGTTGGTCGCCATTATCAAACATGTAGCCTTTGGTATGAAAGCCGCTCACTTCAGTAATTTTCACACTTAAGTTGGGGATTTTCAGCAATTCCGCAAACATCTCCGGCGCGTTAAAGCCAAGGTAATCTGAGGTCAGCAAGTTCCCGCTGACATTTCTGGCCGCCAATTCGCTCATGACCGCTTTAAAGGGTGTCAACATGTCTTGCGTGATAAATGCCACGGCGATACTAAAGGACTGGCACTTTTCAAATTCATCCAGTAAATGTTCCCAAATGGTCCCATGCTCGTCATTGACCAGTAATTTAGGTGCCAACATTTCATTACCGGCATACTGCTGTTGATTTAATAGGCCATGCAAAACAGCCTGTTGTAATTCCTGATTTTCATTCATCAAATTCAATCTTCCTCAAATCCTGCTGTTCCAACCATTCCAAAGCCGGGCGACTCGCTGGCAGCCATTGTAATTGCGCTAATTCTGCCGGGGTCCCCCACTGAAATTCAGTGTGCGCCTCGTGCTCCAGATTCTGTGTCAGCAGTTTGGCACAGAAAAACTGAATGTGGATCTTCGCATAACTGTATTCGTAATCGCCAGGGACCGGCAACTGCGGCCCTAAAACAATTTCGTCGCCTAGTTCTTCTTTAATTTCACGTTTAATAGCCTGTTGGGCAGTTTCGCCCGGCTCGATCTTACCGCCGGGAAATTCATAATAGCCGCCGCCCACCCGGTGAGCTTGACGCCGGCCGGTCAAAATTCGGCCATCTTCGATCAAGACAGCTGCCACAATATTTTGTTCAGGTTTCATTAGTTTCCTCCAATCAATGCTTTCGCTTCGTCAAATTTCCGGACAATCATCTTTCTCTTTATCATACCAGATAGACCAACAAGAGTGGGGACTGGCATCTGCAAAATGCGGCTTTTACTGCTAAATGGTGGTGCACACTGGTGTAGCTGGCGGATAGTCCTCGCTATGCCACACAGTCTTATTTTGGCGGATTGGCGGGAACGCTCAGTGCTGCGAAGAACGATTGCCGGTTCTACTTTGACCAACTAGTGCCAGCTATTACGATTCATGGCCCTACTTTTGCAAACTAGGGACGGCTATCTCGTTTGCTACACCTGTTTCGCAAAAACAAGGGGAGCTTTTCCATTTGCTACACCTGTTTTCCAAAAACAGAGGGAGCTTTCTCGTTTGCTACACCTGTTTTCCAAAAACAGAGGGAGCTTTCTCGTTTGCTACACCTGTTTCACCAAAACAGAGGGAGCTATCCCATTTGCTACACCCGTTTTCCAAAAACAGAGGGAGCTATCTCGTTTGCTACACCTGTTTCACAAAAACAGAGGGGGCTACCTCATTTGCCACACCTGTTTCGTAAAAGTAAGGGGAGCTTTTCCATTTGCTGACGTTATTTCGGCAAAACAACGGCCACATTTCTATTTGCGAACGCCGTTTTAGGCAAACAGCGTTCGCATTTCAACTTGCAACCGTTGTTTTAGGAAAACAGCGTCCGTATTTCCATTTGCCAACGTCGTTTCGACAAAACAGCGATCGCATTTCAACTTGCAACCATTGTTTTAGGAAAACAGCGTCCGTATTTCCATTTGCCAACGTCGTTTCGACAAAACAGCGATCGCATTTCAGCTTACTGACACCTTCCACAAATTTTAGACAGCGTTTTGCTTTTCTTTTGCACTAAAATTGCTTATCATCAAGGTGTTAGGTATTTCAAATAATCTCATGGGGGTCACAAGACATGGCAACAGAACGAACATTGATCTTGATCAAACCGGACGGCGTCAAAGCTCATCATATTGGGCAGATCATCACACGGATCGAAGACAAAGGTTATTCGATCGATGGCTTGAAGGTCACAATGGCTACACCTGAATTACTGAAGAAACACTACGTCGAAAAAGTGGACAAACCTTACTTTTCCGAAATTGAACACTATATGCTAGAAGGACCGATCGTGGCAATCATCGCCAGCGGTTCGCGCGTCATCAAGGGGATCCATACCTTGGCCGGCGACACCAGTCCTAATCAAGCGGCACCCGGTACGATCCGGGGCGACTTTGGCCGCATGTTTGACGATGGAATTTTACGCAACGTCATCCATAGTTCCGATAATCCACAAAACGCTGAAAAAGAAATTAGACTCTGGTTTCCCGAACTAATTCCACAACCTTAAGCCAGCAAAAAAACGGCCTTCATGTACAAATGAGGATCGTTTTTTTAGTCGAGCTACTTGAGGCAAGAGATTCCGCTTATCCCGACCCAACCTTAAATGCCAAAAGAGCATTAAAGGCCAGGTCACGATCATGCTCGTCTCTTAAACGCCTCACTTCGCTCTGTGTTTTTAGTCGAGCTACTTGAAACAGAAAACTCCGCCTATCCAAGCCCAACCTTCAATGCCGAAAGCGCATTAAAGGCCAGGCTCCGATAGTGCTCATTTTCTCCCGTTTCACTCCACTCTATTTTTATTGCATATCTTCGTATGCCTGGGCAAAATTCAGCACGGTTTGATCCGCCCCATATGCTCCCACCAGTTGCATGCCAATTGGCTTGTCATAATCACTAAACTTACATGGTACCGAAATTGCCGGATACCCTAAGGCATTGAAAACTCCCAGGTTGGTATCCATTCCCATCGAGCCCGTGACCAGTTCCGGCAGCGGTCCATCCAAGTCTGGCAGTTTGGTCGCTGTAAATGGTGTGGCCGGCATTGCCAAAATGTCGTAGTGTTCCATCACTTGGGCAAACTTCTCTTTTAAATCGATCAACAAGTTCTGTGCCCGACCGTAATAGTCAATTGGCGAATGATCAGCCAACATTCCGCTATACACTAAGACTTGGACAATTGGCGGCAGTTGCGTGTAATTTTCCGGCAACAACTGATGGTTAAGAGCCTCACTGAGATCGACTGGGTAGTAATTACCGCTGCCGATACTGCTGCCGCCCGCCTTGATCAACTGGCGGTAAGTTGAGATCGTGTTGAGCGTATCGACCACCGTCCGCGCTTCATCAAATTCTGGGATGGAGATTTCTTCGACTGTCGCTCCCAGTTTTTCAAAGGCCAAAATATTTGCCCGAACCGTTTGATCAACGACCTTTTCCGAGCGTTTCAATCCAAAACATTCCCGAACTAAGCCAATTTTTTTACCTTGCAGATCTGTCGACAAGTTGTGCGCAAACTCAAAAGTCTGCTCCATTTCTGCTTGACGGCTATCCAAACCATCCGGACCAGCCAGGGCATCCATCGCTAAAACAATATTATCCATCGTTTTAGACATTGGTCCCACATAATCTAATAACTGGTCAACTGACCCGATTCCTGTGTAGGGCACAACTCCACGGGATGGTTTAAAGCCATAAATACCGCACCAGGAAGCGGGGATCCGGATCGAACCCGTTTGATCACAGCCCAAGGCGAAATCGACTTCTCCTCCGGCAACCAAAGCAGCCGACCCACTAGATGAACCGCCAGCTGAATAGCCTGGTAAACGTGGATTTTGAACTAAACCAGTGTCCGCCGAAAAGCTGCTGCCAGCAACAAACAGATTTTCACTAACTGCCTTACCAACTAAGTCAGCTCCAGCAGTTAACAAACGAGTGATGACTGTCGCATCCGCCTGTGGTTGGTAGCCGTTGAGCAGCTTGGTCCCAATTTGCATCGGCACATCAGCGACCGTAATATTATCCTTAACTGCAAATGTTTTACCTAGTAATGGTCCGCTCGCTGCATGTTCAACTTGAGTTTTAACGTACCAGGCATTAGATTTGTCATCCGCAAACGGACGCTCCTGATAGCTGCGTTTGCCAGTTGCTTTCACGGTTAACACCGGTGAATATTCCATGACGTCCCGAAAAGTTGCTAAAAAATCTTCATCTAACATTTTCCAGTACATTTCTTTTTGTTCCTGGGGCAAATTAGCGTCTGAGATTTGTTTGAAAAAATCTTCCTTATTAAAATCCATCTTGTGCCTCCGCTCTCTTTTTTCTTTTATTATAGCAAACTCTCCCCGCAAATTCTGCCAGTTATGTTTACCCAAAACAGCCGTCCAACAATTACTAACTTTGAACGACTGTTGAACGACTATTAAATTTATCTGCTGCTATTAAACTATTCCTCAACAGCTTTCAATTCAAAAACAGCACTAGCAAAATCACCTTCATTTTGCAGTAACGGATAAATCCCGATCTGCATCAGTTCGCTGCCATAAGCAGTATATTCGCCATTCACACTATACTTCTGTTTCGGTTCTAAACCGACAAAATTCAACATGTGTAATGGCGTAGAAGCCTCTGAAAAAATATCAAAGTACATCGCAACTGCTTCTTTTCGATCATCTGAAACAAACATCCAAGCTGTGCGGGTAGTTTCAAATGGATTTTGTAAACGGTAAAACTTGCCAAATTGGATCAACCGGCGGTGAGCCTGATACCACTTGACTTGCAGTTTGATTTCTTGCCGTTCATTTTCCAACAGGTCCAAGGGGTTCAGCTCATAACCTAAATTACCGCTTGAAGCAACTAACCCTCTAGTTTTCAGTGATGTCATTCGCCCAGTCTGCTTATTCGGTACTGCGGAAACGTGCGCCCCCATCGAAACGACCGGATAAACTAAGCTAGTTCCGTACTGGATCTTCAACCGTGCGATCGCATCAGTATTATCAGATGTCCAGGTTTGCGGCATATAATAGAGCATTCCGGCGTCATAACGCCCGCCACCCCCTGAACAGCTTTCAAACAAAATCTCAGGATATTTATCCGTTAAACTTTCTAAGAGAGCATACAAGCCTAAAATATAACGGTGAGCGACCTCTCCTTGCTCCGAAGCCGAAAGCTGGGCATCATAGACTTCAGTTAAGTTGCGGTTCATATCCCATTTGAGATAGTCGAGTTCAGCATGGTCAATGATATAAGACATTCGTTCCAGCAAATAAGCACGAACTTCCGCCCTGCCTAAATTCAGTACGAACTGACTGCGGTCGATCGAACGCAGTTGTCCTGGGACCTCCAAGACCCAATCGGGATGAGCTTGATAGAGTTTAGATTTGACAGAAATCATTTCCGGCTCGAACCATAAGCCAAATTTCATATCCAACTGATGACAATAATCACTCAGAGGTTTTAATCCATTTGGCAGTTTCTTACGGTCAACGACCCAATCTCCCAGTGAGCTGTTAGCCGCATCTCGTTCACCAAACCAGCCATCGTCGAGCACAAACATTTCGATTCCTAGTTCATGAGACGATGAAATAATCTCTTGGAGCTTTTTTTCATCAAAGTTGAAATAGGTAGCCTCCCAATTATTCAACAAAATTGGCCGAGTTTGGTGCGCATACTTGCTTTTCATCAAATTGTTCAAGAATAAGTCATGCAAACTTTGCGACATCGCATTTAAACCGTGATCACTATATACTAAGACTGCTTCGGGTGATTGAAATGACTGTTGCGGTTCCAGCCACCACTCAAAGTTCTGGTCGTTGATTCCCATTTGAACGCGGACCTGGTTATAGCCGTCCATTTGAATCACCGATTTATGACTTCCACTATAAATCAACGCAAAGCCAAAAACTTCACCAGAAAATTCCGTGGTATGCGGGTCAACCAGTGCACAAAACGGATTTTGCGTATGGCCTGAAGCTCTGCGTTTGGAGTCCAAGATTTTGATTCCGGTGTTCAGTGGTTCAATCGTCACGTTTCTTTCTTGGGCATACCGTCCATTTAGCTGCAGCAAATTTAACTCATTATCCGGCGAGTCCAAGCTAAATGAAACTAGGCGCTCAATTTGCACTGGCTGGTCGGTTAAATTCTTGACCCGACTACTACGCGTGATCACTGGTAAATCACGAAAAATCGTGTAAGACAAATCAAGTTCCAAGTGCGCATCGTTTTCAACCAATTTGACTGTTAACGTCTGTGCTTCATCTTCCTGGGCAAATGTTGCGGGTAAGCCAGTGAGCTGCGGTTTGCCAGCTGTGATCGTGTAGGAATCATAGGTGAAATTAACGGTCCGAGAGCCATTGGGAAACTGGACGACGATGCCCGGTTCACGGTAATCAGCCCCTCCAGCTCCGGGAAATTCTTGTGGTAAGGTGCTTAAGGAAAAGTCCCGGGTCTCTATTTCTTCAGGACTGGGGGCAAAATGTCGCATCAAGCGCGGATAGCGGCGTAAATTAGAATAATGTTCAACTGCCTTACCATAGTAATGGTGTGCCAGAATTTTTTCATTTTCGACTCCCAAGACATAGCTGACCTGAGAATTATGCAAATGAAAAGTTAACGGCTGCGAACTAACTTCGATCAAACTTGATTTTGCGGATGTTTTTCCCATTAGAAATACCTCCTATTTAAAAACAGAGCGGAGTGAAACGGGAGAAAATGAGCACTATCGGAGCCTGGCCTTGAATGCGTCTTCGGCATTGAAGGTTAGGCTTGGATAGGCGGAGTTTTCTGTTTCACGGAGCTCGACTAAAACACAGAGCGGAGTGAGGCGGTTAAGAGACGAGCATTATTGCGACCTGCCTTTAATGCGATTTCGGCATTGAAGGTTAGGTCGGGATAAGCGGAATCTCTTGCCTCAAGCAGCTCGACTAAAACACAGAGCGGAGCAAACCGGGAGAACTCGAGCACCATCGGGACCCAGGAGTTAATGCGGTTTTAGCATTGACCCTGGGTTTGGATGGGCGGAAAGTTCTGGTTTGAGTAGCTCGACTAAAAAACACAGAGCGGAGCAAACCGGGAGAACACGAGCACCATCGGGACCCAGGAGTTAATGCGGTTTCGGCATTGACCCTGGGTTTAGATGGGCGGAACTTTCTGTTTCACGCAGCTCGACTAAAAACACAGTGTGGGGTCCCCTTCCAAAAGTTCAACAAATCTTATCGTAACCATCTACCAGCATAACGATTTATTCCAAAGTTTCTTTTCAAATATGTTATAGAGAAAACTGTAAGCGGTCAACATTTCAGCTCATTTGCTTCACAGAGCGGAGCAAAGCGGTTAGCTCCCGAGCATATCGGTGGCCGGTCTTTAATACGGTTTCGGGATTGAAGGTTGGACTTGGATAAGCGAAAGAAGCTGCTTTGTGGAGCTCAACTAAAAAAGCCAGTCGGAGAATCTCTAAATTCAAAAAACAGAGTCTCCTGAAACAATATTTCCGGTTCGAACAAATTACCCAGGCAGCCGCTTCCTTAACAAATTACTAAAGAATTTGTTTAAGTATGCACGATAGTAACTACAATTTGCCCAAATTACCGTTAGATGAACAATCCTTCCACAAAGTTAGAATTTTTTGAAAACTATGTAAGCGTTATTTTCTGAAAACTAATGAAAACATTAGCCCATTTGCATGTAAATTCACATATTTTGCTTGTTTTTACTCGTAAAAAAAGATAAAATAATGACGTGGATGAATGTCAGTGAATTCATCAAAAAAATTTTCTTGGATCAGTGAAATTGCTAAACCCAGTTTCACATGAAAGAGAGGAGCTTATTAATGTCTGTTTATATTGAAAAGGTTATTGCTCGTGAAATTTTTGATTCCCGTGGCAACCCAACCGTTGAGGCCGATGTCATTTTGTCAGACGGCACAATGGGTCGCGCTGCTGTTCCATCAGGTGCTTCTACAGGTGAAAGAGAAGCTGTTGAATTACGTGATGGTGGCGACCGTCTTCAAGGTAAAGGTGTTTTGAAGGCTGTTGAAAATGTAAATACTGAAATCAATGACGCTTTGCATGGTGTTGACCCACTTAACCAAGCAAATGTTGATCAAATCATGATCGACCTTGATGGTACAGAAAACAAGGGTCGTTTGGGCGCCAACGCTATCTTGGGTGTCTCAATGGCTAACTGCCGTGCCGCTGCTAACTATGAAGGTATTCCTTTATACCGTTACCTTGGTGGTACACATGCAGAATTACCTCAATCATTCCATAACGTTATCAACGGTGGGAAGCATGCCGATTCAGGTATCGACACACAGGAATTCATGATTTCTCCAGTAAAGAAAGAATCATTCCGTGACGGTATCGAAAAAATCGCTAATGTTTACCATACATTGAAGAGCGTTTTGGCTGAAAAAGGTTACGAAACAGGCTTGGGTGACGAAGGTGGATTCGCTCCTCGTTTGAGCTCAACTGAAGAAGCAATCGAAATGCTTGTCGCAGCTATCAAACAAGCTGGCTACGAACCAGGCGAAGAAATTGCTATTGCTTTGGACCCTGCTTCCTCAGAATTCTACGACCATGAAACTGGTAACTACAAATTCGAAGGAACAGAAAAAACTCCTGATGAAATGATCAAGTATTACGAAGGTTTAGTTGACAAATACCCAATCATTTCTATCGAAGATCCATTTGGCGAAGACGACTGGGAAAACTACGCTAAGTTCACTGCAGCTGTTGGCGACAAAGTTCAAATCGTTGACGATGACTTAGTTGTTACAAACCCTGCAATCGTTCGTGAAGCCATCAAGAAAGGCTGCGGTAACGCTGTCTTGATCAAACTGAACCAAATCGGTACAGTTTCAGAAACATTGCAAACAATTCGCATGGCTAAGAAGAACGGCTGGACAGTTATGATGTCACATCGTTCTGGTGAAACTGGCGATACATTCATCGCTGACTTCGCTGTTGCCACAGAATCTGGCGAAATTAAGACTGGTGCTATGGCACGTTCAGAACGTGTTGAAAAGTACAACCAACTTCTCCGGATCGAAGAAGAACTCAAAAATACAGCACCTGTTGCACGTTTCCCACACAGTGTTGACTTTGACTAATAAATAAAATAACAGAGTGTAGTGCAGCGTTTAAAAGACGAGCACTAACTGGTAAAAGAACTGCAATGCGTTTTTAGCATTGTGGTTCTTTTATTGTTAGGCGGAATCTTTTGCTGCACGGAACTCGACTAATAATAGCGTTTAAAAAATGAGCACTAACTGGTAAAAGAACTGCAATGCGTTTTTGGCATTGTGGTTCTTTTTTTGCTATAAATCATGAAAATTTCATAAAATTTAGTTTCAAACTTGAACAACGTCCAAAAAATAGCTATGATAGTTTTTGTTACTAACAACAAGCGTACATATTTCACGCAGGAAAGGATCAATTTCTTTTGGATATTATTAAATCAATCATTCTTGGCATCGTTGAAGGAATTACAGAATTTCTGCCGATCAGTTCAACGGGCCATTTGGTTTTGGTGGATGAATTCATCAAAATGCAACAACCCAAGGAATTCACGGATATGTTTAACGTCGTGATCCAGTTGGGTGCCATCTTGGCAGTGGTCGTTTTGTACTTCCACAAACTAAACCCCCTCTCTCCAAAAAAGACGAGCCGGGAAAAGAAAAACACCTGGAGCCTGTGGTTTAAAGTGATCGTCGCTATTTTGCCTTCCGCAATTATCGGCTTGCCGTTAAACGACTGGATGGACGAACATTTGATGAACTGGGCGGTTGTTTCAGCCACACTGATCATCTATGGGATCTTATTTATCTTAGTGGAAAACCACAACAAGAAAAATCACACTGACTTGCATGCCAGATACTCTAACCTAGATACCCTGCCTTACAGCATCGCCCTATTTATCGGGATGTTCCAGGTCTTATCTTTGATTCCTGGGACTTCACGTTCAGGTGCAACGATTTTAGGAGCCATCTTGATTGGTGCTTCCCGCTATGTTGGGACTGAATTTTCATTCTTCTTGGCAATTCCAACCATGTTTGGGGCTTCCTTACTAAAGATCGTGAAGTTCTTTAGTCATGGCAGCACGATGGGCGGCGAACAAGGCTTGATCTTGTTAGTCGGTATGGTCGTTTCCTTCGTAGTGGCTTACTTGTCAATTCGTTTCTTAATGAATTACATTAAAAACAACGACTTCAAGGCCTTTGGCTGGTATCGGATCGTTTTAGGTGTGTTAGTGATTGGTGTTAACCTCCTAATTTTTTAAGAAGCAAAATTAAAAGGACTTGCCTTCAAATGTGGGCAAGTCCTTTTTGACGTTAATTGATATCAATCCCTTGGCTGCGACTGTTGTTCAAACTTCAACAGGGCTTCTTTTCGCCACAGGCCGCCGGCATATCCAGTTAGTGCACCATCGCTGCCAACGACCCGATGACAGGGGATAAACAAGCTGAGCGGGTTATGTCCCACTGCTCCGGCAACCGCTCGCGCATAGCGGTTCGCATTCGCTTGACCAACTACCTGCGCCGCTAACTCTCGGTAAGAAATCGTCTGGCCTTCTCCTACTGCCTGCAACGCCTGTAAAACGCGCTGACGAAACTCAGTGACGTGTGCTGTCAAACTCACAGTGTCGGTGTCTGGGTGTTTTCCCGCAAAATACTGGTCCAACCATTCCACCGCTGCTTGCAAAATCGGGTCCGAAACTTCCTGGGACGGCTGGTCCTTGATTCCCGCCGCATAATACTGCTGGTCTTCAAACCAGCACCCGACCAGTCCCTCCTGGTCACTGGCCAACAATAACATTCCCAGTGGCGAGTGATACTTTTGCAAATGGATCATCGCGCCCTCCTATTTGTCTTGCAAATACAAGCGATTCAATTTTTCCAAATCACGGTCCGACAGCTTCATCTTGTCTTGCAGGTAATTTTCCACCGAACCCGAAATCGCATTGGCCGTATGGTAGAGGACGTCAAAGTTTTCGCTGGCAACTGCCAAATTAGAGTTTAAAGCATTCGCCAAACTGTCCTGATCATCATCGGTCAAGATCCCGTCGATCATGTCCACCGATGCATTGGAATAGTACAGGTTCGTCAACAAATAATCCTTTAAAATCGCGTCTGGTTTCACCTGCAGGGCATTTAAGATCAAAAAGCCGCCGACTCCTGTCCGGTCTTTTCCCGCGGCACAGTGAAACACTAGACTTTCATCTACCTGGTCATTTTGTAAGAGTAACTGGAACAAGTTCCGAAAAACGTGCTGGGCATGCGGATCCGCCAACATCTGAGCGTAGGACTCATCCACAAAGGATAAGTCTTGACTGTGCAACTTCATCGAACCCGCCACACCTAAGTTTTGGAATAATGAGGATGCGAATGGATAGACTGACAAATTGTAGTATTGCGCACCAGCGGGAACTTTATCAGGAAAATAGCCTGACTCCGATTCTGACCGCAAATCGACAATATATTTCAAACCATAGTCTTGCAAATAATTAACATCCTGGTCCGTCAGCTCGCCTAAATTTCCACTTCGAAGCAGCTTACGCCACCGGGTCAGCTGACCAGTTTTAGTTGGATACCCACCCATTTCACGAAAATTAACCCCAAATTTCACTGCTAGCATTCTTTTATTTTCCAATTCAAGTCACCCTTTCAGTCGGCCTGCTCTCTAAACATTGGTCATAGTTAAAAAAAAGACGGGCAGCTGCTATGCTCCCGTCTTTTATTTGCGCATTAACTGTCACTCACTAAACTACTCTGTCGGAGTTTCCGAACTTTCGTCAGTTTCTGTCTCAGTTTTTTCTGGCAATTTCTCAACGGTCATCCACTCAATATAGTTACGGTTAAACTCAGTTACTTTAATGTTTAACTGGCCGATTTGAAACTCACTGCCCAGCGTGATCTTATAATTTTCCAAGAGATAACCCGCCACCGTCACCGATTCGGACTCCTGGAAATATTTATCTTTAAAATCAAAATAACGTTCAAAGTCATACAGTGTCGTCTTCCCTGAAACACTGTAGGTGCCATCGTTATTTTCAATAATATCATCAGCTGACACATCGTCGGCCTCATCTTTAACGGTACCAAATAGTTCTTCGTAAATATCACGGTCAGTCACGATCCCACTGGTCCCGCCATATTCATCCAAAATCACGACCATCGGCACATGTTTTTGAATCATTTGTTTTAACAAATTCTGAATTGGTGTTACTTCCGGTGCAGTACTTAAGGTCCGCATTAACTTCGCGACCCGGACTGACCCGTCGATCCGTGCTTGCCGCACTAAATCGTAAATATAAACATAGCCTAAGATCTTATCCTTATCGTTATTCGCAACGACTGGGAAACGGCTAAATTTCTCCTGCAAATATAAGCTGCTGACTTCATCGACAGTTTGTGTCACATCGACCACAGTCAAACTAGTCCGGTCGACCATGATATCCTTGGCGACTTTATCATTAAATTCAAAGGCCCGTTCCATATAAAGATAATCATTTCGGTCGATCGATCCGCCTGTCACGGCGTTTTTCGAAATATTCAAGATTTCATTTTGCGACAAGACATCTTCGTCTTCACCAGCAGGCTTCAATCCAATCAACCGGACCAAACCAGTAGCGGAAATGTTTAACAACCACACAAACGGATAAAAGGCGATATGGAAATAATGCAACGGAGTGACGATAAACATCATCATATTCATTGGCATATCGATACTAATGTTCTTAGGCACGATTTCTGTGATAACCACTTCCAAGTAAGTCAACAAAACGACCCCTAAGATCGCACTGATGGATACTGCCGTCGCATGACTAACTGGCAAGACAGCAAATAAATCTGAGAAGAGCTTGGTTAATGAATCAGCCCCGATCCACCCTAAAATGATCCCTGTTAACGAAACCCCAACCTGGGTCGTTGACAGATACTCATTCATCTTATTGACCATTTGTAACGCCAATTTTAATTTCCGTTCATTACCAGATTTATTCTCGAGTGCGCTTTCGATCGCACTTTTCCGAATTGTAACAATGGCAAATTCAGACGCCACGAAAAACGCCGCAAAAAAGAATACAACTACAACGATGATCAAATTCGTGATCGCTTGACCACTAGACATTCAGTCATTCCTCATTTCTAAAGTTCATAAATTTTTCTATAATCTTATCATAGCACCTTTTGCTTAAATTATATAGGAACTTAACTGCTGAAGGCTCAACAAATTTTGTCCAGTCAAACAGACAGCCAACACGCTAGTTCTTCAGCTAGTATTTGTTGGCAGGTTAGTTTGAGCAGAGCTGCCTTGCAACTTAACTGACGTTTTGGGGTATAGGCGGGGGCGAATTTTGCAGTTATTGACCTTGTTTTGGTGGATCAGCATTTGAATTGGCAGTTGCAACCGTTGTTTGAGGGAAACAGCGGCCGTATTTGTGGTTACCGACGTCGTTTTAACGAAACAGCGGTCGCATTTGCGGTTGCGGACGTCGTTTTGACGAAACAGCGATCGCATTTCACTTTGCGGACGTCGTTTTGGCAAATTAACGTTCGTATCCCGCTTTACTAACGCCAGTTCCACCAAATTAGCTTTGATCCCCCGACATTGCAGCAAAATAAAAAGACTGCTGCTTTAACTGCAACAATCTTTTGATAGTCGAGTTACTCACCCCAGAAGATTCCGCCTAACCTGCTTTCAGTCACAATGCCTAATGCGCATTATGTCTGGAAGCTTGTTAGTGCTCACCTTCTAACCGGGGTGCTCCACTCTGTGTTCATAGTCGAGCTCCGTGAAACAGAAAGTTCCGCCCATCCAAACTCAGGGTCAATGCCGAAAACGCATTAACTCCTGGGTTCCGATGGTGCTCGCTTTCTCCCGTTTCACTCCACTCTGTGTTTTTAGTCGAGTTACTCACCCCAGAAGATTCCGCCTAACCTGCTTTCAGCCACAATGCCTAATACGCATTATGGCTGGAAGCCTGTTAGTGCTCACCTTCTAACCGGGGTGCTCCACTCTGTGTTTTTAGTCGAGCTCCGCAAAGCAGCTTCTTCCGCCTATCCAAGACCACCCTTCAATGCCAAAGCCACATTAAAGGCCGGTCTCCGATATGCTCAGAAGCTAACCGCTTTGCTCCGCTCTGTGTTTATTTGGCTGGTAAAACTCCGCCCTTATATTCTTTCTTGATCCAGTCTTGGGTGTCCTTTGATTGTAAAGCCTTCATTAATTTCTTAATTGCTGCTTTCTTAGTATCACCCTTGCGCACAGCCACAATATTTACATATGGAGAAGATTTCTTTTCCAAAGCTATACTGTCTTTTTGTGGATCTAAGCCAGCTTGAACAGCATAGTTAGCGTTGATCACTGTAGCTGCAGCTTCATTTGCTTCATAAAGTTTAGGCATTAACTTAGGTTCATAAGTATGCTTAAACTTCAGATGCTTCTTGTTGGTTGCAATATCATCAAAATTGGCAGTTTCCATGTTGACACCTTTTTTAACTGTGATCAAACCAGCGTCTTTAAAGATTTGTAAAACTCGGCCATAATCAGCCACACTACTTGAAACTAAGACAGTTGAATTGGCTGGTAAATCTTTCAAATTCTTATATTTCTGGGAGTAGACACCAATTGGTTCCAAATGAACTCCGCCAGCATTGACCAACGTTCCATTATTCTTTTTATTCCAGTTGTTTAAAAATGGTTTATGCTGGAAATAATTAGCGTCAAGTTCTTTGGAAGCTAACGCTTTGTTTGGCATTACATAATCATCAAAAACTTTGACCTTTAAATCAATGCCTTCTTTTTTCAACTGCGGCTTCACGTGTTCCAAAATCTTGGCATGTGGCGTTGAAGAAGCTCCCACTGTGATCGTGGTTGTTTTCTGAACTGCATTGTCACTGGACTTGGACCCACAGCCTACTAGTAATAAAGCACTGGCAGCGACGATTGCTGCTAAACTTCCTAAACGGTTCTTTTTCATAATATTCAACTCCTATTTTTTTGTTAAATTACTAAACTTAATTAACGTTTATCAACTTTCTTGGTAATAATATCTCCGACAAATTGGAAAACAAACACAATTGCAACGATCACGACCGTGGCAGCTAAGGTAATTGCATTGTTGTAAGATTGGAAACCGTCGGTATATGCCAACTGTCCCAAACCACCGGCACCAATTGCCCCCGCCATCGCGGTATAACCGATCAATGAAATTGCCGTCACCGTAATTCCTGAAATTAACGCTGGCAAACTTTCTGGAATCAAGACTTTCCAAATCACTTGCCAACTGCTAGCCCCCATCGCATAGGCGGCTTCGATCACGCCGCCATCAACATCATTCAGTGCAATTTGAACCAAACGTGCATAAAACGGTGCCGCTGAAACAACCAGCGATGGAATCGCAGCTTTCGCACCCGTAATCGCTCCAACCACAACTTGAGTTACTGGCAGCAACAAGACGATCAAGATAATGAAAGGAATTGACCGAAAGACGTTCACGAAAAAACTGACGATCCAGTTTAAAACTCGAACTGCAGGATTTTTACTTCCGTCAGTTTGATATAACAATAATCCCAATAAGATTCCTAAAACTGCCACAACCACAACGGATAAGACCGTCATCCATAATGTTTCCCAAGCAGCTGTCCAAACATTGGGCCAGTTAACGTTACTAAATTTAAAATATGAAGCTAATCCTTGATTACCCATTATTGATCACCTTCGTTTCTACTCGCATTTTGTTCAAGAAGTTCAAAGCTTCCTCAATTTCATGTGCATCCCCTAATAGTTGAACAAATAGCGTTCCAATCGCACCCTGCTGGTCACCAATTTGATGGATCGAACCTTCCAAAATACTCATCGTCAAATTTGGAAACTCCCGGATCATCTCTGTAACGATCGGTAATTTAACCTGGTCACCGTGAAATTTCAGAGAAATGATCTTGCCATTTGGATACTTTTTGATTAGGTCTGCCGTAATCTTTTGAATGTCCGGTGTTTGACTTTGATCAACTTCGGAATTAACAAAGCGTTTTGTCAGCTCTTCTTGTGGAGCAGTGAAGACTTGCGATACAGGTCCTTTTTCGATTAGCTTGCCGTCTTCCATTACAGCCACTGAGTTGGCCAAACGACGGATCACGTGCATTTCATGGGTGATGATCACAATTGTCAAATTCATCTGTTGATTAATTTTGTCTAATAATTCTAAGACTTCATCGGTCGTTTGCGGATCTAGCGCACTCGTCGCTTCATCTGAAATTAAGATATCAGGATCATTCGCCAAGGCCCGGGCGATCCCGACCCGTTGCTTTTGCCCACCAGATAACTGTGCGGGATAGGAGTGTAATCTGTCACCCAAACCAACTAATTCCGCTAATTTTTGAGCTTTTTCAAGGCGTTCCTTTTTTGATAACTTGCTTAATTCCAGCGGGAACATAATATTCTCTATCACTGTTCGTGACCATAACAAGTTAAAATGTTGGAAGATCATCCCAATTTTTTTCCGTTGGGTCCGTAACTTCTCACCGCTTAATTGGTCGATGCGGGTGCCGTCGATCAAAACTTCCCCTGACGTTGGTGTTTCCAAGCCATTCAGCATCCGGACTAACGTACTCTTCCCAGCTCCGGAAAAACCAACAATGCCGTATACTTCGCCGCTATTGATCTTCAAACTAACGTCTTGAACGGCTTTGACTTCTCCTTCCTTAGTTTGGAAGGTTTTCGAAATATTTTTAAATTCAATCATTGACCTATCCTGCTTTCTTATGTAAATTCTGTGATCCTATCTGGTTTACTTTACCTTGTGCATTTTAGTCGAGCTTCTCCAGTCAGGACTTTCCGCCTAGCCCAGACCAGCCTTCAATGCCGAAACCACATTAAAGGCCAGTCTCTGCTAGTGCTCGAGTCCTCCCGACTGGCTCCGCTCTGTGTATAAAAAAACACGGGCCTCATCCTTTCTTACAAAGGACGAAAACCCGTGGTACCACCTTAATTGCTATTATCTTCAATAACAGCCTCTTAGTCTCTAACAAGACCGTGATGATATCGCAATCGGCGGAATATTAGCTTGCACTAGTATTCAACTATAGAGTTCATCTTCATTTTTCCGTTCCATCCTTCTTTACAGCTGCCGAAGGTCTCTTAAAATGTACTTAGAAAAACTACTCTTCTCTTCAACGTTTTTTCATATTCTTAATGTCTTTGATATTAAGCGTTAAAATGAGCTTTGTCAACATTTTTTTGTAAACTTCCCACCCAAACGCCATTAAAAAAAGCTGAATAACCAGATGAAATCCGCATCATTCAGCCTAACTAACTTATTTCAGATCAGCTTGAGCAACAACATCTTTCGCTGCCACCTGACCTGTTTTTGTCAAACTAAAGTCTGTGACCGCATCCATGTTCGTGATTGCAATAATTGTTTCAGTTGCCTTGCCTGCAGCCGTAACTGCGTCCCAATCAACTTTAACTAACAACTCGCCAGCCCTGACTGTTTGCCCGGTACTAACTTGCATTTCAAATGGAGCACCTTGTAAGTCCACGGTATCAATGCCTAAGTGGACTAAAACTTCTAGTCCCCCAGTTGTCGTGATTCCCAATGCGTGTTTGGTTGGAAAGACTGTGTTGATCGTTCCTGCAACTGGAGCATAAATTTCATTACTGGTTGGTGTCAGCAAATAACCGTCACCCATCGTCTTTTTAGCAAACACTTCATCAGATGAAGCAGTAATTGGTTGGATCTTTCCGTCAGCAACTGCTTGGAAGTTTTCTTCTGTCACATCTTCGTGGGCAGCCGGCATAACTGGTTCATCGACCACGCCATTTTTTTCAGCAGTAATTGCTGCTTTTTCTAAGGCTAATTTATCCTTTGGAATTCCAAAGAAGTAAGTGGCAATAAAACCACCAATGTAGGCCGCAATCAAACCAAGGACATAACCGATCCAATTATTATGACCAGCGATCAATGGAATTAATGGCAAACCGGATGGTCCGATCGCAATCGCACCGATGTGACCGATCGCACCAATCACGGCCCCGCCGATCCCGCCGCCAATACATGCGGTAATGAATGGGCGGCCTAATGGTAAGGTCACTGCGTAGATCAGCGGTTCACCAATCCCTAAGATTCCAACTGGTAATGAACCTTTGATCATATCAACTAATTTCCGATCATGACGTAAGCGCAGCATTAATGCAAAGGCTGCCCCAACTTGACCGCCGCCTGCCATCGCCAAAATTGGCAAGAGCGGTGTACTACCTGTTTGGCTGATCATTTGCACATGGATCGGCGTTAAGATCTGGTGCAACCCTAACATTACCATTGGCAAGAATAACGCACCAAGGACAAAGCCAGAGAAAGCTCCGCCGACGTTTAAGACCCAGTTGATCCCACCAACTAAGCCATTAGAAACAAAGCCCGCTAGCGGCATCAAGACGAAGATTTCTGCCAAACCGATCAGCAACAAACTCACCATCGGCGTGATAATAATATCAATTGAATTGGGGATCCATTGGTGTAATTTCTTTTCAACGACTGATAATAACCAGACTGCTAAAATAACACCGATAATTCCACCCTGGTTAGCGGCTAAGGCACTACCGTTAAAGAGGTTCTTAATTGGTGCTTCTGGGTCCATCCCCGTTAATAAGATCACCGCTCCAGTGACCCCACCTAAAGTAGGTGTGGCACCCCACACACGAGCAGCGTTGATCCCGGTATAAATTGGCAGGTAGGTAAACATCCCGTTTTTAATAATATTCAACACAAGTGCAACTTGCGCCCAACCTTCACCCGTTAAAGTCTTAGAAGTGATCAAATTAGAAATAATAGCTGCGATCCCTGCAATTAACCCTGAACCGACAAAGGCGGGGATCATTGGTACGAAGATATTCGCAATATCTTTTAGAACAGACTTAAACGGTGACTTCTTTTGTTTTCCTTTAGTTTCAGCCTTGACTTCAGCTGCGCGTTCCGCTGCTTGTTCCCGATTACTGCTGGATTTTTCACCAGATTGCTGACCGGAATAGGCTTCCATCGCTGCTTCCACCTTATTGACTTTCCCCGGTCCCACAACAACTTGCAGCTGTTCGTCGTTCACAACACCCAAAACTCCAGGAATTTCCTTGAGCTGGTTTTCTTCGATCTTGTCATGGTCGACAATTTCCAACCGGATCCGGGTCATACAATTTTCAAATGATTCCACGTTATCCAAGCCGCCAGAATAACGATAAATTTTTTCAGCGACTTCTTTGGCATTAAACTCTTCAGCCATTGGTTAACATCTCCTTTTCTTTAAGCGTCTTCCAAACTTTTCTTCACAAATCCATTTGCCCGTTCGAGCCGCTCATCTGCTTGTTTGGCAGTCAAGCCTGTCTTTGCCATCACAATGGCCGTTTTGACCCGCATATCTGCCGCAGTGAGATCACGTTCAGCAACTTCATAACTGACACCTGTTGCCTCCATCACGATCCGCTTCGCCCGCTCAACCAGTTTTTCATTGGTGGCCTTCACGTCGACCATCAAATTGTTGTAAACCTTGCCGACCCCGACCATCGCTAAGGTTGATAGCATGTTCAAGATCAACTTCTGAGCAGTTCCCGCTTTCAACCGTGTGGAACCCGTCAAAACTTCCGGTCCGCAATCAACTTCGATCGCTGTTTGTGCCTCAGCCGAAATCTTAGACTGCAAGTTGCATGACACCGAAACGGTTGTCGCACCCACTTGATTGGCGTACTGTAGGCCGCCGATCACATAAGGCGTACGCCCACTAGCTGCAATTCCCACGACTGTGTCTTTAGCGGTCAAGTTCAGAGCTTGTAGATCCTCTTTCCCTAAAGTTAACGAATCCTCGGCTCCTTCAACTGCGACCGTCATTGCTTGAGGTCCTCCAGCAATTAGACCAACGACCACATCAGGCGACACTCCAAAGGTTGGCACACATTCAGCTGCATCTAAAACACCCAGCCGTCCGCTCGTCCCGGCACCCATGTAGATCAACCTACCCGACTCTTTCAAGGAAGTCGTGATTTGTTGAACTGCTTGAGTGATCGCTGGTAAAGCCTCTGCCACACTGCTGGCAACCTTTTGATCTTCTTGGTTCATCAGTTGTGCTGCAGTTTGAACAGACAACTCATCCAAGTTCATCGTTGCCTCATTGCGCCTTTCGGTGGTTAACTGACTTAAATCAACTTTCATTGGCTGACTCCTTTCTTAATTCAACTAGTCTCCATGATGAATTTTACCATTTGTAACCGCATTCTTCAAAATATATTTACTTTTTTTAATTAAAATTATTTGATAAGCGAAATAAAGTTTCTCAAAAAGCCGTCAAAATGAAACAAGTAACTTAATTTGCTCTGTATTCTTAGTCGAGCTACTCAAAGCAACTCCTTCCGCTTATCCCAACCCGGCCTTCAATGCCGAAACCACATTAAAGGTCGGGTTACGATGATGCTCGGGAGCTAAACGGTTGGCACAGACTGCTGCAAATTATTGATTTAAATTTTGATTGATCCGTTCGATCAGTTGCCGTGACCCACGTAACTGGGGCTGGACTTCTTGATAATATTTAGCCACATACCTAAATAATAAGACATCCGCCACAAAAAACTCTGTCACCAGCGAAGTCGATGCTCCCGGCCGAATAGTTGATTCACCCAAATTTTGACTAGCTAAAACATAGTCAGCCAATTGGGCTCCCCTAGATGAAACGTCGGCTGTCATCAACACTGTCACTAGTCCTTTTTCTTGCGCAAATTGTAATAGCTGCACAACTTCCGCCGTTGTCCCACTAGTTGAAACCACCAACAAAACATCCTTGGAAGAAGCCGTTGCTAAAGACGTGGCAGCTAAGTGAATATCATTGTTTACTGTCGCTAAAATTCCTAACCGGCTGAACTTTTGATAAATATCTTGCACGACCAGCGATGACGAAACTAGCCCAAATAACTGGACTTGTGACGCACTATGAATTGCAGTCACAATTTTTTCAATGACCTGGTTATCGAGATGATTGGCCGTAACTTTCAGCGCATTTTCGAAGTGCAGCTGCAGTTTTGCACTAATTTGTGCCGCACTTTCTCCCGGGGCAATTTCAGTATATTCTTGTCCCTTAGTTTCTTGCACAGCGGCGGAAAGATGCAGCTTTAAATCTGAATAACCGTTTAATTCCAACCGGCGACAAAAACGCACGACCGTCGCTGCACTAATTTGACAACGTTCTGCCAAGCTTTGAACTGACAGCTGCATGACTTCAGTGGGATGGTCCAAGATATAATCGCACAACACCCGCTCTTTTTTACTGCTCTTATTTCTGATATTTTGCAGCAAGACCAAAATGTTTTCCATCAATTTTCCCTCGATTATTTCTCTGGCTCATCCTCAGCTTCTGCGGCAGCTAAATTATCAGTCAGCATTTGCAATAATTCTTCCACTCGATTAGTGATTTGCTGTTCTTTGTCAGCTTGATTTTCCTGGAGTTCAGTTACGGTCCCAATGGAATCGATCCGCAAGCCCGAGGCATTTAAATCGGGGTGTTTAACGATCAAGTTTACCATTAAATCTACTGAATTTTCGGGCTCCATAAAGAAGTTGTCGACCTGTTTAATATTTTCAAACGGTAAGTTCACGATGCCGCTTTCCAAACTAATAATAATCGGCTCTTCAGTGGTTGTTTGTAATAATAAGCGGCTTTGTGCCAGTTTGTCAGCAGCAACAGTTGCTAAGAAATTGGCGACCAATTGTGTGACTAGTTCACTAGCTTTGGACTTAAAGTCAGCCTCGTTAGCTTCGACCTGTTTAATTTCGTAATCTTCATTCGTTATTTTTTCAATAAAATCATTGACGATAATTTCTGTCATTTTTTCCACATCCTCAAAAGAAATTCTAGCAAGTATTGTACTTGTATCTAGTAGCAAAAGTAAAGGCTAACTATTTTTCCGGACCACCAGCGAAAAGGTCAGCGGCAGCTGCGGGTACCCTTTTGGCATCGTCCATTCATCCAAACTTTCATTATATGTCAGCATCGGTAAGGCCTGCCAGTCGGTCTCTTGGTGCTCCCCAAGTGCCTCAACTGTTAAGCCAGCGCCCACTAAAACTGAGATGATTTCTTGAAAGTCATGCGCCCAATTATGGTTACGCTGGTGTTTCACTTTAGCGGTTGAAGTACTAGCGGCCTGGTCGCTGACGGCATAAGAACTGTCCGTTTCATAAAACGATTCCGTCCCGCTGAAATAATTTTCCGTGACCGTTAAGCCGGCATTATCCAGGGCAAACAAGAACGGATGATTGTCCCTGATCATAAAAATTCCGTTGGGTACTAAAAGTTTTGCGATCGATTCTGCCCAATCCTGCAGGTCCGGCAACCACGTAATGGTCCCCGCACTAGTCACGATCACATCAAATTGCCCTTGCTGCTCAGGTAAAGCCGCCGCAGCATAACGTGCATCCGCCTGGACATAGTTGATCTCGACTCCTGCTTGTTTGGCCAAGTCACGGGCATATGTCAACGACTGCGGTGAAAAATCCAGCCCCACCACTGATTGAGCTCCTAAACGAGCCCAGCATAACGTATCCGTACCAATATGACATTGCAGGTGCAGCAAGCGTTGACCCGCTACAGACTGCTCGGGTAAAAACGGCTGAAGAACAGCCAGGTCACGCCGAACTGTGCCCGTAATTTCGTGCGGGTCGTTAATTAATTTAGTCAAATCGCCATAACCGCCATGCGCATGAACGTCGGCACGGTCGTTCCAATTTTCTAAGTTGTCGTGCACTGCCTCAGTCTTATGATCCACTGCTTTGTCCTCGTTTTCCTAAATTTGATTCAACAAACTGAATCGTCTCATTTATTCTAACACTAATGAATAGTCTTCTGCCAAATTCAAATTCATTGAGTGGCTAGCTTCCAATGGTTTGGTCCCTTCTTTTGCGATTTTTTAGGGCCAAACACATTCAGTCTGGCCCCTCTTTTCTCATTCTTAGGGCCAAACACATTCAGTCTGGCCCTTCTTTTACCATTCTTAGGGCCAAACACATTCAGTCTGGCCCTTCTTTTGCCATTCTTAGGGCCAAACACATTCAGTCTGGCCCTTCTTTTGCGATTTTTTAGGGCCAAACACATTCAGTCTGGCCCTTCTTTTGCCATTCTTAGGGCCAAACTCACAACATGTCGCTTTAATTGGTATTAAAAAGGCTGGCTATCCTGCAATCAGGACAGTCAGCCTCCGAAATTACTAATCGAGCTACTTGAAACAGAAAGCTCTGCCTATCCAAACTCAGGGTCAATGCCTAAACCGCATTAACTCCTGAGTTCCGCTGGTGCTCACTTTCTACCCGTTTCACTCCGCTCTGTTTTTATAAATTAGCATCCATATCAAAGGTCAGTTTGGATAATGTCAGCCCTTGTTTGATAAAGTTGCCGATCTCAGTCATGGTCCGGTCACGCATGTCAGCGACCATCTCATGGTTTCTCGTCGTCAAATAATCCACTAATTCTTGACCGCTTAACTTCGCAGCGTGCTGATCTGTTTCTTCGACCAAACGATGCTGAACTTCCTTAGCTTCCGTCAAATAATCGCGGTTAGCCTGGATGAAGTTGGAGTAATGCGATTCAGTCAGCATCGACAATGTCCGGTACATCCAGTAAGCATCCTTTAAATTGTAGTCTTGCGACGTTTCGCTCCATGATGAATCAGTGTCGTTAGCATTGCTGTAAAATGGCACGTATGGTGTAAATGAAGGAACACCGAAACAGATCCACATTAAAGCAGCTTGTGCTTTAGGGACATCATTTCTAATTTGCAAAACATGTGAGTTTTGTGTCCGGTTCAAGGAAATTGGCCGGAATTTCTTCTTGTCTGCTTCGGAGCCGTGACCCAACGGATCGTAAGGAGTCTCATTATAATGTGAGCTCAAGACGTCTTCTAAATCTTCGACTGCCAACAACCGGTTAGCATGGCAAATGAATGGCAAGTTGCTGCTTTGCGGATCTTGCTCGATTTCTGGGTTGAAGCAGCGTTGACCATACCACACGCGCGGTGTGTTGTAGTGGCGGTCTTTTTCGTTATCTGTCCCAAAGATTCGGCGGAAATTAAAGCCTTCCTTAGCAGGATTCAAATGATGTTCTGCCACGAATTCTTGCAGGCCATCGGACCACTGATAATTGTCTGGGTCATCAAAATCAATGAAATCCTGGGCAACTTGGTTCGCAGCGATCGCATAGGCATCGTCTGGGATCCGAGTAGCGGCCCAGTGGTGACCCGTTACGATTTCCATATACCAAACTTCATCTGCGTCTGATAACAAGATCCCGTTTCCTTCTGGTGAACCATATTCTTTGATCAGGTCACCTAAATATTTGACTCCGCCACGGGCAGAATCAATATAAGGAGCAACCATCGTTTGTAAGGAGTCTTCGGCTAAACCGTCTTTGACCCATGGATCATAAGCTAATGCCCGTTCATTGCCGTAAACAGATTCTGTTGATGACATAGCGACATTTTTCTCGTTGATCGAGGTTTCATTAAAAACGCCCCACTTGTCGACTTCCACGTTTGGAGTGAAGGTCGTTTTGTAGCCGGACTCTGGCAATGGTGCCTTGAAACCATTCATGTTTGATGCCAATGTTTCATGCCGACCAGATACAGCTGGCTGCATCACAAAACGTTGGGGTGTCAGTGGCAAGAAAGTATCATCATTTCGGGCAATCATAGTTGAGCCGTCAATGCTGGCTTTCTTTCCCACTAAAATCGTAGTACATGCGCTTTCGTTCATTTAAATCAGTCCTTTATCCAAATTGTTTTCCGCTTCCATTTTAGCATTTTCTGCAAATGAAGGTGCCAAAGACGGCTAATTCTCATAATTTCCCCATTCTAAACTCACTTAACCAAAAAGTTGCCCCCAGTCACACTTCAACTGGGGGCAACTTTCTTTGACTTATACCCAGTCACGCTCCAACTGGGGGGAACTTCCTCTAACTTACACCCAGTCACGCTCCAACTGGGGGGAACTTCCTCTAACTTACACCCAGTCACGCTCCAACTGGGGGAACTTCCTCTAACTTACACCCAGTTGTACCTTCTCTAACTGAATGTTGATTCTAGAATTTATTTGCGCGCTTGATAATCATCTAAAAATTGGAACTGGTCGTGATCTTCAAATAACTGACCCACTTGTAACAAGAGTTGGTCTTGGCCCTTAGCGGCTTCAAATTGAATCCCCAATGGTAGACCTTTTTTGGAGACATAAGTTGGCAAACTAATAGCTGGTTCACCCGAAACGTTGGCTAACTGAGTAAATGGTGTTTTAGCCAAACCATGCAGCCAAGCATCATAGATCAACTGAATTTGCTTTTTGTGCCCCAATTTGGAGATCTTGTGCAACTTTTTAGTGTACTTCGGCAAATAAGCCGGATCACTATTTTTAGCCGCAGTCTTCGCTGTTGTCGGTGTCAAATAAAGCGGATATTTGTGATGAAATTCCGTCATTTGCTGGTCAACTAACTTATTTTCGGCTGCGACTTCTTTAGGCATTGTCTTTGGTTGTTTCTTATCTGCCTGATACAACGCCCACGTCATTGGAGAAACATCTTTATATTTCATGTTATGTCCAGTCTTGGCCTTGATCAACTCATTGGCACTCGTACCAGTTGGAGTTGATTCTGTATAATAAGTCTTCATCAATTTTTCACCATCGACTGGGGCATCTTTTTTAACAACTGTATAGCCCTGCGCCCGCAAAAATTTAACTGCTTGCTTAACTGCTTTGACAGCGTCCTTGCTAACTTTTGTGCCCACTGGCGACTTGGTTGAGTACGCAATCGGGTACTTCTTGAGGTCCGTCATGGGCTCTTTCACTAGTTTTTCTTGGTTATCCTGATTGATCATGCCTGTGAAATATTGTTTGAGGTCAGCAATATTTTTAGAGTTGGCAAAGTTGACCGATGAAGGCACTGTGTCGTCACCGACGATCACGCCTTGCGTGGGTTTCAATCCAATTACACCAGACCATGACGCTGGAATGCGCAGCGAGCCGCCTGCATCGTTACCCGTTGTAAGCGGGACGATACTTTTGGCCAAACTAGCCACACCACCGCCGGATGAACCGCCAGTATTATATTTCAAATTCCATGGATTATGCGCATCACCATATAGTTTGGACTTCGTCACGTTCGTCAAACCTAATTCCGGATAGTTAGTTTGTCCAATGATCACGAAGCCGAGGGACTGCACCCGTTTGACGTAATCCGATGTGTTTTCTGCGGTCCTGCCTTTCAACGGCTTCAACCCATTGGTGCTGGATTCACCTTTCAAAGGCTGGCCCAAACCCTTGATCAAAATCGGCACACCATAAAATGGCTGCCCGTTATCCTTCAACCCGTCTGCTTCTTTAAGTGCCTGCTTCTCGCGCAAACTGATCACCGCGTTTAAGTCAGGATTGTCCCGTTTGACTAAAGCGGTGGCATGCTTGATCAACTGCTGGCTGGTCACTTTGCCATCGCGGATCATTTGTGCCAGCTCACTAGCTGAAGCATTTCGATACTGCTCATCACTGATGGGCAGGTCGTTGATTGTTTTGGCTGGCACTGCCTTGGCCTCCACCCGACTATGCGCTTTATTCAGGCCACAAGCGCCGCCAAAAACCAGCGCGGCTGATAAAGCAACTAAAGCCAGCTGGTATGTACGTTTACCATGGAAATTATGCATGAAAAATTCCTCCCGTAAATCAATTTGGTTCTATTTAAGTGTAAGCGTATTCACTAACTTAGTCAATTATTTTCAAACTTGCTTTCAAACTTCTGGATCGTAATACATAATTAATGTTTTAGCCCGCTTTTTACCTACCTACGGGGACGCTACTCAGGCCCCTTCCGGACTTCTCCAGCTGTACCTCACCTCGTTGCTGATCGCAGCCGGCTGTACACAAAAAGGTGCAAAATTCTGGTTTTCCCAAAATTTTGCACCTTTTTATGATTTTAGTCGGGTTGCTTAAAACAAGAGCTGCTGTTTCATTTCACCCGATGCTTTTAGTCTTTTTTAATTCGAGCGGCGGCGACGTCAAAAATCTTGTCGATCCAACCCTCATAAAAGTCCGGCTCATGGGTCACGAGCAACACATTGCCGTCAAAGGCCTGCAAGGATTCGCGCAAAGCATGCTTGGTCTCGTCATCCAAATGGTTAGTCGGTTCATCCATGATAATAAAGTTGCTTGGCACTAATTCTAGCGCACTTAATTTAACCTTAGTCTGTTCCCCACCACTTAAAAGTTTCATGGGCTTCATCGCGTTCGCGGCATTCAACCCGGCACGGGCCAAACGTTGCCGGATCGTCTTTGGCTCTAATTTAGGGAACTCATTTTGAATCGTCTTTAATGGTGATAAATCAGGATCATCCCACACCAAGTCCTGGTCAAAATAAGCGATTTTAACTGCTGGCACGAATTTGGCAGAACCGCCGAAAACTGGGATCCGGCCTAGAATTGATTTGATCAAGGTCGATTTACCTGCACCGTTAAATCCTTTTAGCACAACTTTTTCACCGTGAGACATTGAGAAAGTCACCGGTTCTAGTAAAGGACTCTTGTAGCCCACAGACAGATCCTTGACGGTCAAAACTTCAGACGACATTAAGTTCACATAAGGGAAATTAAAGTGAGATTGTAAGTTATCACTTGGCGGCGTGATTCTTTCCATCTTGTCCAACCGCTTTTGCCGCGATTTAGCCATCGTCGACCGTGTCCCAGCCTTGTTTCTGCGAATGTAAGCTTCATCTTTTTCAATTTGTTGACGTTGCTTTTCATAGGCCTTACGCTGTACTTCTTTTTTAACTTCTTTTTGCTTGACCGCAGAACGGAAGCTCCCCGTATATTTGATAATTTTTCCAAAAGCCACGTCAATAATACAGTTGGTGATTTTTTCCAAGAAATCAAAATCATGGGAAATTACCATATAACAACCTTCAAAGTTGTTCAAATAGTTAGTTAACCATTCAATATGTTCCGTGTCCAAATAGTTAGTTGGTTCGTCCAGCATTAATACGTCGGGCTCTTCCAACAACAATTTGGCCAGGATGATCTTGGAACGCTGACCACCAGAACATTCACTGACCTGTTTGTCGACACCGATCGCATCGATCCCCAACCCAGTCATTACCTGGGCAATTTTCGTATCGATCTCATAGAAATCAGCGGCTTCCAATTTTTCTTGGATCTTGCCCGCTTCTTCTAGTAACTCGTCATTCATGTCCGTCGCGTACTGCGCGTAACATTCAGCCTGACGATCCGCTAATTTAAATAAGTAAGCAAAAGCCGTGTGCAAAAACTCACCGATCGTTTGTCCTTGCCCAGCTTTAACGTACTGATCTAAATAGCCAATGGTAATATTATTTTGCCATTTAACAGTTCCTTCATCCGGCAATTCGGTCCCCGTCAATAATTTGATCAGGGTCGACTTTCCCGCCCCATTTTGGCCAATAATGCCCATATGGTCTTCTTTATTAAAACGAAATGATGCATCTTCATATAACTGTTTATCTGCAAAAGCCATTGATAGATGTTCAACTTCTAAAACACTCATTGCTTAATTCTCCTATCTCTTCCGGCTTCAATTCTATCCCGCTCATTAAACAAGCGGCTCTTCTTCACTGATTATCTGAAAAAATACTTGTCTTAACAGGACTTTTTTGTCACACTGTCCTTGAATTATGCACTAAATCTCGGCAAACTGCAAAATAATTGGCTGACCTCTCCCAAATTGAGAGCAAAAATAAATCCACATGTGCTCAAAAACTTGGGCCCATGTGGAGCTATTAATTTGTTCAATTAATTGAAACTAACCCCTAAGCTAAGAACGCGGAGATTCCGCTCGAGCCGGAAACACCGTGCTGTAATCTTATTTTAGGTCAGCTCCACCAGGCTTTTGGCCGAGCAGCGCTGAATTTATTTAGCAGACTTTTCAGCTTCTTCTTGTTTCTTTAAGAAATCAAGAACTGCCAAATGTTGTTTACGACGGTTCTTAACGTTAATATTGTTAACCTTACGACGGTCGTTAGCTGTACCGATATGATCGTTATGTGACATTTTAATTTCCTCCCTTCAGATAATCATGCACTGTAATATTTTACAGAAAATCGAGACAGATTTCAAGTTTTTCTGCAAATTAGCCCTGTTTTTTAGTAATTTTGCGTAACCAACGTCAAATTTGTCAGTTGTTTCTGTCTTAAGTCACGTTAAGTCTAACATTAATTGACGGCTGATGATACTTATGCCAGTTGACCAGTAAAGCTTGGCGGCATAACAAACCCTCAGAAAGTTTATTCTTGTTGGTGTTTTTGCTTTTTATGATACCGTTGGATAAATTCTTTTTCAGTTGATGGAATATCTAACTTGGATTTTTTTAAACGTACGAAACCTGTAGTGGCATGGTGTGGATAATCTCCTTGTCTTGTTTTCCAACGATAGACATAATACTTGCCTTTTTTCTTTAGGTAGTTTTCTTCAAAGGGAAATTTAGCCTTTTGGGATTGCCGAGAACTATCTGACTCTATTTTTTCAAATATTCCTCGTTTGAACTTATCGTTATCATCAAAAATTAGAGTAGTATTATGCACATCGTATCCCAACTGCAGTTTGTTTTTATCTTTTTGATATTTACCTTGTAAAAAGGCAACCATAACTCCATCTTCTGCAACATCTTCTGTGGTATTAAGAACTGGTATCGCCACATAATGAGAACGGTCAATAAACTTAATGTATGACGGATGATACGAACCGTCTTTAGTTGAATCATAAGTGTATGTCTGATTGTATCTAATCTTTGTTACACTAGTACTTTCATTTTTTCTACTAATTGTCTTTCTGTCGTATTCATTTTTCACAAAAATAACGGCACTGATCACACTCAACACCAAGATAGTTACTATAGCGATAAATGAAGCATTTTTCTTCATAAGGTATTCTCCTCGTAACGATGATTTAGTTTTTACAATTATTTATGAAAAAAAGGAAATCGATTTAATGAATCTGCAATAGACTTCAACTGCTGCTTAAGGACTTTATTTCTAAACTTTGCTTTTAATTCTTGTGATCTTTTTTCTAAGGAAACTTTTCCATTAATAAATAAGGCTAACCAATGCCAAGTACACATTAGTTAGCCTTATTCCTGATTTCATCTTCTAACCAAGTTTTTCCGCTCTGTTATTAGTCGAACTCCTTGAGGCAAGAGATTCCACTTATCCCAACCCAGCCTTCAATGCCAAGTACGCATTAAAAGTCAGGTCACGATAATGCTCGTCTCTTAACCGCCTCACTCCGCTCTGTGTTGCTGAGTCGAGCTCCTCAAAGCAGGCCTTTCCGTCTATCCCAACCCAGCCTTCAATGCCCAAAACGCATTAAAGGCTGGGTCCAGATAGTACTCGAGTCCTCCCACCTTACTCCGCTCTGTTACTTAATATCCTCTAAGTCCAAGCCCAGTGCTTCTGCCACACGGGTCCCGTATTCAGGATCTGCTTGATAGAATTGCTTAGTTTCTAAGATCTTAATTTGTTTGTCATCAACGACACCCAAGTTTTCTTTGATTGTCTTAACCAAACGCTGCTTTTCATCTTCGCTCAAGATACGGTACAAGTCGCCCGCAGCGGAGAAATTATCCTCATCATAAGCCTTGTAATTGCCCGTTTGACCAGATAATTCGTCGCCATGGTTGCGTGCTGACAAGTCTTCAGTCGGACCATTTTGGCTATTTGGTTCATAGTTGACTTCTCCAGCATGGCCTTGTGCCATAAAGCCATCACGTTCATAATTGTGAACTTCATTTAATGGTCGGTTGACCTTTAATTGTTCATAGTTTGCACCCAAACGATAACGTGCGGCATCCTTGTAAGCAAACAAACGGCCTTGCAACAATTTGTCCAGTGATGGTTCGATTCCTGGGACCAAGTTAGCTGGTGCAAAAGCTGCTTCTTCCACGTCTTCGAAGTAGTTGTCAGGGTTCTTGTTCAAAGTGAATTCGCCCACTTCGATCAATGGGTAATCCTTGTGAGAAACAACTTTCGTGACATCGAAAATGTCATGCTTGTATTGCAAGCCTTCTTCATATGGCAAAATCTGTACGCAAACTTTCCAGCTTGGGAAGTTCTTGTCTTCGATCGCGTCAAACAAGTCATGCAACAAGTAGTCAGTATCTTCACTAGCAGCCTTGGCAGCAACTTCATCAGTCATATTTTGGACACCTTGTTCACTAATAAAGTGGTATTTGACCCAGTAAGCTGTACCGTCTTCGTTGACCCACTTGTAGGTATGGCTGCCATAACCGTTCATGGTCCGGTAACTAGCAGGATTGCCCCGGTCGCCCATCAAATATGTAACTTGGTGAACTGATTCAGGAGAATGTGCCCAGAAATCCCATTGCATGTTGTTATCACGCAAATGAGTCCGTGGATCACGTTTTTGTGAATGAATAAAGTCAGGGAACTTCAATGGGTCTTGGATAAAGAAGACCGGCGTATTGTTACCGACGATATCATAATTTCCTTCTTGAGTGTAAAAACGCAAAGCTACCCCACGAACATCACGCAAGGTATCTGGATAACCCGCTTCACCGGCAACTTGTGAAAAACGCAGGAAAATTGGTGTTTCCTTGCCAGCACCGTTGAAGAGGTCAGCTTTGGTATATTTTGACATGTCATTTTTTAATGTAAATGTGCCGTAAGCACCGGCACCCTTAGCATGAACGACCCGTTCTGGGATCCGTTCGCGGTTAAAGTGTGCTAATTTTTCTACTAATTGGTAATCTTGCAGTAAAACTGGTCCGCGAACACCTGCAGTTTGCGAATGGTTGTTGTCTGCCCATGGTTGGCCAGAACCTGAGTTAAGTTGATCGTTAGTCATTAAAAATTCCCCCTTTTAAAAATATGCAGAGCACCACAAGCCAAAAAAACTTGCGCACTATCTAAGTCTGGCCTCAAATACATTCGTGGCATTGCAGCTGAGACTGGGATAGGCACAGAGTTCTGGTTTGCACAGCTCTAACAAACTAACATCCCTATCTTATCAAAAAGTTACTAAAATGTAATTGTAAACGCTTGAAAATAGTTTCACAAAAGCTAATAACTATGGACTTTTGCTAAATATTTTTAGTTTCACACAATCTTTCTTTCAGACTAGGTCACTTAAATTTTAAGCTATTTCCCCACTAGAATTCAGCTTCAATCACAGAACTTTTTATCCACTTTTTTAGCAGAAAAAAACTTTACCTTTTCCTAAACAGTTATCATTTTCTTTTTATCTGGTGCCTATGGTAGGATAAATTCAAGGACAACTATTAGTCCAAAAATTTAAAGGAGGTCCAGCGATTGAATGCTGACTACTATCAAGTTTCCACCCACGAGGTTTTAGAAAAATTAGCCGTAACACAGGATGGGTTAACAGAAAAGGAGGCAAAGCACAGACTAGAAAAAAACGGGCCAAACCAGTTAGCTGGGGAAAAACGCACCACCATTTTGCAAAAATTCATCAATCAATTTAAAGACTTGATGATCATTATCTTGCTGGTGGCGACTGTCATTTCTCTGCTGATTGGCGAAGCTTCTGATGCTTTGATCATCTTTTTGGTAGTTGTATTAAACGCTGCTTTTGGTGTTTTTCAAGAAGCCAAAGCCGAAAACGCAATTGATGCTTTACAAAAAATGACTACCCCCTATACGAAGGTCCGCCGAAACGGACAGGTCCAACAAATTCAAAGTGATCAGGTCACTTTAGGAGACATCGTTTTACTAGAAGCCGGCGATGTCGTTCCCGCTGACGCTCGGATCATTGAGGCCTATAATTTAAAAATCGAAGAATCAGCCCTGACTGGCGAATCCGTACCAACTGAAAAAAATAGTGAGATTTTGACTACTACCGCTCCGGAAATTGGCGACCAAAACAACATGGTCTTCATGAATACTAACGTCACTTATGGAACTGCCGAAGTTGTCGTCACGGCAATTGGGATGCAGACTCAAGTTGGTCAGATCGCCACCATGATCTCTGGCGTGGAACAAACGACAACGCCGCTCCAACGCAATATTAACCATTTAAGTAAAATTTTAAGTATCTTGATCTTAGTGATTGCCGCCGTAATTTTTATTTTCGGTACACTCACGGGACGCGAAACACCATTTGGCATGTTGCTGACCGCCATTTCCTTAGCCGTTGCAGCGATTCCGGAAGGCTTACCAGCCATCGTGACGATCACACTGGCCTTGGGAACTCAAGCGATGTCTAAGCGCAACGCCCTCGTCCGCAAACTGCCGGCCGTCGAAACTTTGGGGACGACCGAAATTATCGCTTCCGATAAAACTGGGACTCTGACCCAAAATAAGATGACCGTTGAACAAATCATGATCGACCAAAAATTACGGCCAATCACCGACTACACTTTACCGCTTTCGTCTCGACTAGCCACGATCATGATTTTGGCCAATGATAGCCAGCAAACGCCAGACGGCTTACTGGGAGACCCGACCGAAACGGCTTTGTTGCAATACTTTCTTGACCAAGATGACTCGCTGGAAGAAGTTACTGAACACTACCAGCGGATCGACTCGATTCCCTTTGACTCTGACCGCAAATTGATGAGTGCCATCGTCCAAACGCCAGCAGATGAGCGCTTCTGTTTGACGAAAGGTGCCGTTGACGTTTTATTAGGCCGGGTCACACAAATTGAAATCGCCGGTGAAGTTCGTCCCATCACTGAAGAAGACCGCCAACAGATCAAACAAGTCAACAGTCAGTTAGCCGCTAGTGCTCTGCGTGTGTTAGCTTACGCCTACAAACCACTCTCAGCAGAAACTACTGATGCTGACTATGAACAAGACTTGATTTTTAGCGGACTGACTGGGATGATCGACCCCGAACGTCCTGAAGCCCAAGCCGCCGTTGCTAAAGCCAAGGCTGCGGGGATCCGACCACTCATGATCACGGGTGACCACCAAGAAACGGCACAGACCATCGCTAAACGACTGGGCATCCTGCCAGAAGATAGTACTGATGGCGTGATCACCGGCCGGGAATTAAGTGCCATGTCTGATGAACAATTACGTCAGGAAGTTGAACACTATTCCGTGTACGCGCGGGTCTCTCCGGAACACAAGGTGCGGATCGTCAAAGCCTGGCAAAGTCATGGCAAAATTGTGGCGATGACCGGCGATGGGGTCAATGATGCCCCCGCCCTAAAAACCGCAGATATCGGTGTCGGTATGGGGATCACTGGGACTGAAGTTTCCAAAGGTGCCGCTGACATCGTCTTGGCTGACGACAACTTCGCCACGATCATCACTGCTGTGGAAGAAGGTCGGAAAGTTTTCGCCAACATCCAAAAGGCAGTCCAGTATCTGTTGTCTGCCAACTTAGGTGAAGTCCTGACACTGTCCTTGATGACCTTCGCAAACTGGGATATTTTCTTACCAGTACAAATTCTGTGGATCAACTTAGTCACGGATACTTTCCCTGCCATCGCGTTAGGCGTAGAAGATGGTGAACCCGATGCCATGACCCACAAGCCACGCGGTGCGAACTCAACTTTTCTTTCTAATGGAGTTGGTTCAAGTATCATTTACCAAGGGATCCTGGAAAGTTTCTTAACCCTTGGTGTTTATCTGTTAGCGTTACTTTATCCGGTTCATTCTAGTTCCGCGATGATCCATGCCGACGCATTAACGATGTCCTTTATCACCTTGGGTATGCTGCAGCTAGCCCACGCTTTCAACTGTAAGTCGATCCATCGCTCAATTTTTAGCCGGACAACTTTCAGTAATAAATTCTTTAACTGGGCAATTCTAGGCTCTGCAGTCTTGTTGGCAGCAACGATCTTTATCCCTGGCTTTAACCAAATTTTCCATGTTACTCCGTTAAACCTAACGCAATGGGGCATGATCTTTGGTGCAGTTTTGGCAATGATCATTATCGTAGAAGTTGTCAAATTTGTGCAGCGTAAGACTGTCTATCGTAATCTGTAAATAAAAATAGCCTCTGTTACCAGTCAAATTTGGCTGGCAACAGGGGCTTTTTTGTAGTTCTTCCACTTTAAGAAATCGTTTACATGTAATCTTTTTTAGACTACAATTGTGAAATAGGTTCAAAGATGTTTTTTCATAACTGCCTATCTCATCCTTAAGAATTGTAGGTGTTTCCAATGTCCATCGCTTTTTATTTTTTGATTCCGCTCAAGTTTCTGTTGCTTTTTTGGTCGTCTGAAATTAACTTACCGGTTGCCCACGCTGTCTTCAACAGTGCTTTGCTAGATTTTTTAGTAGATTTAATTCCGTTCATCCTCTTATTAATTTATGGCAGAAAGTTATTACGTTCAGAATGGCAGAAAATTGCTTCTCTAAAAAAATATTTTGTCAATGTTGTCTTGGGCTATCTAGTAATTGAAATAATTGTTTACGCCACTTGGTCTTTCTTTCCCAGCCCTGTTGTCGGCGAAAAAATTATTAATTATGCGACACCGTCAATAATCTTATTTTCAACTTCCGGTCTAATGGCAGCCTGTGTCGAAGAAATCGGTTTCCGCTACCTTTTCTTAAGGGACTTTTCTGGCCGTTTCAAGGACTGGATCTTATTGTTAACTTCCAGCTTTATTTTTGGTTTCTTACACATTTTCTTGAGCCACAGTTTTTTAGGAACAATTCCTTACATGTTGATTGGTCTGGTCCTAGGTCTACAATACGTTTATCACAAAAATATTTGGTACTCCATGGGAACTCATCTGCTCAATAATTTCATGATTGGTACACTCCCTGCCATTGTCGTTTATTTAATGCATCATTAAGACAAAAATGACCCTGCACCCCAAGAGTTCACCACTCTTTGGGGTACAAGGTCATTTTAATTGATATTAAATTTGTAGATCACGCTCAGGAGTTTACCGCTCTGTGTTAGTTTGCAGCGACGTAATCTTCTAGTTCTTTCAAATAGATAGCTTTCTTTTCATCACTGATCCATGATGTTTCAAATGAGTTCTTCGCTAATTGGACCACCTGGTCTTTCGTTAAATCATAGCGGTCAGCAATTGCGTAATAGTTATCACCAATGTAGCCGCCAAAGTAGGCTGGGTCGTCAGAATGAATCGAAACCTTCACACCCTGCTTCAACAATTCTAGAACTTCTTCACCCTTCATTTCTGGGGAAACATAGCCGTTAGATAGTGGGCAAGAAGTCATCCCAATGTTATTTTTGGCAGCGAATTGCACCAAATCCGGGTCTTCCACGATGTTAGTTCCGTGGTCCAAACGTTCCACACCCATAATTTCTAAGGCCTGGCGAATGTGTTCGATCGAGTCTTTTTGGTCAATATCACAGTGAGCTGTCAAATGTAGGCCAGCTGCCGCTGCATCTTCATACTGACGCGCAAATTTCAACGGTGGATTATTGTGTTCATCTGAGTCCAAACCGATTCCAATGAATTTATCCTTATATGGCAAAGCTTCTGCCAAAGTTTGACGAGCAGATTCCTTCGAAAAGTCACGTAAGAAGCACATGATCAGTGCTGCATCAACATTAAGTGCTCGACCGTCTACGACTGCACGGTGTAAACCGTTGATCACCGTTTCAAAAGCCACACCCCGGCTGGTATGTGCTTGAGGATCAAAGAAAATTTCCACGTGACGCACATGGTTAGCGGCTGCTCTCTTCAAATAAGCCATTCCTAAATCATAAAAATCTTCTTCTGTTTGCAGCACTTCCATCGCTGGGTAATAAACCGATAAAAATGAAGCTAAATCATCATAATCGTACGTCTTTTGAACTTCTTCGATCGTATCTTGGCCAATATCGATATGGTTACGTTGAGCAAGCTTTAATTTCAATTCTGGTTCCAGTGTTCCTTCGATGTGTAAATGTAGTTCGGCTTTTGGTAAATTAGCGGTAAATTCTTGACTGACTGCTGTTGTCACTATAATTCCTCCTAAGTTTTTGTCTCCGTGTTGTTTACATTACGAATTATAGCACAGTTTCATCAATTATCTATAATAAAAAGCGAATATTTATATTGATTTTATTTAAAATATATGTAAAAAAGTTCCATACTCTTTTGAATCATCTTAATTAAATAAGGAAAATGCTTTAGTTATGGCTCGTTTAGAAAAAAACAACTTTAAGGCAAATAATGAATATAACGAACATTCCATACTTTTGCACGAAGTCCCACATTCTTGCCAATCACATCTATCCCTGATTTGGCTCTGACAGACGGTGGTAACGTTGATTACCCTCACTTGTCTTACTTCGAACCAGTCTTAGAAGTTACGGCTGGCAAATAAGTTCATTACACAAAAACAGACAGATAATCCGAATTAAGCTTCGGGTTGTCTGCCTGTTTTTTTGTTAAAACTACCATACTTTGTCCGACTATGGTAGAAAATTTCCATAAATCTACCATACTTGCTTTAACTATGGTAGAAAAGCTAGTTAGACCTCAACTTGCTCTGATTATTTCTTCTTCAAACAAATAAAGACCGTAACACATTGCGGGATGTTTTCTGTCAGTATGCTGCGATCTTTTTTGTAGACTAATTCCGCTCTGTTTTTGTAGTCGAGCTCTGTGAAACAGAAAGTTCCGCCTATCCAAACCTGGGGTCAATGCCTAAACCGCATTAACTCCCAGGTCCCGATAGTGCTCGCTTTCTAACCGTTTCACTCCGCTCTGTTTTTCTTAGTCGAGTTCCGTGTTTCAGATTCTTCTGCTTAACCAATCAGGGAGTCACAGCGCTTAAAAACACGCTGTCACTCCCTGATCCGTTAATGCTCGGAATCTACCGAAACACTCCACTCTGTCTTATGCTAATGAATCCCATGGTTCCAATGCAACTGCTGGTGCGTCAACCACTTGTAATGATTTTTCATCAATGTACTTGCGGTTCACAACTACTTCATAGACAAATTGGTCAAACCATTCATCTGACATGACAAAGTAGCCCTTTTCACCAACTTTTTCGCCCCAGCTGTTTTCAACCTTCCATTTGGTAGGCTGGTCATCTACTAAGTCGACCCCTGTCAATGTCATGGCGTGAGAACAGTTGCCTTCGCGTGTTTCTAAACGTTGAGCCTTGTCTAAAGTTAATTCAATGTTAAACAAGTCAGCTTTCTGGAAGTATTCCGGTGCTAAGATCCCCAACTGGCGGTCAGAATATTCACCAACATCACAACCGAACCAAACTGTTTTGCCATCCTTCAAGGAAGCAATTGCTGCGTCCTTCACGGCTTGAATGCCAACGTTGGCCATTTCAACTGGTTTGCCGGCAAAAATGTAATTTTGACTAGGCAAGCCTAAGTTTTGGTTGCTTTCGTGATCAGGAGCGTCTGCCAAAACTGCGAAGTCATCAAAGTCTACAGCCACATATTTTTGGAAGAAGTCCTGTGGTGTCAAATCAGCATCACGGTGGTATTCCTTGTCATCATCGCGGTATTCAAAATCAAACTTAACTGGCGGCTGGCCAAAAGCATAAACCAACATCCGGTATACTTCGCTGATCATTGCTTTTTTAGCTGTCCGCAAATCTTCTTCACTGGCACCCGCTGCATGACGAGCACGCAAGTCAACGACATCATTTCTTAACTTGTAGTTCAAGACTGCTGAAATTTCTTGCGTCTTTTCACTGTTATAAGTTTCTGGCATCACGCTTTGTGGTACCACGCCATACTTGTTCAATAAAGCTGCACCGTTGGCCCACTGACCGCCATCGGTATCGCCCCACTGTAACATTGCCAAGTATTCCCGGTCGTCTGTTGGGCGGTCGATCAATTCGATGGCCCATTCTAACATCTTGTTAGCTTTTTCCAAACGGTCGTAAAACGAGTTATAGTTTTGCGAGAACTGGAAGTCTTTCAATTTGTATTTCTTCGCAAAATCATGCCGTAAAGTATTCAAAGTCGCAAACAACCAGCACCGACCACTTTGTTTTTGGTTAGTCACTGAATCAGTTTCAACTTCAACTGAAAAAGTCCGGTTTAAATCACGCAAGAAAGCATGATCTGCACTAGTTTTTTGCACGCCATTTTGTTGAACGGCACGAGCCAGTGCTTGGTTAGCTGGGACTTGTTTCAAGTCAGCTTGGAACTGTTGTAAATCTGTTAAAGTTAAGTCTTTTGTCAAATTTCTCACTCATTTCATTTTGTTATCTGCTTAGATTCTAGCATTTTAGGAGAGAGCATGGCAACTCTCTTTCTAATATTTTTTTAATTTTCTAAGAAAGCAGAGCAGAGCTTTCTGTTTCACGAAGCTCGCCCAAGAAAGTAACGCGCCTTACTGCCGAGCCCAGCGAAACCATAACTTGCAGTCATCAAAAAGCACCGACCCATTACTAGGCCAGTGCTCAAGCAAACTTTAGATATTATCTTTTTTACTGAAAAGAGCGTCCACTGATTGGTGATGGTAAATCAGTGTCAATGCCTTCGCAAAGATGGCAGAAACTGACAAGACCTTCAACCGGTCAAATTGCTTTTCAGCTGGAATTTGGATCGTATCTGTCACAACAATTTCTTTGTAATCTGATTCTTTTAATTCTTCTGAAGCATTCCCAGATAAGATCGGGTGAGTTGCGCACGCATAGATATCACCAGCGCCCGCTGCTTTCAAGGCCATGCCGGCATCCAAAGCTTTCGCACCAGTATCAATTAAATCATCGATCACGATACACTTGTGGCCCTTGACGTCACCGATCACTGTCATATTCTGTGGATCGATCCGTTCTTCGTCACGCTTGTCGATGATCGCAATTGGGGCCTTTAATAGTTCAGCCATGTTCCGCGCTGCCTTCACACCATTGTGGTCTGGGGCAACTACGACGACGTCATCAGCGATACCTTCGTCTTTGAAGTACTGAGCTTGCGTATAAATTGCCAGTAAATGATCAACTGGAATGTTAAAGAAGCCTTGTAGTTGGCCAGCATGTAAGTCCATCGTGATCACTCGGTTTGCACCGGCTAACTGAATAAAGTTAGCTAATAACTTGGCTGTGATCGGTTCACGTGAACGAGCTTTGCGATCCGCACGAGCATAGCCGTAGTAAGGAATCACCGCGTTGATCGAACCAGCACTTGCACGGCGTAAAGCATCCATCATGACCAATAATTCCATCAAGTTTTCATTAACTGGGTCAGAGATCGATTGGATGATAAAGACATCATCACCACGAACACTATCATCGATATTAACTTGGATCTCTCCATCGCTAAAATGCTTAATTGAGGCTTGGCAGAGCGTAACGCCCATATCCTCGGCGATTTTGGCAGCTAACTTGGGGTTGCCATTCAGCGCAAATAATTTGATTCCCGCATTTTCTTGCATTATCTTTTGATCCTCCACAACTATTTTGTTTGTCAGGCTGAAAAACTACCAGCACCTCATTTGGCTGAAGTAGTTTACAGATTTTTGTGCATAAATTTTGTTTTCAATTTTCATTATAATAAAAAACTGACTAAATTTCTATGATATTGTACCAAGTCAGCCCATAAATTCAGTTTTTCTCGTAAATTCACTATTTTTTGTGAAACAAGCAGTGAGTTGTCCCAGCCAAAACTGGTTCGTTTTTCACTAACTGCTGCTCCCCCAAACTAACTCCACTCTGTACTTTGTTCTGCGTGCCAATTGTTTAACCGATGGGCTGCTCTCTGTTATACTAAATCTAAGCAGTTTAACTGAAACTGCTCTGATGATAAAGGAGGAACATTGAATGACAGACACAATTAAAATTGGAAAAAGCAATGTGGTTGTTTCCAACGCCCTAGGTTTAGGGACTAACAAAGTTGGGGGCCACAACCTGTTTGGCGACCTGAAAGATGAAAACGGCTATGCCCTAGTCAAGGAAGCTTTGAATTCCGGCATCTCCTTGTTGGACACTGCTTTTGCTTACGGCAACGGCCGTTCAGAAGAAATCATCGGTGATGTCATTGCCGATTATGACCGTTCCAAGATCGTCTTAGCGACAAAAGCTGCCCATGACCCTAGTCGTGGCGGCAAATTCAACAACCGCCCCGAATTTTTGAAACAATCAGTCGACGACGCCCTCAAGCGTTTGAAAACTGATTACATTGATATCTTTTACATCCATTTTCCAGATGAAGATACACCTAAAGCTGAAGCCGTGGGTGCTTTAAGTGAACTAAAAGATGCTGGTAAGATTCGCGCAGTTGGTGTTTCCAATTTCTCTCCTGCACAAATCAAAGAAGCCAACGCTGACGGCTTAGTCGACATTGCAGAAGACCACTATAACCTGGTCCATCGTGAAGTCGAAACCAGCGAATTCCCTTATCTTAAAGAAAACCAGATCTCATTTGTACCATACTTCCCACTGGCTTCAGGCCTCTTGACTGGCAAATATGATGCAGACAGTATTGGCAAATTCAAGCAATTTTCTGCCGCTGAACAACAGTCGATCCTTAAAGCCTTGGATCAAGTCCGTGCGATTGCTGATGGCCATCAAGCTACGGTAGCACAAACCATCTTGGCTTGGTATTTGAACAACCCTGCAATCAGTGTGGTTATTCCTGGCGCACGGACTGCTGATCAAGTTCACAGTAACGTTGCCGCTCTAAACGTTGCTTTGAGCAGCAGTGAATATGACCAAATTGATCAACTTTTCAAAAATTTCTAGCCTTTAAGTCACACAAACTAAAAAAGCGCACGTGATAGCTGCAGATGTCTATGGTCACGAAGGTTACACTTCGGCTAAAGACAGTGATTTTGATCTCGTGCATGAATATAACAAAACTGTCCAAAATTGGACGAATAAACATAAAGATAGCAGTTACTATAATTACCTGTGATGCTCACACCAAGTAATTATAGTAACTGCTATTTTTTTACTATCGTGATTTACTTTCTGATCTGTCCATCGCCTAAGATCACATATTTAGTCGTTGTCAGTTCATTTAAGCCCATCGGACCGCGAGCATGAAGCTTTTGCGTTGAAATACCGATTTCCGCACCAAATCCGAACTCAAAACCATCGGTAAATCTCGTTGAAGCATTCACGTAAACACAAGCAGCATCGATCCGGTCGGTAAAATCACGACTATGCTGATAGTCATTGGTAATAATTGCTTCGGAATGTTTCGTGTTATGCTGATTGATATGCGCGATTGCTTCGTCCAAAGAATCAACAACTTTGATCGCCATAACATAATCATTATATTCAATATCCCAATCTGCTTTTGTTGCTGAAACGGCCTGAGCACCAAGAATTTCACAAGCTCGCTTATCACCGCGCAGTTCAACATTATATTTATGCAAAGCACGCGCAACAAGCGGCAAAAATTGAGGTGCGATCTGACTTGAGACGACTAATTTTTCAGCCGCATTACAAACAGAGGGGCGCTGAGTCTTAGCATTAACAACAATGTCGCAGGCCATTTGCAGATCAGCTGTTTCATCAACATAAATATGACAGTTTCCGGCGCCTGTTTCGATCACCGGGACGGAAGCATTATTAACCACTGTTTGAATCAAACCGGCTGAACCTCGTGGAATCAAAACATCCAGGTAATCTGTTAGCTGCATAAATTTCTGCGCTAAATCATGAGAAGTTTCTTGAATGATTTGAACTGCGTCGAGTGGTAATCCTTGTTCTTGTAAAACATTGCGAATCACCTGAGCTAATTTAATATTAGTCTGCAGTGCCTCTTTACCTCCCCGCAAAATTACTGCATTCCCTGATTTGAAACACAAAGCTGCAGAATCAACCGTCACATTGGGCCGTGCTTCAAAGATCATCCCAATTACTCCCAGCGGAACACGGCGCTGACTGATCTGCAAACCTGCTTTAGTGATCCAGCCGCGTTCGATATTACCAATTGGATCCGGCAAACTCGCAACTTGGCGTACTCCTTCGGCCATCGCTAAGATCCGACCTTGATCTAAGGTCAACCGATCAACGAATTTAGTTGCCAAACCAGTGGAATGTTCAAGGTCATATTGATTAGCTTCAATGATTTCTGTCGTGTTTTTTTCTAATGCCAGAGCGATCTGCTCTAGTACTTCATTTTTTTGAGTGGTCGTCAACTGCGCCAAAGTAAGCGAAGCTTGTCGTGCTTTAGCACCCATCTCTACCAGTAATTCTGTCATTTAAATTACCTCTTTACCTTCATCTTTTTGCGCGTTAACAAAGAGTGTCCCGAGCGGTTCATTATTCATGATTTTAAAAATGATCGAAGGGTTAGCTCCATTTGCTAAGACCATCATTTTATTATTAGCTAATATACTTTGAGCCGCTTTGAGTTTAGTTACCATGCCGCCAGTTCCTAGTTCAGTCCCAGCCCCGCCAGCTTGTCGGAGTGAACTTTCGGTGATCTCGTGCAAAACATCGATCAATTTTGCATCGGCAAACTTGTGCGGATTTTTAGTATAAAAACCGTCAATATCCGAAAGCATCACTAATAGATCAGCGTTCGATCGTGTCGCGACGATTGCTGAAAGCTGATCATTATCGCCAAACTTGGTACGATGATCCAATTCGTCGACCGCCACCGTATCGTTTTCATTGACGACTGGGATCACACCCCACTCCAACAATTGCTCCATCGTATGATGAACATGTTTGCGACTTTCAGGAAAGTCTAAAACATCGTGAGTCAATAAAATTTGGCTGATTTTTTGCCCATAAACTGCAAATCGCTGCTGATAGACAGTCATTAATTCACTCTGACCGATCGAAGCAAGTGCCTGTTGTGCCTGAATTTCTCTGGGTCGCTTAGCGAGACCCAATTGCCCCATGCCAACGCCAATCGCGCCGGATGAAACTAAAATCACCTGTTTACCTTCATTGACCAAGCCCGTTAGTGTATAACTCAACTGGTCGATCGCTTGTAAATTGATCTTACCATTAGCGTGGATCAAGGAACTAGTCCCAATTTTCACTACGAGCCGCTGCACATTTTCCATGTGGCGGATTGACTTCATGTTTATTTCCTCCAATTTTCAAGTAACACCACCATTCTACAACAAGACGGCTATTTTGACACCGTAATTACTAAACTTTATTAATTGCCCCACCTATTTTTTCTGACCACCTATGCCAGAATATTTAAGGGCAACTCACCGGCGTCAGAGCACGCTTCTCCACGAACATAAAACAGGGAAGGCTAAGTGGTCATACTCAAAACCGGTCGCATGTGATTCTTTAGCTTATTAAAACTAGCTTCAACAAGAAAATTTAATCTCGACTTGGATCTTTCCGTCCCTGCAGCACCTAAAAAAGCACATTATCGAAAAATGATTCTATCAAATTATGCGCAAAACAGGTGGTTAGTATCAGAGAAATAGTCGCACTCAACTCGCCAAAGTTTAAGACTAATCAGTTTTTTGCGTCTCCCAAACGTTGGTCCGTCCCCCTTAATAACCTTATTGCTGATTTCTTTCCCTTTTTTCTAGCAAACTATGCTTGACATTTAGTGTAAACGGTTTTATAGTTTAAAAGTAAAGTATACTTTTAATATTTAAATCTGGTGGAACCCCACCAAAACTTAGGAGATTCACTATGAAATCATTTAAACCAGCTCTTATCTCATTTTTTGCTTTACTAACTGTCATTACCTTAGCAGCCTGTGATAAAGGCAGCGCCAACAAGGCTAAAAGCGACTACGTTCCTAAAGAATTGACTGTCCAATTCGTTCCATCACAAAACGCAACGACGATCGAAGCTAAGGCTAAACCACTGGAAAAACTCTTGTCTAAACAACTAGATATCCCGGTCAAAGTCAGTGTTTCGACTGACTACAATACCATCGTTGAAGCGATGGGTTCCAAGAAAGTCGATGTCGGCTTTTTACCGCCTGATGCCTACGTCTTGGCTCACAAACATTACGACGCTAAAGTTTTATTACTAGCACAACGTTATGATGTCACTGGTGCCGATGACCACAACAGCGACAAGTTAGTCGACTTTTACCGTTCGCAAATTTTAGTTCGTAAAGACAGCGGCATTAAATCGATTCAAGACTTAAAGAATAAGAAAATTGCCGTCCAAGACACCACTTCAACTTCCGGCTGGATCTACCCTGCCGTTGGGATGTATAAAAAAGGTGTCGACATTAACCGTGATAATATTCAAACTGCCCAAATCAAGGGTCATGACCAGGGAGTACTATCCGTTTATAACAAAGACACCGACGCGGCATTTGTTTGGCAGGGAGCTAGAAATTTAGTTAAGCAAGACGCACCCGATATTATGGATGAAGTTGTTCCCATCTATACCAGTACCAAAATTCCCAATGACACGATCACGGTCCGCGGAGATATGAGTGCCAAATGGCAAAAGAAACTAACGCAGGCCTTTGAAAAAGTCGCTAAGACTAAAAAGGGACATGCGATCGTGGCTGAAGTTTATGGTCATGAAGGCTATACTCCAGCCAAGGATAGTGATTTTGACGTTGTGCGTGATTACAACAAGACAGCGAAAAAATTAGACGAATAAAATCACAGAGCGGAGTGAGGCGTTTAAGAGACGAGCAGTATCGTAACCTAACCTTTAATGCGTTTTGGGCATTGAAGGTTGGGTTTGATAAGCGGAATCTCTTGCCTCACGGAGCTCGACTAAATCACAGAGCGGAGTGAGACGTTTAGAAAGTGAGCACCATCAGAACCCAGGGACTAATGCGTTTTTGGCATTGAAGACTGGTTTTAACTAGGCGGAAAGTCCTGGTTTGTGTAGCTCGACTACAATCACAGAGCTGAAAATCTTAGCATAAACGAAAGTGAAGAAGTACTACAAGTTTTTGCTAATCACGTCAATACAAATGAACTTGATAAAAATAACAAGGATCGCCCTAAATTAATGAATTGCCCCATAACTATTAGATTTTTATATCTAACAATTATGGGGCAATTCATAGGACTATCCTTTTTTATTTTCTTGTTCTTTTTGCTTTACGGCTGAATTATCTTTGGCAAAAACTTCCTGCTTCTTTTGTACATTATTTGAACTACTGATTTTCTGATTTATCCATGGGTATTTTTTCAACTCATTTATTTTAACTTGATTATGTTTTCTTGTATAAACATTAATTAGCCTTTCAGTGTTATCATAAATCCACACATTATCACTTTCTAGTGCTACCGCAAATAGATTATCATAAGACTGTATATATCGTTTTCTGATTAGGTCGGCTGGTATACCATGTCCAGTCTTACCCTTTCATTAACTCGTTCGATGGCTGTTTCAGCACTATTCACTGTCACATATAGAAGTGTAACTTCATAACCATTTTGATGTGCTTTCTCAATTAGGTTAAGCTGTGATTTTGCATGTCCTGCTAATGTTGTTTCTACATGGATGCTTTCGCCATTTTCCAAAGCTCTGTGTAACTGGCTAATTTCCACCCGCATCGCTTTAAAATTATCACTATTCTTTCGCCAATCTCCGCCCATTTGTTGCAAAATTTCATCAGCATTGATACGTCTAGTATTCCCAAAAAGTTCAGGTTGTAATTGATACAACGTACTTTTTCCAGCTCCATTTATGCCCGCAACGACTATATATTGGTTTTTATCCATAACTAAATCACAAACTTTTTTCTTTTAAGCAGTTCGTCTTGCTTTTTATCAAGAGCATACGTATAGAGGGCTTGGAACACTCTTTTTTTGACAGGATCCTTTTCGTTTAAAGCCTGATTCATCAAATCCTGTAAGTTTACATCTTCCACTTGCGCTAATAATTGGTCTAGACTTTCTATCATATCAAAATTCTCCTTTCATGTTCTTATCAGTACATTTTGTATTTAATCGAAATTTTTTCATCTAGCAACAAACTGTTCTTGTTTTGTTTTTTGATTTCATTATTTGACCAATTCTCTATGGAAAAATCCAACTCTATTGTATCTTTTAGAACACTATGGAGCAAGAAACTCGAACGTGTCTTTCGAAGCACAAGTGGTTGCTTTGCGAAGTTCGACTAATAAGTGCAAAGCAAAAAAGAAAATTCGTCGGTAAAAATTAAAATTCCTTAAATTTTATCCTTGTGTTTCCTCACCATTTATGGCAAAATGTTTAAGAACAAATAAAAGACGTCAGAGAACGTCATTTGGAGGAAATTGAATATGGAACAGGTACGTGTCAACGAACAAAATGGCTTTACTACACAACAAAAATGGGTGACCGCTTCAACTGCAGCGGGCTTTACCCTCGAGAATATGGATATCATGTTTTTATCTTTCTCACTCGCCTCAATTATTGGAGAATTGGGGATCTCAAGTGGCCAGGCTGGTTTGATCGGTTCACTAACTAACATTGGCATGTTGGTTGGTGGTGCGCTTTTTGGCATTATCGGTGACCGCTATGGTCGTGTGAGAACATTTTCTTATACGATCTTTATTTTTGCCTTGGCAACCGGCGCAATGTACTTTGCCCACTCCCTACCAATGATTTATCTCATGCGTTTTCTCGCTGGGATCGGTGCTGGTGGTGAATACGGCGTTGGGATCGCTCTATTGGCTGAAAACTTCCGCTCTGATCAAATCGGCAGAATGTCTTCAGTTGTAGCTATCGGAGGCCAAATTGGTGCCATCTTCGCCGCTGTCATGGCAGCGTTGATCATTCCACACTTTGGCTGGAATGCCTTATTCTTACTAGGTGTCATTCCCGTAATTTTAACCTACTTCTTACGTCGCCATGTTCAAGAAACTCCCGACTTTATTGCAGCCCAACAAAAAGAACAAGCTGAACATAAAAAGCCATCATTTAAAAAACTATTTGAAACACCACAAACAGCTATCCAAACTCTGGGTTTGATGGTAATGACCATCGTCCAAATTGCTGGTTACTTTGGTTTGATGAACTGGTTGCCAGTCATCGTTCAAAAACAACAAGGACTTTCTGTTTCTGGTTCATCACTCTGGATGGTGTCTACTATCTTAGGAATGAGCTTAGGCATGGTAGTCTTCGGACAGTTAATGGATAAACTTGGTCCCCGCGTTTCTTTCGGGATTTTCTTACTGGGGTCAGCCTCAGTGATGTTTGCGATCTTGTTTGCTAAAACTAGCTTAGCCCTGTTGATTATCGGTGCCATCATCGGTTTCTTCTCAAACGGGATGTTTGGCGGTTACGGTGCAATTATCAGTCGCCTCTATCCGACAGAAATTCGTTCAACAGCTAATAACATTATCATGAACGTTGGCCGTGCGATCGGCGGGTTCTCATCCGTAGCGATCGGCTTGTTGATGGATCATTTCAATCTAGCAGTTACGATGGGCTTCTTATCAGCACTGTATGTTATCAGCTTTATCGTAATGATTTCATTACCCGGCCTACGTCAACTATCAACTACTAAAAACTAATTATAAAAAAATAACACCCAGCTGACCAGCTTCAGGTCGACTGGGTGTTTTTATCTGGAATTTAATCGAGCTACTCCCCCAGATCCTTCCACCTATCTAAAAAACGCATTAAAGGTCGGCCTCCGAGATACTCAGGAGCTAACCAGTTTTCTTCGTTCTGTGATTTAACTCTATTCATTGTAACTGACCACTTCAATTTTGCCATCGGTCAACTTCAGTTTGGTTAAACTACCGTTCGCTGGCCGTTCACTTAAATCATAGCGTCCTGGCGCATAACGATCCATTAAACTCAGCAGCGTATTACCATGCGAGATCACCAACACATTATCGCCATCCTGCAGCTGCGGGTCATTGGCGATCAACTCGTATCCTTGATCGACCCGCTGCCAGTACTCTTCATGATTTTCAGCCATCCCAAATGGATCAGCTTCCTTCAAGAAATCCTTAGCGGTGTCAAAGGAATACTTGGCCACAATTTCACCGATATTTTTTAATCCGTGAGGACCCGCTGCTAAATACCAGGACTGGTTCATATCCATGCCTTCATAATAACCATAAAACTCTTCTCTGAAAAATGGAGCCTGGTGCGGTTCTTTGACCGCAGAAGCCTGGTTTAAGTCCAAAATAATTTGGGCTGTTGAAACTGCCCGTCCGGTATCTGAACAAAACGCACCAGCAAAATTAACATCTGCCAAACGTTCCCCAATTTCTTTTGCGCCGTCAATTCCAGCTTGGGTCAGCGGCGAATTACTCCAGCCCTGCAATTTATTGAAGATATTGTAATAAGTCTGTCCGTGCCGAACTAAGTATAAATTAAGTGTTTTCATTGGTATCCTGCCTGCCTTTCTACTGACATTAATTACCTTCAACATACCACTCATAATCGTTCCAAACAACTAAAACGGCTAGTGGTTTTTTGATTCCTGCTGCCATTCTGAGCGTAAAATACCATATTTAACTGAATCCCAGTATCGGCCTTGCCAGTATCTGACCTGTCTAACCTCAGCTTCTTTGCGCAAATGTAACCGTTCCGCCAAATTGATCATCCGCTGATTTCCCGACCAAGTCGTCAGTCCAAGATGCGGTAATGACGTTCGGTCAAATAATTCTGTGATCCATTGGTGTAAAGCAGCATGCCCAATTCCTTGGTGCCACTGTGTCTGGCGATAAACAGTAATTCCCACATCAAGCCACTGATTTAGCGGCTCATCTTCAAAATAAGCAGTGACTAGCCCAACCATTTCACCATCGGCCCAAATCACTTTTCGGAGTGGATTTTGAACATATTTATTTTCATGGTCCTCAGCCATAAACTCAGTTTGCGTGGGTAAGACATCATGAAAATAAGGACCATTCCATTTGGTCCATTCTGCCTGACTGTCACTAAAAGCCAGCTGCCAAAAAGCTAAGCGCTGTTCCGGCTGTAGTTCCTTTAATTCGATTTGCGTGAATTCTCCCCTTTCAATTCAACACAAGAAACACAATATGCTTTTGCATTCAACTTTAAGAATGCTTGAATTTCCGTCATTCCTTTTTCAGGTAAAGGAAATTTCCAGTACGCTTCTGTCCATTTTTCAATTGGTCTCCCACAATTTACACAACTAAATTTCATTTTCCACCTATTCTTTCCGTTTTAAATGTAATTCTGTTAATTCACCCATTTGTGTCGTTTCAACTAACTCCAAGCGCCCACCATAATCGCCTGGCAAAAAGAGCCGCTTGCCCTGCCCTAGCGACACTGGTGCAATTTGAATCCAAAACTCATCTATCAAATCTCCCTCTAAAAGGGGCTTTAAAATCGAGCCGCCTCCAATGATCCAAATCGCTTTGCCATCTCGTTGACGATATTCTTGCATGATTTTCTCAACATCCCCAGAAACGTAGGTCACATCCTTGTCCGGTGCTAGTGCTTGATGGGTAAAAACTACCTTTTCTTGTCCTGGATATAGTTCAACTCCAGCCATAATTTTCTTAGTTTCCTCATAAGTCTTTCGCCCCATCACAAAAGTATCGACCTGCTGCTCGAAGTCGGCGTAAGTTGACTCACCTGCTAGATCAGTGTCAAATAACCACTGCAGATCATCCTGCTGGTCTGCCAAATAGCCATCTAAACTAATTGCACCATAAAACACCACTTTACGCATTACTTTCCACCTCTGCTCATACCTAAAAAGACATTCACGTTTTTTGCGTAAATGCCTGTTCTACGATTATAATTTCATACTTAACGTCTAATCACTTAACCCCACACTCAGCGCCGATTAAATTGCAGTAGTGCATAAACTAAAAACAAAATTTGCAGCAAAATAATTCCCCACGAAAAGGTGTGGGTCACAAATTCTACTATTACACTGATTACCACTAACACTATAATCAGCATCCCGATCCACAGCTGTCTGCTCATAGAAAACACCGCTTTTCTTCGTGTCTCAAGTGACTAACAAATGTCTTAGTTCTTACATTAATTATATAGGAATCACCATTAACAAGCAATTAATGTCTTCGTTAGTTCGCTGTTTTCAGTAGCTTTTCTAGTAACAGTTTCCCTACTTGGCGCTGGAGCGTTAGCGCTTGTTGGTGCTGCTTTGGACCCGTAAATTTAGTTAATAACAGGCAATCAAACCAACTATCTCCCTGCTGCAAACAAGCACAATCATGTTCAACTTCAGCCAGGTCACCCGTTTTATTGAAGGTCTCGCCACTAAAGCCCAAGTCATCAGCATAATAGACCAGCTTGCCCCGTTCGGTTTGTTCATGTAAGGCAGTTCGGCACACCTGAGCATATTCATCTGTTCCGGCCAAAAGCTCCTGCCAGGCTGGCAAAAAAGCAGCCGCTGTTAAAAAATTGTCCCGTCCATCGATGACTGGGGCAATGAACCGCCGTTGCAACTGTAAACCTGGGTAAGTCACCGCCAACCATTCATTAATTTGAGTCAAGCCAAAGCGGTCGATCAGAATGTTCGCCGCTGTATTATCAGAAGTTGATAACATTAACGCCAACACATCACGCACGCTCCACTCAGTCTGAGCTAGGTGGTGCATCACTCCCGCTCCCGCCACGCGTTGGTCCGGCTGGACTGTCAAAATCTCCGTTAAAATTCCTGGCTGCTTGTTCCAGACGCTTTTAACGTAGGCCGCGATCCCAACTTTAATTAAACTCGCACTGGGAAAAACCTCTTGTTCATGCCAAGTCAACGTTTTTCCCTTTTGGTCTTTGAGCATTAGTGCGGTCTGGAAATCAACTGCCTGCAGCTTGTGCGTCAGTGCCACAGCTAATTTTTCATCTAATTCTGTCATTTAAATTCCCCACTTCATTCATCTTGTTAGTATTTATCCACAATTTGTCAGACTTATCCCCAATTTAACCGTTTTCTTGTGGATAACCTTTGGATAACTATTACACACCACAGAAATCTAAGAGCCAAATGGTTCCCAAACCCGCAAACGCAATCATCGAGGTGGTGGTACTCCAGGCCAGAAAAGTTTCTTTGATCGAGAAATTAAAGTATTCTTTGACCATCCAAAAACCAGCATCTGTCACATTATCTCCAAAAATACTACCAGCTCCGATCGCCAACACGACTAAAACTGGATTAGCGTTCGTTTGGATAATGAGCGGTCCTACTAAACTGGCCGACGTCATCGCTGCCACCGTTGATGAGCCTAGACACATGTGCATTAGCGCTGCAATTAACCACCCCGCCAGCAGCGGAGAAAGGCTGATTCCCTGGAACAATTCAGAAATATATGCCGCAATGCCGCCTTGTTCTAAAACTGCCTTAAAAGACCCGCCTGCACCCGTTAGAAAGACCACGAATGCCACTTGTTTGAGTCCCTTAAATAATGATCGTCCAATCTTTTTCCACGTTCGCCCTTGCCTAATTCCCATCGCATAAATCGCAAACAGTAATGAGAAAATTAAGGCAACGTTGGGATTTGCCACAAACTTGAGGGCTTTTTCCACCTGTGCTGGCAAGCGTAATAGCTGCCACATCAGGGTCAAGACCCCAATTATTAGTACTGGCATTAACGTCGTGACCACGCTTAAAGAAAAACTGGGCAAATGATGGTACTCTGGCAAAGCTTCCTCGGCATCAAAGCCATGCAAAGTTGTTTCCTGCCGATAAATTTTTGGAAAAAAGTGTTCCAACACTGCATTCCACACGGGCCCCGCCACCAACATGGTCGGGATCGCCACAATGATTCCCATTAAAATCACATCACCGAGATCAGCTCCGACGATCTCAGCTAAAGCAGTTGGCGCAGGATGCGGTGGTAACAAACCGTGCATCGTATTGAGCGTTGCTCCCATTGGTAACGCAAGCTTAGCCAATGGGACCCGTAATTCTTTGGCAATTTCAAAGATGATCGGTAATAACACCACTAATCCCACTTCAAAAAATAACGCAAAGCCGATAATCGCCGAAGCTAAGACAACTGCGAGCTGCATCCAGCGTTTGCCAAACTTTTGACTTAAATAATCTGCGATCACATAGCTGCCGCCTGCATCAGCCACAATTTTCCCGAGCATCGAACCACACCCGATGATCACGACTAACTCAACTAATTGTTCCACCATTCCACCGACAACGATCCCCGGTAATTTGACGAGTGGAATCTTCAACAATGCCCCCACCAAAAATGAAATTAACAGTAATGCAGGAAATGTCTGCATCTTAAACTTAACGATCAAAACGACCAACAATAAAATACTGCCTATCACTATCACTAAGGGCATGGCTTTTCCTCCCATCAACTAGTTTTCAATTTGATTTTACCATGAATATCAGCAAAAAGGTTGGCTGAACATGACGCCGTTTTCAAAAATTAACTTGTTAAACGCGCAAATCAAGGTAAACTAAAGGTAAACTAACATGAGGTGAAAATTTATGCCGCAAATCAAAATTGCTTTTAGTGATGTGGACAATACTTTGATCACTAGTAAAAACGAAATTCTACCTACTGTTGCTGCAGCTGTGCATAAGTATGTTGACGACGGTGGTACCTTTTTCTTAGCGTCTGCGCGTCCACCGCTTGGGATGCATGAAATTGCCCGTCAGTTGGGGACAACCGCCATCATGATCTCCTTAAATGGTGCCCTGGTCTTACAAACAACTGCGGACTCCAACGAGGACCACACTCTATTTGAACAAACACTGCAAGCCAATGTTTTACCCCAACTTTTGTACATGATCAGCAGCCACAAGCTAGCCATTAGTGTCAATGTCTTTGCTGGCGAAAAATGGTTAACTGAACACCATGACGACTGGGTCATTCAGGAAGAAGAAATCACCCAGGTCGCCGCTACTGTCGGCCCTTTTGCCCCAGAACTGGGAACTACCAGTCAACCATTGCATAAAATTTTATGTATGGGACAACCAGAAGAAATTAGTGCTCTAGCAAACAGTCTGGCTGACCACCCGGAACTGCACATCAGTTACCAGCGTTCCAAACCAACTTATTTGGAAATCGTTGACTTAATTGTTTCCAAGATGAAAGCCATCGAACACGTTGCCAAATTATTGGATGTACCACTGAGCCAAACGATGGCAATCGGCGATGGTGACAATGATTTACCCATGATCAAAGATGCGGGCGTTGGAATCGCGGTGGAAAATGCCTTTCCGACGGTTAAAGCAGTCGCTGACCATATTGTCAGTTCAAATGATGACGGGGGAGTCGCCGAAGCACTAACTAAGTATACAGATTAACTTGTGGATAACTTTTCTTTCTACTAGTTATCCACCTGTGCACAATAAAGCCGGCAGAATGAGTTAACAGCCAGTGCGTATTAACTGTTTTTGACTGCTGATTGTCAGAGTAGATTTTTGCTAAACTGTACCCCACTTCGCAATACTTGGGTACACAAAGTTGTTCTGGACCGACTTCGTCAAAATTTCATTGGAAAATCCATTTTCCCCTTTAACTCTAGCCGCAAAAAAACCAGCATTCTGTGAAATTCAGAATGCTGGTTTTTTTGCTTAAACTTATTTAGTTTTGACGTCGCGTCCCAATTTAGGGAAGTGATATCTCTGGTTCAAGAAGTATCTGACAATAAAGGCTACAACGCCTAGAACAACGTATACTACTGGAGCCAAGGTCCGGTTATACTGACCTGGGATCAATGCAATCAACCCAAAAGCAACCATCCAAATTGCTACCAATTCTAGGGTCACGATAATACCACGACCCAATTTGTTCTTAGATTTTTTAGCATTATTTGGATCCATCATGACATAGAAGAATGCCAAACCGACCCCAGCGATAATTGAGGTCCCTAACAAGGTGATCCAACCGCCATTGACAGAAGAGCTCTTCTTATCAAAGAAACCAACTGCCGCATACAAGACACAGAACATGATAAACATGATCAATCCATTATCTAAGGCCATCAACCAAAAAGTTTTGCTAGTCGAACGCTTTTCCTTTTGCTGAGTCTGGCCGCCAATGATTTTTTCAGTGTATTCTGTGACTGAACCATACAATTTATTAGCGGTGATCCCGCTCTTTTGTTTGTTCAGCAATTCATGGTACACGTCATTTAAGACGGCTTCTTTTTTCTCTACATCATAGTTATATTCTTCCAAATTTTTATTTAAATGAAAGACAAAATCTTCATTTCGTTTGGTCAAACCAGCATATTCACCATCACGCATTGTTACCTCTGCATGTTCAAGATGCTCAGTTTGTTTTTGTGCAGCTTTCTCATTTTTTTCTCGAATCGTTTCTTTTGCCAAGAAAAGTCCTCCCATTCTCCTAGTCAAGCAATAATTCTAACCGCTCTGTTTTTGTAGTCGAGCTACTCAAGCCAAGGCTTTCCGCTTATCTAAGCTTGGCCTTCAATGCCTAAAACGCATTAAAGGTCAGGCTCCGATAATGCTCGAGAGTTAACCGCTTTGCTCCGCTCTGTTTTCTTAGTCGAGCTCCGTGAGGCAAGAGATTCCGCTTAACCTACTTTCACACTACAATGCTTGGAACCGCATTATAGTGTGAAAGCCTGTTAATGCTCATCTCTTAACCGCCTCACTCCGCTCTGTTTTGTAGTCGAGCTCCGTGAAACAGAAAGTTCCGCTTATCCAACTGAGACAGCACATCACTGAAAAACGTGATTTTCTGTCTCAGCCCGATAATGCTCGCTTTCTCCCGTTTCACTCCGCTCTGTTTTAGACATTGAATCTAAATTCAATAATGTCACCATCTTGAACTTCGTATTCTTTGCCTTCTGCGCGAAGTTTTCCGGCTTCCTTCACTGCTTGCAGACTGCCAAATTTATCCAAGTCTGCAAACGAAACTGTTTCTGCCCGGATAAAACCACGTTCAAAATCGGAATGAATCACTCCAGCAACTTGTGGCGCCTTCATGCCCTTCTTAAATGTCCAAGCACGAGTTTCCTTGCCGCCAGCAGTAAAGAAAGTTGCCAAGCCCAATAATTTGTAGGAAGCCTTAATCAAACGATCCAAGCCAGATTCTTCAACACCTTCAGCTTCTAAGAAGTCTTGCCGGTCAGCATCATCTAATTCAGCAATTTCTTCTTCTGTTTGTGCACAAACTGCCAAAGCTTCAGAGCCTTCACTTTCCGCAAAATCCTTGATTTCTTGGAAGTACTTGCTGACTTCTGGATCTGCCATATCGTCTTCAGCAATATTAGCGACATACAACACTGGTTTAGAAGTCAGTAAGAATAAGCCTTTGACAATTTTTTGTTCATCTTCGTTGAAATCCAAAGAGCGCACGGATTTACCGGCTTCTAGGACTGGCTTGATGCGTTCCAAAACTTTGAATTCAGCAATTGAATCCTTGTCCTTAGTTGTTCGTGCCACTTTTTCAACTTTAGTGTAGCGCTTATTAACAGCTTCTAAGTCGGCCAAAACTAGTTCTAAGTTAATCGTATCAATATCTTCTAAAGGTGCAATTTTATTGGAAACATGCGTAATATTGTCATCGTCGAAGGCCCGCACAACGTGCACGATCGCATCGACTTGGCGAATATTTTCCAAGAACTTATTTCCTAAACCTTCACCCTTGCTGGCACCCTTAACGATCCCTGCAATATCAGTAAATTCAAAAGTTGTATGAATAATTTTCTTTGCTGGTTCGATTTCATCGATCCGCTGTAACCGACTATCTGGTACTTCAACCATTCCCACGTTCGGGTCGATCGTAGCAAACGGATAGTTAGCCATTTCAGCGCCCGCTTTAGTAATTGCGTTAAATAATGTTGATTTGCCGACATTAGGCAAACCGACGATCCCTGCTGTTAATGCCATGGTCTAATTCCACTCTTTCTTGATTATTTTTTATGCTTAATTCCTGGTTTATTTATCCAAAACCTTTTTCATCCGCCGTTCAAATTCTTTACGCGGCAACATGATCAACCGGTTGCAGCCGGTACATTTAATTTTAATATCCATGCCCATCCGGACGATTTCCCAGCGATTAGTTCCGCATGGATGCGGCTTTTTCATTTCAACAAAATCATGTAAATCATACATTTTCTCACCTGCTTAATCTAACCGGATATCTAAAACATCTAAGATCCGGTTTAAATCGTCATTTGACAGATAATTAATTTCAATCTTACCCTTGCCAGACTTTTCATTTGCCTTAATGGCAACTTTCGTCCCAAACTTTTCACCTAACAGTTCGGCACTTTCCTTTAAAAATGGTGAGGCCTTTTTTGGACGAGGCTTAGCTTTCTTTTTCACATCGCCGTTTAATTCGGCCACCACTGCTTCTAACTGACGGACCGTTAGCTGCTGGTCGATCACTCGCTTGGCTAGTTCTTCAATTTTACTCTTGTCTTTTAAAGATAAGAGGGTCCGGGCTTGCCCCATCGCTAACTGTTGTTGCCGGATCAAAGTCTTCACTTTAGCCGGTAAACTTAACAACCGCAGATAATTGGCAATATATGAACGAGATTTACCTAAACGGTCAGCAACTTGAACTTGAGTTAGATCTAGGTTATTCATCAAAGTATTGTATGCTTCAGCTTCTTCGATCGGATTTAAGTCTTCACGTTGCAAGTTTTCCAGCACAGCCACTTCCATCATTTGTTGCTGGTCGACATCCCTGATAATAGCTGGGATCGTCTTTTTCTCAGCGAGTTTCGAAGCGCGAAAACGTCGTTCGCCCGCTACGATCTCATAGCCTTTCACCGTTGATGGTTTGACAATAATTGGTTGAAAAACCCCACTCTTTTGAATCGAATTCGCTAATTCCTGTAAACCAGCCTCATCAAAACTTTGCCGGGGTTGGTAGGGGTTCGGGCGGATCTCATTTAAGGCGATGTCACTGACAGTTTCATTTTCAGCCGCTTCTTCCTTAAAATCCGTAAATAAAGCTTCGATCCCGCGTCCTAGTCCCTTTGAACTTTTCTTTTTATTCACCATGGGCTGCTAAAACCTCCTTGGCTAAATTCATGTATTTCCAGGCACCACGCGAGTTTGGATCATATTCAATGATCGACATTCCATGACTAGGTGCCTCAGATAAGCGCACATTTCGTGGAATGATCGTTTGATAAACCTTGTCTTTGAAGAACTTGCGCACTTCTTCTACGACCTGGTTCCCCAGATTAGTCCGCTTGTCAAACATCGTTAACAAAACGCCTTCGATGTACAAGTTGGGATTAAAGTGTTTTTGAACCAGGTGAATCGTATTCATTAACTGGCTCAATCCCTCTAACGCATAGTATTCACTTTGGACCGGGATCAAAATGCTGTCACACGTGGTAAAAGCATTGATCGTTAACAATCCTAAAGATGGCGGGCAGTCGATCAAGGTATAATCATAATCATCCACGACTGGCAAAATTGCATCTGCCAAACGTTTTTCCCGCGCCATCTGTGAAGTTAATTCGATTTCAGCCCCAGAAAGTTGAATGGTAGCTGGGATCAAATCTAAGTTTTCTGTGTCTGTTTTGATAATAACATCTTCGACTGGGGTCTCATTGACCAAAATATCATAGATATCTTCTTCAATTTCGGACTTGCGAATTCCCAAGCCGCTAGTTGCATTGCCCTGGGCATCCAGGTCGATCAGGAGTACTTTTTGGCCTTTTTTCGCCAAAGCTGCTCCAAGGTTGATCGCGGTCGTTGTTTTACCAACGCCGCCCTTTTGGTTCGCTAATGCAATCACTACTCCCATTGCAACGATTCCCTCCTACTTCTTACTTGCTTTTTTAGGCTGTGTTTTTTCGTCTAACGGAATCTCGATTGTGATCCGGTGGACGCCATCAACGTCTTCTTCTGTTGTCTTGACCTTAATGCCGGAATCTTTGATCATTTTGACCGACTTTTTAATGGTGTTGACAGCCAGTTTAGTATTTCTAGCAGTGCCTTTAGTCTTAACTTTAGGCTTCTTGGTCTGCTTTTGAGGCTGGTTAACTTTTTGGACTAATTGTTCCGTTTCCTTGACAGACAGCTCATCTTTGACGATGTCTTCTAGGACCTCAACTTGTTTTTTTGCTGGTAAACTAACCAGGGCGCGACCATGTCGTTCAGTTAGTTGCCTTTGTAAAATTGCCCGTTGAACCTGGGAGTCCAACTTCAACAACCGCAGTTTATTAGCAACAAATGATTGACTCTTGCCAATCGCTTGTCCTAGTTGCCCTTGAGTTAAGCTATTTAACTCCATCAATCGTTTGTAAGCTTGAGCTTCTTCAATGGCTGTTAAACCTTCACGTTGTAAGTTTTCAATCACGGCCATCGAAGCTGATTCACTATCAGTCATCTTCCGCACAATTGCTGGGATCTTTTCCCAGTTTAAGGATTCAACTGCTTTAAACCGGCGTTCACCAGCAATAATTTCGAACTTTTGTGTTTCATACTCCCGCAAGATAATTGGCTGCAGTAGTCCATGTTCACGAATCGTTTCCGCTAGTTCTTGGATACTATCTTGGCTAAAAATCTTCCGTGGCTGAAAACGATTGGAAATAATGGCCTTAATTGGAACCTGTTGAATTTCTTCACCCCGGTGTGGGGTTTCTTGTGGTTTATTTTTACCAAAAAATGAAAATGCCATGCTTGGCCTCCTCGATTTTGTTAATTAAGCAGCTTTGAACTGCTCTTTTCCCTATGCTTCATGCTACTTTAACAATGGTAGTTTGCTTGGTGTTCCTGCTTTTCGTGGGTACTTCTTCGGTGATGTCTTTTGTTTTGCAATCACAATTGTATGTCTTTGTTCGTTGTCTTCTGGTAAAGTGGTTTCGAAATCAGCTTCTAATTTACCGCCCAAAGTTTGAATTGCATACTGAGCTTTAGCTAATTCTTCTTCAGCTTTTTGTGCTTTCAAAGCAACAAACTTCCCACCAACTTTAACCAATGGCAAACATAATTCTGTCAAAACTGGCAAATTAGCGACGGCTCGTGCGGTCACCACATCAAAACTTTCACGAGCTGGACTCTTTTTAGCACCAAAATCTTCGGCCCGCGCATGCACCAATGTCACGTCTGTTAACCCTAACGCCGCAACTAGTTCTTCTAAAAATTTGATTCGCTTATTTAATGAGTCAACAATGGTGACTTGCAAAGTTGGGAAAATAATTTTCAGTGGTAATGACGGAAAACCCGCACCAGCACCAACGTCACACAAGCTAGCTGCTTGTTCACGCAATTCCGGCACATCAAAAGCTGGGACCAGTGAGTCGTAAAAATGCTTGAGATACACTTCTTCTTCAGCAGTGATCGCGGTCAAGTTAACTTTTTGATTCCATTCTACTAGCAGCTGAAAATAAGTCGCAAATTGTTCTTGCTGTTTGGCTGTCAGTTCGATATTCTGTTGTTGTAATGTTTCTTTAAATTCTATTGGTGTCATAGGTATCCTCTTCGTTTCTTCTTGTGAAACACACACAATTCCATTAATGTTTCACGCACTTATTACAGTTTAATTTATTTACAAGCGAAATTCAACCTTTCACATGAAGAATAGGGTAACATATAATAGGAAAAGAACAGAATTTTTAACTCACAAATAAAGGTGGTCAATCGACTTGCAAGAAGCAAACAATCTTCACGAACTAATTGAACCGGTGGGGGACCGTTTGCCCCACATTTGGCAACAGCTCACCTACTACCAAGATGACCAATACCAAGAACAATTGACCCTATGTGTCCCGGCTAATTTAACTCAGCAGGCTCAGCCGCACTACCCGGTGATTTTATTTGCGGCTGACCCGCATGTTTCACGTTTAAGTGCGCTGTTGCAACTAACTAACAAGGGCTATGCCGTTGCGATTCTAGCGACTAGCGAGCTTCACCCGACTACCATCGCTAGTTTTAATTCAGCCGCGCGTTTTTTGATGCTGCATGCCTGGAAATATCAGCTTGACTCGAACCGCCTGATTGCGATGGGCGAAGGTCTAAGTGCATACGCTGCAGCCGGAGCAGTTTTAGCAACTGGCCAGCAAGAATTCAACCGTGAAGACGTTCATACCCTGCCGCTTAATTTCCGGGCTTGTATCACGCTTGCGGGCCAATTTGAATTACCGCACCAGCCTGCCTTACCTACTTTGCTAGGGAAACGCCGACTCGGTCCTTTTTTGTTACTGCATGGTACAGCCGATGAACAAGTACCTCTAAAACAAAGTTTAACTTTCAGCGCCTTTTTAACGGAGCAGCACGTCCAAAACGACCTCTACCAGCTCAAAGACTGTCCCCACGGTTCAGACGCTTTCTTTACTCCTTATGTAGTCGACCTGCTGGCTGCCTTCATTCGAGAGGCTACGAAAAAAGCAAAAAGTAATGGCAGTTAAATTGCTAGTGCGCACCAGCATATGCTATACTAGACCAAATTCAAATCGAAAAATAACGATATAAGGAGTAAGCTCAACCATGAACAGTGAACAACAACTAACCAAAATTTCGGAATATTCTCACGACCACATGACCCAAGACCGGACTGGCCATGGTTTTGATCATATTCGCCGCGTCGTGGCGATGGCCCGTAAACTAAGTACGACAGAAAATGCGAACCAACTTGTCACTTTAGCTGCCGCTTACTTGCACGATGTGATCGATGACAAACTAGTGGCTGACCCACAACAAGCTGTCACTGAATTAAGTGATTTTTTGGCTGAAATTGGAGTTTCACAGCCACAAACTGAGCAGATTCTCTTTATCATTCAAAATATGTCCTTTGCGCATACTTTAGATGGTCAAGCTGTCAAACTACCTCTGGAAGGTCAAATCGTTCAAGATGCTGATTGGCTTGATGCAATTGGCGCAATCGGTATCACCCGGGCAATTTATTTTGGTGGTCACCACTCTGAAAAAATTTACGATCCCCGGATCAGTCCTCGTGAATCAATGACTAGAGCTGAATACCGGAATTTAGACAATGAAACGATTATTAACCATTTTTACGAAAAATTACTCAAGATCAAAGACAAGCTCAACACTCCTAGTGCCCGTCAAATTGCGGAGAATCGGCAACAACATATGCTAGATTTTCTGGCAGAGTTTAAAGCAGAATGGAATGCTGAAAAATGATCACAGAGCGGAGCAAAGCGGGAGAAAGCGAGCATTATCGAAGCTCAAATAAAAAAGGGATGGTCCTAGTTTTTTAGGATCATCCTTTTTTGCCATACTGGTAATAATAATTTCAGTTTATTTTTCTGTCCAACCGCCATCGATCGGCACTACTGCACCATGAATATAGTCTGCCTGTGGTGACGCTAAGAATAAACTCAAGGCTGCAACTTCTTCCGGTTGTGCCCAACGTAAAGCAGGCGTTTGTGCAGCGACTTCCTTGGCCATCTGACCATCGCCAGCAAAATCTGCCTGATTCATCGGCGTATTAATTGCACCTGGTGCAACACAATTCGCCCGAATCCCTTGCCCAGCATAATCATAATCGAGTTGCTTGGTATAACCAATAATGGCATGTTTGGCCGCAGTATAGGCTGCGCCACCACCGCCAGCCACTAAGCCAGCAATCGATGCCATGTTAACGACCACTCCATGTCCCTGTTGCAACATTTGCGGTAAGCAAGCGTTACACAACAAAAACATGCTTTTTAAATTAGTGTCCATCACGTTATCCCACTGAGCAACCGTCGTTTCTAGCGAAGGACGGTAGGCATCTAAAATTCCCGCCGTATTTAACAAAATATCCACCGGACCAGTGGCGTTGACCTGCTCGACCAACTGAGTAATTTCAGTGGCGTGCCGCACATCACAGTGAACGAAAATAAAACTAGCGGGAAAATCCCTGGTTAATTTTTCAACTAACGGGCTTTCCTGCAGATCCGCCCCAAAGACTAGCGCCCCCTGTTCCAAAAACAAGCGTGCTTGCGCCTGACCAATGCCTGATGCCACTCCCGTCACCAGTACTCTTTGCCCGGCAATCGTTGTCCGTTCAGCCATTAGTCGACCAGTACCCAATCGTCCGCCAAAATATCACATGAATTTGGCATAAATTGTGATAACGCTGGGGTTTCCTTCGTTCTGATCAGAAAATATGGATTAACTTCTTCTCCGTGGAAACTATCACCGTTAACTACAAAAATATATTCTTCACTGCCACCCCATTCTTGGCGGATAGCTTTTTTTCCTGCTTTTAATTCAGGTAAAACTTTTTCAAATGTCAAACTTCTTCACTCCTATCTACTTTTTCTCGTATGTGCTGAATGTTGCTGGTACTCAAGCTCTCCCGGGTGACTCCGCTCTGTGTTTATTTAGTCAAATCAAAATGCTGGTTTAATAAGTAGGTCACTACAGCTCCAAGTGCCATGGCTAAAAACTCACCAATTCCAACTGTCAAGAAAGTCCACCAGAACGGTGCCTGACTGACCAAATGCAATTCCAGTGCCACACTCCATGACATTAATGTACAAACAACTACACTAATACATAACTTGAGCGGCACCGATTTAGTCTTCTGACTTAAAAACCAACTGATTGAAGTCATGACTACAGTCCCTAACGTGCCAAATACCACGTCAACTGTTCCCATTGATGACCAGAGATTAGCAATCAAACATCCTAAGGCCACCGCCCAAATATAACGCTTGTTAAAAACTGTCAGGTTATTGAGCATCTCTGACAAACGTAATTGAATCGGACCATAAGCCAATGGCAATAATGCCACAGTTAACACCACATAAAGAGCAGCCACTAAAGCTGTTTTAGTCAGCTCCGAGACTGCTTGTTGTGATTTTTCCATACGAAAAAGCCTCCTAGTTTTTTTAGGTGGGATGGTTACGAACCACCATGATTTTGTGGACTCAGCCACTAGCTATTAGTATACCCTACAACAATTTTAGGATGCAAGACTATATCTAATCACTTTAATTGTCCGCATATCATTTGTATGTTATAATGACGTCAAAACGGAGGAAGGAATGATTGAAATGACAACTAGTGCAACGACCATCCGACTTGATGATGAACTTAAAGCTAAACTAACAAAAGAATTAAGTGTTGCTGGTTTGAGTATCAATGCTTACTTTAACATGGCAGCGAGACAGTTGATCCTGCAAAAAAAGATTCCTTTTGAAATCCTGACAGAAACAGACGAACCAACAGAAAAAACCAGGCGTGCTTTAGTAGCAGCAGAAGCCAAGAAACTGGGAATCATTCCAGATGATGTTCCCGAATTTGATACTACACAGGATTTAAAGGACTTTTTGGATAGCTAAATATGTATAAACTTAAACCAGAACCACAATTTAAGAAAAATTTTAAACTAAAAAACTAGTAAAAATCGCACACCTTAACTTAGGTGCGATTTTTGCTAGTTTTTTGTGTTACTTAGCCTCTACTAAAACTCCGCCACTACATCCGGAACAGTCATCGTCTAAAACTTCTTTATTTTTCAGATACAACTAAACTTCTAACTCGTGAGCTGATAACTTTGCGCCAACAAAGCTGCTAACTCAGCACGCTCAACTTTAGCCAAGCGCACTGCCAACCAATGAGTTTTATTCATATGATACGCCGGCAAAAATTCCGGAAACTCACTTAAATTAGCGATAGTTTCCGGGGGTAACTTTAAATCTAAAATGTCTTCTTGTCCAGCACCTGGTAACCCCAGCTTGGCCTGTTCAACATTCATCACGATTGCGTACCACTTTTGGTTTGCAGAGTGACGTAAGACTGCATAAGTTGGGTTCTTTTTCCAGAGAAACTCTGGCTTAGTCTGGTATGTTTGTTGCACGAATGCAAAGACTTCTTCACGTTTGATTTTTCTTTCCACCTACCTGACTGTTCTATATACTAATAAGAAAGTTGGACTGAATATACGATACTTTGCCTTAAAGACGGACTAAACTCTGCTAAATCAACTAAACCAATCACGCCATCATTCACTAATCTGATCAATGCATATTCTAAATTAGACCGTCTCATGTCGACCATCACTCCAGGACTTTGCTGGTCCGCTTTGATTTGGCGATTTAGCGCCCAAAATTTTTCTTCAGGCTTGCCCTCTCCGCTTAACAACCGCACATACTTTTCGTTCAACAGTGTCATATAGGCTTTTTGCCAACCACCAATTTTGCTTTTGAACAGCTACCAGTCTTGGTTCGCCGTATTTTGCTCAGCCATCGTTGCCAACCTCCTAGAAACTTAATCAGCTATTTTACTGCTATTTTAGCATATCAACTTCAAAATTGGCCGGATGAACGACTCTCACAATTCCTCAACCAGTTTATTTATTTTTTTCTAAATAGTAATCAGGTCGTCTTTTCCTTAATAACAGTCAAATTTAGCCATTTTGTAAATAGTAATGGTTTCACTTAACCAAGCTAAGGCGCTTGACATCAAGCTTTATAACCTGTACGATTTATCGAAGTGATGATTTTTCTGCTGATTAAGTTAACAATTTTCAGAAAATTATTAACGCAGCAATTTAGACTAAATATTATTAAGGAAAGTAATGATCTTATGGAAAACATTCTTACAGTTTCACATCTCGACCTCAGAATTCCAGATCGTCTGTTGTTTTCTGACCTGAATTTTTCGTTTCCCAAAAATCAATTAACTTGTATTACTGGAGAAAACGGTGTCGGAAAAACTACTCTGATCAAGCACTTACTCAATGACCTCGAGCACAGCCGGAACCAACATGTTCAAACCAAACTAGACCGAAATAAGATTCAATACGTGCCTCAGTTACGGAATATTGATGACGATTATCCGTTATGTATCCGAGATTTTGTCGCTTTCGGCATCAAAAAACGGCGGTTACCGTGGAATTCTGGCAGAATCCGCCGTAAAATTGCGCTGATTTTGCAGGAAACTAAACTCACCAAAATTGCGGACCACCCTTTAGGCCACGCGTCTGGTGGTGAAAAACAGCGTGCCTATCTGGCACAGGCTTTATGCGCCGAACCCGAGCTATTGATCTTGGATGAGGCAACTGCTAGTTTAGACACAGTTTCCAAAAATTTTCTATTAAAAATGTTAAAAAATATTATGCAAAAAACTGATTTAACCGTGCTCTTCATTACTCATGATCCCGAACTGATTGCTAAGTACGGTGACTACGAGTTAAACTTGCACGACCACACCGCAACTTTAACTAAGAAGGAGGCCCAAAACTAATGTTAGCCTATCCTTTCATGCGTTACGCCTTGACCGCCGGCATCTTTATCGCCTTGATTTGTGCTTTTATGGGAGTCTTCGTGGTTGCACGGCAAACATCATTTTTTACCCATACATTATCTGAAATCGGCTTTTCCGGTGCCTCTTTTGGTGTTTTCATCGGTGTTTCGCCTTTACTTGGCATGTTGATTTTTACTTGTGCGAGCGGCTTACTAATTGGTCTTTCCGGCGAAAAAGTTGGCCGTCGTGAAGCTTCCATCAGTGTTTTTTCTGGTTTATTTCTAGGACTAGGAATTTTATTCTTATCCCTTTCTAAAAACCAGTCCAACTACGCTACCAGTATTTTATTTGGGAGTATCGTTGGGATCGACAAAACCAGCCTCTTGACTCTTGTTGTATTGAGTATCGTCTTATTAGTCGTTGTAACGCTCTTTTTCCGCCCACTTGCTTATAATTCATTTGATGCCCAGGGGGCCGAATACAACCAACGTTTTAACCAGCTGATTTCAATCGTCTTTTTGATTCTCTTAGCCCTAACGATCAGTATCACTGCGCAAATTGTTGGCTCACTGTTAATTTTTGTCCTGTTAACAATTCCGGCTCAAGCTGCCAAATACTATGTCCATACCTTAAACAAAATGATTGGTTTAACCTTCATCTTTGTTTTAGCAGGAGTTTGGCTTGGACTTTGGCTGAGCTTCGTGACCGACTGGCCGGTCAGTTTCTTTATTACAGTCATTGAAGCGCTCTTGTATGGGAGTGCCTTACTCAAACAAAAAATTAGCAACGCCCATAATTAACGTTCAAGCTGAAAGCAGCCCTGCAAAGCGGCTCCTTTCAGCTTTTTTGGTGAGCCCATTTATTTTTAAAAACTAGCTTACAAAAAATAAGTAAAAGTGCTAGCATTCTTCACCCACCTGTGGTATATTTAAGCAGTTAGGGGTAGGAACCATAACGTCAAGGGTCAGCGGAACGGAATGTGAACGCTGATTGAAGGGCCACCGTCATTGGCCCGCGCTATGATTTCCGCATTCACCAAAAATTTAATATTCTCGGTGCTTGTCTCCCCCTTAATCAGGCTGGTGCAACTTTGGCTTCAGCCTAAATATCAATTGGGAGATGTTTATTATGACGATACTATCTTGGAGTAGCCCGCGATTAACGACGCGGACTTTAACACTAACTGCTTTTCTAATTGCTTTAAATGTCGTTTTAGGAAAGCTTGCTGTCGGTTCAGAATCTCTGGTGAAGTTTAGTTTCGGTTTCTTGGGCACAATGTTACTGGGCTACTTTTTAGGGCCATGGCTGGGTGGGGTCGCAAAAATCTTGTACGACCTGATTGCCAACACCCTCTTAGCCACTAGTTCCCAGTTTTTCATCGGCTTTACATTGACAGCTTTTATTTCAGGTGTGATCGCCGGAATGTTTTTACACAACCACAAGATCACCTGGCAGCGGTTAGTCGCTTATGAAGCTGTACAAATGTTAGTCACGAATCTCTTTTTCAACACCTTATGGATTCATTTATTGTATCAGGCACCTTGGGCAGCTTTGATTGCGGTCCGCGGACCTAAGAACCTCTTGATGTTCCCACTAGAAGTTATTTTGGGATTAATGGTTTTACGATCTGTTTCTCGCTTAAAGCTCTCAGTCACTAAATAATTATTGAAATTAACCTAAACGTTGCAATTTTCTATGTTGCAACGTTTTTTTGGGTCTAAACTTTTTAGTGTTGATGAGTGTAGTGCTACTTATTTCTTTTTTTTCCGAGGGTTTTGTATTCAATGGCAACCAAAAGTCAATAATGATGTCTATTTTTTTATTAGCTTTGCCACTTTATCTTGATAAAGAAAAGAAGCAGAGAACCACTAAAAAAAGAACCTAGAAACAACGAGGGTCTTTTTAACGTGTTTAGAAGTTTTTTGGTGGTTGTTAGGGCGTAAGCCTTAACCGAGCGTAGCGAGCCTATCACTCGCTCTCTGAACGCAGTAAGCGAACAGTTAAGGTCATCTAACTTTAAGTAATCTGCTTAAACAGGTCTTTTCCTTGAAAAAAAGTTCTTGATCTTGAACTTGATTTTTTTTAATGCAGGCTTGCGCAGCAAGACGACCTTTAAGCTCTTAGTTCTTGAACTTAATCTTTTTTTATTTTGTGTGTTTCTCTGATTGTTTAAATCGGAACACAAATTTCTCTTTAAGTACTTTATATAATACTTTATTAATACTTTAAGTACTTAGGGAGGTTAGAATGCTTTTGTATCAATGTTTGTAGAGGTGTATCATAAGTAAAAAGTACACCTATCATAAGTAAAAAGTACACGAATGATAAGCAATTATTATGTTAATTATTGATTTTACTTATGATTTAGTTTATACTTATTAATATTAAGAAAGGAGTTCAGTTTATGGCAAACTATTTATTTAATAAAGACCGTAATTTTAACGATGATGTTGACGACCAAAGTTATTATTATGTCGTATCACATAACGATTTAATCACGAAAGCGAGCCATGATTTAACTGCAAGAGAACTGAAAATAATGGATTTTGTAATCTCTAAAATCAAACCTGATGACCGAGATTTTAACATTATTAATACTTCGCTTTATCAATTAGGGAAGTTGTTCGGATACAAAAGAAACGGGAAAAACTACTCTGATTTAGCTAAAGCCATCGGTACACTTCGAAAAAAAGAAGTTTTGATATTAGACGAACAAGAGCGAACCATTACGCAAACCGGGTGGGTTGAAAGTGCGAAATATCATGAGAATGGCCAAGTTGAGATTCGATTGTCTAGCGATCTGGCTCCCTATCTTCTGCAATTAAAGAGCGATTATACGCAATATCGTTTGTTTGATACAGTTCAACTCGACTCTAAATACTCGATACGCTTGTATAAATTGATGCGTGAAGCAAATAAAGACAAAGGTAAAACCTGTCCTACTTTACAGGCTAGTCCTAAAGAATTGATAAAAATGATGGGAGCACCTAAAAGCTATTCCTTTGGACAGTTCAATCAAAATGTTTTACAGCCTGCAATGGACGAAATCAATCTGAAAATCGACGATATGGACTTGGATATGCATAAAGGAACTCGTGGTCGAAAGGTCGTTCATCTCGAAATCTATAACCGTTTTTACCCACGAAAACCTAAATCTCATGATGAAACCATTGAGCCAGTACCAATGATTGACTGGACAGAAGACAAGAAAAACATATTACTTTGAAGAAAACGTCCAACTGAAATGTAAAGTGCAAAAATTACATATAGAGCTTTATTCTAAAAAGTAAACAGAAATGATATAATCAGTTACGTAAGGAGGTTTCAAGTATGTGCACTAGTATCGCAGTAGTAGATATTACTTTATCTCATTCATAATGAAAAAAATGGCAAGGAGAAGGTTATAATGAACCAGAAAAACCCAAAGGACACTCAAAATTTTATTACATCTAAAAATCATGTCAAAAATATACTAAAAAATACGAACATTACAGGACAGGACAAAATCATTGAGATTGGAGCAGGTAAAGGTCATTTCACTAGAGAATTGGACTTAATCAGTCAATCTGTTTTAGCGATTGAAATTGATGAAAAGTTAGCAAGGATTTCTCAACAAAAGATTGAAACATCAAATAATTCTAAAGTATTGACGATGGATTTCTTGCAGTTCGATTTTCCGAAAAACACTGACTATAAAATATTTGGAAATATACCATACAATATCAGTACAGATATTGTATGGAAGATTGCTTTTGAAAGTAATGCAAAATATAGTTATTTAATCGTTGAAAAAGGGTTCGCCAAGCGACTGAAAAATTTACAACGTGCTTTAGGATTATTACTGGCTGTTGAATTGGATATTAAGATCATTAAAAATCTACCACGAAGCTACTTTCATCCTAAGCCAAAGGTCGATTCTGTGTTAATTGTTTTGAAACGTCATCACCCTTTAATTGCTAAAAAAGATTATCCGCTCTATAAAAAATTTGTGTATAAATGGGTAAATAAAGAATACAAATCTTTATTTACGAATAATCAATTCAGAAGAGCAAAGCAATATGCTAAGCTTACAAATTTGACTGATTATTCCATTGAACAATTTATCTCAATTTTTAATAGTTACAAATTATTTCAGTAAATTAAAGTAATAAAGCGTTCTCTAATTTCACAAGAGAACGCTTTATTCTTCCTAAAAATTTTCAATATTTATTAATAAATCGGTTGTTTTAAAAGTAGGCATCCGTTATTGCAATAAGATCAGCCTAATTAAGAGAAGTTTCTATTACTATTATAAAAAATAAAAAACTCACCCCCTGACGAAAGTCTAAGGGGGTTTTTTTATTTTATTTTGTGGCAAATCAAATTAGAAAATTTGGCACAAAACAGCACTTAAAAATGAAGCGAAAACGGACGAAGTCCAAGCGAAATTTTTCTTGGCTGCAAAGCAGACAAACGCTCTTGATCTTGACCTTAGCCGACTGCAAGTCTCCTCGAAGAGCGTTTAGAGTGTTTTGATGGTAGCGAAGCGAACGTCAAAACCTCTAAAACGTTACCTTTTGACAAAAGGTAAGCAAAACCGGTATAGTGCAAGCAACAAAGACTTAAAAAGGGGGTTCTATAAATGGTTAAAATGTCAGCTAGTTTTGTCAAAGGAACGGCAACATCAATCAAACATAATAACCGAGATTTTAAAGAAAAAGACTGGGAAACAAAATACCATAATCACATCAATCGAGAACGAGAAAAGGATAATAAATATTTGCAATCGACTCCCATTCGAGAGAAATATGACGAGCTTTTTGGCGAAGAAGTGGAACGATATAATGCCACTCAAAAAAGAAAAGATAGAAAAATTGATGATTATTTCGACAAAGTAAAAAATGACAAAACGCTAAATACGCAGTATGAATTCATTGTACAGGTGGGAACGAAAGATGATTTTGATTTGTATTCAAATTATAAAATTGCGAACGAAATTTTAGAAGAATACACAGAAAATTTTGAAGATCGAAACCCCCACTTGAAAATTTATAACGCTGTGATTCACAACGATGAAGCAAGCCCACACTTGCATTTGAACGTTATTCCAGTTGCTGAAGGCTACAAACAAGGCATGAGGAAGCGTCCAGCATTTAATAAAGCCATTGAAGAACAAGGGTTTGAACGAACTGGCGATTCTCGTCAAGTGTTTAGAGATTGGCGTAATAGTGAGTTGTCCGAGATTGAAACGTTGATGAACAAGCGTGAAATCGAGCGTGTAAAGGTTGGAACGAATAGCATTCAGTCTATGCCAGAATATAAAAAAATTAAAGGAGAGTTAGAAGACAAAAAAAACGAGTTAGAGCGTACAAAAAGTGAAGTCGTTGCATTAGCAGGCGACACGTCGAAAAAGGCAGACATAAGCAAATTAGGTGCTAAATACGAAACAAAGACAGTAAAGGTGCCAAGTGGTGAATTTATTGGAAAAGGGAAACTTAAATATGAATTTAAGAAAAATGAAGAACAAAAGACAGGAAACGTTGTTATACCAAAGCAGAAATTAGATAAATTCTTACAAGACCACGATGACTTATATAAGGCGAACCAGCGATTGAAACGCTACGTTGAAACAGATCTTCCAAAAGAAAATAAAGAGCTAATCGATGATTATAACGATTTAAGACACCGTTTTAACGTGAATGTGGACGACTATAACGACCTTTTAGAACAAAAAAGAAGTCTTGAAAAAGAAAATAAAACATTAAAAGATACGGTAAAATCACTCAAAAAGGAAATCGGCAGTATCTATCTGAACGTAAAAGATGCTTTTAAACGAATTCTAGGTGACTCTAAGCAACTTAAAGATGTTTTAAAGGGAATTACTCACGAAATATCTAAAAACGCTCCTAGGGGAGAATTTGAGCGTTTAAACGAAAATGAAAATAAACAGGAAAGAACGAGAAGTCGTGGAATGAGCCGATAAATTGTAATTTCTCTTTAAAACGTTGTTGTGGTGGCGTTTCTGAGACGATTTCAGATTGATTGATGCATAGTTAATCATCTAAAGTTGCCAGAAATGTTGTGACAGCAACGTTTTTTTGTTCATAATTAATCTATAAATAACTGCAAATAAAAACTAAATGACAAGGAGATTAGGTTATGACAATCACAGGTACAACAGTTGTAAAAGGTGTTTTAGTGTTGATGAGTTGATCATCAGCACTTTTTTTCTACGCAAAAAGGACATCATTTGTCCTCGTGTGCTACGATTAAAGTGTCTAATTAAAATCAAAGCGAGGTATAAAT
>NZ_BQXH01000009.1 GCF_022836475.1 Ligilactobacillus pabuli | reverse complement strand
AAACTACAAGATTTAGAGTTCATTCAAAGTATGTCGCGCAAAGGAAATTGTCTAGATAACGCACCAATTGAAAGTTTCTTTAATCTATTAAAACGTGAGCGTTTGAATCGGTGTAAGATTCAAGACCTTGAAGAGTTGATTATGATTACAGAAGATTATGTTCAGTGGTTTAATAATGAACGAATTTCTTTGAAAACAAAAGGCCTATCTCCGGTAGAATACCGAAAACAGGTCTTAACTAGTTAAAACTTATTTAAATGTCTAACTTTTTTGTTGCACTTCAGTGCTAAGGGAAGGCTTTTTTATTGGCAGAATGTGCCGCTTTTTTAAGATAAATGAGCATACTCAATTTGCTGAGGGTAATTTGTTGTCAACTAGCTATTTCTTAGTTATAGTTAAGGTAGAAACAGACTTTATCAAAAAGGAGTGGGAAAGTTGAAAAAGTTAGTACTGTATGTGTGTGCAGTAGTTGCCATGTTATTCTTGGTGGCAGGCTGTTCTAGTAATTCTACTCAAAAAGAAGGGTCATCTACGCACAGTCATTCTTCTGAGAAAACAGAAATGCACGAGCATACAGGTTCGAAAAAAGTGCATGGTTTAAAGAAAGCTGAGCAACCAAAATATAAGGCCGGTACTAAAGTTAAGTTAACGGCAGATCATATGAAAGGTATGAAAGATGCCAATGCAACGATCGTAAATGCTTATGACTCGAAGTTATACGCAGTAGATTACAAATCAACTTCCGATAAAAAAATGGTCAAAGATCATAAATGGGTCACTATTAATGAAATCAAGGGTAATCGAAAAGAATACAAAAAAGGTGATAAGGTAACATTAAAAGCTGATCATATGGCGGGGATGAAAAATAGCTCTGCTACGATAGTTGAGATCCAAAAGGGACCAGCTTACATGGTAAATTATCAGCCTACAAATGGTGGCAAGCAAGTTACCAACCATAAATGGGTCGCTGAAGATGAAATTGAAAAACGTTAATATAAATCTGTAATAAAAGCTGATTTAAAAACTTTTAGTGATCAGCGTTGAAATAGGGATCAAAGCAAAACTTTTGTTTTGGTCCTTTTTTGCGCGACGAATTGTCAAATCAAGTGTAACTTTTTACCGAAGAAAACTTCAGACGGTGTCTTCCAGACTAAGACCTTACGGGGTCGATTATTTAAATCCCTGACAAACTTCGCGATATCTTGATCGGTCAGTTCATCAAGGTCAGTTCCTTTGGGAAAATACTCTCGGATGAGACCATTGGTATTTTCGTTGGTCCCACGTTGTTGTGGTGCGTGCGGGTCTGGAAAATAGACTGAGATACCAAGCTCTTTACCGACTTCACGATAACCCGCAAACTCTGTACCTCGGTCTGGTGTAAGTGTACGAACGCGTTTAGGTGTGACTGTATGCAGGAGGTCGATCATCGCTTGGGTCACATTCTTGGCATTCACTTTGGGTACACGCTCAGACAGAAGGTATCGTGACTTACGGTCGACCAGTGACACTAAACCCGAACACCCGATCTTGCCGCGAACGGTATCGCCTTCCCAATGGCCAAAACGAGTCCGATTCTCACATGAGACTGGTCGTTCATGGACTGATGGGACATTATTAAAACGGCCACGTCGTTCGTTGACAGTTCCTTTAACCTTACGAGTTTTCCCACGATGTCGTAACTTTCGAGCGAATCCTCGAGCCCCATGACTTTTACGTTTAACGCCTAAATTATTTCGTTCAATTCCGCGATAAATCGTGTTGTAGCTGATATGCCAATTACTGTTCTCTAAAGATAAACGACCGGCGATTTGCTCGGGTGACCATTGCCGTTGAAGAATGCAGTGAAGGACAAAGTCGCGTAGCTTTAAATTCTCCAGTACCCTGAGGCGACGACTCTTTAATCGGCGCTGTTGATAGTTCTGCTGGGCTTTTACGGCAGAATAGGCACCCCGACCGCCGTTGCGTTTAATTTCTCGTGACACAGTGGCTTTGGAACAACCGATTTGATCGGCAATAACCTGGTAAGTATGGTGTAAAGTTACACCTAACAGTATGCATTCGCGGTCTTTTAAGGTAAGATGTGTATATGGACTCATAGCCTAAGAACTCCTTTAGATGATTGTTATGGTGACTTCATTCTACAGGACTCAGGCTAGGAGTCTATTTTTATTTTCTTACTTGTTGCACTTCAATTGTAAATTCGTCACTGATATTACGTACATTCCCCTTAACCATACTTGGTGTTACCTAGCTAGTGTCTATAATCCAGTAACCCGACGGGTTATTGCTTACCACTTAATACGCAGATGACTAAAGAACTAGCGACTAACTTTATTACCCAAGTCATGGCGCAAGCAGTTAAACCACAAATTATTCATAGTGATATGGAAAGCCAATACACAAGTGACTTATTTGAAAACACTTTATCGAAGTATGGTATCAAGCATTCTTACTCCCGAAAGGGTCAGCCCGGCGATAACGCGCGAATTGAAAGTTTTCATTCAATTTTGAAACGTGAATACGTTAATTTCCAAGATTTTAAGACAATTCATGAAGCAATCGCCGGAATTGATAACTATATTCGTTGGTATAACAGTGATCGTATTTCACTTGTAGCGTAGCTACAGTCTATTAAATTCAATAATGTTGGGGCTTATTTAATATACTCTAAAGCGTTTTTAAAATCTGAACGGGACTAAAACTTCGGCCTCCGAAAATTAAATTAAGTAATTTAAATTGAAAGTCAAATTTGTTCGTACTTTTATGTCCGGATTCTTGACATAGGAGCCCACCTCTCAGTATAGAGGTGTCCTTTTTCATTTTCTAGGTACCTTTCTATTAGGCGCTTACGTTACTCTAACAATTACCGTTATCAATGGAATTTAAAAAAGATGGCCCCTATTCAATATAGGAGGCATCTTCAAGCAGCTTAATCTCTTGTTTTATTGTGTCCTTGACATGGGTACCATTTTATCGGGAGCTCTCTACCAAACTTTTATTTTTAAATCATTCTTTAAACAACAATGCTTTACTATTTGGATACGTAGGAAATTGGTTCATTGGAACGGTCCAGTCTTGTTCGGGAATACTAAAGTTATATTTATTTACTAATTGGTCAGAAAAGACACGCATACTGTGAAGAGTAATCCATTCTCCTGCACAACGGTGCATATTTCTAAATTCTCCTCCACCTTGCGCAATCATTTCGTATTCTTCTTCATAAGAAATTTCTTTTGTTTTTCCAATATATCTTTTGATATCAAATTTTTCTGGATGATCAATCGTACGAGCGTCATGGTTTGTACCATAAATATCTAAGACAACCCAGCTATCTTTTGGTATTTCGTAACCATCAATTTCTACATCACGAAGAGCGATTGCTGGTAACATAGGAAAGAATGGATAGTAGCGACGCATTTCTTGAATAAAGGAATCTTGTAGGGTATCAAAGTCTTCTTTTAATTGGTCATACAAGTTCGTTTTACTGAAAAGCGCATGCCCCATTAAGGCCATCCAAACCGTCAGTGCTACAGTAGGACGAATGATGTTTAGCAATTCAACTGCTGCAACCTCTACTGGTAATAACTCTCCTTCTAGGTCTTCTGCTTGTGCGAATGTATAGAGGGCAAGATTTTCTTTGCCTGGTACAGGATTTTTGCGAGCTTCTTTAATTAATGATTGAGCCCATCCCTCTGATTCGTTACGGTCTTTTACTCCTTTCAAGTGGTCCGTTGGAGAAGTGATGGCTCCGCTAATCATGGATATTTGATTACTAGCAAGCTTATCGATTTCTTTCGGATCATACTGTGCTAGATTAATTCCAGCCCATTCACAAATAGAGTTAAAGAGAACTCTTTTAGAAAGGTCGAATAACTCAAAAGTGCCATGTTGCTGATCGAGTTCGGTTGCAAGATTTTGATCTAGAATAGCTCTATAGTCTTCCATACGTTCTGGAGTCATCAAATCCATGAAATAATTTTTACGTTGATGGTGTTTCTTTCCATCTATCGTCTGTACGCCGTCTTCACCAAATAAAGTTTTCAATACTACTTTTGGCATAGACCCTTCCCGCTTGAAGTTTTCAGGATTATAAAATTTACGCGCTGCTTCTTCTCCATAAACGGTTGTAATTTCTTCTGTCAGAAATTCTGCTTTTGCTACTGGAGCATCTGCTTCTTCACGAAGCTCACCTAAAAGGTTATACCCTTTATTAAGCAACTCCTTTACATCCGTTAGTTTGATTTTTGTTTCTGGTACTTGTTTCATTATTTCATCTCCTATTTGTTTTATTTCTACTAATAAAAACGTACTATTTAAACAACTCAGCGTCAAAAATACTGCTCACTGGGTCTATACTAATATCCTTCCAGAATACTCCATATAAAACAGTTCATTTTTTAAGCGTCCAAAAAGAACCTATACACCACTGCCTTAACTGGTTTCTATTCAATAGCCCAGCATTCGGACTTTCCCAGAATAAGCTTGTTCATATTCAAGATAATGAAAAACCGCCATCTGTTATTCTTTTAAAATAAGTTTCTTTTAGAATAAATTACGTTGTACCATTTTTTGTGAAAATAACTAGCATCGAAATAAGCCGTAGGCTTCCTTATTTGTAAAATAGCGGAAAGTAGTCAGTTCATTCCATGGTTTGTGTAAAAAAAGTGTCTGTTTTTTTACTCCGCTTTTATTTTTGCGTACGTCAAACAAACGATCCCTTCTAATTTTAAAAAAATTAAGCTACCCAAGCAGTTAGATAAGCTAGATGGTTTTTACTGATCTTATCTTTCGCAAAGGCTAACATAATGAGAAAACTCTAGTTAGAGTAATCAAGTATATATTTGGCTCCTATGATGGAATTACGGACAAACTGTTCGATATAATACATGAAGTGCCCCATAATTATTAGACTTTTATATCTAATCAATTATGGGGCACTTCATAATAGTGATTTTTTTCTTCTAATGGAATTTCACAATAATCAAGCATTGCCAGCACGGCCGCTGGAGTTAGCGGCATAAAATCAACATTTTACGGATATCAGCTTTTAACAAGGTTAATGTATTCAACCATACAGTTCAAACAGATTCCAAGCACAACAACTAACACTCAAGCCACTTTTTCAGCAGCAGTTGCTACATCCGAGGATAAACTGGGCTAGCAGCACAGTCTTCATAAAATTACCTATCTAAAACAAACCAGTAATTTTTCCATCAGCGGTCACATCGATCTTTTCAGCAGCTGGTGCTTTAGGCAACCCCGGCATTGTCATTACAGAGCCGGTGGAAACTACAATAAATCCTGCTCCAGCATTGACCTTAATTTCTTTGACTGGTACTTTAAATCCTTTTGGCGCTCCTAAAGAGTTTTTGTTAGCTGAAAATGAATACTGGGTTTTAGCAATGCAGATCGGCAAATTGCCATAGCCGAGATGTTCTAGCTTCTTGATACTCTTTTTCGCAGGACCCGCCACTGTAATACCGTCTGCGCCATAAATTTTAGTTGCAACTTTTTCAATTTTATCTTGGATCGGATCTTCCTTATCATAAATTGCTGTAAAGTCTGCTGGCATATCAGCTAATTTAACAACTTCCTGGGCAAGCTCAGTGGCACCTGCTCCGCCTTGTCCCCAGACATCGGCTTCAATGGCATTGATTCCTAAACGTTGGCATTCTTCTCGCACTAAGTCTAACTCTGCTTGAGTATCAGTCGGATATTTATTAATAGCCACTACTGTCGGCAAGCCATAGACTTCATGCATATTATGAACATGCCGTAACAAGTTAGGCAACCCATTTTTTAGCGCATCCAAATTTTCTTCATTTAATTCTTTTTTATTCAAACCGCCATGCATCTTGAGCGCACGAACGGTAGCCACTAGCACAACTGCATCCGGTGTTTTACCCAAACGAGGAGCAACAATATCTAAGAATTTTTCAGCTCCAAGATCAGCACCAAAACCAGCCTCAGTAACTACATAATCCCCCAACTTCAACGCAAGATCTGTACCAATTAGTGAACTGCAGCCATGAGCAATATTCGCAAATGGACCGCCGTGAACAAAAGCCGGATTATGCGCCAAAGTCTGCACGATATTTGGTTTGATAGCATCTTTTAGCACTGCTGCCATCGCACCTTCAGCCTTTAATTGACCAGCAGTGACTGGTTCACCCTTCCTACTATAACCAATAACGATCTTAGCCAATCTTTCTTTTAAATCAAGCAAGTCTGTTGCCAAACAAAGAGTAGCCATTATTTCTGAAGCTGCCGTAATATCAAAACCATCTTCGTGTGGTATCCCGCTGGCATGATTACCTAATCCACCGACAAAAAGCCTTAATTGCCGATCATTCATATCGAGCGAACGTTTCCAAGTAATATTTTTAACATCGATATCTAGTTCATTTCCTTGATAAATATGATTATCGATCAAAGCAGCCAGTAAATTATTCGCAATTCCAATTGCGTGCAGATCTCCAGTAAAATGAAGATTGATGTCCTCCATTGGGATCACTTGAGAATGTCCACCACCGGCAGCGCCTCCTTTAATGCCGAAGACTGGTCCTACAGAAGGTTCACGGATCGCAACGATCGACTTTTTGCCAATTAGATTAAGTGCATCGTCCAAGCCGATTCCCACAGTTGTTTTTCCTTCTCCAGCAGGAGTGGGTGTGATAGCAGTGACTAAAATCAACTTGCCTTTTCGTGGCAGATGATCAAATTTGTGCAGAGCTATTTTAGCTTTATCTGTACCGTAGACTTCCAATTGTTCTTGACTAATTCCTATTTTAGCAGCTATATCTTGAATTTTTTCTGGCTGAACACTTTGAGAAACTTCAATATCTGAGACCATTTATAAACATCCTTCCACAAGCTATTGCCTTGAATTTGAAGACAGTCAACTTAACTTATAAATCACGAAATCCGATATCCTTACGGTAATAAAATTCAGTTAGGGCTAGTCGTTCTAACGTAGCATTGACCTTGGCTTGTGCTTCTTTCAAAGTCGGCGCATGTTCCACCAGAGTGAAGATCCGCCCGCCCGAACTTTTCAGCCACTTTCCATCACTAACGACCCCTGCATAGAAAACGTTAGTTGGCAGTTCTGGCAGCGGCAGTCCTTGTTTGGGTTGACTCGGATAGCCGGGAGCGGCCACGACTGTTCCGAGATAAAACTCCCGGCTTTGCCACTTCATGTCTGGTGTCCGTCCTGTCGTTAAATCAGTGATTGCCGTGTAAAAATCACTGGTCAGTTGCGGCAGCAAGATCTGCGTCTCCGGATCACCCAGCCGCACGTTGTATTCAATGACCTTGATCCCTGTCGGGGTCACCATGCAGCCAACGTACAGTGTGCCGGAATATTCCAAGCCCTCTTTTTTCAAACCAGCAATCGTCGGCTCTACTATTGTTTGCCGGGCTTGTTCCACGATTTTCCTCGTGATGTGCGGCACCGGCGAATAGGCTCCCATGCCACCGGTATTAGGACCCTGCTCCTCTGCAAAAATTTTCTTATGATCCTGGGAGATCGGTAAAACGACCGGTTCTGGTCCGCCCATAAACAGCATCAAGGAGAACTCTTCGCCTTCCAAATATTCCTCGATCAGAACTTGACCGCTCTGAGTGAAGGCTTGATGCAAAGCTGCTTCCAATTTGGTGACCTCAGTCACGATCTGAACGCCTTTGCCGTCGGCCAAACCGTTTTCCTTGATCACCAATGGAAAACTCAAGTTTTGCGCGTAAGCCAGTGCCGTTTCATAGTCGCTAAAAGTCGCAAAGGCAGCGGTCGGAATTTGGTTACGTAACATGAAGTTTTTGGCAAACTTTTTATCGCTTTCCAACCGCGCTGCACTCTGTGAAGGGCCAAAAACCTGCACACCGCGCTTTTGTAAGAAGTCAACGATTCCGTCAGCTAAGGGTGCTTCCGGTCCCACGAAAACCAAGTCGACCTGTTTTTGCTCGATAAATTCTGCCAGGCTCTCAAAGTCATTTTCAGCAATTGCTGCCAACTGGATCCCGCTTTTGACCATGCCCGGGTTGCCTGGGGCACAGTAAACACGATCAACCTGTCGGCTGCGTATAAAGGTCGCAGCAATTGCGTGTTCACGTGCGCCTGCACCGATCACAAGTACATTTTTCAAGCTGCTGTCCCCTCCTTAATGTCTGAAGTGCCGCACGTCGGTCATAACCATCGCGATCCCATATTTGTCAGCCATCGCGATCGAATCTTGGTCGCGAATGCTGCCGCCAGGCTGGATGATGGCTTTGATGTTATGCTGGGCAGCGTATTCCACGCAGTCATCCATCGGGAAGAAGGCATCTGAAGCAAGGATCGCATTTTCGTAGCCGTCCTTAGGCATTGCCTTTTGGATCGCAATCTTGGTCGAATCGATCCGGTTGGGCTGCCCCATCCCCACTCCCAGCGTCTTGGAATCAGTAGTGACAACAATCGCATTGCTTTTGACAAATTTAACGACATGCTGGCCAAACTGGAGCGCCTTTAACTGCTTTTTAGTTGGCTGAGTTTTAGTTACAACGGTAAAGTCGGCTATCTCTTCGACTTGCCGGTCCGTTTCTTGGACCAGCAAACCGCCGCTCACTGTCATCGCTTCATAACGCTCTGCTTGATCGCGGTGACTGAGGTCTGCTTGCAATAGCCGAATATTTTTCTTCTTGCTCAAAATTTTCAAAGCTTCTTCACTAAATGAAGGTGCGATCACGATTTCCAAAAAGATTTCGTGCATCTTCTTAGCGGTCGCGGCATTCACTTGGCGGTTAACAGCTACGATCCCACCAAAAATCGACATTGGATCGGATGCATAAGCTTCGTCCCAGGCGGTCTCTATCTCCGCGGCAATCCCGACTCCGCAGGGATTCATATGTTTCATGGCAACAACAGCGGGTTGATCAAACTCGCTGACCATGGTCAAGGCTGCATTAGCGTCTTTCAAATTATTAAAAGAGAGTTCCTTACCGTGTAGCTGCTTGGTAATAAGCGAAAGTTTCGCCGGAATTGGTTTGCGGTAAAAAGCGGCTGCCTGGTGACTGTTTTCACCGTAACGCAGACTCTGCTGTTTCTCGTAGGTCAAAGTCAGCTTCTCCGGGAATTCTTCTTCGGTTAAGTAATTGGCAATCAAAGCATCATAGGCAGCGGTGTGGCGGAAAACTTTGGCTGCCAGCTGTTTGCGGAAATCCTGGTTATTGACGCTCTTTTGCAAGAAGTCGGTCACTGCCGGATAGTCGGCTGGATCAACGACAGGCAAAACGTCGGCAAAGTTTTTGGCTGCTGCCCGCAACATCGAAGGTCCGCCGATATCGATCTGCTCGATGGCTTGTGCTTCGGTCGTAGCCGGATCTAAGATTGTTTGCTTGAAAGGATAGAGATTGACGACCACTAAGTCGATTGGGGTAATCCCAGCATCGTCTAACTGCTGCATGTGCTCTTGGTTGTCTCGTTTGGCCAATAAGCCGCCATGAATCTTCGGATGCAAGGTCTTAACGCGTCCGTCCAGCATTTCTGGAAATCCGGTCACTTCATCGACGCCAGTGACGGTCAAGCCGCCTTTCTCCAGTGCTTTTTTAGTACCTCCAGTTGAGACAAGTTCAAAATCCAATTTTAGTAACTGCTGGGCAAACTCCAGCAAACCCGTTTTGTCGGAAACACTCAGTAAAGCTCTTCTCGTCATCGTTAAATTTCTCCTTTTTCTAAAAGTTCCTTGACTACTGCTGGATAAAATTCATGTTCTCTGGTATGGATCCGCGCCTCAAGTTCTGGCAAACTATCTCCTTGATAAACCGGCACCTTGCTTTGTGCAATGATCTGCCCGGAATCGATTCCGGAATCAACCCAGTGAATCGTAACACCTGTTTCAGAGACTCTGGCTTGGTAGGCATCCTCGATTCCATGCCGCCCGGGAAAAAGTGGCAATAAAGCTGGATGGATGTTGATCATCTTCCCCGTGTATTCAGTCAAAAGGGTGGGGCCGATGATCCGCATATAGCCGGCTAATAAAATAAAGTCGACCTTTTTAGCGGCTAGCTGAGTGACAATTACCCTTTCAGCGGCGACTTTGTCAGGATGATCCTGATAATTCACCACGAGTGTTGGGACGTTTTCATGCGCGGCTCGCTCTAAGACATTGGCATTTTCGTGATCACAGACCAGCAAGCAGACCTTTAACGGCAAATTTTGCCGGGTAAATGCATGGCATAAGGCGGTAAAATTAGTTCCTTCACCTGATGCAAAAATCGCGATCCTCTTGATTGGTGCTGCCACTACAGCTCACCTCTGATCTTCACTTCTTTGGACCCGGACACGATTCGTCCGACTTGATAAACCGTCTCTCCTGCCTGCTCTAACTGACTTTTTACTTCTGCAGCCACGCTAGGATCAACCGCCAATACTAGTCCGAGACCGAGGTTAAAGGTCTGAGTCATATCAGCAAAACTAAGCTGACCTAGTTTCTGTAGCTCCTGCATGATCGCAGGTACTTGCCAGGCAGCCAGGTCAATTTCAGCAGCCAAATCATCCGGCAAGATCCGTGCCACATTTTCAACTAAGCCGCCGCCAGTGATGTGCGCGATTGCGTGGAGCATTTCCGCTTCAACCAGCGGATAGACCGACTTGACATAGATGCGCGTCGGTTTGAGCAGTTCATGACGCAGGTCCGTCTGACAGCCAGGCAAGATCTCGTCTAACGAAAAATCGTTTTGCTTAAACAAAATGTCGCGTACCAGACTGAAACCGTTGGAATGCAAGCCATTCGCTGCCAACCCCAGCAAAACGTCGCCTTCCTGCGTATTTTGAGCCGTTAACAGCTTCTTTTTGTCAGCGATCCCGACGGCAAATCCAGCCAGATCGTAGCGGCCGTGTTCATACATATCAGGCATCTCTGCCGTTTCACCGCCCAAAAGCACTGCTCCAGCTTCCTTGACTCCGGCAACTATTCCGCTCAAGATCTCAGTGGCCTTTGCTTCTTCCAAATGGCCAGTCCCCAGGTAATCTAGGAAAAACAGAGGCTTAGCGCCCTGAGCTAAGATATCATTGACACACATGGCCACCAGATCGACCCCGACCTGTGCGTTTTGCCCGGCTTGGGACGCGACCAGCAGCTTGGTCCCGACCCCATCGGTCCCAGCTACTAAGACCGGTTCATCGTACGTGCCAAGTTCTAACGAAAACATTCCGCCAAAAGAACCAAGGGCATCGTTTTGCGTCAGTTCTTTGAGCGCATCAACTAGGCGGTACCCGGCGGTAATATCGACTCCTGCTTTTTTATAGGCATCCATTATATGATCCTTTCATCTGCTAAATTAGACTTTCAAACAGTGTTTCAGAGCTGCTTGTTCCTGCTCATATGATTCTTGGTAATCGTACAGTGGCGTCGGATATTTACCGTCAAAATACGCCACGCAGAGACTGCCGTTTGGTTCTCCCGTCTTTAACCCGACCGCTTTGATCAGGCTAGGGACGCTCAAAAAACCCAGCGAATCGGCCCCAAAAGTCACCTGCATCTCCGCGATACTCTGGTTAGCCGCGATCAACTCGCTGGCGTGTTGAATATCGATCCCGTAAAAACACGGGTAACGTAAGGGCGGCGAAGCAATCCGCAAATGAACTTCGGCTGCTCCGGCATCTTTGAGTAATTTGACGATCCTGCGGCTGGTCGTCCCGCGCACGATCGAGTCATCGACTAAGACGACCCGTTTGCCAGCGACGACTCCTTTAACCGCTGACAGTTTCATATTGACACCTTGTTCTCTCAATTCTTGGGTCGGCTGAATGAAAGTTCGAGCTGAATATTGATTTTTGACTAAGCCCATTTCATAGGGCAGACCGGAAGCTTGGGCATAGCCCATCGCTGCTGAGAGCGAGGAATTCGGCACCCCGGTCACAAGATCAGCTTCCACTGGTTGTTCTTCGGCTAATAAAGCCCCCATGTTCTTGCGCGCAGAATGAACATTGATCCCGTAAATGTCGGAGTCCGGCCGGGCAAAATAGATAAACTCCATCGAACAGATCGCCAGCTGCGTATTAGTCGTGTACTCCGAAACGCTCAAGCCGTTCTCATCAATTTTCAAGAGCTGACCGGGTTGAACGTCACAGTGAAACTTCGCGCCGACTGCATCCAAGGCACATGTCTCGCTGCAAACTACATAGCCGCCATTTGGCAGCTGCCCGACAACTAACGGTCGAAAACCGTTGGGGTCAAGCGCCGCGTACAAGCGGTCTTTTGTCAGCAAAAGGTAGGCGAAACCGCCCTTGATCTGCCGTAAAGCGTCCTTGACTTGATCGTCCAAAGTTTCTTCCTTGCTTAAGCGGATCAGGTGCATCAAGTTTTCCGAGTCAGAACTTGAATGATAAATTGCCCCCTGATCTTCTAGGTTTTTGCGGATCGTCAGGGCATTAGTTAAGTTGCCATTATGTGCTAAGGCAAACTGGGTATCACTAAAATTAAAGGACAAGGGCTGGATGTTTTCCAGCGTATTGCTGCCAGCCGTCGAATAGCGAACATGACCAATTGCTGCTTGACCTTGCAGCTCTTGCAAGTCGGTAACCTTGAAGACGTCATTTACCAGCCCCAACCCGCGCTTGGTGCGCAGTTGGCCGTTGTCATTGATCGTGATTCCCGCCCCTTCTTGCCCGCGGTGTTGCAAGGAAAATAAGCCGCAATAGGTCAAAAAGGCAGCGTCAGGAGTTCCCCAGACACCAAAAATCCCGCATTCTTCATTTAAACTACTTACTTGAGACTGCATGCAGGGCTCCTTTCCAGATAGCGCGCGCTTTTGAAACAGCCAAGTCAAACTGGCCGTCTTTTGCTGTCACTTCTAAGCGATCTTCTGCCGTTACTTGACCTAATTTAACTGCGTTTTTTCCACATAACTTTTCAAACGCAGCTTGAGCCGCTGGTCTGACCGACAGTACGAAGCGCGACTGTGTTTCAGCGAAAAATTGGCGGACCGTCAAGTCGCTAGTAAGCTTGATCCCGAGTTGGTTGCCAAAAGTTGCTTCAGCTAAAGCCGTGATCAGCCCGCCTTCGGAAACATCATGTGCACTCTGAACCAGCCCTTCTTTAATCGCTTGGGCAACCAGGTTTTGTATTTGTAATTCGTAGTCTAGGTCAAAGTCAAACAATTGCCCCGAAACCGCGCCGGTCTGCATTTTTTGAATCTCTGAACCGTTAAAATCATCTTTGGTTTGTCCGACAATATAGACGAGGTCCCCGGCTTGTTTGAAATCTTGGGTCGTAATGTGTTCGAGCCCTTGGATCAAACCAACCATCCCGACCATCGGTGTCGGATAGATTGGCACACCGTCATATTCATTATTGAGCGAGACATTGCCGGAAATCACCGGTGCGCCAATTTTTTGGCAGGCTTCGCTCATCCCCATAACTGCTTGGTCCAATTCATAGAATTGTTCCGGCTTTTCCGGGTTGCCAAAGTTCAGGCAATCGGTGATCCCGAGTGGTTTTGCACCCGTAGCCACGATATTTCTAGCGGCTTCAGCGACTGCAATCTGTCCACCAATCTTGGGGTCCAAGTGGAGGTAGCGGCCGTTGACGTCAGTCGTCAGCGCCAACGCCTTGTCATAGTGCCGAATCCGCACCACGGCAGCATCCGAGCCGGGACGGACAAGCGTGTTAGTCTGGACCTGAGAATCATAGGTTTCATAAATACTTTCTTTAGAAGCAATTGTTAACTGGCTGAGCATTTCTTTTAAGACAGCAGTCGCGTCACTAATTTCTGGTACAAATTGTTGTGAAGCTGCATTCTTAATACGCTCTGGAACTGCGCTTTCCCGCTGATAGACTGGAGCTTGTGAAGCTAGTGCGTCGACAGGCACGTCCGCGACGACCTCACCATGATGAACCAAGCGATAACGGTCATCGTCAGTGACATGACCGATCACGACAGCTTCGACTCCATAGTGCGCGAAAACATCCAAAATCTCTGCTTCGCTCCCTTTTTTGACGCACAAAAGCATCCGTTCCTGGGATTCAGACAGCATCATTTCAAAGGGGGTCATTTCGGCTTCACGTTGCGGCACGAGGTCTAGATCCAAAACCATGCCGTTACCACCGGCTTTTGAACCCATCTCAGCCGAAGACGAAACCAAGCCAGCAGCTCCCATATCCTGGATCCCAACTAAAGCAGCGGCATGATTTTGGCTGACATCTAGACAAGCTTCCATCACCAATTTTTCAGTGAATGGATCGCCGACTTGGACCGCTGAACGTTGACTTTCGTGTTCGGAATCGAATTGAGCCGAAGCAAATGACGCACCGTTGATGCCGTCGCGCCCAGTTTTGGCACCAACGTAGATAATGCTGTTGCCGACTCCAGCTGCCGCTCCAACTTGGATCTGGTCAAGATCCATCAAGCCGACCGCCATCACGTTGACAAGCGGGTTTTGCTGATAAGCATCGTCAAAGGCGATATCGCCGCCAACAGTTGGGACCCCGATACAGTTGCCATAAGCCGCGATCCCGGCTACGACCTGCGAGATCAAATACCGATTCGCTGGAGTCTTGGGAGTTCCGAACCGCAGACTGTCTAGGCTGGCAATCGGGCGCGCGCCCATCGAAAAGATATCACGCAAGATTCCGCCGACCCCAGTGGTTGCCCCCTGAAATGGTTCCACAGCTGAAGGATGGTTGTGACTTTCTGCCTTGAAAACTACTCCCTGGCGATCACCGATATCGATGATCCCCGCACCTTCACCGGGACCTTGCACAACTTTAGGACCCTGGGAGTAAAATTTCTTCAGAACCGGTTTGGAATTCTTATAGGAGCAATGCTCGCTCCACATGCCTGAAAACAAACCAATCTCGGTATAATTTGGCAATCTGCCCAAAACTTCATCTTTGATCAGCTGGTATTCGTGATCAGACAAGCCCAAGGTCCGGTATAATCGTTGTTCTTCGATCTCTGCGGGTGAAACTTCTGGTGTCTGAAGCTGTGTTTTATTCATGAACAATTACCTCGTCTGCGGTGAAAAAATCGATCAGTGACTGAAAAAGTTGAATGCCGTCAGCAGAACCGAGAATTTCTTCGACACCCCGTTCTGGATGGGGCATCATGCCTAAAACATTGCCGGCTTGATTGGTGATCCCAGCAATATTTTTGACACTGCCGTTTGGATTATCTTGATATGTGAAAATAATCTGCCCATTTGCTTCTAATTCTTGGAGAGTTTCCTCATCGGCATAGTAATTACCGTCTCCGTGGGCGATTGGCAAGGTAATGACTTGCCCAGCTTGATAGCGGGAAGAAAATGGCGTTTGGGCATTGATGACGACCAGTTTTTGCTGGCGGCAGATAAATTTGCCAGCGGTATTTTTCTGAAGAGAGCCGGGCAGCAAGCCAGCCTCGGTCAAAATCTGAAAGCCGTTGCAGATACCGAGGACCGGTTTGCCCGCACCAGCAAAACCTTTTAGAGCCGGAATGATCGGTGCGAAACGTGCCAACGCCCCGCTGCGCAGGTAATCGCCATAGGAAAAGCCGCCTGGAACGACCACGGCATCAAAACCGGCCAGTGACTCGGCTTGGTATGAAACCAAGGTGACATCTTCTTCCAACACGTCTTTAAGCGCATAAAAACTGTCTTTTTCACAGTTAGAACCTGGAAAAGCTAGGACCGCAAACTTCATTAAATTACCTCCGTTTCGCTGATCTCATAGCGATATTTTTCCATGTTGTAGTTGACCAGCATCTGGTCGCAGATCTCATTGACCTCGCTTTTGATCTGTTCTTGGGTCAAACCATCTGCCAGAGTCAGCTCGAATGATTTGCCTACTTTCAGCTCGGCAATATTCTGATAACCAAGACGGCCAAGAGCCTTTTTGATTGTTTCTGCTTCCGGATTTAAAATCGAATCCTTATAGTTTACAAAAATTTTCACGACCGTCATTTTATCTCTCCCCTTCTTTTAGCAAACGCTGCAAGATTTCTTCATAAACGGGCACCATCTCACCCAGACCCTTGCGAAAAACATCCTTATCAAGTGACTGTTTAGTATCCAAATCGACTAACCGGCAGTTATCTGGTGACAGCTCATCGGCTAAGATCACGTCACCAGCGGCTGTCAGGCCAAACTCCAATTTGAAATCAACTAACAAAACATTCATTTTGGCAAAAATTTGTCTTAAGTGTTGGTTGGCCTTTAAGGCCAGTTGGCGGATCTGCGCCATTTGTTCGCGTGTGGCAGCACCAAGCGCTAAGGCATCATCATCGTTTAAAAAGGGATCGTCGAGCTCATCGCTTTTATAGAAGAACTCGATCACCGGCTGGTCAAATTTCTGCAAGTATTCTGTCTGATACCTTTTGACAAAACTCCCGGAGGCATAGTTGCGGACGACCGTTTCCAAGGGGATGATTTGCACCTTTTGCACCAGCTGGTCAGTCGGGGAAAGCTGTTCAATGAAATGACTGACGATCCCCTGCTCACGCAATTCTGTGAAGAGTCGGGCTGAGATCGCGCAGTTGGTTTTGCCTTTGTCCTTCATTTGGACCTTTTTTTTGCCGTTTAAAGCTGTGACTTGATCCATGTAGTGGACCCATAAAATGTCCGGATCATTGGTGGTGTACATTTCCTTAGCCTTACCCTGATACAACAAATCTTGTTTTTTGATCTCTGTCAATTCAGTCATGGTTTAATTTTCTCCTTTGAGCATGGCGGTCGTTTCCAGCAACTGTTCAACATCGCTGCCTAAAACGGTAATATGTCCTAGTTTACGTTGCGGTCTGATCTCGGCTTTGCCGTAATCATGAAAATGCCACTCCGAGTGATCTTTGAGTAATTTGCGGGCTAAGTTCAAGTCTTCCCCAAGCAAATTACGCATCACGGCCGGTTTGTACTGTACGATTTGCGGAATTGGCAAGCCGCAGATACTTCTAATATGTGCTTCAAACTGTGAAATGTTGCAGGCCTCGATCGTGTAGTGCCCCGAATTATGCGGGCGCGGGGCTAGTTCATTGACGACTAGATCATGATCATTGACGACAAAAAATTCGATGCCTAAAACACCGTACAAGTCGAGCTGCTCGGCGATCCGCTCGGCATAGACCTGGGCTTTTTGCTGGAGCAGTTCAGAAAATTGGTCGGCAGCGATCGTCGTGTGCAAGATGTGATTTTTATGTTGGTTGGTTACTAGCGGAAAGGTCTGGATCTGCTGGTGCAAATCGCGGGTCACCATCACTGAAGCCTCCGCCTGAAATTTTTGGCGAGCTTCTAGGATGCAGGGAACCTTGGTATAAAGTTCAGCTGCTTGGTCCAAATCGGCAGGTTCGTTAATATCTAACTGGCCATGTCCGTCATAGCCGCCGCTGACTGTTTTGAGCAAAGCCGGATAACCGACCTGCGCGATTGCCTGTTTAAGGGAAGGCTCATCTGTGACTGAGGCAAAATTAGTGACCGGGATCTGCGCGTTTTTGAGGAAAGTCTTTTCGCGCAAACGCTGTCCGGTAATGTGCAGCAACTCGACACCTTGGGGCAGTTCGGCGTACTGACTAGCTTTTTGCAGTGTTTCTTCGGCAGCATTTTCGAATTCGTAGGTCAAGACTGCACTGCGCTGCGCCAGTTGCAGTAAAGCTGCTTGGTCATCGTATTCTGAGGTGATCTGGAAATCAGCAACTTGCGCGGCCGGTGCATTCGGAGTTGGATCCAAGATCCCCACTCGATAACCCATCGCTTTGGCAGATAAAGCCATCATCTGCCCCAGCTGACCGCCGCCGACGATCCCAATCGTTGCTGGTGGTAAAATTGTTTTAATCAAAACGCGCCTCACTTTTGATGGCCTCCACTCGTTGTTCTTCTTTCAAATCAACTAACTTCTGCTGCAATATCTCGTCGGTCACACCCAGGATCTGCGCTGCCAGCAAAGCAGCGTTTTTAGCTCCTGCATCGCCAATGCTGACAGTTGCTACCGGGGCCCCGGCTGGCATTTGGACGATCGACAGCAATGAATCGATCCCGTTTAATGTTCGGGTTTTGATTGGAACGCCAATGACCGGCAGAGTCGTGTTAGCTGCCAACATCCCCGGCAAATGTGCGGCCCCTCCTGCCCCAGCAATAATCACTTTGATTTCATTTTCGCGTGCCTTTTGTCCAAAGTTCTGTAGCTCGTTAGGCATCCGGTGCGCCGAAATAACCCGCTTTTCATAAGCTATTTCAAGTTGCTCCAGTTGTTGGCAAGTTAATTTCATCGTCGCCCAATCTGAGATTGAACCCATTACAACCGCAACTTTATTTGCCATCTTTATCACTCATCCTTTACGTTATTGTTATTTATATAATACTTAACGTTATAACTAATGTCAAGGTATATAATTCGTGTTTTATACAAACAATTACACTAAATTTCAGCATGATAATAACTTTAAGTTCTTAATTACGAACATTTAACGTTTTACGGAGGCGGGAATGGAAGCGTTTTGTCCCAGTCCCATTTTTAACTAGGAGAAATTAAATTTTGTAAAGTACCGTTAAGCTTTGTTTTGTATAAAATAATACAATATCAACCAGGAGTTGAATTGAAACTATGCTTAAAACTACTATTCAAGCAAATAAACTATTGATTTTCACCTTAGGAACGCTTGCTGTCTTGCGCCCACTAGCTAAAATCACTCATTTAATCCACCTTTTTCCGACTGATAAAATGGGCAGTCTACTGTTAACCTTGCTGATTTCTCTGATTTGGTTTGGGACTGTTCTGGTCAAACAAAACCGCCATCCCATCATCGTCTTAGCGAGTGCCGGTTTAATATACGCACTGTAGGCATTTTTTCTAAGCGGAATCTTATCGCCAATATTAACTGGCAGTTTACAAGGCGGCCCACTCACTAATCTGCTGGCGCTGATCAGTGTCGTCGTGACCAATCTGATTTGGGACGCACTTGTTGGCTGCTTGGCCTTGCCATTTATCCGCAAAAATCGCTAAAAAAGAAGTTATGCCTGATAGGCTTTCACCTAACGGACATAACTTCTTTTAATATTTCTACCCATGTTGAGTTGATAAAACTACGCCATTATTCACTCAGTGCGAGTTTGCGTAAAATCGCCTGATAAACCTCTTCTTCGGCCATTCCAATTAAAAGCGGAATTCCACTGATAACTTGGTCTTTAAGTTCTTCTGGTACAACTGTGGTGCTCACAAAAGCATCATAAGCTGCCACATCATTTAAATGCTCAGCAATATTGCCTTGTAACAACTTCACTTGGTCACTGATCCCTTGACTAGTTAAAAATTCCCTGATCTTAGCTGTCACTAAAGTTGAGGTCGCTACCCCACTACCACATACTACCATTACTGTTTTCATTTTAAAATTTCTCCCCCTTAAATTCCTGTTGCCTAAAAATCCCTACTTGATACCTAAGCTCGCTAGCAAAGTGATGATGTCGTTTTGATCTGTCAATGTCATTAATTTTTGGACTGCGGCTTCATTTTGAAAAAACTGCATTAGAGCTTGCAACATCGCTAGCTGTTGTTGTGGTTCTTTTAAAGCTAATATGAAGACTAATTGGACCGCAACTTCAGCGTTATCACCCATTTGGCGAAAAATCACTGGTCGTTTTAACCGCAATAGTCCCAGTTGCTCGTGCTCGACGAACTCAGGCGCCGCATGCGGGAGCGCAACTCCTAACGTCTTAGTTTGTAAGCCCGTCGGAAATTGACGTTCACGGGTCAGTAACGCTGCTTTAAATTGGTCGTTGACCTGGCCTGCTGCTTGCAAACTATCAGCTAAACGAGTTAAAGCTAGGGTTGCACTTGGCAACTCTTCATCCAAGATAATAATTTTTTGATCAAACAACATTCAACCAGCCCCCTTCACTAATAAAAGCGTGCACAATTTTTATCCCACTAGCTTCTACTTTACAATAATTTAATCCAAATAGCCAAAAAAGCTACCATCCAGTGGACGATAGCTTTAATGCAACTTTATTTAGTGATTTTTCAAATCTTCAATCGAGTTGATATCTGTCATATATTTAGGAACGGCCAAACCGATCCGGGCTCCTTTTAAATTAGTCCGAATAATTTCATATTGTCCCTGATATTTTTTAGCAAATGCTCGGTGAGTTGACGGTAATTCCGCTGTCACCGTGGCGTCTGCCTTATCAGAAGCAATGGCTTGCCACATTACTTCAACGTCTAGTTGTTGCAAAGTCACGTCATAGTTTTTCTTCTTCAATAACTGACTCACAACATTCGAAGCAGCAATTTCATAGTCATATGGCATATAAACGAGCTTCAATTTCTTGCCCTTACCGTCGGGAACGTTCTTTAAGACTTCTTTGACCTTCTGTGGGTGCTCTTTTAAATACTTCTGCGCCTCTGCCGTTGGGTCTTCACCCTGATTAATTGCCATCATGACGGGTTCAGCATCTTTTTGTAAGTCCCACGAAAAGTTTTTCAGTAGTTGATAGGCTCCAGGATTATCCTGCTTAAATCCTTTTCTAACCACAGTCGATTCGTGTTCGCCTTTACCAAAGACATTCTTCGGGTCCTTCAACCATTTTAACGGATATTTGGAAAACATCCAATGAGGTTGATAAGCCGTCACAACGATTGGTTGTTTGTACTTCACAGCCTTGTCCAAGGTGCTGACCATTGCTGCCGTTGAACTTGGCATTAACTGCCAGTTCGCCTTCTTCAAGCCATACTTATCCAAGGCTTGCGTGGCATTATCCATTTCACCAGCAGAAGCATCGATCCCAGTAATCGTATAATTCAATTGCGGACCTAGCTTTTGGTCTGTTTGATAAGCAGCTGGCTTGGAACCACAGGCAGTCAAGATCAGGGTCAATCCTAAAACAGCAATGCTGCTCAATAATCCAGTAAGCTTGCGTTTCAAATGATTTCCCCCTTTTAGTGCGATGTCTTATTAAACGATTGTGTGATCCGGTCCAAAATAATGGCGACGATCACCACGGCAATCCCGGCAGCGAAACCTGCCCCGGCATCATTACGTCCAACCGCAAAGTAGACCTGTGTCCCTAAACCTAAAGCACCGATCATTGAAGCGATCACGACCATGGACAAGCCTAACATCATCGTCTGGTTGACCCCAGACATGATGGTGTTTTTAGCCATTGGCAACTGTAAACCGATCAGCTTTTGCCAGGACGTCGAACCAAATGAATCAGCAGCTTCGATCAAGTCTTCTGGGACCTGACGGATCCCCAAATTGGTCATCCGCACTGTTGGCGGCATCGCGAAGATCACGGATGCCAAGACCCCGGGAACCATCCCGATGCCAAAGAAGGCAACGGCTGGGATCAGGTAGACGAAGGCTGGCAGCGTCTGCATGAAGTCCAAGATCGGTTTGATCACAACTTCAGCCTTGCTGCTTTTCGCCATCCAAATCCCGAGTGGGATCCCGATCACGATCGCAATTAAACTTGATGAAAGAACCAAGGTCAACGTTTGCGTCATATCACGCCAGAAACCTAAGTTCCAAATTAACAATAATCCTAAAGCTTCAAAAATCATGAAGCCGAGTTTCTTTTGATCACGTTTGATCCAGTAAGTAAAAGCTAGGATCACAATGATGAACAGCCATTCTGGCAGCAGGTCAAAGACCCATTGAATGGCATCAATGATCGCCTGAAAGAAGGCCGTAATACTATTGAAAAAACCAGTAAATTGACTTAACCAATCAACACCTGAGTTGACCCAGTCAGCCAATGGTAATGCTCCGATACTACCCATTAAGCGTTCACCTCTTCCCCAGAAATAGCGGCTAAGACAGCCCCACGCAAGATAATGCCTTGTAAATGATCTTCTTCATCGACCACGATGTATGGGATCGGAGTCTTCGAAATGTCATTGATCAAATCATTGATCGGCGTGTCAGCGAGTGTCTTAGGCACATCAGTTTTAAGCACTGAACGCAAGTCTTTGCTGCCTTGCTTGATCAAGTCTGACACGTCATGCGCATCCGCGAAGCCGACAAACTTGTTCTCGTTATCAACGACATAAATCGATGAAATATCATTGTCGCGCATCCGACGCAAAGCCACCCGTGGACCAGCTTTTGCAATATTGATCACGTGGGCTTTAGTCATCACGCTGCTGGCAGTCAAAACACGAGTCCGGTCAACGCCTTCGATAAAGCGTTCGACGTAATCATTAGCTGGATGAGTCAGAATTTCTTCTGGTTCACCAATTTGTTCAATATTACCATCACGCATAATTAAGATCCGGTCGCCCAATTTTAAGGCTTCGTTCAAGTCATGGCCAATAAAGATAATGGTCTTATGCATTTTTTCTTGGATCTGCAGTAACAAGTCCTGCATTTCCTTCCGGTACAATGGATCCAAAGCTGAGAAAGCTTCATCCATCAGTAAAATTTCGGCATCATTCGCAAGTGCCCGGGCTAAACCGACCCGTTGCTGCATCCCACCAGATAATTGGTCAGGATACTGCTGGTCATAGCCATTCAATCCCACAAGATCTAAGGCTTCTTTGGCCTTCTTTTCCTGGGTTGATGAATCCACTTTTTTCAGTGCTAGCCCATATTCAGCGTTTTGTAAAACTGTCAAGTGCGGGAACAAGGCAAAGTTCTGGAAAACCATCCCAATTTTGTCTTGACGCAACTTCCGCAGTTCTTCTTTTGATAACTGCATTACTTTTTGACCATCAATTTCGACGTCACCGTCAGTTGAATTGATCAAGCGGTTGATCATGCGAATAATAGTTGACTTACCACTACCGGAAAGTCCCATGATCACAAATAATTCGCCTTCATTGATAGTAAAATTCGCTTGGTTGACCCCAACTGTACAACCAGTTTGAGCGAGGATCTCTTTTTTATCTTTGCCCTCACTCAATAATTTTTTTGCTTGAGGAATTTGTTTACCGAATATTTTAGTTAAATTTGTTACCTTAACTTTTTCTGTCATTCTGTTTTACTCCTCCCTTTTTTAAACGATACCTAACCATTATTTCAAACTTTTACCCCATAAGTCAAATTTAAGGCACTAAAAACCGTCTGAAAAAAATTATTATTACTAAAATTTTTAGTTATGATTACGCCAAAATTTGCAAGTTAAAAGTGCTTATAAAGACCGTCATTATCAACTTTACTGGGATAATGTTGCTAATGGTTTTTTCGGCAAACCAAAATATCTTTTTAGACTAAATTTAATTTTTTAAATACATAGGTTTTGCCCAACTTTCTTGCTGAAATTCACCAAAATGCAGACTTTTTATTTTGCTAATCATTCAAAATTTCGTATACTAAAGCTACATTAACTGATGAATTATTCATCATAGCTGAGAGGAGTCAAACATATGCATTGGATTTGGGTTTTAATCGTTGGCGCCATCATCGGTGCGATTGCTGGGTCAATTACCAGCCATGGGAAGTCAATGGGGTGCGCCGCTAACATCGTCGCTGGTCTGGTTGGTTCTTCACTAGGAGAAGCCTTATTAGGCGATTTCGGACCTCAAGTCGCTGGAATGGCACTAATTCCTTCCATCATTGGGGCAGTGATCATTGTCTGGATCGTCGCCTTCTTTGTTAATAAAATGGACTGAGTTAACTGAAATCAAATTATGCCCCTGATATTAATTACAGCTGCTAGCTGCCTTTTTTCATTTTTAGTCGCTACACAAGCAGGCTCATTAGAGTCCACTTACGTAGCGACTTTTTAGATCCACTAAAACATTTTCCTAGTTTTCCCTCAACACAAAAAACAGTCCCAACCCCTTTAATTCAAGGAATAAGAACTGTTCTTTGATCATTATTTTTCTATGCTAAATCTTCGCCATTAGTCTGAATTACCTTTTGGTACCAGTAGAATGAATCTTTGCGATAACGTTTTAGACTTCCTCGACCTTCATCATCTTGATCAACATAAATGAAACCATAGCGTTTGGACATTTCTGAGGTTCCGGCACTTATTAAATCAATTGGTGCCCAAGAGGTGTATCCCATTAGATCAACTCCATCTTGAACTGCTTCTTTCATCTGTAAAATATGCTTGCGCAGATAATCAATCCGATATGAATCATGGACCTGACTGTCTTCAGTTAACTTGTCGAGTGCACCCAGCCCGTTTTCAACAACAAAAAGTGGTACACGATAACGGTCCCAGAAAGCGTTAAGCGTAATTCTTAACCCAATTGGATCAATTTGCCAACCCCAGTCACTAGTTTCAAGATACGGATTTTTTCCGCCAAAGGTTAGGTTTCCACTTGTTTGTTCAGCATCTTTTGAAGCCGAAGTTACTGTCGACATATAGTAGCTAAACGACAAGTAATCCACTGTCCCTGCAGCCAGTAATTTCTCATCGCCTGGCTCCATGTTAATTTCCACATTATGTTCAGCAAAATAACGGTTCATATATTCTGGATATTCACCTCTGACCTGAACATCAGTGAAAAAGAGATTTTGTTGGTCCTGGAATTGTGACTCACGGACATCTTTTGGATCTGGTGTTAGCGGATAGTTTTGCATCCGCGCTAACATACAGCCAATTTTTGCCGTTGGATCAATTTCATGGCACTGCTTAACGGCGATAGCACTAGCAACAAACTGGTGGTGCACAGCCTGATATTCTAACTGCAGTTTCTCATCAGCTGATAAATTATCCTCAATTGCTCCAGTAGAAGTAAAGCCCCAGGTCCCTGCATTGATTTCGTTAAAAGTCATCCAATATTTAACTTTCCCACGATATCTCTCAAAAACGACTTTGGTGTATCTGGTAAAGTCCTCAATTGTTTTCCGACTGGCCCATCCATTACGCTGAACTGTCAAATTAAGGGGCATTTCATAATGTGACAACGTTACAACGGGTTCGATATTGTATTTGGCACATTCCGCAAAAACACGGTCATAAAATTCCAAACCCTTTTCATTTGGTTCTTGATCATCACCATTCGGAAAAATTCGCGCCCAAGCAATCGATAAACGATAAGCTTTAAAGCCCATCTCTGCTAATAACTTAATATCTTCTTGATAATGATGGTAAAAATCAACCCCACGCCGCTTCGGATAATTTTCGGTCCCATGATCTGCCATAGCCTCAGCAATTGTTGCCTTGGTTACTTGATTCATCGCCATCGCATTTTGCCGGTCAGTTGCTTTTCTCACCACTTCAGCAGTAGTCATACCTTTACCATCTACGTCCCAGGCACCTTCAATCTGATTTGCTGCCGTTGCTCCACCCCATAAAAATCCTTGTGGAAAACCTGTTGGTATATTTTTTGTATACATTTGCTCCATCCTTTCATAAAGCGCTTTAATTATTTTAATTCTAACAAATTATCTTCTGCTGAGATCAAACCTTTTTTCAAATAATTTACTTCATGATATTTAGTTGAGTTAGTCACAATCATTGGTGTTGTTAATTCATAACCTGCTGCGGTAATTGCTGCCACATCAAATTCAATTAATGGCTGTCCAGCTTGGATCTTCTGCCCTTTTTCAACTAAAGTTTTAAAGCTTTTTCCATTTAATTCAACGGTATCCATCCCGATGTGCAACAGGATTTCCGCACCATGCTGAAATTTAGTTTTGAGTCCTAAAACTCAACAAACAAAAACTCCTGGCTAGTTCGACCCGGTTTTATAAGTAAACCTCGTCGAACTAATCAGGAGTTTTCTGTGATCTTTTTTAATTATGAATTACTTAGCTTCAAGGTTAGCTTGTTCTTGAGCTAACAATTTCTTGTCGTAGATCCGTGCAAATGGGTAGTAAACTAATCCAGCAGCGATCACGTTGACAACGGCCAAGATAACTGATCTCCAGTCACCACCAGTACCAAGGAAGGCCCCGATACCAACAGGTGATGGCCATGGCATCTGTGCAATAATTTGACTAGTAATTCCCAGTTTGATTGACCAGTATGTTAATGATGAAGTTACAACTGGTGCTAACATAAATGGAATTGACAAGTATGGATTATACACAACAGGTGCACCGAAGATGATCGGTTCGTTAATGTTAAAGAAGGCTGGTGCTAACGCAACCCGACCCAGAGTCTTTAACTGTGCTGATTTGGCAAAGAATGACATGAAGAAAACTAAGCCCAAAGTTGCACCAGAACCACCAATAATAACAAACATGTTGTTAAATTCACCAGCAAAGATCATGTGAGCACCATGAGCGTTCAAAGTCAGGTTGTTCAAAGTGATTGGTGTAATCAAAGCCCCAATAATATTGGCACCATGGATACCCAAGACCCACAGTAAGGAAATCAACAGTTCGATGACAACCACACCTAACCAACTATTGGTTAAGTTAGTAACGAAACCGAATGGCATTGCGATCACGTTGTAAATATCAGTATGCATAGCAATCAAAATACCGTCGATCAATAAGACTACAAATGCAATCACAAAAGTTGGAATCAAAGCAGTAAAGGCATTCGCAACACCTGATGGAACTTGTTCTGGCATTCTGATGACCCAATTCTTTTGTACGATGATTTGATAAATCTTAACTGCTAGCAAGGCCATGATGATCCCAGTAAAGATCCCACCAGTTCCTAAGCGGTCAAGACCACCAGCACCGTTTCTCCAACCATTGAGCACGATTCCTGAATCATTGTTAACGTTTAATAATTTAAACAAACCGCCCTTAATGACTAATTCTGGAATTGTCATAAAGAAAGCAAAAACAGCTAACAAAGCACCGTTAACAGGATCAAGGGCAACTTTAGCTTCATCACGGATGATCCGGGTATATTCATAACCGATCACGATCGTGAAGTAAAGTGCTAAGATTCCCATTGTTGTTTGATTAGCGATCATATATAAATCGGTAATTTTGACAAATGTGGCGTTAAAGAAGCCGGTTAAGCTGGTAAAAACAGTTGGTAAAATATTTAAGACCAAGAACATGGACCCAACGATCGTAAATGGAATACTTGCTAAACCTGCGGCCATGATTGCCCGGACGATTCGAGTTGAAGCAATTTTTCCCATTGGTCCCATGAGTTTATCGTTTAAAAACTTCATGAACTTATTATCTTCACCCATAATTATTTCTCCTTTTTGAACGTCGTCTTTCGTGACGTTTAGTGTAAAAGTCAGCTCAATGTCGAACAGTGATGGCGGTTACATTTAACTACTAAAAAATAAGCTGTTGCTCAATAACTGAACTTCTCATGTAGTCCACCACTATCTAGGACTGAACTGGCTGATCTAAAGATATGATATAATAGCTCTTACTTTGCGCTTAGTTTGCGTCCTCCTCCCGCCTAAATTAAAGCGCTTTAATTCCTACACCTAAAGTATAATATGTTGGTACCATTTTTACAAGTGCCTTTCAATTTTTTATTAATTTTTTCTTATTGAACACTTTTTTAGCGGAGTAAACAATCAATTGTAATTCAAAAAGACCTATCAGCATTTTCGCTAATAGGCCTTTTTATTTGGGTCTAACAACTGTCAGAGATAAAATCCAATCATGCTACCGGTCGATCGCGTCGTTGTATTCCTGCATTCGCTTCAGGTAACGATCCCGGTCATTTTCAATCTGGTTAATACGTCTTTCCATATACAGACACAACAGAATCCCAACTGCCAATAAGGCAATGATCAATGTTTTTCCTTTAGCTGACATAAACGGATAGAAGCTAGTAAATAACGGTGTGGCACAAATCACCAATAAGCCGACATTTACTACTAATTGCAACCAAAAATAAGCTTTCGAAAGCGGCAGTTTGTTAGACGTATCGTGCAATTTTTTAAAGTGTTCCCAAATTACCGGTAAAATCGCTAGTATCAGTACTACTGGAAAAAACAACGTCCACTGATGTACGAAGATCAATAAGACCAGCCAATAGATATTCAGGAAAAATAAAAATGCCACAACATATCTAAATAGCAAAAAGCGGTTAAAAGACATCGTCTCCTTACTCTGCTTTTTTTGATTTTCCTCTGCTCTCTTTAAATCTTGTGCTTTCTTGTCAGTCATTTTTTGTCCTCAACTTCTCTTTTATCCAATTTATTTTCTGGTCGATTTAACAATTACTCTGATAAATCAGCACCGTTTGTTTTAATTACTTTTTGATACCAATAAAACGAATCTTTCCGTGAGCGAGCTAGGCTGCCATTACCATCATCGTCTTTATCAACGTAGATAAAACCGTAACGTTTAGACATTTGCCCTGTTCCAGCAGAAACTAAATCGATGCAGCCCCATGGAGTATAACCCATCAGGTCCACGCCATCTAAAGTGACTGCCTTTCTAACTTCTTCTAAATGTTTACGCAAATAGTCGATCCGGTATGGATCATGAATTTCTCCGTTTGCTTCAACTTGATCAACGGCACCCAAACCATTTTCAACAATAAAGAGCGGCAAGTGATAACGGTCAGTTAAGTCATTCAAGCCATAACGTAACCCAATTGGGTCAATTGGCCAGTCCCAGTCACTGCTTTCCAGATATGGATTTTCAACTACAATATCCATTGGGTCAGTGATCTGATCAACATCACCCTTTTTGGCGCTAACCGTCATTGATTGATAATAGCTAAAGCCAACATAATCAACTGTGCCTTCTTTTAAGACGATCCGGTCTTCCTCTGTAATATCTGGTCTAAAACCGCGGCGTTGAATATAAGTTTCAACTTCTCGTGGGTATTCACCCCAGACCTGAACGTCTGAGAACCAGAAGCGCCGTTGGTTGACCCGTTGTGCCATTAAGACATCAGCTGGCGCAGACGAAGCAGGGTAAGCAGGAGTATAGTTGATCATTGTCCCAATCATGAAATCAGGGTTGATCCTCTTTCCTTCTTTAACGGCCAACGCACTCGCAACAACCTCATAATGGGCAGCTTGATACATTTCTGCTTCATTGTCGCTATCGTTGTCTAATAGTAAGCCAGAGTTAGTTGCCATTGAAAAATCATTATTAAATGCTGCCTGATTGTCAATTTCATTAAAGGTCATCCAATATTTGACCTGGTTACGATAACGTTTAAAACATGTTGTCGCAAAACGAACAAAGAAATCGATCGTTTTCCGGTTACCAAAACCATGATACTTTTCAACTAAATGCCATGGCATTTCAAAATGAGCTAAGGTAACTACTGGTTCGATCCCATACTTATGACATTCAGCAAATAAATCATCATAAAATTTCAGACCCGCTTCATTTGGTTCAGCTTCGTCACCATTAGGAAAAATCCGTGTCCACGCAATTGAAGTTCTAAAGCACTTGAAGCCCATCTCAGCAAACAAAGCGATATCTTCTTTATAATGTCCATAAAAGTCAATTGCATCATGATTTGGATAGTTCTTACCAGCAACAACACCCTTGGTAATTTCACGGGGAACCCCGTTTTCGCCAGCTGTCATCACATCTGCGACAGAGACACCTTTACCGCCTGCTTGCCAAGCACCTTCAAGCTGGTGAGCAGCGACAGCGCCGCCCCACAGAAAACCTGCTGGAAATGAATTTTCAACCATTATTCCACTCTCCTCATTCTGATTAAAGTTTAAGTAAAACGCTTTCCACCAAAATTATAACTTATTGGTACAACTTCGTCAATGGCAGACAAGATTAAGCCTTAGCTCGCTGGCGTTGTGCGTTTAATCCCGCTTCGATCGTCACTAAGATCACTAAAAACAAGCCGAACAGCCCTATAGTTACTAACAAAGTCTGCCCGTAATCCAATAACCGGCCCCATTTAAGTTGAATTCCCAGTTGCTCCGCCAACTCTTGGCGAACATTAGCGGGAAATAACTTTTCCAGGTCATTTTTCAAAAATAACTGACGAAATAAAGCTGCAACATAGGCACCAGGTGTAAATTTAACGACCCATTGCGCCGCTTCAGGCAAGACTCCGATCGGAATATAGGCACCTACTAAAAAGCCAGAAACCGTCCCAACAATTGTAGAAATAGCACTTAAAGTACTCCGATTACGCACAAAAAGAATGAGAACAGCATTAACAACTGCATTTACTCCGGCGCCTAACAACATTATTCCGACCAGTGCGCCAAAATTGAAGTCCGTCAGTTGTAAATCGTCCACTAAGTGAAAATAAAGATACATTACGGCAAACACGATCATTTGCATCACAAAACCCACAAAAGCAGCACTCAAAAGATAGCCGCCATTCAACTTAAAGCTGCTGATTCCAGTTAACGTAAAATCTTGGGAAGTTTTAGTTTCGTAGTCCTCTGTTTTTTGACTTAAAACTGAAAGTGTGGTGGTAATGCCTGTGATGGCAAGGGTTCCACTAATTAACCAGCAGTCTAAAAACTGAGTATGTCCCGGGAAATTATCTCCCATAATGTTATCTTTTAAGAACGCAACGTATAAAATAAAAGAAATTAATGCTCCTAATAATGAAAAAAGACTTCTGATTTATTTCGGAAATATAGTAGTAAATTACGGTAACACAGAGTTAGCATTTTAGTGCATCTCCTTTCCCGTTAAGGCAATGAATGCATCATCTAACGTTCCTTCCCGGTATTCAAAATGTTGTAGTTCCGACTGGACCGCTAACAAACACTGAATAGCTTGCTGGGTACTTACTGGATTAACCAGTAGCTGCTGATCTGTTATTACGACTGGCTCAAGTTCTTCCGGTATCAATCGTTTTAAAGTCTCCGAGTCCGTTCCTTCTAACACCAGTTGATTTTTAGCGTAACGCTGCTTTAAAGAAGTCGCTGAACCATGCGCGATCAACTGACCTTGGTCAATAATAAAAATCATTTCGGATTGATCTGCTTCCTCTAAATAATGAGTTGTCAAAACAATAGTCAAGTTGTCTTGTTGTCTCAACTCGCCTAAGACTTGCCAAATTGCTTGTCTAGTCTGAATATCTAGTCCGGCTGTCGGCTCATCTAAAAATAAGATTTCCGGCTGTCCCAATAAGGCACGAGCGATATCAACGCGTCTCCTTTGTCCGCCTGATAAACGACCATAGCGTTTCTTGGCAAACTCGCTGACACCCAGTCTTTTCATCACCGTTAAAATTTCAGCTTGATCTTTGGTACCCGTCATTTTCTGCCGCACTTGCAGGTTTTCTTTAACCGATAATTCAGCGTCTAAAACACTATTTTGAAAAACAACGCCAATTCTAGGTTTTGAGTTTTGATAAGTGATCGTTCCACTGCTTGGCCGTAATAATCCTAACAACATTGCGATCGTAGTCGACTTCCCCGCTCCATTCGGTCCTAAAATTGCGGTAAAACTACCTTCTTCAATCTTCAAATCTAGTGAAGCAACTGCAGTTTGTTGACCAAAGTTCTTGGTTAGACCTTTAGTTTCCAGATATATTTCAGTCCCTCCGATCCATGTAGCCTACTTATCCCACGTCCGTCGATTATTAATTTTTGTTTTAGCCGCCACCAATTTTAGTGGATCGACATTCAATTGTTCACACATAAAAAAAGTGTAGGTCAACACATCAGCTAGTTCTTCTTCCAAATGTGCTCTTTTTTCCGGCGTTAACGGTGTATCTTCTGACTGCCACTGAAAAATTTCTAACACTTCAGCGGCTTCTAAATCTAACGATAACGCCAGGTCTTTCAAATTATGAAATGGTGCCCACCCTTGGTTCTGCCGAAAATCGCGTAACTGCTGCAGCACCGTTTGATACTGTTCTGATGTTTGTTGATCAATTTGTAAATTGCGATTTGAACCATCCTGCTCTAAATTATGTATTTTCCCCATTACTTCCACTTCTTTCTCTACTTTTCATCTTTATTTTAGCCTATAATCTCAACGAAGTCGTTAAATTCGAACCGGAATTCGATAAATAAAAAGCATCACCATGTTTTAACAAACTTTAACATGGTGATGCTCTATTAATTTTTAGATAATCGCTAAAACAGCGAAGTTAATGATAAATAGCAATGACACGATCCAAATCAACGGATGAACCTGCTTGCCTTTGCCCAAAACCGTTTTAACTAATGTGTAGAAAATAAAGCCAAAAGCGATCCCGTAAGTAATGTTGTAAGTGTAAGCCATGACGATCGAGGCCATAAAGGCTGGAATGGCTTCTTCTAAGTCTTTCCAAGGAATATCGCTAAAGTTACTCATCATCATCACACCCACCATGATCAATGATGGGGCAACTGCGACAGATGGGATAATCGATAAGAACGGTGATAAGAAAGCACTCAAGATAAACATCACTGCAACAGTTACACTAGTTAGACCAGTCCGACCGCCAGCACCGATCCCGGCAGAACTTTCAACGTAAGCAGTAATATTTGAAGTACCAAATAATGAACCAACACCAGTTGCAATGGAATCAGCAAACAAAGCCTTATCCAACTTAGACTTGAAACCTGGTTGTTGTTCTAAGGCCAATTCTTCTTCACCAGAGAAGATCCCTGTTTGGCGACCTGTTCCAATAAAAGTTCCCAGTGAGTCAAAAGTATCTGACAAACTAAAGGACAAAATTGTCACTAATACTAATGGGATCCGGTGTGCATCAGTAAACAAACTACCCATTCCTTGTGAACCAAAGGCAGCTAAAAATGTATTCTTTAGTTCTGCAACTGAAGCACCAAATGAGTATGCTCCTGAAAGATGCAAATCAGTCACGCCCATTGGGATGCCAATCACAGTTGTCAGCAAGATCCCAACTAAAAGTGCAGCTGGAACTTTTTTAACCAATAAAATAACTGTTAGGATGATTCCAATCACTGCCAAGTTGACCTGAGGATTGTTAAAGTTGCTCAAGGCTGGAACGATTCCGCCGCCAGAAACAACGCCAGAGATACCATGGGCAAAATGTTCCTTAGCTGCAGAAAATGGTTGGTTATTAATGCTTAAAATATCACCAGCATTAGTTGTGAATTGAACTAAGCCCGCGTTTTTGATCCCAATATAAGCAATAAAACAACCGATCCCACCGCTGATCGCAATTTGCAGATTAGCTGGAATTGCAGAAATCAACATTTTACGGATCTTAGTCACGGTGATCAAAATATTAACAATCCCGCAAAAGAAGACTAGTGCCAAAGCTTCTTGCCAGCGGAACCCTAAACTCATTACCACTGTATATGTAAAAAATGCATTCAAACCGATTCCGGGTGCTAGAGCATAAGGAACATTGGCAAATAATCCCATGATCAGCGTCCCGACTACTGAAGCAATAATTGTTGCTAAAAAGGCAGCTTGTCCTGGGATTCCTGCTTGATTCAAGACTCCTGGAACAACAAACAAAGCATATGACATTGCAAAAAATGTAGTTAATCCCGCACTAATTTCTGTCCCAACAGTAGTCCCTGATTTTTTTAACTGGAAAAAATGATCCACACTTACTTCCTCCTATATTACGAACTTTAACATAAGCAAAGGTCTAATAGTTCGCATTTATGATATGGTTAATTGTAGCACGATTTTCAGAAATAAGCACAAAAAAATCACACTTTTTGCAAATTTTTCATGTTTTTGCCACTCAATTTGCTCAATTTCCAAAAATTAACCATAAAAAAATAGCGTAACATTCGCTTATTTCAGCTCATGTTACGCCAATCTTTAATAATCTTTTTCACGTTATCTAACCCCAAACTGCGATAATCATTCGACCAATGATCCAAACAATAGCGATTGCGACCATCCATCCAGTCCGCATCATGAAGTCCCAAAAACTACTATGGTTATTTTGATTATTCACGACGATCCTCTCCTTTAACTCCGGGTCACCCTTAATTAAGCTGTCCAAAGAAATGTGGAAGTAATCGCTAATTTCAATTAAACGCTCTGTATCCGGATAAGCTGACCCAAGTTCCCACTTAGAAATTGTTTGTCGACTAACATTCAAAATATTCGCTAAGTCATCTTGTGTTAACTGATTCTTTTCTCTTTCTTCCTTGATCCTCTGACCTAAAACTAGTGCCATGGTAAATTCCTCCTCTCTTTTCTTAACTATGCACTCTCTCACCCTAAAAGTACACTGTAATGCCCGCTAATCATTCGCGCTAGCTGCGCAACTGCTGGTTGCATTCCCTCAACAACAAGCTTTCTTCAATTTTTTCCACTAGACACCCGCAATCTTATTACGTGACAAGTCCTTTGAGTAATTAATAATTTTTGGCAAAAGTGTGGTATTATTAGACTAATCTAAGTTCACATAGGAGCTTCATACTAATGAAAAACATTAAAATTTTAACGGATTCCTCTGTTCTTTTGACTCACCAAGAAATTGAACAATATGGAATCACCATCGTACCACTGTCAATTGAAGTTAACGGTACTAATTATATTGACGGTGAAGATATCAGTCGAGAAAAACTGGTCGAATTCTTAAAAGAAGGCAGCATTCCCAAAACTAGTCAGCCTTCATTAGGCCGTTTCGTAAACGCTTATGACGAATTAGGTAAAGATGGCAGCTCAGTCATTGCCATCGTACTTTCAGACGCTTTAAGCGGCACTTTATCAGCCGCTCAGCAAGCTGCAGCAATCTCCCAGACAGATGTAACTGTCATCAACAGCAAGTCAATCGACCGTGGTGCAGCTTTTCAAGTTATCGCCGCTGCTAAAGATGTCGCTGCCGGTAAAAGCATTGAATATATTAAACTCCACTGTGCTGAAATTTGTGCTCGGACAACCGTGCATGTGATGATCGACAGTCTTGACTGCTTAGTCGCTGGTGGACGCGTTAACAAAATGCTGGGTGCCTTTACCAAGCTGGCTAACATTAAAGTGGTCGCTGAACTCAAGAATAAATCATTAGATGTTGTTTCTAAGGGAAGGAACACTAAGAGCTGGTTTAAATTCTGTGAAAAGCTCAGCCAACAGCTTAAAGATAAACAAATTCAAGCTTTAGCCTTACCCAACGTTGCTGCAGACAGTACCGCCTTGGCTAAAGTCAAAGATATTCTGATTGGCGACAACCCTACTGCTGAATTTATTGCAGAGCTTACAAGCCCAATCATCATGACACATACAGGCTTAAAAGCCATCGGAATTATTACACTAACTGCTCAGCCAGTTAACGAATCGCAAAATTAACAACTATCAAACCGTAACTAACTTTTACTAGTTGAAAGTTAGTTACGGTTTTTTGATACACAATCCCCTTTTAACCACTGATAGCAAAACATTACTCTTTCAAAAAGCTTATTTATCGCCTTTTTTCTGAAAAATAAATAAATATATTTAAAATAGTTCGTAATTTGGTGTACAATAGTAGGCGGAGTTTATGAGAAAGGGACTTGAACATGAAACAATATAAATTTTTAAAATTATCTTTAGGCTGGCAAATACTGATTGGCTTGATCCTCGGTGTGATCCTTGGCATCATCTTTTACCATAACGATTTAGCAATCACTGCCATGCAAAATATCGGTAGTATGTTTATCGGTTTAATTCAAATGATCGTTTTACCGATTGTCGTTTCTTGTCTCACGGTTGGGATCGCCAATATGGGAGACATAAAGGAATTAGGACGGATCGGCTTAAAAACCCTGATTTATTTTGAAATTTTAAGTACGATCGCTATTATCTTAGGTATGATCGTCGCTAATATCTTTCACCCTGGGACTCTGATCGATATCAAGACACTTCATGGTTCCGACATCAGTCAGTATGTTGCAACTGCTAAATCAGCTAAAAGCAATCCCGGCATTTGGGCGACCCTTTTAGGCATTATTCCTACTAATATTTTTAAGGCGTTAGCTAACGGGGACATGATGCCAGTGATCTTATTTTCCGTTTTCTTTGGTTTAGGAATTTCTGCCATCGGTGAACGTGGGAAAATTATCGTCGATTTCTTAACTGCCGTACAAGAAGTCATGTTTAAGATCACCAACTGGGTGATGAAGACTGCACCAATTGGGGTCTGTGCTTTAATTGGAGTAACCTTAGCTCGAATGGGGATCAATGCCCTATTACCATTAGGCTACTTCGTTGCAATTACTTATGTGACTATGCTGCTTTTCGTTCTGGTAGTTATGGGGATCGTAGCCAAGATATTCAAATTTAAATTAACTGACCTGTTACGTGTCATCAAAGATGAAATTATCTTAGCCTTTTCAACTGCTAGTTCAGAAGCCGTTTTGCCAAAAATGATGGAAAAAATGCAGAAGTTTGGCGTCAAACAAGGAATTGTTTCCTTTGTAATTCCAACTGGTTATACTTTTAACCTTGATGGTTCAGCAATTTATCAGTCATTAGCAGCACTCTTTTTAGCTCAAGCCTACGATATTCATCTTTCCTTAGGCCAACAGTTAACCTTACTGATCGTTTTAATGTTAACTTCCAAGGGAATGGCGGGTGTCCCTGGTGCCTCCTTCGTGGTTTTACTAGCAACCATCGCTACGATTGGTGTTCCAATGAGCGGCTTGACCTTCATTGCAGGAATTGACCGAATCGTTGATATGGGTCGAACAGCTGTCAATGTTGTTGGTAATTCACTCGCAACAGTTGTAATCGGCAAATCAGAACACGAATTTGACGAAGAAAAATCTCAAAAATATATCGCTCAATTTAAATAATCAAAAAGGGGTCTGGATCTTTCTCATCAACAAGAAAGGTCCAGACCTCTTTACTAACAATTTTTATTGGGGAATAATTTTTCCCTTAAGGCGCCAGAATTCATCGTTTGGCACACTTGTGATATTTGTATAGCTGATCAGTTGATTAAAGTCATCAACGTGAGTCACTGTATTATGGCTTTCAGCTTCTGTCCAAGTGATCATATTGAGGCCAGCAGCCAAAGAAGTGATCTCAATGTCAAAATGATTGATCGTGCCCGGAGCATAAAAGCCATCCTCAACCACAGTCACTTCCAAATGTGTCCCGTCAACAAAGTGTAATTGATACTTAGAACCTTCACCAAAATCATATAGATATGTGTTTCCAATAATATTTTGTGCTGTCATCATCATCGACCTCCATATTTTTTAACTTGAACTTATCATACACCTTTCTAGTTTAACTTACAATAAGTAAGTTAAACTTTTTAATTATTTATCGCTGATTATTCGCCAAAACTTGGTCTAGGTACTGCAAAACACCCTGTTCATTGTTAGTTGTGGTTTGGTGGCGAGCAATCCGTTGAACCTCTGGTGCTCCATTGGCCATCGCAACTCCATCGCCCACTGCCGCTAACATCTCTAAGTCATTCCCGCCATCACCAAAAGCACACATCTCCTCCAATGGGATTCCCAAGCGCCGTCCTAAAAATTTTAGTCCGCTCGCTTTATGCAGACCCGGCTGGATCACGTCAAAATTACCATGCCCACTAGTCGTCAGCTCCCCTATCTGGGCTAACTGTTTTTGCAGTCGTGCCATAAAATCTCGCTCTACTGGTGTCTCATAATTAAAGGAGTACTTGGTGATCTCTTCATTGATTTCAGCAAATGATGAGACTACCTGCAGCCGCCGATTATAAAAGTGAGCCTCTTCCATGAATTGCGCAGTACTTGTCTCAAGCACGTATGCACTCTTTAAGCCACTCACTACCAACTCGGCCGCTAAACCAGGATATTCCAACAATTGATCTAAAATAGCTTGTGCATGGTCAGTTTGAAAATGTGACTCAAAATATTTCGTGTGCAAGTTGCGAATATAAGCTCCATTGTCTGCGATATAAATGATTTCCGGAAAGTCTGCAAAGAAAGTTTTGAGTTGATAAAACTGATTACCGCTAGCAACAACAAACTGGACACCTTGGGCTTGCATTTGCCGGTATAAGCTGGCAAAGTGTTGACGATCGTAGTCTTTTTGATCGTTTAAAAAGGTCCCGTCCATATCGACGGCAACTAACTTGTACTTCTGTGACATGCTTGCTCCTCCTCATATTAGCTCAACTGACTAATTTACCCCAAGATAACATGGAATCTCTGATAATCATACTAATCTGTCTTCTCTGTCACCATTGAAAAAGCTCACTAATTTCGCTATACTAGCATTCATGTTTCACAAATTATCCGAGGAGGCCATCACATGGACCGTAAGAGTTTATTCAGTGTCTTTTTCTTTGGCTGTCTGGGCGGTTTAAGTCGCTATGAACTAGTCAGCTTATTTCCTGGCCAAACCACAACACTATTGATCAATCTAGTCGGCTGTTTCTTGCTGGCATTGATCACTTATTACATTATTGAACGCCAAGTTTCTGCCGGTTGGCTGAGCACCGGCCTCGGTACTGGCTTTGTTGGTGCTTTTACGACCTTTTCTTCGTTTTGTAACGACCTAGACCAGGCTTTTATTAACCACTCTTACCTGAGCGGCAGCCTATATCTGTTACTTTCGATTCTCGGAGGCTACCTCGCTGCTTGGTTGGGTTATCTTCTCGCCGGCCAGTTAACCGCTAGAAAGGGTGTGACCAAATGACTCCCTTGCTAGTCGCTCTAGGGGCTGGTTTAGGTGCCAGCCTGCGGTTTATCTTGACAACTTGGTTCAAACAGCATGTTCAGCGAGCCTTTCCGTGGGCAACACTCATCATCAATCTGCTTGGCTCATTTTTGCTGGGAATGTTGGTCGGATTAAAACTACCAACGAGTCTCTACCAAATTCTTGGCATTGGTCTCATGGGCGGTTTCACTACTTTTTCAACTTTTAACGTTGAATTACTTACATTAACACGTAATCAGCCCCGACAACTCGCCCCTTACGCCTTAGCCTCATACCTTGGTGGCCCAGCCATTTTAATGCTGGGGCTTTTATGTGGCAAAATCTGCTAAAAAAACGTTACCTGCCCAGCAGCAGATAACGTTTTTTGTCATAATTTAAAGTAGGTCACTATTTATTCCTTAGCCTGTTTCCCGACTACTTTGCCATCGCGAACTTCAAACAAATATTGGCCTTTAATGTTCTGGCCGCTTTCATCCTTAGTAATGTAGTAAATCAATCCGATGGTTGGTGTCATTTGAACTTGGTATGGTGCTCCCATTTGGTCTAATAATTCATCTTGACTGATTTCCTTGTTCACTGCATCATATTTTTCTGGAGTGAATTTCTTATTTTCAACTGAAGGTTGTAACAAGAACTTCGAAGTTGCTTCTTTCTTGTCATTCGTTGAAACTCTAACATAACCAGTCTTGGTGTAGTTAGTGTACCAAGTATAACTGCCAGAAGCTGAACCTTCACTAGTATTATCTGGTTTGCCAAACTCTTTCGTTAATTCATCAACAGTTGTCCCAGCTTGCTTATCTTTGGCTAATTTGATGGAATTAAATTGGTCCATTGAAATGGCCTTTTTAACTTTCAAATCTGCCTTAGGCAAACTCTTGAATTTACCATCTTCAATTTTGGTAAAACCCTGTTTCTTTATCAGTTTCTCACTCTTTTCAAAACTGATAAACTTGGCTTTCTTATCAGAGTCGGTTGAGGAATTTGTTCCAGCTAACTTCAAGAAATCCTTGACTGAAGCCTTAGATAAGTCAACTGTGACCTTTTCGTCCAAGTAGCTGTCATGATAAGTGATCTTATCTGTTACACCTTTAGTATCGTTATACTTTTTAAGCGTTGATTTAACGGCTTTTTTAGCTTCAGCATTATTGTTGACCCGCAATGTTGCATATGTGATCTTGTTGGCCGTGGTCTGTTTGACCACCTTATCTTTTTGATAATAGTAGGTGACCCGTGAGTCAGATCCATTGCCGATTTTCTGGAAGGATGTATGCTCAGTCTTTGGAGTACACCCTGCGACAATTAACAACATTGCTCCTAATGCGAATAATACCTGGACCAATCTAATGGACATCTTTTTTACTTTCATAATAACTCCTCCTATGGTTATTAATAAATTGCTTTATTACCTGCCATATTCATAAGCATTCTGAGAATAATTGGCCGGTCAGTGAGAATGAACGATTTTCTCACATGATCGTGTCAAATTTATTTAACAAAGAAAAGTATACTGAAAGCGTTTCGATAAAGCAAATGATATGCACCATTAGAATACAAAGTGATTAGCTGCCCAGCACTCTCTGAGCCTGAACTTTAATGAATTTTTGGCATTGAAGGTTGGGTTGTGATAAGCGGAAGGAATTACTTTGTCGAGCTTGATTACTATTTCAGGTCCGTCCCGTTTGAAGCAATCACTTTTTGGAACCAAGCAAAAGAATCCTTCTTGTAGCGTTTCATCGTCCCGTTGCCTAAGTCATCACAATCAACGTACACTAAACCGTAGCGTTTCTTCATTTCACCAGTCCCATTAGAAACTAAATCGATTGCACTCCACATTGTGTAGCCCATTAAATCAACACCATCTTCATTGACTGCATCAGCCATAGAACTAATAGCTGCCCGCAAATATTTGATCCGATAATCATCATGAATAGTGTGATCGCTTTCTAACTGATCAGCCCAGCCCAGGCCATTTTCCACGACCCAAAGTGGCCGGTGATAACGATCCCACAAGGTATTTAAGGCTAACCGTAAGCAGTCTGGATCGGTTGCCCAACCCCAAGCATTAGTTTCTAGGTATGGATTGCTGACTCCTGCCACACCTAAGTTTCCGGAGGCATCGCCGTCGGTCGGATGAGTAGTCAAAACAGAGGAACTATAACAAGAAAAGCTCAAAAAGTCAGCGGGATATTCAGCCAGTAATTCATAATCTTGCGGTGTATCATCTAGTTGAATCCCTTGTCGTTCATAGCTCTTCAACCGGTATTCTGGGTAGCGTCCGCCAACTTGAACATCGGAATAAAAGAGAGTCTCTTGCTGAGCCTTCATAATTTCAACTTGGTCGGCAGGATCACACGTATAGGCATAGATTGGTGCATAAGCCAACATTTGTCCAACTTGCATTTCGGGGTCGATCTGATGTGCAGCTCGCACGGCTTTAGCACTGGCGACAAATTGGTTATGTGCTCCTTGAGCTCGATTCTGCGGTGTTGGATCAGTCAAACCGCCACCCATATATGGTGCAAGGTCCATCGCGTTAATTTCATTAAAAGTTGTCCAATACTTAACTTGGCCCTTGTAATGTTTGAAAACTGTCACTGCATATTTTTCAAATAAATCGATCAACTTCCGGTCTGCCCAGCCGCCATAGCGTTCAACTAAAGACAATGGAGCATCATAATGAGATAAAGTGACCATCGGTTCGATCTGATATTTTTGACATTCTGCAAAAATTTGGTCGTAAAAGGCTAACCCAGCCTCATTTGGCTGCTCGTCGTCTCCGTTGGGAAAGATTCGGGACCAGCTTAACGAAAGCCGGAACGTTTTGAAGCCCATTTCAGCCATCAACTGAATATCCTCTTGATAATGATGATAAAAATCCGTGCCATGGTGACTAGGATAGTGATACTCAGGTAAAATTGCTGGACTCGCATCCGCTGGCACGGAAAATTCTTTGCCCCACACTAATGGCGACGTTCCAGTGGTTCCATCTGCTTTTTTCCAAGTAACTAATCGTGGTTGGTCTACCGCACCATTAGTTAACACGTCGATCGCGTTTAATCCCTTGCCACCTTGGTCGTAGCCGCCTTCATACTGGTTAGCTGCCGTTGCTCCGCCCCAGAGAAAACCCTTCTTAAAAGCCATGTATTTTCATCCTCCTTGAGTTAAAAAAAGAACAGGAGCTGCAAATTGCTTTGTCCACTCTTGTCCTTTCTAGTTAATTGTTATTTTTTTAATTCATCGAGTTGTTCATAAACATCAACAAAGTTCGTTGCCAAATCTACAAACGTAATCGCAGTCATCAGATGATCTTGCGAATGGACCATCAGTAATGTCACCTGAGCATGTTCACCCTGTGCTTCTTTAGTCAACATCCCTGTTTGTGTGTTATGAGCATCAACTAAAGCTTGTTGTGCTTCGTCTAATTTTTGATGAGCATCATCAAAATTACCTTCTTTGGCAGCCTTGATTGCTTCAACCGCAAATGACTTAGCGTTACCAGCGTTAATGATCAAACCCATTGTCGTCTGTAGTTGTTCTTCTTCAGACTGTTGTGACTTTTCTTCTTCTGCAGCCATTTTAATCCTCCAGTTTTAAACCACTAACTTAGCGATTATTATTCACCCATCAAATCGTAGGCTTGTTTGATAACTTTATCACCTTGCATCATTCCGTAAGCTTGCATATCAATGACAGCTACTGGAATATTCTTATCAGCTAATTTTTTCTTGAAATCTGCTTCCATATAACGAACTTGAGGTCCAAGCAAGACAACGTTGATTTCTTGTTGTTCCAATTTTGAATCAGCTTCTGCGGCTGGAACAGCGAAGATTTCTGCGTCTTTGCCTTCTGCTTCAGCAGCTTTCTGCATCTTTGTTACCAACAAACTAGTACTCATACCTGCTGCACAACATAACATGATCGTTTTTTTAGCCATAAATAAAGACCTCCATTTTTTAGCTCTTTACCTAGCGTAGTTTTTTTAAGCTTGCTTAATAAAGCGCTTTCTATTACAATATATTTATATCATATTGGTACGAATTTTACAAGTACCTTTAAATAAATTATGGGGGACAGGTTGATGAGCTTAAAATACAAAGAAATTTCTCAAGATATTGCCGCTAAAATCGCTGGAAATGTCTTCCAAACTAAACTTCCCAGTGAATCTGAATTAATGGACATGTATTTAGTGAGTCGAAATACTGTCCGGAATGCAATTGACGTTTTATATAACCAAGGCCTGATCAAAAGAATTCAGGGTAGTGGTTATTTTGTCAATCAGCCGCTACATAATGAGGATCATCTAATGAACTTAGCAAATAAAGTTGGCATGAATGCCCTTGCCAACGAGACCCCAGTCACATCCAAGGTCCTATCATTTGCCAGTCAGACTGCTGGACGTGAAGTCGCTAAATTGCTAAGGTGCCAACCAGATGAACCGGTCTACTACATTAAACGGTTACGTTATTCTAAAAAAGAACTCTTAAGTTTAGAAGAAGCATATTATTTACGCAGTGCCGTTCCATATCTTGATGAAAAAATCTGCACTAAGTCGATTTTTAAATTTATCATTGATAATTACAACGTTGAAATCGTGAACGCTGATGAATATGTTAGGCTCCACCATCTTTCTGAAGCAGAGGCTGCAGCAACCGAGCATTCAGTCAACGAATCAGTTTTACGGATCGAGGAAATCAATTACCTTAAAAATGAACGCCCCTTTAACTATTCTCGAACTTGCTATTTCCAAGACGATTTAACCTTGTATTATCACATTAGTAACTATCTACATTAAAAAAGCCCTGCTTGATGAATTAACTTGAACTACGTCATCAAGGAGGACTTTTTGATTGCTATGCTAATTTTGGCTAGGTAAGCTAGTTTTCATAATAATTAAGTGGCATCTATAATAACCAAGCTAAAATTTCATCGGGGAGTTTCGTAATTGCGATTTCAACGAAATTTTCCTTAGAAACTTGGGCTAGATCTGCTGGATAAGTTACATTGAATGTACTCCCTAAGCCAGCTAAATCGTTCACACATGTAAAAACAAAGTCCAAATCATACACAAATAGTGAAACTTGTGCTTCAGAGTCAACTATATCCCAAAAATGTTTGTTTGTTGGCGGTAGACTAAGGAGCTTCTTTAATGCTCTAACTTTATCTCGCTCGCCTGCTTCTCCGTTCTTCAATATTAAACACACTCCCTAAGCCATCCGCGATTTTCTATCCATTTTGCCATAATGTCAGGGGGGCAATTAGGGGGCAACTAATAATTGCCCCCTGCCATTTTTTATCTATTTTCCATTTAAATCAAGGCTTTATCTGGCTCTGGCAAGAAAAACAATGTTAGTTTTTTTCTGCAGACCTTGCTTCTAATGACACAATGCTAGTTGCAACTCTTTCTAAAAAATGTTGATCATGTTCAACCAATAAAATTGTCGGTTTAATACGTGTCAGTAATTCAATCAGCTGTTCTTGATTATAAATATCCAAGTAGTTTAATGGTTCATCCCAAATATACAATTCTGCTGGTTGTGAAAGAGATTTTGCCACTTCAACTCTTTTTTGTTGTCCCAAGCTCATCTTCTGGATTTCCTGCGTAAAGGCCGACCGTTCCAAGCCTAACTTATGCAAGTTATTCAAAAACATCTCGTAATCCAAGTGATGTTCTTCTGCAAAATCTGCAAGATAACCCGGGTTATTATTTTCAAAATCTTGGCGAATATAACTAACTTTCACTTTTTCTGGCCACTGTAATTCGCCCTTAATTTCACCAGTAAACTTCTGTTGCAGTGCTTTGATCAAGCTTGTTTTCCCACTACCATTGGGTCCGGTTAAACCGACACACTGACCTTTTTCAACAGTTAAATTCACTGGCGCAAATAATGCAGCATCGTCATAAAATAATTCTAGTTGTTGCGCAGTTAATAACCGACGATGATGTCCTGGTTGAAAATTCAGGTCAAGTTGATCCACTTGTTCAATGTTTTTAAGCAGTTTTTGTTTGGTCTGTAATTCAGCTGACATTCTGTGTTCTAACGATTTCGATTTTTTCATCACTCTCGCTGCTCGCGCACCAATATGTCCGGTATCATAAATACTGCCGCTGCCTTTAATGTGCGGATCACCCCGCTTATCTTTTTCGCGACTACCCGACCACCGTTCTTTTTCTCGCGCCGTTTCTTTCAATCGCCGAATTTCCTTGGTTAGTTTCACATTTTGTTGGCGTTCAAAATCGTCTGATAATTGTTTTTCCTGGGCATAAGTGGTGTAGTTTCCAGCATATAAGGAGACTTTCGCCTTGTCGATAACTAAAATATGATCGACCACTTGATCAACAAAGGTTCGGTCATGACTAACAACAATAAAGCCTTGCTTTTTTTGCCGTAAATAAGTCGCAACTTGTTGACGTCCAGTTAAATCTAAATGATTGGTTGGTTCATCTAGTAGTAAAAAGCCTGCCTGTTCTGCAAACAAAGCAGCCAACCGCAGCTTTGTTTGCTCTCCACCTGATAAACTCTGAAATGGGCGCCATAATATGGCCGGATCAACTCCCATCAAGGTTAGCTCCCGTTCCAACTCCCACGTTTCAAAATCCATCCCGCTATTTAATGCATCGCTCGCTAATTGACTTGGATCTGTAACCTCTTGAGGGAAATAACTAAGGTTCAGCTGGTGAAAGATTTTCCCCCGATATTCTAGTTTTCCCTGTAATAACTTGAGTAGGGTTGTTTTTCCACGTCCATTCCTACCAAACAAGCCTAACTTCCATGCCGAATCTAAGTTTAAGTTCACTTCTTTAAATAACTCTTGTTCTTGTCCTGGATAACTAAAAGTTAATTGTTCAATTTTAATTTGAGCCATACTGATCTCCCTCGTTTCAAAAAACGCAAGGGCGATAATTCAAGAGCCAGCTTTAATTTATGGGACGCAAAAAGACCCAAAGCATTAATTAATTTATCTCTCAAACTATCTGGGCACACTAAATAAATGTGTACTTCTACCTTGCCCATTCACAATAGTTTTGAAAAGCTAAATTAATTCTTCAATGCTTGGATCTCTCACTTTCGTTGTTAGATTAATGTCAGTATAACAAATCTTGTTCGGAATAGATAGTCTGACGTTTCGTGCCTGTTTTCTCAGAAACTAAGTCATACTCCTATGTGAATCATAATCGACTCCGTTAGAGTGGTGACATCCATTCAAACGTGCTCTTTTTTGTATTTAACTGTTTGCAACGCTAAATTACCAGATAATTTGTCCCACCAAATTCTATCGTTTTGGTAAAGAACTTGTGAAAACTCTTTCATTTGACTGATAATTGTTGCATAATGGACTTAATTACAAATTGCAAGGAGATGTCTTTTTGATTTTTGAAACAATTAAAGCTCTAGCAGCTGCTAGAAATATTCCGCTACATACAATTGAACTCGCCCTTGGTTTACCACTTGGAACCCTACAGGCTTGGAATCAGACAGCACCTTGCAATAAACTGGTTAAGGTCGCACGCTACTTCCAAGTACCGGTCGAAAGACTGTTAGCCTAAGCCTCAGCACAGCTGTTTAAGTTTGGCAATAAAAAATGAAAAAATAGTCCTGAACCTTTATCTATCAATAGGTTCAGGACTTTCTTTGTTTACCAAAAGTTGTAGTGTAAAATCGCAAATTAACTTACTGCCGGTTTATCAATATAGATATTGTAAGTCACTCGCTGTTGTAGGATAGGCCCATAATAGCTGTTGTACTTGCTTGGACGAATACTCGGCACCAATTAAACTACTCAAGTAATTGATCATCTCGTCGGCTTCTAAACTTAAACAAGCAGCTCCTACTACCAATCCACTCATTTGATCAAGAATCAGTTGAACTTGTGCTTGCTTTTCGCCCTGACGCTTGTAAGTGATCCAGTTAGTCATTTCAACTTCTTTAACTTGATAGCGTGCGACATTTCTTTGTGCTTGGTTTTCAGTCATTCCGATCTGAGCTAATTTGGGTAGGGAAAATACAATCGTCGGTACCAGCGGATAACGAATCTCATCATCTCTGCCGCCCAATTGTGCAGCCACGTAACGAGCTTCAAACCCAGCCACCGGTGTTAACTTTGGCACCGGAGACGCTGCTGCATCACCAATCGCATAGATATGTGCTGCTGTCGAACGTAAGTGTCTGTCGACAATCACACCTTGGTTAGAATACTCAACACCTGCTTGAGTTAGTCCCAGATTGTCCACATTAGGCTGACGTCCCACTGCCGCAAAAACTCGATCCGTAACTTGACTAAAACCATTGGGGCCGGTAACTTGAAAACCATCTGCAGTCTGTTGAACCTCAGTGACTGCTTGGTTTTCAACAAATTCTACCCCTTGATCCTTTAATTCAGCTACCAAACCTTGCACTAACTGTTGTGGGAAAGCCCGTAGCGGATGAGCATTGTGTAAGACCATCGTGACTTGTGCACCAGCCTGAACTGCGATCCCAGCCAACTCAAAGGCAACATAACCTCCGCCAATCAGCACGATTTTAGCGGGCATCTCGTCTAAATCTAAGAAGTCAGTGGAAGTTTGCAAAAATTCTTGTCCGGGGATATCTAGTGTTCCTGGACGTTGCCCCGTGGCGATCACGAAGTTTGTGGCCGCTAATTGATGATCTCCCACTTGTAAATTTTTAGTGGTTAAAAATTTAGCGTGTCCAACATAAGTGGTAATACCTGCCTTTTCCATTCCTTGCTTCGTGGCTGAACTAATTGGCGCAGTATACTCACGTTTGTTAGCCATTAGTGTTGGCCAGTCAACCGAGATATCTGACTTTAACCCACGCTGAGCTAATAGTTCAGCTCTTCTTTTGGCTTCAACAGCTGTATACAAGATTTTTTTCGGATCACAACCCCGGTTTGGACAAGTTCCTCCCCACAAATCTTCTTCTACCAGCGCAACTCTTTTACCTTGTTGCTTTAAAGCCGTTGCTGCCGCCGTTCCAGCCGGACCTGCACCAAGTACAACGACGTCAAATTCTTCTGCTAACTGATTCATTTTCCCACGCTCCTTAATCTTCATTTTGACTGAGATAATTTAATAGCAGTTGCCGGTTCAAATAGCCGCGGCTCTGACCGGTTTGAGCAATAATTTCAACATTTTCATTGATACTCAAGGCTTGAAAAACATCCCGTAAAGCTGCGTCTTCCGCTAAGCGTCCAGCAGCACTCTGTTGTTGACTGCTTAAATCTGTCAGCGGTGTAACAGCCAATAACAGTTGACTGACTGGCCTGTCATAAACATTTTTCGCCACACTCGTTTTAAAAAAGTCGCGAACGAAGTCATTAGCAGGGTGTTGCGCAATTTCTTGCGGCGTTGCGGCCTGTAACAGCTGGCCGTCACTCATAATACCGATCCGATTCCCAATCTTCAGGGCTTCATCCATATCATGAGTCACAAACACGATCGTATTATGCAACTGCTGATGAATATCTAACACCAAATCTTGGAGATCTTTTCTTGAAATTGGATCTAGAGCGCTGAAGGGTTCATCCATCAAAACAATTGGCGGTTGAGATGAAATTGCTCGTAAAATCCCTACACGTTGCTGTTCCCCGCCAGACAACTCACGCGGATAACGGTTGCGATATTTAGCTGGTGACAAACCAACTCGATCTAATAAGGAATCCGCTAACTGCTGCAGTTGTGCTTTCGGTGTTCCTTTCATTTCTGGGATCAATGTAATATTTTGCGCCACAGTCATGTTAGGAAACAGAGCAATTTGCTGCAAAACATAGCCCATCATCCATCGCAACTTCTGTAAAGGATAGTCTTGTGCTGGTTTTCCATTGATCAGCACTTGCCCAGCAGTCGGCTGTTCCAACCGATTCATCATTTTTAAAGAAGTTGTCTTGCCACTCCCAGACGAACCCACTAGTACAAAACGTTCTCCTTGCTGCACTTGCATATCCATGCCAGAAATTACGGCTGTCTCGCCAAAGCTTTTTTGCACAGCCTGAAATTCAATTGCAGTTGTCATTTATTCGGCCTCCTTTAACAAATGGTGTGAAACAAGATACTGGTGAGCAACCTCTGCCGGAGTCTTGTCTTTCACGTTGACCTCATAATTCATTTCCTGCATCTCTTGTTCAGTCACTTTGCCTGCCAAACGATTTAAACTGCGCACAATTTTGGGATGTTTCTTAGCGAAGGCGGCCGTCATCAACGGTGCTCCCTGATAGGTAGGAAACATATGCTGGTCATCTTTTAAAATTCCCAGGTGATATTGGCGCAATTCACTATCGGTCGAATAAGCATCAACAATATTGATCCGATTTTTGCTAATTGCTTGGTAACGTAGTGCCGGCTCCATCGATTTGACAGGAAAATCTAGTCCATAAACTTTTTTAATTCCTTTGAGTCCATCGCCCCGGTCAATAAACTCTAAGGTCATCCCGCCCTTTAAAATGGACTGCACGTTTTGCAAATCACTGATGGTCTGCAAATGATGTTCTTTTTTAAACTGAGTTTTCACCGCTAATGCATATGAATTGTTATACTTCATTGGTCGCAACAAGGCTAGATCTTCCTGTGACAGCATTACTTTTTTGGCCTTAGAATAAGTAGCCTTGGCCGTCAAACCGGTTGTCTTTTGCGGCTTTTTAGCCAGAGTTTCCAGCACTGTTCCGGTAAACTCAGGGTAAATATCGATCTGATTATTTCTTAACGCATTAAATAAAAAGGTTGTCTTCCCGAAATTAGGTTTCAGTGTCACTTTGACATGCTGATCATCATTTTCAATCAATTCTTTGTACATATTAATTAAAATCTCTGGCTCTGAGCCTAATTTGCCAGCAATCGTCACCGTTTCAGTCCGATTAACATACGCATTGTAGGCACTGCCTCCACCCAACAAGACGATAATCACTGCCAAAACACTAACAGCTGTTTTCACTGACGCATGTTCCAACCATTTGATCAGCGTACTCATAATAATAGCCAAAACCCCCGAAGCAACTGCCCCAATTAAAATCAGCGAGGTATTATTTCGGTCGATCCCGAGCAAAATAAAGGTCCCAAGTCCACCAGCACCGATCAACGCGGCTAAAGTGGCAGTCCCAATAATCAGCACTAACGCCGTTCTGATCCCAGAAATAATGGTCGGCATCGCTAGCGGCAACTCAACTTTCATCAGCTTCTTAATACGTGACATCCCAAATGCATCCGCTGCTTCTTCCAGTGCCGGATCAATTTCTGTGAGGCCTAAATACGTGCTCTGAAAAATTGGTAATAAAGCATACACTACTAGGGCAATCACCGCTGGAACAGTTCCGATCCCAACTAGCGGAATCAGCAACCCTAGCAACGCCAAGGATGGAATTGTTTGTAAAACACCAGTCACCTGTAACAAAACTTCTGCGATCTTGTGATGTTTAACGACCCAGATTGCTAATGGGATCGCAAGCAGCATTGCAATTAACAACGACAAGGTTGAAATCTGCAAATGTTGTAATAGCGCCTGCCCCAGCTCTCCTTTTCTTTCACTATAAGTTTGAATAATTTGTCCCATTTTTTTACCTTCTATACTTTAATCATTTCTTCTCTGTTAACTATTATCCACCAATCTTTACTATTAACTATAGCAATTATTTGACTAGTCACAAAATGATTCGACTTACTTCTCTAATTTTCCTGCAATCATGCAAAAAGACTATTTCAAATACAGCGGTCCTCTGACTAAACAATGACCCTAGTCCATTAATAACTCTACTACTAATTTCTACCCCAAAAGATTTCCCGGGAAATCTTTTAACGAAAATGTTCCGATCTATTTAAGCAACTTTAACTGCTGCAATTTCGTATGAATCAAAGTGCCTTTAGTTGGGCTTATTCTGACTTAAATGTTATCATAAGACTGAAAAACAAAGAATTTCAGTCCATTTTCATTACAGCTTTTTTAGTGGAAATATACTCACTGTTATTTGAGAAAACTTTCCCCCAGTTCAATATATTTTTAAGCGCACCGAAACTTTTAGTTTTATTCTACAAATTAAGGGTGTACAATGTTTATGGTTCGCAAAGAAAGGTGGTTTTACAGTTGAGTGAAAACAAACAACCAACTCAAAAAAAACACCGTTTGGTACAATATGCCAACGGAAGCTCTCTTGAAGAAATCAACGGTACTGTCGAAGTCCCCAAGGGCAAAGGCTTTTGGAAAACTCTATTCATGTACTCTGGTCCCGGCGCTTTAGTTGCGGTCGGATATATGGATCCTGGTAACTGGTCAACATCTATTACCGGTGGGCAAAACTTCTCTTACCTACTGATGTCTGTGATTTTGATGTCGAGTTTAATTGCCATGCTGTTGCAATACATGGCCGCTAAACTGGGCATAGTAAGTCAGATGGATCTGGCGCAAGCAACTCGTGCACGAACAGGAAAAGCACTCGGAATTATTTTATGGCTCATGACCGAATTAGCTATTATGGCCACTGATATCGCTGAAGTTATCGGTGGTGCGATCGCTTTATATCTTTTATTCAAAATTCCATTAATAATCGCCGTGTTCTTAACTGTCCTAGATGTTTTGATCTTGCTGTTATTAACTAAGATCGGTTTTAGAAAAATCGAAGCAATCGTTGTTTGTTTGATTTTTGTGATCTTAGGTGTCTTCATCTACCAAGTTGCTTTATCAGACCCTAACTGGGGTGAAATGTTCAAAGGCTTCTTGCCAAATGGTCAAACCTTTGCTAGTTCCCCAGAAGTCAATGGAATGTCACCAATTTCTGGTGCCTTAGGTATCATCGGTGCTACAGTTATGCCACATAACTTGTACTTGCATTCAGCTATTTCTCAAACTCGTAAAGTTGATCATTCTGATGAAGAAGATGTTGCACGAACAGTTAAGTTCACAACTTGGGACTCTAACATTCAGTTATCATTAGCTTTCATCGTGAACGCTTTACTGTTGATCATGGGTGTTGCCGTCTTCAAGTCCGGTGCCGTTAGTGACCCATCGTTCTTTGGACTTTATGAAGCACTTTCAGATACTTCAACTTTAAGTAATGGGATTTTGATCAAGGTTGCCCGTTCAGGTGCCTTATCTGCCCTGTTTGCCGTTGCCTTACTGGCTTCTGGTCAAAACTCAACCATCACTGGGACCTTAACTGGTCAGGTTGTTATGGAAGGTTTCGTCCACATGAAAATGCCGCTCTGGGCTAGGCGCTTAGTTACTCGTTTGATTTCAGTTGTTCCAGTTTTAATAGCTGTTCTATCAACTAGTGGTCAAAGCGAAGTCCAACAACACGTAACGATCAATAATTTAATGAACAATTCCCAGGTGTTCTTAGCCTTTGCCCTACCATTCTCAATGATCCCGCTCTTAATGTTAACTAACAGTAAGACGGAAATGGGAGATCGCTTTAAGAACTCCACTTGGGTTCGAATTGTCGGCTGGATCGCAGTTCTTGGTTTAACCTTCTTGAATATGAAAGGTTTGCCAGATTCTATCGCTGCTTTCTACGGCAGTCATCCAACTGCTGCACAAACTTCAACAGCAACAATGATTGCCTATATTCTGATTGCAATCATCATTGCTTTACTAATTTGGACAGTGACTGATATTTATCAGGGTGACAAACGCTTGGCACAAGAACAAGCTGCTGAAGCCGCACAGAATTCAGAAGAAGATTAATTCTAATTAAAAAACCGTTTAGCTCACATTGCTAAACGGTTATTTTTTTAGTTCATTTTTTCTTTTCTCAATTAGTTCTTCTAGCATCTCGATGTCCGCTAGTGTCGCCCTTTTGTTAATAAAAGAACGGGCTCGTGAACGATGATTAAGATAAGCACTATATTCCTTATTCTTGGCACGCCACTTACTGGTGGCAATTGATTGTTTATTAGGCATTAATAAAACACCTTCTATACTTTAAAAACGGTGATAAGCTGCCCCACGAGTGTTGTAACTTAGCAAACGGACGAGCAGCGTTGATCATCCTTTGAAATTTACCAACAAACATTTTCATATCGAATTCTGACCTTTCGTGTTATAATGAAATTACCAAGAAGGGGAAGGTCAAGTTCCCCTTCAACTGGCAACTATCTATGCCAGCTCAAAAAGATTTTGAAAGCTAAGGGCAAGAGACTGATCTCTAATGAGAAGCTGAAAGCCATTAGCTTTTTTCTTTTATGCTTTGGCAAGGAGGTCACCTCCCTTCTTGGTACAATTACTATTATTGTCCTATGATTATTTAATTGAAAGCGCTAACTTAACTTTTTTAAATTAAATTTAATCACCAAAAATTACGAGAGAATTGCTCATTGAACTACCATCCTTTAAAAAGGATGGATTCAGGGAACACAGCAAACTTATCGGTTAGATCACTCTAACTAAATAGACAGCGGTCACTGCTATTTACCACGGTACGTTCCATACCTTAGTTTCAATACTCGACTAAACGAGTGCTTTTTCTTTGGTGGTTTGGGCTAGTCCACGGTGCAAAATATTTTGACTAGCATTAATGTCACGGTTTAAGTGTGTCCCACAAGTTGGACAAACCCATTCCCGGACGGCTAACCACTCATGCTGGTTTAAATTGTCAAATTGATGGTTCTTTTGCCCACACTGATGGCAAATGCGACTCGTGTTTTTAGGATCAACAAAAATTAGTTGCTTTCCGTACCAATCACACTTATATTTCAGCATGGTAACTAACTTACCCCAACCAGCGTTAGATATCGCACGAGCCAGATGATGATTTTTCAGCATCCCTTGTGTATTGAGTTTTTCCACCACGATCACATCGTAATTTTGCACTAACTGGGTCGTCAGCTTTTGCAGTCGGTCATAACGACGGTCACTGACTTGACGTTTGAGTTTAGCGGCTGTGCGACGGGCCTGTTGGTAGCGCGGAAACTGTTTTAAACTAGTCCGTGGCAACAAGAGCTTTTCGTGCTTATCAAAAGCCATTTCTTTCTGGGCATTTCGTCTACGACGGGCCATTTTGCGTTCCCAGATTCTAACTTGTTGTTTAGCTTGGAGGTCAAAATGCATCATATTAACTTTTTGCCCATTCGACAAAATCATCAGGTCATCTAGTCCTAGGTCAATCCCCACTACTTTATTAGTTTTAGTCTTGGGTTTGAAAGCTTGTTTTTCACTTTCAATTAAGATGGTCGCATAATATTGACCTTGGGCATTGATCCGAATGGTTGCACGTTTAATTTTGCCATTTAGTATCCGACCAGCTCGAAAATAGACTTGCCCGAGCTTGGGCAGTTTTAGGTGGTGATTGTCAATGACTTTAATGTTTTGATTAACTGCTTTAGTTGTATAACTTTGGGCATAGTCTTTCTTACTTTTAAACTTTGGATGGCCGTTCTCGAGTTCCGGATCAAAAAAGCGCATAAAAGCGTCGTGCGGATGATCATTCGTTGCTTGCAAGGCGGTTGAGTCAACGTCCTTTAACCACGGGTATTCTGCTTTTAAAGGTTTTAGCATTAAATTCATCGCATAATTGTTTTGATACTTAGCCTGGTGATTGTTTTCATATCGCTCATTTTGCATGGCTACCATTTGGTTCCATAAAAAACGCGTCGAACCAAAAGTTCGGTTCATCTGGTTAATTTGTTTTTGATTGGGATATAAGCGGACCTTAAAAGCTATCGACGTCATTGATCTCACCACCTTTTCTTTAGCATAGCACTTTATTTGGTTAAAACAATGTGTAATTTATGTAGCGTACAATGTACGCTACGGCTATCCATCCCCCGACTAAAGTCAGGGGTATTTCGCCAAAAGCATCAATAAAACTATGTACTTGCTTACATCGTCAAACGTTTTGATATCGAATCTGTGTCTTTCATGTTATAATAAAACTACCAAGAAGGGGAAGGGCAATTCCCCTTCAGTGGCTTTACCGTTGCCACTTAATAGAAAGCTTGAAAGCTAATGGTGTGAGGCCAATCTCAATCGAGAAGCTGAACACTTTTAGCTTTTTTCTTTGGCTATTAGGCAAGGTACGACACCTCCCTTCTTGGTACAATTATCATTATAGTCCTATGATTATTCAATTGAAAGCGCTTTTTAAACCAATTAGTGTTAAATTTAAAACAGAAAGACTACACTAACAGTAGATGGTTTTTCACTTATTGAATTACATCAAGTAACACCTAAGGAGGACTTCAAATGAGCCTAACTGTAAATCTATACTACACTGGTAAAAACGGGGCTGCCCGCCAGTTTGCCCAAGAAATGCAAGACTCCGGGGTCGTTGACCGCATCCGTGCTGAAGAAGGCAACCTAAAGTATCGTTATTTCACTCCCATAGACGACCCAGAAACAATTCTGTTAATTGATAGTTGGACCGATCAAGCCGCTCTTGACCGTCATCACGCTTCGTTAATGATGACTGAATTAGCCGCACTGCGAGAGAAATACGACCTGCATATGCAAATTGAACGCTACCGCGACGACGATGCAGATAATTTTCAAGATGAAGAATTTATTCGCGATTAAGCGCAGAAAAATAAAGCTTGAAAGCTAATTTTCAAGCTTTATTTTGTTGGATCAATAATCTTGACGACTTGAAACTCCTGTCCATCAAAAATCAGCTTAATAATGGCACAGTGCGGTAATTCTAGCGGTTGTTTCCCAAAACTCTCCTGCCAGATTTGCTGTAAAAAATAAAAGCATGCCCCGTTATGAGAAACCACCAGAATTTGTTGATGGTGGTCATTTTGCGCAATGTCCGTTAAAGTTCGCAGCATTCTTTGCCTGACTGTCAGTGCACTTTCTCCGCCAAATGAAACATAAAAATTCTCAAACGCATCTGGTCCCTTGGGCTGCAAGTACGTTGCCTGAGCTTCAAAATCACCAAAATCCATCTCTTTTAGCCCTTTTAGCCGTTGATAAGGCGCATTAGTCACTACTTCTAAAGTATCGCTGGCTCGCTCTTGTGTCGAAGCATACCCATAGTCAAACACAATGTTGTGCCGTGCAAAATAATTTTTGGCGTCTTTGGCCTGTTGAATTCCTGTTTCTGTTAAGGGAGAATCGCTTGCTCCCTGAATTTTATGCAGTTTGTTAAACCGTGTTTCTCCGTGTCGCATCAAATACAGTACTTTTTTCATCATTTCTCCTGCTTGAGCTTTTTCACGTTGATTGATTCTACGAAATTAAATTGATCATTTGCAAAAGTCAGCTTCAAAATGCAGCAATTATGAAAATCTGTGACCCGCCGTTGAATTTCCGCATAAGAAAGCCATTTTTGCAAAAACATAAAGCACGCTCCGCCATGACTAACGGCTAAAACTCGGTCATGTGTTGGTTGTTGCATGATTTCAGTCAACGTTTGATTCATTCGCTCTCGAACCTCATAATCTGCTTCTCCACCGTATTGCACGAAAAAGTCGCCATAAGAATGGCGTTGTGAGTCATTTTTAGGATTCAGTTGTTCACTTTGGCCTTCAAACACCCCGAAGTTCCACTCTTTGAGTCCCTTTAAGCGTTGATAAGGTTGACTAGTAATACATTCCAGCGTATCACATGCTCTTTCCTGCGTAGAAGAATAGGCATGGTCAAACGACAGTTGTTGCGCCTTAAAATATTGGCCAACTTCCTTGGCATCTGCGATCCCTTGCGCGGTCAGCGGCGAATCACTGGCCCCTTGAATTCGATGTAATTGATTAAACAACGTTTGCCCATGACGCATTAAATATAGTTCTTTGACCATAAACACCTCTCCGATCCAATCTTTAATTTAAACACCTTTATCGTATATCTTGTAACCGCTTTTGTCACCTGAAAAAAAACCGTCCCAGAACAATCTACTGTCCTGGAACGGTCATCGACTAATATTTAGTTAATCTTTCTCTTAGGATTCATAATATTCATGGGATCAAAGAGATTCTTTAATTGGTGTTGGATGCGGTCAACTGCGCCGCCCAATTCAACATTGTTCCACTGGTTTTTGGACATACCGACAGCATGTTCACCAGAAATAGTGCCACCCAAGTCCAAAGCCTTATGGAATAACAAACGAATTGCCTGAACAACGCGTTCCGGTGCTTCTTCTTGGTCGTTCCATAAAAGACTTGGATGCAAGTTGCCATCGCCAGCATGACCAGCTGTATAGATGTCGACGTTTAATTTCTCGCCCACTTCTGTAATGTAATCAGCCATTTCAGCTAATTTGGACAACGGCACTGCCATGTCTTCCATAATATAGTACTTGCCCTTGGCAAAGACAGCTGGCAGCATATCCTGACGTAACTTGATCAAACTAGCGATCTCATCAGCGTCTGAAGTGACTTGGATTCCCCAAGCATCATGCTGTTCCAAAATCTTTTTGGATTCAGTTTCTTGGAGATCACTAGCGCCATCAAAGCTAAACAAAAGTAGTGAAGAAGACTCGCTCTTACTGTATGAAGTCTTTTCATATTCGTCCAAAGCCTTCACAGTCTTGCCGTCCATTGCTTCAAGCATCGATGGATTTAAGCCAGAATTCCGCAAGTCAGCGACACCCTCGGCCAAAGCTGCCATATCCTTGAAAAAGGCGATCCCAGTAATTGACTTGCCAATTGGTTGTGGGTAAAGTCTCACGGTAACTTCAGTAATGATCCCAAATGTTCCTTCAGAACCCACAAATAATTGCGTTAAATCGTAACCAAAGGCCTGTTTAAAGGTCCGGCCACCCAGGCTGATTTCTTCACCGCTTTCGAGCATAACTTTCATGCCCAAAACGGAATCCTTAGTTGCACCGTACTTAACGCCGCTCATTCCGCCAGCGTTAGTAGAAACATTCCCACCAATGGATGACATTGGCTTAGATGCTGGATCTGGGGCGTAGAACATCCCTAATTTGCGAGCAGCTTGGTCTAAATCTTGGTTGATCACACCTGGTTCGACGACAGCCAATGAATCACCCTTGCTGACTTCTTTAATGTGGTTCATGCGTGCGGTCGAAATGATCAAGGCGTTATTCACACCATCGGCACCGATCACGGTACTGGTGTCAGCTCCTTGAGGAACGATCGGTAAGTGAAATTTAGTTGCTGTTTTAACTAAGCCGCGGATATCTTCAACGTCTCCGACTTCAACGTAAGCCAAAATATGTCCTTCGATTTTGTTTTGAGCGTTGCCGTTAGCTGCGTGTTTGTCAGCAACTTCATCATCCGTATGGATCTCTGCATGAGGTGCATTTTGTTTCAAAAATTCAATAATTTCATCGTTATCATATGCTGTAAAAATTGCCATAAGACTGAGACTTCCTTCCCGATTTGTTAGTTTAAATTATTATTTTTTAATTCACTTACTTTTAGTAAGTTATTTACAAAGAATACTTTAGTTCTTTTTCTTCGCGAATGCAAGTCCCAATTTGAAAAAACTTCTTAGAGTAATTTAGTCCGCCAAATTTGCCGGTAATGGAGCAGCCAACCAATCGAGCCCCCAAGAATCACTATGCCCACCAGTAAGTTCACTACCAGTGGGGTAAACTTGATTCCGATGGTCGTGAAAGTTAATAAAAGCGCGCCAACAAAAAGCGTGACAAACATGTTGATGGCCACACCCAGCTTGCCCATTCCACGGGTAAAAAGTTGGCTAATTTCAGTCCAGTCCAGCTGTAGCAAACGATAGTCGCGATAAAAGTAATACAAACTGCTCAAGTACGTTCCTAACAGACTGCCAGCAAGCAGGCTCACCAGATGCAGCATAGGAAAGTGCAATAAAACTCCGATGATCACAATCACACCACAGGCTAAGGCTTCTTGCACCTGCAAAATTATCAGGAATTTAGCTTTCAAAAATGTCCGCATTTCTAGAGGCAGAGAACGAATAAATTCAAAGTTTTGTTTTTCCAATGAGATCGCATTGGCTGGTAAGGATGATTGATTAGTTGTAACTAGTGACACCAAGATACCTCCCACAAAGGTCACTCCTAGCATTTCGTCGCCCAGTCGACTAAAATTATAGTCCCCAGAAACCGAGAAACTGATGGCAAAAATCAACGGAAACATCACTGAACTAGTCACCATCTGCAACATTAAGTTAGCTTTGCCAATTAAGCGCAGATTGTAATGTGCTAAAATTTGCGCTAGGCTCTGATGAGCGACATGTTTTTTGTTAATCTTTTGTTCGGTGGGCATCGTTGCCGACAATTGTTCGAGCAGTTTTGGAATAAAGAAACGACCCAAAATAAGCAGTAATCCTCCTGCTACTAGCAGCAAACCAAGCCAGCTCAAGATTCCACTCAGCTGAAACGGCTCAGTTATGCCATAGAAAAACGGCAGCAATAAACTAATTTTCCCTTGATCCACCCCACTCGCTGCCCCGTTAGCTTGCTGGTTAAGGGTCAATACACCAACTATCGACGCGCCCATTGCGATAATTAGCAATAAGCTAGTCACTAACTGCCGGTGCTTCTTGAAAAAATTCGTTTTAGTCAAGCCAAAGACGATCAAACTGCATAGCGCAAAAATAATACTCATAAAAACGACAAACAGCAATAAACCTAAGATAATCGCTAAGGGCCAGAAAACTTGCGCCCGGATCCCGGTTAAAATAAACAAGATCACCACTGGTAACACCAACGGGACCGTACTTAGGGTAATAATCAAAATTTTGGCGGTAAAAATCTCGCCTTGTGTAAACGGTAACGGTAAAAAACTCGGCAAATCGTTACTTTCAAAAAAGACGTTGTAAATAGCCGAAATTCCCTGCGAAAAAGCGATGATTCCAAATAGCGCCACATAATAGGTAAACCGACCAGGAAGCTGACTAAAATTAACAAATCCCATGACCAGCCCATATACCAGCAAAAAAATTAGTCCCGAATAAAAATACTGCCAGTATAAAGATCGGGTCAGTTTTCGTCCAATTTTCCCCTTACCACGCTGCTGAGTCGTTTGTTGCGGATTAGCGTAGCGCAGATTAACTTTAAGCAGTTCGCGGACCCGTTGCTTATTCATTTCGCTCACCTGCCTCACTTTGAGCTTGCCGGCCCGCCAGGCCTAAGTAAATATCTTCCAGTGATTCATCCGGATATTTAGCCATTAAATCGTGCAAGGTCCCGTTATAGATCAGTTGTCCTTTCTTTAAAATTGCCAGCTCATCACACAATTGTTGGGCTGTCGCGAGATCATGCGTCGAAAAAATCACCGTTTTGCCTTTTTGCGCATGTTCTTTCATCAACTGTTTTAAATCATGAGCGGCCTGCGGGTCTAAGCCCTGCATCGGCTCGTCCAAGATCCAAATTTCAGGGTCAGATAACAATGCCCCGATCACGATCACCTTTTGGCGCATCCCATGAGAAAAGCTGCCGATCGTCTCATCTTGGTGGGCGGTTAACTCAAAGAGGTCGACTAATTGCTCCAAACGTTCTTTTTTGGCTGCTGGCGCCAGTTCATAGGCTGCTCCCAACAGATCCCAATATTCATTCGCACTAAGCTGTAAGAATAAGTCCGGTGTATCTGGGACGTACCCGATCTTTTGTTTAATTTCTTGCCGATGCTCTGTCAATAATTGACCATCGATCACGATCTCACCAGCAGTAGGTTCGATCACACTCACCAAACTCTTGATCGTCGTTGATTTACCCGCACCGTTATGCCCCAAGAAACCAAAGATCTCCCCTTCTTTAATGGTTAGATCTAATTTTTCCAAGGCATGTGTCTGTCCGTAAACCTTAGTCAGCTTTTTCAATTCGATCATTGCTGCTTCCCCCTTCCTGCAGACGCAACAGCTGAGCTCCGTCGTTCATTGGCAGATGCTCCACCTAATTCACTTTCACCTTAGCAAACAAACCACTGATCTAGCAAACATTCAGCCTAAACAACACAAACCCCCAGTCTGTCCTAACACTGACAAACTGGGGGATTTCTTGAATGATTTTATCTTACAAAAATTCGGTAACGTCACTGGCAGGATAACGCGTTGATACCAGCGGAACCTCGGCGGATTTACCTAGAGAAATGGCCATGACGGGCACAAATCGTTTTTGATCTAAGCCTAAGGCAGTTAGCATTTTTTGTGGATCATATCCTGCCCAAGCATTGGCGTCATAGCCATGGGCCCGGATCACTTGCAACAGCTGCATTGCGGCCATCGAACAGTCGATCGTGGCATCCATTTGTAAGAATTCAGGTGTTGCGTTTTCATATAAAGGTAAAAATGAACTAAAAATCTCATCCCGCTTTTCAGGAGTGATTCGTCCTTCTGCAACTGCTTGGTTCCAAACATCACGATAAACTAAGTGCGATTCAGTGTCGCCGGCAAGATAAATAATCGCTGAAGCAGTATCGACCTGCGGATAGTTGAACTTCATCGCCGCTTCCTTGAGCTTGGCTTTTCCTTCTGGGGTATCAACCACTACAAAGTGCCAAGACTGCAGGTTACAAGCCGATGGTGCTTGAATTGTTTCAGCAATCATTTGCTGCAATTCATCCCGACTAATTTTTACGTTAGGTTCAAATTCACGGACTGAATGCCGATTCAACACCACATCACTAAAATCATTGTTTACAAATTTCTGGTCTGTCATCAAAACATCGCCTTTCTTAATTTAACCGTTTTCATCTTTGTTAATTATATCACAATATCTGGCAAATTGTCCTGAAATCATACTAAAAAAAGGCTCCCAGCAGCTGCTGTTAAACAACCACTCCGAACCCATTTAAACTCAGAAATTCAAAACCTACTGCTCTTCTTTCAACAACTTTTGATCGTATAATTTGAAGAATGGATAGTAAATGACCACTGAGACTGCCAAGTTAACAAAGGCTAACAAGACTGCCGCAAAACTACCATTCGTCCCTAGCCAAGCACCAATCCCGACTGGCAAGATCCACGCAATGGCCGACTTCACTGTCCCAACTAAACCAATTTTAATGGCAAAATAAGTTAATGACGAGGTAACCAGCGGATTAACCAAGAACGGAATCATCAAGTACGGATTGTAAACGATCGGTGCCCCAAAGATCACTGGTTCGTTGATGTTAAAAATTGCTGGTAAAAGTGCTGTCCGACCCAAAATCCGCAACTGTTTTGACTTGGACATAAAGTTCATTAACAAGACCAAGCCTAAGGTCCCACCAGCACCACCGATGAAGACCCACATATTAATAAAATCACCGGCAAAAATATTATGAGCCCCATTTACATTTTCGGTTAGAGCTACTAACAAAATCGGGTTAACAAAACTATTTTTAATAATCGCTGTTCCATGCACACCCACGATCCATAGCAAATGAATCAGCAACAAAATCACCAGCATTCCTAGCCAGGAACCAGTCAAATGCTTAACAAAGCCGAATGGCACCGAAAGTAGTGCGTGCAGGTCGGTGTGCATCAAGCCTAAGATCCCCACTAAAATGATCATAATAAATGCCACTAAGATCAGTGGAATCAGAGAAGCAAAAGAACGGCTGACCCCATCGGGAACCCCTGCTGGCATCTTAATTGAGAGATTCTTATTGATACAAAAACGATAAACTTGGACTGCCAAGATCCCGACAACGATGGCAATAAAAATCCCAACACCACCAAAGCGAGTCACCCAGCCATTACTCAAGGCTGTTCCGTTAACTGTGCCAGTATTATCTTGTAACGCAACCGAAACACCGGTAGCAGTTCCTTTTTGCCAGACAATCGAAGGAATTGTCATCAAAAACGCAAACAGTGACAAAATCGCCCCAGAAAAGGAGTTCAGTTCTTTTTCGCCATCACGCCGATATTCTTCAACGTAGTAATACCCAATCGCTAAAGAATAGTACAGCGCAATCGAACCTAATGCCATCGTGTTTCCTAGCGAATAAAAACCGCTGAAGCGCAAGATCGTATTATTAAAGAAGCTCGCAGCGAAGGGGAAAATTTGCGGTAGATTATTGAGAATTAAGAAAATTGAGGCCACGATCGTAAATGGTACCGCCGTTAAACTGGCATTCATAATTCCACGAACGACCTTGGTATTCGCAACCTTGTTTAGGGGCGGCAACAATTTACTTTCCAAAAAAGTAAAAAATTTATTCATAATTAGAGCCCACCTTTTTCAATGACTTGTTTAAACCAGTAATAGCTATCTTTCGGGTAACGCTTTAATTCTTTCACATCTTTGTCTGTTCGATCAACATAAATAAAGCCGTAACGTTTCGCAATCCCTTCATGCACACTGATCAAATCGATGGCAGACCATGGTAGGTAACCACAAACCGGCACCCCATTTTTTTGTGCCTGCTCAATGGCTGCTAAGTGCTGTTGCAGGTAGTCGATCCGATATTGATCATGGATCTGGTGGTCAGCCGTTAACTCATCATAAGCACCTAAGCCATTTTCCGTGATCATGATTGGAATTTCATAGCGGTCATTAGTAACTTCGAGTGTTGTTTGTAAGCCCAGCGGATCTAAAGTCCAGTTAAACTCATTTTTCTTCAAGAACGGATTAGTCACACCCTTATATGCGCCCGGTTCATAAACGTCTTCTGATTGTTGGTCAGATACTCCGGCTAATTTGGCTTCACCCGGTTGTGGGAAACTAACAGTAGCACTTGTATAATAATTTAAGCCAATAAAGTCTGGCAGGTTATTTTGGACTAACTCTAAGTGCTCTGGTTGTATCTCTAGCGTAATTCCCATGTCTTTCAAATGTGCTTGCAAGACTGGATTGATCCGACCCTTCACAGAAAAATCTAAATAAGCCCAGTTACGAACCGCGTTAAAGGTCAGGGCCGCGCGGATATCTGCTGGTTTGGAAGACAGCGGATAAACCAGCGAAATATTGGGCACTGGTCCAATCTGTCCGTCCTCAACTAGTTCATGGCATTTCTTGATCGCAATTTTTTCTGCGATCATTAAGTTATAAAATGATGCATAACATTCCGGATTTTCACGATGGAAACCGACGATTTTTTGGTCCGCTAATAACATAATATTAGGCTCGTTGATCGTTAGCCAGTGCTTGACCCGGTCACCAAAATGCTTAAATAAAACTTCAACATAGTCGCTATATGCTTGAACTGTGTCCGGATTAGTCCACCCACCGGCTTGTTCCAAATGGTCAGGCAAATCAAAATGATAAGTGGTGACGATCGGTAGAATATCTTGTTTTAACAAATAGTCGATCACATCATCGTAATGCTTCAAGCCCCGCTCATTCACACCGCCGTCAGCCTGAATGATCCGCGTCCATGCAAAAGAGATCCGCAAAGCTGTTAGCCCCATTCCCTTTAACAAATCAATATCTTCTTGATAATGGTGAAAATGGTCGACCGCGACCGTAAAATCAGCGATCTCATGATTATCTCGTTGGCGGGTATCCTGCACTGATGGCTGCTTGCCGTCGACATCTACGGCACCTTCTGTTTGATGGGCAGACAGTGACGCTCCCCATAAAAATTTTTTCTCAGTCTTCATAGTTATCCTCCTTGGGAAATTATATACTAAACATATTACCAGACATCTCACAGTTTATTATATAAAAACGTTTTCTTTATTCAACGAAAAATCACACAAATTCTGCTTTATGTTAAATTACAGTTCATTTTTGGAGGTCAAGCCATGCATTCCACAGAAAGTTCCATTATTTTACGTCAGCAACAAGAGCTCGAATACTTACGCCTCCACCGACAAACAACCATTAGTCAGCTCGCCCAGGTTTTTGCCGTCTCACAAATGACGATCACGCGGGATCTGCAGATGTTTATTAAAAAAGGCATGGTCGTTCACGATTATGGTCAAGTTGTCTGGCTAGGAGATTTAAGTTCAGCAGCACAAATTTCGGCAGCAAACCGCGACCAAATTATCGGCTCATTAAGTCCCTACCTGCATGAGGCACACCACGTCGTGCTCAACTATAGTCCGATCACTGAAACATTACTGGCTGATCTGCTGGCTAAAAACATCAGTGTCCTAACGACTGAACTCATTACTGATCCGACTTTGCTGGCAAATCCACGCTTACAAATGACTGGCGGCAGTCTTCAACCAACTCCAACTGGTTATTTTTTTACCGGCGAGATCGCGATCAATACCATTCGACGGACACCAGCTGACTTAGCCTTAATTTTTGCGACCGGCAGCAACCAGCGCCTGTTAACCACAACGACGCTGGCACAATCAATGATCGATCGCACCATGCTGGAATCTGCCACCCGTTCAGCAGTTTTTTTAGCTGACCATGCCCACCAACATGAAAGTAACTTTATGATCACTAAAACGTCGTCTGCATTCTCAATCATTAACTAATTTTGCAAATAAATGGTTTTTCAGTGATAAATTCATTAAAAAAGCTTTCAATTTCAAATTATTGTGCTAAAATTAGCTTTAATAAAGTTAAAGACATTAAGAAAGACAAGTAAACTGCATAGTGCTAGCAGAGACTCAGCGGGTGGTGAAAAGCTGAGAAGTTAACTAACAGTCGAATAACACTTTCCTAGTTTCAAGCCCAAATGAGTGATCAGAGTAGGTTTTGACGTCACCGGTTCGTTACCACTGGGCACGTATGATAGTACGTGAATTAAGATGCTGTTCGTGTAGACGAGCGGTAATTTGGGTGGTACCGCGAGTCCTTCGTCCCTTAGTTGGGAAGAAGGACTCTTTTTTTGCCCAGAAAATTAGCTGTTCATCTACCTGCCCCACCTTTGTCGCAGAAAACCGGAGACTATGGCCTAGAATGTTTCACGTGAAACATTCATGTCATTTGCCCATTTAGCTAACTTAACCACAAAATGAAAGGAACGATTTATATGCCAACTATTTTCCCACAAGGCTATCAGCCAACATTATCCGTTAAAGAAACGGAAGAAGCAATTCGTTATATTCGTGAAACATTTCAAGATGAATTTGGTAAAAAGATGAATCTCAGTCGCTTAACTGCGCCGATGTTTGTCAGCCGAAGTACGGGGCTCAACGATAATCTGAATGGCGTTGAACAACCCGTTTCGTTCACGATGCAGGGACTTCCAGATCAAACGATCGAAATCGTTCATTCCTTAGCTAAGTGGAAACGTGACGCACTGCGCCGTTACGGTTTTGGCGTCCACGAAGGCCTATATACCAACATGAACGCAATCAGAAAAGATGAAGAACTCGATAACTTCCACTCAATTTATGTCGACCAATGGGATTGGGAAAAAGTGATTACTAAAGACGAGCGCAACTTTACGACTCTAGAAGCAAACGTGAAGCAGATTTTCAAGGTCATCAAACACATGGAAGATGAAGTTTGGTACCAATACCCACAAGCAGTCCATCATTTACCTAAAAAAATTCATTTTGTCACCACCCAGGACCTAGAAGACCGTTACCCAACTTTGAGTCCAAAAGAACGAGAAAACGCCATTTGTAAAGAACTGGGAGCAGTGTTCTTAATGCAGATCGGTGGCCCGCTTAAAAGTGGCAAACGGCATGACGGGCGGGCACCAGACTATGACGACTGGTCACTAAACGGTGATATCTTATTCTGGTATGAACCATTACAACAAGCCTTAGAATTATCCAGTATGGGGGTCCGGGTCGATAAAACTGCCTTACAAAAGCAACTAGAAATTGCTGGCGCCACAGATCGCCTGAAATACCCCTACCATCAAATGATCATGCATGACGAGATGCCACTGACCATCGGTGGTGGAATCGGCCAATCACGCCTGTGCATGTTATTGCTTGGTAAAGCTCACGTCGGTGAAGTCCAAGCCAGCATTTGGCCACAAGAACTGATCGATGATTGTGAAGCCCATCAGATCCACTTACTCTAGCAAATTCAAAAAGCCTCCAGGTGTGCCGTTAAATGGCGCCATGGAGGCTTTTTACTTAGAACTATATTTACTTTAGTAACTTTAGCAGCTATCTCACTTGCTAGCGTGCATTTGCCGATACTGGGTCAACTTTTCCTGCCAAAATTGATGGTCTTGCGCAGATATTTTTCGAATAACTCTGGCAGGATTTCCACCAACAATCGTGTTTTTAGGAACGTCTTTTGTGACAACAGCACCTGCACCGACGATTGAGTTTTCCCCAATCGTGATTCCCGGCAGAATTGTAACACTACCACCGATCCAGACATTATCCTCCACCACGATGGGATACCCGAACTCTAAGCCAGTTTGCCGGACTGCTGCATCAATTGGATGACCTGCGGTATAGAAATTAACTCGTGGACCAACTAAGACATTATCACCAATCACAATTCTATTGATATCCAAAAAGATACAATCCAGATTTGCATAAAAATTGTCACCAACCTCAACGTGATTCCCATAGCACACTGATAACGGCGGCTTAATATAGAAGTTATCCCCCGTTTTTCCGAACAGCTTTCTTTCTTGCGCTACAATTTCTGCCCGGTTTTCGATCGGCAACCGATTGATTTTTTGCGCCAATATTTTTCCTGGCATTGACCGATTCTCAGGTAAAATACTACTGGCCAAGTACAATTCGCCCGCTAACATTTGTTGATATTCAAATTCCTGATCCATCCAGTACTAACTCCTCGTGTAACAAATTTTAGTAAATCACTGGTTTGATATTGGCAAACTCATAGATTCCCCACTCACTTAATTCACGTCCATAACCAGAATCCTTGACGCCGCCAAACGGCACTTGTGCCTGTGAACTTAAGATTCGATTGATTGCTACTTGACCAGTTTCGATCCGACTGGCAATTTTCTTGGCTCGTTCCACATCATTCGAGTAGATCGCACCGCCTAATCCATGACGCGAATTATTCGCGATTGCCACAATTTCATCATCCGAATCTGCCTGATAAATTTGTCCAACTGGACCAAAGAATTCTTCTTCATACAGCGGATTAGTTGCTTCCATTCCGCTCAAGATCAGTGGTGTAAAGCCGGCTCCTGGTCCTGTGAGTGGGCTTGGATCTCCAAACAACACTTCTGCCCCGCCAGCAATTGCCTCTTTGACTTGTTGCTGCAAGTGTTGTTGTGCTACCTTAGAAGAAAGCGGTGCTAAAGTCGTTTGCTCATCTAGTGGATCACCGAGCTGATATTTAGCAAATTCTTGCTTCAAAGCTGCTAAAAATTCAGGATAAATTTCGCTGGCAACAATATAGCGCTTAGCTGCGGTACAAACTTGCCCCGCGTTCGATAATCGTGCTTGCGCAGCATCTTTAGCGGCATGTGCAACATCCACATCAGCTAGTACAATAAAGACATCGGTCCCGCCTAATTCCAACGTTGATTTGGTCAAATGCTGCCCCGCACTGGCCGCAATTTTACGACCTGCACCTTCTGAACCGGTTAAAGCGACACCCTGAACCCGGGGATCAGCAATGATCCGATCAACCTGTGCGTAGTCAGCAAAGACGTTGGTAAATGCTCCTAATGGTAAGCCCGCATTATCGCACGCCTCTTGAAAGGCTTGAGCTGCTTCTGGCACAATACTAGCATGTTTCAAAAGCACAGGGTTGCCCAAGATGAAATTAGGTGCGACGACCCGCATCACCTGTGCATATGGAAAGTTCCACGGTTCGACCGCCAATACGATCCCTGTCCCTGAAAACTCGACCTGCGCTTGTCCACTTTGTAAGTTAGTATAAGCTTGCGGTTGCAAGAGTTGCAGCCCATTTTCGGCGTAATAACGGGCAAACGCTACGGTTTTCGCCACTTCTTGTCGTGCTTCTTTCAGTAGTTTGCCCATATTAGTCGTTAGGATTCGAGCATACTTTTCGGCATTGTTTTCAAACTCATCGGCTAAGGCCGCTAAAAACTCCGTTCGACTTTTAACGGTTGTTTTCTGTGCTTGTTCATAAAAACGTTGTGCTTCATCTAATAACAATTCCAATTGCTGGTCAGTTACATTTTCAAACTCATTCACTTTTTCCCCATTGTAAGGATTAATTGCTGTATAACTCATTTAAATCTGCCTCCCTCACTTTGATTTTTCAACTACCCCTATCTTACTAGCAATTTCACTGCAAGCGCCAACAAATTGCTTAGACATTGAAAATTAGCTCGAATAATTGACCTTTTTTAAAGCGAAGACTGCCAAAAAAGGGGAGAAAACACGAAAATTTAAGTTTTTACTGACAAAAGAAGACAAAAAGTACCCCATTTAACCGAAAAATTTAGTTTTCAATTGATTTGTAACATTTTTGTAATTTATTTAGTTATTATTTTAGTGTTATACTGGATTATACGAGGGCTGCAGAGCAGTTCGATATCCGCCTGGTATTGTAGTATACGCTCTACGTTTCCAGAGCAATTATTCTATTTTTTACATAAAAAAGCCGGTCAAGTGACCGGCTTTTTTGTTACACTTATTTACTTAATTTCTTTTCTGCAAAATGGTAAAAGACCCAGGCAACGATTCCAAAGAAAATTGGTCCAACCATTGTCCAAAATGCAGTTTGATAATCATGTTCAATCACTGGTTGAACACAGGTAAAGATAATCCCTCCGGCTAAAATCACCAAAATGATCGCAACGATCAAATTCGTAAATTTCCGGTTCTTATAAATTTCAAACGGTCGTTGTAAGTCTGACCGTTTCTTGAAGAATGGGAAAGCTCCGACTAGGAATAAGTATGGGAAAGTCGTTGAAACATTGGCCATATCAGTTAGGATAATATAAAACTTCTGCGCAGCTGAACCGCCAAAAGCAACTAAGAACACGAAGACTGCAACAATTGCAGTTTGCAGCCACATTGCATTCGCAGGCATATTATGCTTATTCATCTTAGTCAATTTGGCAGGCCATAGCCGAGCGTCAGAACCAATAATAAAGGACTTAATTGGTGAATAGATCAACACAAAGAATGCCCCTAAATAACCCATAAACATCCCGATTCCAGCAAAACGCGTCATAATGTTTCCTAACACCATACCAGTGGCATGTGAGAAGCCAAGCGACGTCCCGAGTTCAACACCCAGATTGTTCATCAAAATGTACGTAATGTTTCCTAAATTGACGTCAGAGCCACCTAAATCACGTTGCCAGTTACTTGAGATCCCCCAGAAGAAGATCATGGAAGCATAACCGATCGTAATGATTAAAGTCGAAATCATGAGTGCTTTAGGGAAAGTCTTTTCAGGCTTTTCAATGTCATCCATAATTCCACCCATTGATTCCATTCCGCCATAAGCGAAAACTGCGTAAATCACAAAGGAAATCAAAGCTAGCGAACTACCAAAGTCTGGATTGGGCGACTGGAAGAAGCTAGATAATCCATTGATTGGTTGTGCTAAGGCGCCATGGTTGGCGATCCAAACAACAATACTGGCGACCATGAAGATCACGTCTAATAACACAATACAAGTTCCACCTAGGGATGAAACCTTAGCAATAAAGCTTACCCCATGAGTAGTAGTAAAAGCCACAAACACGATCCAAAGAATCCCTAATAAACCAATTGTTTGCGTTGAATTTAGCCCAAATAAACTCCAAGTTTGGGTTGCATCATGGCCAAAAATTAGTGCTGATAATGGAATCCACACTTTAGATGAAGTTGAAACTAGCCAAATCACCCACGATGATAACCAGATAAACGTACCGATAAAGGCTGGTTTCTCACCAATTGAACCCGCTAACCACGAGTAAATTCCACCCTTTGCTTCTTTAAAGGCTGAACCATATTCAGCAAACATTAAAGAACTAGGTAAAAAGAAGAACAGTGCCGCTAAAATATACCAAAAAATACTTGCGTATCCCATTTGATAGTATGCAACTGTCGTATTTGCAAAGCCAAAAATTGATGAAAAGATCATCATTACTAAGGCTTTGGTTTTAATTTTCTTTGATTTTTCCACAAAAAACTCTCCCAACAAAATAACCAAACTGTCAAGCTTAGCGGTGCGCCTTTAAGTCACATTCACTGCTCAACATATATTATGTATTTTTATTCATTGCAACTAGAAAAGTATAGCACTTCTGTTAGCGGAGATTTCATAATTTAGTTTTTTATTATTTTTATGCAACTTTTATTTAATAGTTGCTGTTTAAAATTACTAACCCATCAAAGATAAACTGCATGAGTGTGCGGTTTATCCCTAAATTATGCTTTTTAATTAAATTAAACAAATACTAACCTAATTCTTCTACCAATTCTTATGCATCCACAATCAAAAAATATTTCCCGGGTTATTTTTCTAAACCACACAAAAAAGCAGTCGGTTTAGCCAACTGCTTTTTTCAAATCAAACTCAAATTTGTCCTACCTTACCCGTGAAAACTGGCAATTTTTTCAGCATCTAAATCTTTTAAGATCTCTACTACTAATTCAACTGCATGTTGGTAATCATCCAGAGAAGTCCAATTATAAGCTGTATGCTCATAACGCACAGGAATACCAATTACAATTGTTGGTGCGCCATTCCAATACTCGATTGCAGCTCCGTTCACACCGCCACCAGTCCGCACTGAACGTGTGTATGGAATCTGATGTTGGTCTGCCAAACGAGCGGCGTATTCTTCAAATAACGGGTTAGCGATAAATGACGTATCCATATCACGCAACATTGGCCCTTTTTTCAAGCCCGTTTGAATCAACCAGTCTGGTTCAAAAGTATCATCACATGGACAACCTTCAAAAACAATTGCCAAGTCTGGTGAAATCTTATTCGCAGTAACTTGAGCTCCTCGTGTGCCAACTTCTTCCTGGGTTGACAAAGCTGTCGCCACATCAACTCCCAAATCTTTACCGTGTAACTGGTCTAAAACATCAACTAAGGCAGCCGAACCAACCCGGTTATCGAAGTCTTTACCGAAGAATAGGCGTGTTGAATCATAATATTCACAATCAACATCAGGGAAAATTGGACAACCTGTATTGATTTTAAACTGTTCGATAGTTTCTTCTCGGCTGGTCGAGCCAACATCAATTGACATTTCAGCAATTTGTGGAACCTTTTTCTTCTCTTCTTCTGTCATAAAATGAGGTGGCTTGCTAGCAACAACACCCTTAATATACTTCCCATCCTGATTACGCACCCGAACTCTTGTGGCAGGCACATTAGTTGGAGCCCAACCACCTAAAGTTACGAACTTGATCAACCCATTAGGCCGGATCGCCTGAGCAATAAAGCCAACAGAATCTGCATGAGCATCAAGCTGAACTACAGGCTTCTTCCCAGTATTTTCAGTCCGGTCGACGTAGGTATTAAAAATTCCATCGCGACTGATTTTTCCGTAAGGCGCCGTCCGCTTTCCAAAATATTGAGCAACTTCCATTTCAAAGCCAGGAGCTCCACTTAAATTCGAAAAATCTTTAATCAATTGGATCTGTTCTTGTTCTTGCATTAACTATCTTCTCCTTTACTTTTTGGCTAAATATGCTTCTTTATAAATGTAATGACCATTAATCCTGTTGTAGCTAACACCTTTTAGGCGTGGATTAACTAAATCTTCATTGTTGTTTTGGTACACTGGTGTAACTACTTGCTCTTTCATTAAGATTTGGTCAGCTTTAACTAAATCAGCCCACCGTTTTTGAGGTGAAGCCGCATTTTTGTTCAACGAATCCGTAATTGCTTGATCGTATTTCTGGTTTGACCAACCAGTATGGTTTTGCGCACTATCACTCGGGAAAATTTGTAAGAATGTATATGGGTCAGCAAAATCCGCGGACCAGCCTTGGAAAGACATATCAAAATCGCCCTTATTAACTGCGGCGATCCGACTATTTTGCGGTACCTTATGCAATTCAACTTTCAGACCTGGCAAGTTGGTTTCCAATTGGCTCTGCAAGAAGTCTGCCACTTGTTTAGACGTGTCAGTATCTGCTGTCACTAAACGAACTTTTAACTGTGTCTGTCCTAATTCTTTAAGTCCTTGGGTAAATAACTGCTTAGCTAGTTTTGGCTTATAACTAGCAGTATTTTTAACTTTGGCTTCTTGATAAAAATCTTCTTTCGTCTTTGGATTGGCTGCAACCTTGCGTGGCACAAAGTTTCCGGCAGGTTTAGCACCATTTTTCAAAATCTTCTTAGAGATTTGTTGACGGTTTATTGCCAAAGAAATCGCCTGTCTTACCTTTTGATTCTCCAAACCAGAGTTATTTTTCAAATTATACTGTAAGTAAGATGTTGCTGCTAAAGAACGTTTCACCAGATCTGGATGATGTGACAATTGTTGCGCCTGTTCACCCACTAAGGTGATTTGATCTAACTTTTTAGTTTGATATAGGTTATAAGCTGTTGACGGTTCTTTGATGACAGAATAGTTGATTTGTGCCAACTTAACGTGTTTTTTGTCCCAGTAGTGAGGATTTTTCTTCAGCTTCCACCGTAAATTGGTTCCTTTCCAACCGGAACTCACAAATGGTCCATTATACAGCGTCTTCTTAGAAGAGGTCCCGTATGCCTTCCCCTGTTTAGTCACAAACTTCTTATTCAAAGGATATAAGGTCTCACGTGCCAAAATCATTTTAAAGTAGGCTTGTGGTTTAACCAAGTTAATCGTTAACTGATACTTACCAGTGGCTTTCACTCCTAATTTTTTAGGGGCAAGTTTTCCCTGTTGAATTGCCTTCGAGTTAACAATGTTATCAAATAAGTAAGCATACTCACTGGCAGTCTTAGAGTCAACCGCTCGCTGCCAAGCGTAGACAAAATCTGCAGCTGTCACTGTACTTCCATTGCTCCACTTGGTATTTTTGCGAATATCAATCGTATATTTCTTTTTATCTTTAGAAATTTTGGTTTTTTTGGCTAAAGCTTGATGTGGTTTTCCATTCTTATCATAGGTATAGAGTCCCTCACCAACGTTGTCCAACTGCGTAAAAGCGTTGGTTTCAGTCACTTTAGCTGGATCTAACGATGATAGTTCTGAGTTTGCATATAGGCTGATTTCCTGCGTACTTTTAGCCTGACCATTCTCAGTTTGAATTAAGAGTCCGCTTGCAAAAGCCGTCGTCATCACTAGTGTCAAGCCTAATCGTCGAAGCTTCATTTCCTTTTCCCCCTTAGTCAAGTTCTACCAAGCATCTTCTTCCGCCGATTCAAGCCCAGTCTTTATTGCCCAAAATGCATTAAAGTCTAGTCTCCAATCATGCTTGGGAGCTAACCGCTTTGTTTCACTCTGTCTTTATAACAAATAAATGAAAATGATTATATATAAATTAGATGTTTCTCATTAATAATGAGTATACCTGACCATTGTCCGTTAATCAATAGATTTTAGCGTTTTCATTTGTTTTAAAATCCGTCTTTTATACAAAAATAGCCCTGCATCTTTGTTTGCACGGCCATTTTTAATTAAATTAGTTTAATCGTTTCTAAAATAAATCATCACCACTTTGGTATTCCAAGCCAGGGTGATTATCAAACCGGACTACCCCCACGACAACATCTGCACTAACTGCTTCTTTGATTTTCGCTGTGCCGATAATACCAAAGCCACCACAAAGTTCCAAAGACTTAACACCCTGTTTTTCCATTTCTTTAGCCGCTAAAACTGCATCAGCATAATCTTTAGCACCATAAACATTTAACGCCACTCCTGGTGTTTCAACTACCTGATGGTCTGTCTGATAATCAGCACCTGGTGCTAGAAAAATAAAGCCTGCTTGTAATTGTGCCATTTAAATCGTCTCCTAACGGTGAGTAAGTTGGTTGAAAACAAACATCTATATTTTAAAAATACCTGCTCTGCCCGTGACAGAACAGGTATTCAATTAGGAAGTTACATTACTATAGGATCAGCTTGTATGGATTTTGCAGATTTTCTGCAATCTTGCCTAAGAACTGGGCAGCTTGTTGGCCATCGATAATTTGATGATCGAAGGTCAAACTCAATGGCAATTTGGCTGTTGTACCAATTTGGCCATCATCCTTCAAAGTCAATTCTTTAGCCATTGCACCGACACCCAAGATTCCAATTTCTGGTGGGTTAATGATTGGTGTGAAGTATTCGATTCCTTCCCCGCCAAGGTTTGTGATCGTAAATGTTCCACCACTCATTTGATCTGGTGTTAAGCCACCTTCATGAGCCAAGTCAGCCACATGTCTTAATTCACGCCCAAGTACTGTTAAGTTCATGTTTTGTGCGTCTTTGATGATTGGCACGATCAAGCCTTCAGGCAAACCAACTGCTTCACCAATGTTAACTGAATCGATGTGTTTCAGTTCGCCATCACCGTAGTTGCTGTTCATCTGTGGTGTTTCTTGTAAGGCCAAGATTGCTGCGCGAGTGATTAAAGTATTAATACTCAACTGACCATCTTGTAATTGGTCGCCAGCTTTAGCTTTGATATCACTTCTAAAGGCCATCAATGCATCCAGGTCAACTTTACGCTGCAAAGTAACTTGCGCGGTCGTTGTCAAACTCTGCATCATGTTGGTTGCGACAGCTTTGCGCATGCCCTTCAAGCCAGCACCCCATTTTGGAGCAGCTGGTGCGGCAGCAGCTGCGACCGGTGCAGCAACTGGTGCTGGTGGGTTAGCAGCATAAGCTTCAACATCCCGTCGAGTGATTCGACCATTTCCACCTGTCCCTGTCACTGCAGCATAATCAATCCCTTTTTCTGCAGCGATCTTACGTGCAAGTGGTGTGACGAAGATCCGCTCGCCTTCTTTTCTCTCGGGTACGGCTGGTGCTGGCGTTGCTGCAACTGGTGCAGCTTCTGCAGCGGGTGTTGCTGGTGTTTCTGCGGCTGCTGGTGCGGCAGCGGCACCGCCAACTTCTTCACCGGCTTCACCGATATAACCCATGTCTTCTTTAATTGGTAAGTCTTCGCCTTCTTGGACTAAAATTTTAATTAATGTCCCACTGGCTGGGGCTTCCACGTCGGAAGTTAATTTTTCGGAACTGATCCGAGCAACAACTTCACCTTTTTCAACTGTGTCGCCCTCATTTTTTGTCCATTCTTCAATCGTTCCCTCAGTCATTGTGAGACCAAGTTTTGGCATTGTAATAGCTGTAGCCATGTTAGTCCCCCCTTTACTTCGAACTCTTCAAGTCATCAATGATTTCAGCAGATTCTTCGATCACACGATCAGCCGTTGGCAAGTATGCCTGTTCCAAGTTAGTTGCGAATGGAACTGGTGTGTTTGGTGCTGTCACACGTTTGATTGGTCCATCAAGGTAATCAAAGGCCTTATCAGTTACAGTAGCTGCAATGTCTGTTGCAGTATTGTTATGTGGTTGAGCTTCATCGATCACGATCAAGCGACCAGTCTTCTTAACTGATTCGATCACTGTTTCTTCATCCCAGGGTGCAACAGTCCGCAGATCAATGACTTCTACATCGATTCCTTCTTTTTCAAGACGATCAGCAACTTCCATCGCTACAGAAACCATCTTACCAATGGTTACGATTGAAAGATCTTTTCCTTCGCGTTTAACAGCGGCTTTGCCCAATGGAATTGTGTAGTATTCTTCAGGAACTTCACCCTTAACACCATACAAAGTCTTGTCCTCACAGAAGACCACGATATTGTCTTCTTCGATAGCTGAAAGCAAGAGGCCTTTAGCATCATATGGGTTTGAAGGTACAACTACTTTGATACCAGGAATTGAAGCAAAGATCCCATAGTAAGCGCCTGAATGTTGCGCAGCGGCACTAGCACCGGCACCAATTGTTGTCCGAACTGTCAATGGTAATTTAGCCTTACCACCGAACATGTAACGCATCTTTGAACCCTGAGTCAGTAATGAGTCAAAGGAAACACCGATAAAATCACTAAACATCAATTCTGGCACTGGACGTAAACCTGTCACAGCAGCACCAACAGCAGCACCCATGTAACTTTGTTCTGAGATTGGAGTATCGATCACACGTTTTTTGCCGTATTTTGGTCCTAAGCCTTTAGTAACCCCAAAACAGCCGCCCCATGAATCTTCATTCTTTTCTTCCAAATGTTTAATGTCTGTCCCGCCAAGGATATCTTCACCCATTAGGAAAACTTTGTCATCTTTTTCCATTGCTTGGTCTAATGCTTGGTTAATAGCATTCATAAATGCGATTTTAGTCATAATATTTTCCTCCTTGCTTTCCCGTGCTAATCAGCGAAGACGTCTGTGAACAGTGCTTCTGGTTGTGGAATTGGACTTGCTTTAGCAAATTCAACAGCATCCGCAACATCTTGAACTGACTTGTCTTCGATCTTCTCGGCATCTTTTTCAGTGAATAATTTCTTCTTCAGAGCATATGCGCGGAATTCTTTGATATCATCGCGATCATGGAAAGCAATTTCTTCATCTGAATCATATTTATAAGTCTGTTCGTCACCTTCAAAATGTCCATATTCACGGTAAGTATGGTATTCGATCAATGAAGGACCTTCACCCTTACGTGCCCGGTCGATAGCCTTGCCAGCTGCTTCATAAACAGCCATGAAGTCTTTCCCGTCAACTTTTTCACCAGGGATATTGTAAGCAGCAGCACGTTCTGCAATAGTTGGTGAAGCTGAAGAATAGTGCTGTGGTGTTGATTCAGCAAAGGTATTATTTTCGTTAATAAAGACAACTGGTAATTTCCAAATAGCTGCCATGTTAATGGATTCGTGGAAGTTACCTTCATTAGCGGCACCATCACCGAAGAAACAAACGGCAACGTCATCCGTGCCTAAATATTGATTACGTAAACCAGCACCGATTGCTAATGGGAATCCACTACCAACGATCCCGTTTGCACCAAGCATCCCTTTGTCCAGGTCAGCAATATGCATTGAACCGCCTTTACCTTTACACAAACCTGTTTCTCTACCGTAAATTTCAGCCATCATTCCTTTTAAATCACAGCCTTTAGCGATACAGTGACCATGTCCACGGTGAGTACTGGTAATGTAATCACTATCTGTTAAGTGTGAACAAACACCTACGGCAACTGCTTCTTCACCAGCGTACAAGTGAACGAAACCTGGGATCTCGCCTTTAGCGAAAATATCATGCAAGGTGTTTTCAAAGTTACGGATATCATTCATCTTTTCATAAGCTTCTTTAGCCTTTGCAGCTGTTAATTTTTTCATTACTATGACCTCCAGTCATCTAACTCCACTTAGCAGCAGCGTTCAGTTATTTAACTGACTTTTCATTCTGCTGACTTCTACTATTAAGCCATTCTGTTATCGCTTACATTTTGTTAATTAAAAATTATTTGTTGGTTGATTTACCCAATAAAGCTTTGGCAGCATCATTGATAGCTTCCGAATATGTTGGATGAGCAAACAGCATGTCGCTCAATTCATCTACGGTACCTTCACTTTGAACGACTGCGATAATACTATGCAGCATTTCAATTGCGTCCGGTCCTACCACAACTGCACCCAAGATCTGGTGATACTTCTTTTCACTGATCAGCTTGACGAAACCTTGTCCACCACTGGCTAAGTTCCGGCCATTTGCGGCTAACGGACTCATCGAAGTTTGAACTTCATAACCAGCTTCAGCAGCTGTCTTTTCGCTATAACCAAAGTGAGCAACTTCTGGTTCGGTGTGCAAGAATAATGGCAACAAGTTCCGGTCAACCGGCGGCTCAGGATGATCTGCAATTGCTCCAGCAGCTTTCATTGCTTCGGCCATTGCTTCACCAGCTAACATATATCCGCCAATCAAATCGCCGATCGCATAGACGTTTTTCACGCTGGTTTGATAATGACGGTCAACTTTCACGTGCCGTTTCCAATCATCTAAGTCCAGCCCTAAGGTTGTGGCAATGCTTAAATCAACCTGTCGGCCAGTAACAACTAATAATTGGTCAAAGTCGAAATGTTCACCTTGTTCACTGAGGACTTGGTTAGCCTTGATCTCACTGATTTTCACGCCCGAGTGGATCGCAACTTTCATCCGTTTCAATTCGCTCTTGATCACATTTCTGGCATCGTCATCTTCTGTCGCTAAGATTTCCGGTGCAGCATCGACGATCGTGACATCAACTCCCAATGGTGCTAACACAAAGGCCATGTCGATCGCAAAAATATCTCCGCCAATAATGGTCAGGCGGTGCGGCAACTCTGTCAGTGAAAAGACATCTTCAGTGGTTAAATAATCCACTTTGTCCAAGCCTTTAAACGGAACAACTTTTGGACGACTCCCAGTTGCTAACAAGAGCTTTTTAGTCTGAATTTTTTTGTCATTCACAACCACAGTCTGAGGATTTTCAACTGTCGCTGTCCCTTCGATCAGGTCAATTTTGTGACCCTTGAATAAGGAGCGGACTCCCATTTGTAACTGAGTTGTGATTTGGTCTTTATGTTCCTTCAAAACTTTCAGATCGATATTTTCGACCTTCGCTGTGATTCCTAAATCTGCGGCATTCTTAATTTTAGCCGCTAATCGACTAGCTTCAAGATATGCAGTTGTGGGAATACACCCATAATTAACACAGGTCCCACCAATGTTTTCAGAAACCACGCCTACTTTCAGTCCCAGTTCGGCTGCACGAATCGCTGCCGTATAACCGCCCGGGCCTGCTCCAACTACGATCAGATCATACATGGAGCTATCACCGCCTTAAATAATATTTAAAACTAAAGCCTTCACGAACTCTGTGAAAATCAATCCCTATTTCACTAATTTTAATTGCATTTTTGTTATGTATAAATAACATCTTTGCAATATATTGAAAAATATTTACTTAAGCTCTGCTAGAACTTTCTAGCTTAAATGATTGTTTTCATATAGTTGTAAACGCATTCAACAACTGAATATTACCACACTTTTCGGAGGCTGTGGGGCTTTTTTTGATAATTTTTTTGGTCAAATTTTTTAGTTATCTTTGCTTATTTTTAATAACTAAAAACAAAGATACAATTCGGTCGCAATCATTTTTACATGTGAAACGTCTCACTTGTGAAAATTACTGGTTCCTAGCGAAATTCCATCCAAATTATTTGATAGCGCTTTCTTTTAGTGAAGGAGTTTTATCCCGATTTTTGAAATTTAATTTATATATAACATAAATTAAATTTATACTTGATTTTAATTTTTTTGCGCACAAATCACGACTTAACGCCTTTTTTAACCAGATATTAATCTTTTAAGCTTAACCAAAACAAATATTGTATACGATATATCTCAAATATTTGCACAAAAATAGACCGTTGCAACACGGTCCATCGTTCCATTTTTAGGCGGTTTGCTCATCTATTTTTATTATTCCAGCAACCGACATTGTTTGCGGTACTCCTGCGGGGTCATTTTTTCATAGTGGTTGAAGACTTTGGTTAAGTGACTTTGATCTACAAAGCCTAAATCTACCGCAATTTTAGAAATTGGACGATTAGTTGATGCTAGTTGGTTTTTGGCTTCGAGCATCTTTTGTCGCCGAATATATGATGAAATTGTCAAACCAGTCTTGTCCTTAAATAACCGTGTCAGATAATTTTTCGAATAACCAACCGCCGTTGCCAGGTCGTCCAAGGTAATTTTTTCTGTCAGATGTTTAAAAACATATTCTTGAATCGCAAAAACTACTGGCACGTTCGCATATTTAGTAGTTGCCTGAAGTTTTTCAATAAAAGCTTCCGGGAGTTGTTTCATATATGTAATCACTTCCGGCACACTGCTTAGTTTTTCAAGATTTTGAATTGAAATGTCGCTCATTTCATACGCAATTTCAGGCAGCATCCCACCCTTGATCACCGCTCTGGTTAACAAAGTGATCCCCGTGATCATGACATCCTTCATGTTACGCACTTCATTTTCTGGGACCAAGGTTCCCGGCTTTCCACTTTGTAACAGCTGGTTAAGTCGCAACTGAAATTCACTTAAATTTCCATTTTGAATCGCCTCAAATGCCTTAGTTTCAAGCAAATAATCACTATGAGCTAACACGTCTCTTTGAGTTTCTGGTGTCTGCTGATAGATTTGGTTCACTGGCGGGCTCTCACTTAAAAAATTGATTTGTTGATCAAATAACCTTTTGTGGTAAAAATTGAAATAGCAGAGTTGAAGTGCCGCCTTAACCCGACAACTTGCTTGTTTTTCAACCGACAGCTGTACCAACCGACTCGGCGCTTGCCAAATCACGAGCAGCTTGCCATCGTTTAACCCCACTGCCGTAAAGCAACCACCATTTTTAACACTATAAATCGTGATCTTCTGCTGTTGAACGGCTCTTTTCAAATACTGCTGTGGGAAATCAGGACTGATCACCGGTTTAAAACCTTTAAGTAAATTCCTGTGGTTATCATAAACAAAAAATGATAGTTGTGAGATTTGGTGTAACTGCTCCACAAAGTAAAAGTCAGTTTCATTCATTTTTGTAACCCCTTTCAACAAGTTAATTATATACCAATTTAGGTTAGAAAATACAAGTAATTCTTCACTAACCTTTGCATAATAAGAACTAGAGAAGCGAATTTTCGTTAAAATCAACCAAAGGAGATGGCATTCAATGAACCTAAAAGCAGCAAGCAAAAAGAAACTCTTTTTCTTAACCGTCGCTGGTGTCCTGGGAGGCTTTTCTGCCGGAACAAGTCTAGACATTGGTCACTTGCAGGTGCAAGCGCTGGTTACAGATCCGCAACCCACTGCGGTGGAACAAAGTAATTCTCAGCTAGCAACACAAATTGCACAAAATGGGATGGTCTTACTTAAAAACAATAACAACGCCTTACCCATTAGTCCCCAACAAAAAATTGCTTTGTTCGGTGCCGGCGCATATGGAACATACTATGGTGGTAGTGGTTCGGGGAGTGTTAGTTCACGAGATCCAATCAATATTTGGCGCGGCTTAAAAACTGCAGGTTATCAAATCTCTTCGGAAAACTGGTTAAACAAAATCAAAACCGACTACGACCAAAAGAAGTCTAAAACGGGCAATAGTGAACTGCTCGGTTCCTTTAAATATCGTGATCCGGCTTTATCAGACCAAGATTTTGCTAGTGCTCCAGCAGAAACTGGGATCTACGTCATCTCACGTGCAGCTGGTGAAGGAATCGACCGTAAGAACATCCAAGGTGACTACCAGTTAACTGCTAATGAGAAACAAAATATTCAAAAAATGGCACAGCATTACCAGCACAGTGTGGTTTTATTAAATGTCGGTGCACAGATCGATACTAACTTTATCAATGAAATTTTCCAATTAGACAGCGTTCTGCTTGTTTCCCAAGGGGGCCAAAATACTGGAACAGCCGCAGCTAATCTAATTGCTGGTAAAGAAACTCCTGCTGGCAAGCTAACAGCGACCTGGGCCAAGAATTATTCGGACTATCCAAGTTCCAAAAAGTTTTCTGATAATGATTTGAACTCGCTGACAGAAAGATACACAGATGGGATCTACGTCGGTTACCGTTATTTTGATTCCTATAACGTCACGCCTCAATATGAATTTGGCTACGGTCAATCCTATACAGACTTTGACATCAAGGCCACAAAAGCAACGGTTGAAAATGGCCAAGTTTCGCTCGCTTCGACCGTCAAAAATACAGGAACTAAGTATTCTGGCAAAGAAGTCGTTCAGCTCTACTACTCAGTTCCGCACAGCACCGTCCCAGCTGCCTTTCAGGAGCTAGGAGCCTACGTGAAAACTAACAATTTAGCGCCTGGGGCCTCACAGAAAGTCACACTAAGTTTTCCACTAAAAAATATGGCCAGCTATGATACCCATTATCATGCTTACAAATTATTTAAAGGTCAATATCTCTTACGCTTAGGGAACAGTTCACGCAACACCCACGTTGTCGCTAAAATGGACTTACCAAATGACGTAACTACCCAAACTTTGTCCAGTGAATCTGCCCCTAAATTTGATCCGACTCAGCTCAAAGGGAGCAATAATACTTATACTCCTGCCACACAAAAAACCGAGATTGCAGCCGCACCCACTATTAGTTTAAGCACAGGTTCAATTAAAGCCGGCCAACAGCTAGCAGTCCAAAAAGCACAAACATTTAGAGCACCCGACTTTGCCTTTGGGTCCAAAAATAGCCAAGGTAAAACTTTAAAAGATGTTTACGACGGCAAAATCTCGATGAAAGACTTCGTCAATGGTTTGAATCAGACTCAGCTTTCACAAATTGTGGAAGGAACACTTGATCCACTGACAAAATCCGGCCGTGAGTCACTCTTGCATATGATTGGGATCGGTGGCGTATTTGGCGGCGAATCTAAGCTTTTACCGGGAGCCGCCGGACAAACCACAGACGATTATGACCAAACTTTAGGCATCCCAGCTACTGTCAGTTCAGACGGGCCCGCCGGTTTACGGTTACCACAAAGTTATGAAAAAGATGGTGTGACCTACTATAACTACGCAACTGCCTGGCCAATCGGAACTTTAGTTGCACAGACCTGGGAACCCCAACAAATCTATCAAATGGGACAAGCGACAGCTAAGGAAATGAGTGAATTTGGCGTCACAACTTGGCTCGCACCAGGAATGAATATCCAAAGAAACCCACTTGGTGGACGAAACTTTGAATATTTCTCAGAGGATCCATTAATTGCTGGAATTTCAGCGACCGCAGAAACTCGTGGTGTTCAAGCAACTCCCGGAATTGGTGTAACGATCAAACATTTTGCGGCTAACAATCAAGAAGCCAATCGCATGCTTTCAAATAGCATCATCGGTGAACAGGCATTACGACAAATCTACTTGCGCGGCTTCCAAATCGCAGTTTCAGATAGTCAGCCACAGTTTATTATGTCCTCATATAACAAGCTGAATGACAAATATACTGCCACCAACCATGATTTGTTAACTGATATTTTACGTGATGAATGGGGCTATAACGGCACAGTGATGACTGACTGGATCAGCTTACCAGGTGTCACTCGTCCACAAGACGTCATCAATGCGGGGAATGATTTGATCATGCCTGGCGGGTCACAAGGAATGTTGGCGCTCAACGCTAGAACACACCCAGCAACAATGACTAATTTGAAAGTCTCCGCTGCCCGCGTTCTAACCGTGATCATGAATAGTGACAGATTTGCACAAAAATATCATGTAGCAGTTAAGTCATACACACCAGCAAATGTTCAAACAACATTTACCGCTAACAATCAAGGCTGGTAAAAATCACAGGGTGGAGTGAGGCGGGAGAAAGCGTACACTACCGGGACCGGGGAGTTAATGCGGTTTAGGCATTGACCCCTGGTTTGGATAGGCGGAACTTTCTGTTTCACGGAACCCGACTAATAATCACAGAGTGGAACAAACCGGGAGAACTTGAGCACCATCGGAGCCTGAACTTTAATGCGCTTTTGGCATTGAAGACTAGGCTTAGATGGGCAGAGAGTTCTGGTTTTAGAAACTCGACTAAAAACGACCCCCATTTTAACGGTGAAGGTCGTTTTTAGTCTTAAATCATAGTTGGTCTTTACGCAAAAAGGAAAAAATTAACCCACTTACTTTGTGTTTTTTCCCAATACCCCTTACACTTAACTAATATGCCAAGCAATTTTTGGCTCGCAGTTGACCGCCTTTTTAGTCAGACAGCCTCTGCCCTATTGCACTAAATCAAGCTATTGGAGAATTAACATGATAAAACTAATAAATTTACCTGACGAACTAACTTTGATTCAAACCAGCAAACTAGCCCCCGTCGAAATTGCTGAACTAATGGGACGCTACGGCTTAACTCAAGAAGTGATCGACTATGTCATTGACCGGGATGAAAGCCCGAACTATGTCTACGATGAAGATAGCGGCGATGAACTGTTTATCGTTCAAATTCCACATGCCATGCAGGGCACTGGACTACGTTATATTACCCAGCCTGTGGGCTTCCTGTTGCACGAAAAAGCACTTTTTACCTTTAATCCTAGTGGTGAATCTGGTTTCGACCAAATTCTCGCCAAAAATCTGCACAAACATGCACATAACCTAGCTGAGTTACTCTTTGCCGTCCTCTTTGATTTAATGGATAGTTTTGTCCCAATCATGCATCAGTTAACTAAACAGCGAAATCAGCTAGACAAGGTTCTTAATCAAGAGATCAAAAATAAGCAGTTAGTTTCCTTATCCCACTTGCAACAAACTCTGTCATATTTTTCTAGTGCCAGTGAGCTAAATTTGACGATGTTTCATAAACTACCGCGAACACACTTTTTCACGACTTCTACAAGTCAAGATGAGCTAGATGATAAAAAAGCGATTTTAGAAGATGTTACTATTGAAGGTGAACAGGTTGCACGCATGATTGAAACCGAATTAGCCGTTGTCGGTCGGATTGGTGATACCTTCAACACGATTGCCAATAATAACCTAAACGACACCATGAAGACCCTCACCATTTGGTCATTAGCACTGACCATCCCCACGATTTTAACCGGTTTTTACGGCATGAACGTTAGACTACCCGGATCACATAGTTCTACTGCCTGGTTTGGGATTATTTTGTTATCCTTAATAATTGCCCTACTCTTACTGCTTGGTCTCAGACTCCGGCATAAACTTTAAACCAAATAAAGCTAGTAGTTCAATCAGAAACAGAACTTTCTGCATTAAACTACTAGCTTTTTAGCATAGATTCAATTAAGTTAGTGAAGCAACTAATTAACACCACTCGCCTTTAGCGAGATATTTGGACAACCTTCCACTCAAGAAAGCTCTCCTGTTTCATTTCCACACCAACAGTCTTTCCCTTAAGTCCTGTTGCATAGTGAAGAGACTGACTGGTTCCACCTTGGGCATCAGACGTCTGCTTACACCGCGTTTTTTGATTCAAATTAACTAAAAAATCCGCAGTCTGTTTGTCAGCCGCAAGTTGTTTCAGTTTGGAATATTCTTTCTTTTCAATCATAGTGTTTATTTGGTGATTCAGTTCCAACGCTACATAACTATCTGAATAAACAAAGAAAAAAGCAACTACTATGACAACCACAGCACATAAAGCTAAGCCAAATTTTCTTTTCATTGCTACATTTTTCACCCGATTTTTGTTTGTTGATGGTTATATCATGTACTCTCTTGGGCAAACAATCAAGTGTTATCCTCAACAAAAATGAGCGCTAGAAATTCAATCTGCTTGTTTAGCAAATTTGGTTTCTAACGCTCGTTTTTTATTTTAGAATGTCTCTTAAATTATTTAACTCGTAATTCTTTCCAGCCTTGACTCATACCAGCAGGATTCCAAACATAACCATGAATGTTAGTCCGCCATAATTGAGCAGTTGCTGGCTGATACAATGGAATAACTCCTTGTTCTTGCATCAAAATCTTTTCCGCATTAACTAAATCTTCATAGCGTTTCTGTTTGTTATTGGCATCTTCTGCGCCAGAACGTGCGATCAATTGATCATATTGCTTGTTGGACCACTTACCACTATTGGAAGAATTATCCGAAGTTAACAAGTCTAAGAAATTGATTGGGTCGGCAAAATCAGCACCCCAGTTAGAAATTACCAAATCAAAGTTTCCATTATCAGCACGAGACATCCGGCTTAATTTAGGCATGTTTGAGACACTAACTGTTAATCCAGGTAGTTCACTCAAAGAACTTTGAATGTATTCTGCGACCTTTTTGCTAGAATCAGTATCATCGCCTAAGACATTAAGCTTCAAGGAAGTCATCCCAACTTCTTTTAAGCCTTGTTTCCATAATTTCTGTGCCTGTTTAGGATTATAGGCAACCCCAGACTTAACGTAAGCATCGTCAGCGAAATCGGCGTTAGTCTTCGGATTATGATAGAAGTTCGTTGAAACAAAGCCCTTTGATGCCGTTGAACCGTCATGTAAGACCTTCTTGGCTAATTTGTCACGGTCAATTGCTTGTGATAAAGCCTGACGGATCTTCAAGTTTTGCAAAGCTTTATTCTTCGCCTGGTTCACATGCATATACATCGTAGAACCACCAGTAAAGGTCTTATAGTCCTTGCGATTCTTCAAGTTTTGGACTTGTGAACCATCCAAGGTCGTGACGTCTAACTTCTTTTGCTGGTACAAATCATAACCAGTTGACGGACTCTTGATCACCCGCATGTTGATCCGGTCTAAATGAACATGCTTTTTATCCCAGTACTGTGGATTTTTAACTAATGTCCATTTTTCGTTAGTCCCCTGCCATTTTGTAAGTTTGAAAGGACCATTGGCAGTCATTTTAGCACTAGATGTTCCGTAATCCTTGCCGTATTTTTTAACAGCTTTTTCCTGTTGTGGGAAGAAGGTTGGAAATGCCAACAATTCCTTGAAATAAGGAACTGGCTTATCCAGTGTCACAACTAATTGGTCTTTGCCGTTCGCCTTAACACCTAATTGATCAGGCTTAACCTGCTTTTTTTGTACCGCTTCGTAATTCTTAATGCCGGCTAACAAATATGAGTAGCCAGAAGCAGTCTGTGGGTCAGCCGTCCGTTGCCAGCCATAAACAAAATCTTGGGCTGTGACCGGGGTTCCATCGGACCATTTGTCAGTTGTTCGTAAGTTAAAGGTATAAGTTAAACCATCTTTTGAAACTTCAGAACTTTTGGCTAAGGCATTTTCAAGCTTACTTTCCTTGCCCAAACGATACAGTCCTTCACCAGTATGATATAACTGCGTCAACGCTACAGATTCTTCTGCCTTTGAAGGATCCATAATTGAGATCTCAGATGAAGTACTTAAATTAACTTCATTTTTCTGAGTATCTTCAGCTTGGTTGGACGTCCCTTTACCACAAGCAGCCAAAGTTAGTACTGCCGCGGCTGTCACCGCTAGTTTGCCAAAATATGCAAAATATTTATTCATCTTATCCTCCTATGAAATAGTCTTTCTATTTATCATTGCATTTCATCACAACTAATATCATTTCCATTGTACCACAGATTCACTTATTAAAGGTAAGAATAACTATTATTCATCTACCTCGATATTTACCAACACAACACCCTTGATTGAACCTTTTATCCGTTTAACTTATCAGATAAATTATTAATATCCCAACAAATCCAACTTGTTTAGCGTATAATGAAAGCGAATAGGCCTTTCATTAATTCTATGAAAACAGCCTCACAAACAGTTACTAAATTACTGCACATTTAACCACAAATTTAAAGGAGACGTTTTTTTGATTACATTAAAATCACCACGAGAAATTGCAGGGATGCAACATTCTGGCGCAATTTTAGCCGGGGCTCACATCATGTTGCGTGACAAATTACACGTTGGGATGGACACCTGGGAAATTGAACAACTAGTTGACCAGTACATCCAAGCCCATGACGCCACTGCGTCTGAAAAAGGAGTCGACGGCTACAAATACGCTACTTGTATCAGTATCAACGATGAAGTTGCCCACGCTACTCCCCGTCGTGGCTTAAAACTCAAAGACCACGATGTTGTGAAAGTTGACTTTTGCGTGAACTGGCATGGCTACCAAAGCGATTCTGCCTGGACCTATGTCATCGGCGACTCTACTCCAGAAATCGATGAACTGCTGGCAGTCACACACAAAGCCTTATATTTAGGGATTGAACAAGCTCAAGTCGGCAACCGTGTCGGCGATATTGGTCACGCCATCGAAGACTACGTAGAACGTCAACACCACATGGGTGACGTGCGGGACTTAATTGGTCATGGCATCGGACCTTCTGTGCATGAAGCTCCTGATATTTACCATTATGGAACACCACATCAAGGTTTACGGTTAAAAGCCGGGATGGTGATCACGATCGAACCAATGGTCAATGCTGGTGGTTCATGGGAAATTGACACAGAAGTCGTCCCAGAAACTGGTTGGGAATACTATGTTTCAGGCGACCGCAGTTTGTCAGCCCAATTCGAACATACGCTAGCAATCACAAACGATGGGCCAAAAATTTTAACGTCCCAAGACCCAGAAGGAGACAAAAAATTTTTACTAAAATAACAGAGCGGAACAACCCGATTAGAAGATGAGCACTAACAGGTTTTCGGGCATAATGCGATTTTGACATTGTGAGCGAAAACTGGTTAGGCGGAGTCTTCTGGGTTGCGGAGCTCGACTAATCACAGAGCGGAACAAAGCGGTTAGTTCCCGAGCATTATCGTGACTGGGCCTTGAATGCGTTCTTGGCATTAAAAGTTCGGTTGGGATAAGCGGAAGGAGCTGCTTTGTGAAGCTTGACTACGAACACAGAGCAGAGTGAGGCGGTTAAGAGACGAGCACTATCGTAGCCTAGCCTTTAATGCGGTTTCGGCATTGAAGGTTGGGCTGGGATAGGCGGAATCTCTTGCTTCACGGAGCTCGACTAATCACAGAGCGGAATGAAACGGGGAGAAAGTGAGCATTATCGGAACTAGGGACTAGTGCGGTTTCGGCATTGGTTCCTGAGTTTGGATAAGCGGAGCTTTCTGTTTCACGGAGCTCGACTAAGATCACCAAACCATCTCAAGGAGGGAAGTAATAATGGTTTTAAAATACAAGAAAGTTGCCTTTGAAATTTCTAAAAAAATTGCCAACGGGGAATACACGGATAAACTTCCAAGTGAGGCACAGTTAGTTGAAAAATATCAGGAGAGCCGGAACACAATTAGAAATGCGATGGATGCCCTATTTGAACAAGGCTTAATTAAACGGGTCCAGGGCAGTGGTTATTTCGTCAATGTTCCCTTACACAGTGACGGTTACTTTATGAATATCGCCGGCAAAAATGGCTTAGGCCGTTTAGGAAAAAAGAAGAGCATCACTTCCAAAGTCTTGGCATTAGAAGTCCAACCAGCAGGTCCAGAATTAGCCACCTATCTGGATTGTGAACCCGAAGACCAAGTTTATTATGTCAGCCGGCTGCGCTACTCCGACCAGGATCTCGCTAGTTTGGAACATGCCTACTATTTGAAATCACAGGTTCCTTACCTCACAAAATAAATCTGCGAAAAATCAATTTTTAACTTTATCATTGAAAATCACGACATCGAAATCACAAATGCTGATGACTATATCAGCACCTACAGTTTAAGTGAAAAAGAAGCCAAGGAAAGCGGACAACCAGTTGGAACGCCAACATTACGGGTTGAGGAAATCAACTGCACGAAAAATGAGCATCCTTTTAACTACTCAAACTCTTATTATTTCCAGAAAGATATGACGATTTACATGCATATCAACAACTCTTTGACTTAAAAATACAGATTAACCCTTAAAGAAACCACTCAAGTAATTTTGGGTGGTTTCTTTCTTTTAACTTGCAAAATTGATATATACCAATTTTGTGATTTTACTCTGAAATTTATTTTTTCTGTGTTTTCACCCTTGATTTTAGGTAAAAACTAAAGTACGCTTATAAACATATGCTACTTAATGCACTTGTGTTCATGCCTACATTCTCCAGATGTGACATAGGATGTTGATCATCCATAACATAGCTCGAAACCCGTCCTTTTGTGGGTTTCTTTTTTGTCTCTGCAAAAATTTTGTTAATCAACTCTTGCTATTTACTAGTGAAAAAAGGTAAGATAGATTCCATAAGATTCATCGTGAAATTAGTACTTTCATAACCAACAACAGGAAGTTAGTCCCCGACTGAAAGCTAACACTAATATGGCACAGTATTACATAGGTTAACACCACCTCTATCAGTGTAGATTGGCAGTTTGCGACAGATAGTTAGCATTGCCAAAAAGGCGGACTTCAATGAAAGTCCGTGAAACTTGGGTGGAACAGCGTTGAAAACGCCCCTTGTACTAGTTGATAGTACGAGGGGGCGCTTTTTTTTCGCTCTCAAAAATATAAGGAGAATTATTAGATGGAACAACAGCAAAAACTTTCTCGCTCTTTAAAAAATAAGCACGTCCAAATGATTGCAATCGGTGGTGCAATTGGAACTGGTCTTTTCTTGGGCTCTGGTAGTGCCATTCATAAGTCTGGTCCAGCAATTATCTTATCTTACTTGATCGTCGGAATCTTCTGTTTCTTTATGATGCGCACGATTGGAGAGCTACTACTATCTGACTTAGAGCAACATTCAATTCTAGATTTTGTCAAAATCTACCTTGGCGACCGCTTAGAGTTCGTCACTGGTTGGTTATACTGGTTTTGTTGGGTCAGTTTGGCGATGGCGGACTTAACCGCTACTGGAATTTACGTGAAATACTGGCTGCCAAACATACCGCAGTGGATCACACCGTTGATTATTTTGTTATTTCTCTATCTCGTTAACCATGTGAATGTTCGCTTGTTTGGTGAATTAGAATCATGGTTTTCATTAATCAAGGTCATCGCGATCATTGCTTTGATTGGTATTGGCGTCTTCTTGGCGATTTTCAAGTTTAAGGTCGATGGCCAAGCTGCTAGTTTTGCTAATCTTTGGCAACATGGTGGCTTTTTTGCGACTAGTGGCTACAGTTTTTTAATGTCTTTTCAAATGATCGTCTTTGCCTTTGTTGGCATCGAAATGGTCGGATTAACTGCTGGAGAAACTGAGAACCCTCAAAAGAACCTACCTGCAGCAATTAACAGCTTGCCAATCAGAATTGGATTATTCTACGTTGGGTCCATGATTGCCATTATGAGTGTCTATCCGTGGGATAAGATTTCCACCACTTCCAGTCCCTTTGTTCAAGTTTTTGCCGCCATCGGGATTCCCGGAGCCGCTGGAATTTTAAACTTCGTCGTCTTAACCGCTGCCCTCTCTGCGACAAATAGCTGCTTGTTTAGCACTAGTCGAACTTTATTATCTCTAAGCAGTAGCGGCAACGCGTTACAAAAGCTGACTCGGGTCAACCATCGCGGTGTTCCCGTTGCTTCTTTGAACTTCTCCACCGCTATTTTATTGATTGCAGTCTTATTGAACTACTTAATGCCCGCCAGTGTGTTTGAATTGATTTCTAGTGTTTCAACAATTAGTTTCGTCTTGGTCTGGATCATCTTAATTTATTGTCATCTAAAATATCGCCAGCAAAATCCAACTGGTGCTGCCATTTTCAAAATGCCTGGCTATCCAGTGACGGACTATCTCACACTGCTATTTTTTGCAGGGTTCCTAGTCTTCTTATTATTTGACACAGCAACACGTTTGCCTTTACTAGCAGCGTTACTGGCATGTTTTTGCTTATTTATCAGTTACCCACTTATTTTCAATCACAAGGCGGAGTGAAACGGGAGAAAATGAGCACTATCGGGACCTGGGAGTTAATGCGATTTCGGCATTGACCCCAGGTTTGGATAAGCGGAACTTTCTGTTTCACACAGCTCGACTAAAAATCACAAAACTGGAAAAAATGAGCTAGATTTCTTCCAAGTAAAAAAGCCTTCAGTGCGAAGGCTTTTTTGCTACTCTTTATTTAGTTTCGTGATAGATTTTTCGTAAATTAGCCAGATCTTGTGGGGCAAAAGTCGTTTTTCCTTGGTCGATCGGGTACATGATAGATTCACGATTTTCCGTGTGATCTAGGCCCAGAGCATGCCCAATTTCATGCAGTGCCACCGATAGTCGCGGTGGATAAGCGGCATTTAATTGAGCTTGACCACTGTTTAAATCATAACCATTCAACCCTAACTGTGGGTAGATTTGTGGGCCACCAACTCCTAATTCCTGCAATAAACTATGACGTTTAGCTTGTTTATGGTAGGTCTTAAAAGCTAGTTCATTTCCCTGTCCGTTCGCTTGACCAGGCACTAATTTAACCAAGCCAGTCTGGTTATAGATCCTGACTGCTTGTTGAAAAGTACTGCGATATTGTGTTGGCATTCCGTTTTCAAAATGGTAGTAATACAGACGATTTAGTTGCCGGTTTTGAGCAACATCTTCAATGCCATCTGAATCAGCAGTAGTCGTTGTTTCTTCATGTAAAGAAGGAGCAGTCACACTATTAGCGACCTGCTTAGCCAACAATGTACTAAAATCATTCATTTGACCAGTCAATCGTTGTCCAAGATTTGGAGTGAAAAAGATACGCACAGTTAACAAGATTACTGCCACTGCCACGATTCTTTTCAAAATTTTCATTCTGCCCCTCCTTTCTCATGCACCTTAGGTTTAACAATTAATTGTGCTAACTGTGACTCAGTATACTGCTGGTGCACCCAAGGTGACTGGGTAGCGAGTAGCAGATTTAAACCAATTAAAATCACTAAATAAGAAATTACCGCTCCAGCCACGATTCCTAAAAGCGAATTTCCCCAACCTATCAGTGGCCAACGGTTAATTTTATTTAACCAACGTCCTACACTTTGAAAAACACCGCTAACTATTAGCATTAATGTCACAAAAACAATGACATAGGTGATATAATTTCCTGCAACAGAAACTGATTGATGGAAATACTTCACCATAATCTGGGTGACCCAATTAGTCACATCATGGCTATAGTACATGGCAAAAATCACGGCCAACACCATCGAAATCAGGCTGCTGACCTGTAACAACAGGCCCGTGCGATAGCCATGCACAGCTCCAATTAGCAGGAAGACGATAATCATTCCAGAAAAAAGCATCATTTCATCCCTCTTAGTTTCTAATAATTGCTTTCGTCTTACTAGTATACTGGATAATCGCCCTAAAAACAGTGCCTGCCATGAAACTTATTTATTTTTAGCATTTCTTAAAATCACAGAGCGGAGCAAAGCGGTTAAGACTCGAGCACGATTGAAGGCTGGTCTTAAATCGGCGGAAAGTCTTGCTTTGAGGAGCTCGACTTAAATCACAAAGCGAAGTGAAACGAGAAAAAGCGAGCACTATCGGAACCTGGGAGTCAATGCGGCTTTGGCATTGATCCCAGATTTGGATAGGCGGAGCTTTCCATCTCACAGCACCCATCAAAAAAGTCCCAGTAAATTTTTTAACGCCAAATTTACTGGGAACTTCTTTTAGTTTCAGGTTAATAATTTCCAATCGGAACGACCATTGGGCTATGAACAATAGGATCTTCCACGATCAATGAATTCAGCCCAAAAATTTGCTTGATCAAGTCTGTCTTCACTACTTTTTCAGGCGTACCTTCCGTGACCAGTGCCCCATCCTTTAAAGCAAATAGTTTGTCAGCATAGCGTGCAGCTAAATTGATATCGTGCAAAATTAGGACGATTGTTTTTCCGTAGCGATGGTTTAGATCCGCTAACAAATCGAGAATTTCGACTTGATAAGTCATATCTAAAAAGGTGGTTGGTTCATCTAAGAAAATAATATCTGTCTGTTGAGCGAGGGCTAAAGCGATCCAGACCCGTTGCCTTTGCCCGCCAGATAGTTCACTCACATCTCGTTGTGCTAGCTCACTGATTCCAACCATTTTCATTGCTTCAAAAACTGCTTGTTCATCCGCCTTAGTAAACTTGCTAAATAGTGAATGATGTGGGAACCGCCCCTGACTGATTAAGTCGACTACTTTCAAGCCGACTGGGGCACTTGTTTGTTGGGGTAAAATGGCCAAGAGTTGTGCAACCTGCTTGGCAGAATATTTTTTCAACTGTTTGCCATCCAAACACACCTGTCCGGACCTGGGACATAAAAAGCCGCCTAAAACCCGTAACAAGGTCGACTTGCCGCACCCATTTGACCCAATCAAAACACTAATTTTACCGGCCGGGATCCGCAGCGAAACGTCTTTTAAGATATCTTGTTGTGCATAACCTGCCGTGATATTTTCACAATAAAATTCATGTTCGCCCATTTTAACCTGCTCCTCGCTTACTAAGATGAATCAACTGTAGAATCAAATATGGTGCTCCAATTAAGCCCGTGATCACTCCGACCGGAAAACGGTAAACAAACGCATACTGTCCGACTAAGTCAGCGGCAATCACTAAACATGCTCCAAAAATCCCCGCTGCTAGAGCATTATTACCAGTCTGCCCCATAATTTTATTAGTCAACGGTCCCGCCAAAAAACTCACAAACGCAATTGGACCTGTCACTGCCGTCGCTAAAGCCGTCAAAATCACGGTCGTTGCCAATAAAATGATTTTTGTTTGCCCAACATTGACCCCTAACGAACGGGCAACTTCCTCGCCCAGATTTAGGAGCTGTATGCGCTGACCAAAATAGAAGATCACTGGTACCAAAAGTAATAAAGCTCCATCTAACAAAGGTAATTGGTTCAACGAAATGCCATCCAAACTCCCATTCAGGCAGCGTAATGCTTCCGGCAAATCACGTTGATCGCCATTCACTGTAAAATAAGAGATCACAGCGTTATAGAAGGCTTGCAGACCTAAACCAATAATAACGAGCCGAGTTGTTGCCAAACTTCGCTGATTTGATAAGCCAAATAGTAATAACACCGTCCCGATCCCAGCTCCAACTGCGGCAATAATTCGGACCGTTTGGCTAGTATGGAAAACTAGAATACAAATCACTACCGCGCAACTTGAACCAGAACTGATCCCTAAAATATCTGGATTAGCCAGTGGGTTGCGTAACAACGTTTGAAAGACTAAACCAGCAATCCCAAAGGACATTCCCGCTAACAGTGCGGCTAGTAGCCGTGGCAGTCGTAATTCCAAAATCGTAAAGGATGCGCCCGCCACAAACTTTCCGCCTAAAACTTGCCAAACTTCACTCACGGAATAAATCGTTTGCCCATACAATAAGGCACAACTACTCAGGATCAGTAAAATAACCAGCAAGAAGCCTAGCTTAACTCTGCGTGAGGTTTGTCGGCGATGACGTGCGGCAAAAATTTTTTCAATGGTAATTTCATTTTTCATAAGGCACGCACCTTCATTCTCCGAGCTAAGAAAATCAAAACTGGTGCTCCGACCAAGGCGGTAATAATACCGACACTAATTTCAGCAGTATCGCTGACTAAGCGGCCGATCACATCAGCACTTGTCAAAAACAAGGCACCCACCAAGGCGGACAATGGTAAAACCTTTTTGACCTCTGAACCAAAGATCAGTCGAGTAAAATGCGTCGCTAGTAACCCGATGAAAGCAATTGGTCCTGCCAGAGCGGTCGCCGTTGCACATAAAGCGATTCCTGCCAAACAAGCAGTGAGACTAATCAAAACCGCATTGACTCCCAAACTTTGAGCGACTTCACTCCCCAGCATCAAAGCATCTAAACCCGGAGCGCAAGCCACAGCTAGGATCAAGCTCAAGAGAAATAACGGCACAAAGACCTTGATCCCCATGACACTCGCCGAACCCAAACTGCCGACTTGCCAAAAACGAAACTGGTCCATCGCTTCTTGTTTGACTAAAATCACGATCGTGACCAACGACGAAAACATCATGCTGACACCCGTTCCCGCTAACAGCAGGGTCAAAGCATCTAGTCGTTTGCCTAAAGCCACAATGCCAAAGACTAACCCAGCCGCCACTAATGCCCCAATAAACGCTACGATAACGTATTGTCCAGCAGTTGAGATTTTGAAAAAAGCAATCCCGCAAACCACAAAAAAGGATGCCCCCGTATTGATCCCTAAAATACTCGGATCAGCTAACGGATTTCGCGTCACAGACTGCATTAAAACTCCAGCTACTCCTAGCGCTGCCCCACATAACAAGCCAAAAGCCATGCGGACGATCCGCTTATCAACGATACTGCTAAGCAGTGACTGCTCATTGTGGTGAAACAATAGCAGGGTCAAAATTTTGTGACCAGAAATATCCTTAACTCCCCAAAAAACTGAGGCTAAACAAGCCAATAACAATAGAATTACTAATAAAAACACTACCCCAGACTGTAACTGCCACCGTGTTTTTAAGTAACTGCTAATTTTCATTGAACTTTACCAGCAGCTTTTCCTAGCAATGACAAGTATTCAGTTAAGGTGTAGTCAATTGATAATGGGGTTGGTGTTCCGGCAGCGACAATTGGCGAATCACTATCAATAAATGCCACAGATCCCCGCTTGATCGCAGGAATTTTTCCTAACACAGGATCCTTCTTTAAAGCTGCGTAAAGCTTCTGATCACCATAGCCAACAATAATGTCAGTTTGGTTTAAGACATCTGCTCGTTCAGCACTGAAATCCTTGGAATAAGCATCTTGCTTTTTAATTTCTTTGGTCAAACTTTGCGGATATTGCAAGCCAAACTCTCTTAATAATGCTGGTCTAGGATCTGCAGGAGTATAAATCTGGAATTTTGATAAATCTTGCGCAGAAAAATTGACCCAAGTTACCGTTTTATTTTTTAACTGCGGATATTTTTTGACTGCCTGGGTAATCTTTTGCTGAGTTTTGGTAATTAACCGTTCTCCCTGCTTTGCTTTTCCCATCCCTTTTGCATTTAAGCGGACTTGTTGTTTCCACGAAGTTGTCCATGCTGACTTGGGATAAGCAACAACAGGTGCAATCTTGCTTAGCTTTTGATATTCTTCTTTGGTAATGCCGGAATATGCGGCTAAAATCACATCTGGTCTGGCATCTGCAATTGCTTCAAAATCTAAGCCATCAGTATCACGAAAAACATTGGGCTTCTTAGCGCCAATTTTTTGGAGTTGTTTTTTAGTCCACGGCAACAAACCGCTTTCATCTTTCACCCCAAAGTTTGCCGCCGAAAAGCCAACCGGCTCCACTCCTAAAGCCAGTGGGATGTCCTGGTTTCCCCACTGAATCGTCACTATTCGTTGTGGTTTCTGTTTGATAACTGTTGTGCCAAATTTGTTTTTGATTTTAATTGGATACTGGCTTTCGTTATTTTTTTCACTAACATTTTGCTGGGTTTGCTTCGCCTGATTACTTTGGCAACCACCCACTAAAAAAAGTGTACATAATAATAGTAGAAATACTGAATTAATCTTGTTAAGTCTTGTCATTACGGTAACCACCTTAGTTTACTCAGTTTAGAAACGCCAACCCATAATTCTTAATTGAGAATCGTTTTCAATTACAATTATTCACAAATTCGCCAAAAATAGCAAGGCTTATTTGACTTAAATCAAGTTGTTTATAATTTTATTCACAAAGATTATCACTAAGTCCCGTTACCATCGCTCTCGTTTCTAAATTTCACAGTCTTTTTTCCAAAAAACTTTTGCTTGTCTTGTTACTAACTCTATGTTATTTTTATTACGTTAACCTTATTAAGAAAAAAAGTTGACGTAAAAGGAGGATTACTTTTGAAAACCAAAGATTTAACCACAGTAGCATTGATGACTGCAGTTTTATTAATTTTAGGCGTCATTCCCGGAATCCCACTCGGATTTATTCCCGTCCCGATCGTCCTACAAAATACTGGTGTACTCTTAGCCGGCTTACTTTTAGGACCCAAACGCGGTACACTGTCTGTTTTATTATTACTACTTTTAGCCGCTGTTGGTTTACCTGTTTTATCTGGTGGACGTGGTGGACTACCCGTCTTAATTGGTCCCACAGGCGGCTACTTATTAGGCTGGTTGTTAACACCGCTATTAATTCATCTCGGCCTAACCCTACTTAAAAAACAACCACGTCCTGCACTGCAATTATTAATTTGCTGGTTAGCCGGTGTGTTGTGTGTCGATTTAATTGGGAGTTTATGGTTAACCATCCAAAGCAACATGCCATTGGTTCCCGCTCTTTTATCCAATCTTGTTTTTATACCTGGTGACACACTCAAAGTCATCCTAGCCTTTACTATGGCTAAAAGTTTGCAAGCCCACAGCTTGTTCCGTAAAACGTCAAATTAAGCGCCACAATGTTTCACGTGAAACATTCGCACAACAAAAAAGTCCAGTCGATTTTTTGACTGGACTTTTTACAGTTGCTTATTTCAAAATTTCTTCTAAGATCTGATCGACCTGTTTAAAGGTCTCTGCGGGTTCATGGTTATTATCCACCACAAAGTCCGCTAACCGGTGGCGGGTCGCTGGGTCCATTTGACTATCCACTCGGGCTTGTGCCTCTGCCTCAGTCAAATTATTGCGACTCATTAAACGTTCTAATTGAACTTGCGGATCGATTTCAACAACTAACACAGAGTCGCAGAACCGTTCGCAATGGCTTTCAAATAAGAGCGGAATATCCAAGATCACTAAAGTGACATCTTTCTGCTCAGCAGCACGAACCTGCGCTAACATTTCCTCTTTGATCAATGGGTGCAAAATATCATTGACCAGCGCTCTTTTTTCTTGGTCATTGAAAATAATTTGTCCTAAAGCGCCACGATCCAAACTACCATCTTCAACGATAATTTCTGTACCAAATTTGTCCGCCAATTGCTTTAAACCAGCAGTCCCTGGTTCAACTACCTGGCGTGCCACGACGTCAGCATCAACGATTACAGCTCCTTGTTCGTACAGATAGTTACTAACGGTACTCTTCCCACTGGCAATTCCACCGGTTAAACCCAAAACATAAGTCATGTCTAAACCCCTCACTTTTTATCACAGAGCGCAAAAACTCGCTTAGAAGACGAGCATTAAGGGGCAGGGACATTTAATGCGCACTTGGCATTGAAGGTCCTTGCTTTTTAAGCGGAATCTTCTGAGTTTTGAAGCTCGACTATTATCACAGAGCGGAGCAAACTGGGAAAACTCGAGCACTATCAGACCTCGGTCTTTAATGCGCTCTTGGCATTGAAGATTGGGGTTGAATAGGCGGAAAGTCCTGGTTTGCGCAGCTCACCTATAATCACTAATTACCGTTTATTTTACGCTAAAAGTCAGGTCAGTGCTACTTTCTCAACTTAGAAAACTAGTTCTTCTAATGCTTGGGCAATTCCATCTTCATCATTTGAAGCTGTTTGATAAGTGGCATGTTCTTTAGCTAGTGGAGCGGCATTTCCCATCGCTGCAGCTTGTCCCGCAAAATCAAACATTGGAATATCATTTTTTTCGTCACCAATCGCTAGGATCTCACTCGCGGATAAATTCAATGCTTCAGCTAATTTTTTCAAACCTGCACCCTTATCAACTCCCGGCGCCATGACCTCTAAAAAGTTATCCGCCGCGCGAACGACATAATTATTAGCTCCGAAAGCCTCGCGAACTGCAGCTTCCTGCTGGTCGAATTCTGCAGTTTCACCTACAAAAACTCCTTTGATCGCAGTAAAGTCAGCTGGCAGTTCATCCGGTGTCCGAATTAGCAAACCTGCACTATTTTCCCAGGCTTGAACAACAGTGATCCGGTTCACGTCATGGTTACTAGTATAGATTTCACCATTCCGGTCCAAGACATTGTATTGCAACCCAATTTCTTTGGAATAAGTATCCATTTGGCGGTAAACCTGATTCGTTAAGCCTGTCTCAGCAATCACCTGTCCAGTGACTGATTCGATCACACTGCCGTTATAAGTGATTACATATTGTTCATCACCACTGATCCCGATTTCGTTTAAAAATGGTTTAACCCCAGGTAAAGGCCGGCCAGAACACAAAACGATCTTAACCCCTGCCTCTAAAGCACGTTGTAAAGCTGCCTTAGTAGCTGGCAAGATTTTTTTCTGTGAGCTAAGTAAAGTATCATCAATATCAATCGCAACTAATTTAATTGTCATGTCGCTCCTCCTTTATGGTTACGCTTTCATCATAACTTATTGGTACTTCTTACGCAAGAACCAATAACACTAATTATGTTTTGTAATTCATAAAAACTAATCAATCGCCGCTTAGACAACCAATTTGGGACATAAAGAAAGCCCTGAACCCCTTGATAAACCAGAGTTCAGGACCATTTTTCTATTTTTTTATTAGCTGCCAAACACAAGACACAAAAAACCAGCAACCCAAGTTAACCTTTCATCACCGCGATAAATTTTAATTTGTTATTTTACATTATCGGTGATCCGTTAACATGACCTGCTGGCCTTGGTTATTTGAAAGGAGTACATAATCCCATCATTCACCTGCGCACCGTTTCCTCTGACCGTGTCGGAAACAGCCTATATCTCATAAAACCTACGGTATGCGTTTGAACCTTTGGCATACCTCCGTGGGATTTAAACCCCTTTCCAACTCTTATACTACACTATTTTTGGAAAAATGCAAGCGTTTTCTTCGAAAAAGATATTTTTATTTTTGAGCCTGTCAAAGGCTTGTTAACTTAGGTTTCTTAGCTAAAAAAAAGACAGCTGTTCAGGATATATGTTACGATAATAAGCGGTGTCTTAAGTCAACTACCACGGGTTAAAACCCGTGGCTTGTAGTCGGTAGCATCCACCGGATACCTGCTACAATTTCACTAGATACAGCACCGCTCCTTATGACCGCAGTCAGTAAGTCGTCTAACATGCCAATTACCAAGTGCATTCAGCCCCCAAGTTGCCAAGGGGCTTTTTCTCGCTTTAAGCTAATGACTCGATTCCTCTCGCCAAAATATTTTTGGCAGCATTATGATCACGGCGATGCTGAGTATGACATTGCGGGCACTGCCAAGCACGATCCTTCAAAGTTAGCTTGTGTTTACCAGTCAACAAAAAGCCACAAGCTGAACAAGTCTGGGTGGTATTACAGGGATTGATAGTCACAAATGTCTTACCGTAAAGCTCCGCTTTAGTTTGCATTTGTTGCAAAAAGATCCGCCAACCTGTATCACTGATGGACATGGCAAGTGCGTGATTCTTTAACAGATTACTACTTCTTAATTCTTCAGCAACTAATAAGTCGTGGTTCTTGACTAATTCAGTTGTCAAATTATGTACGAAGTTCAATCGTTGATGAGCCACTTTACTTTCCATCTTAGCCACTAATAATCGTTGCTTCTGATAGTTTTTAGCATCACATAAGTGACGATGTTCCTTCTTTGCTCTGACTTGTCGCCGGGAAAGTTTCCGTTTTTGACGGTTAAGTTGTTTTAGTATTTTGCGATAATACTGCGGATTAGCCACAACTTCACCATTACTGTCAGTCAAAAAGTTTTCGAGATTTAAGTCAACGCCTAGTTTTTTGGTAGTGAAGGTCACGGTACCAATAAACGGTTGGACAGATGCTAGCTGGAAGCTCAAATAAAAACAATCATCACTATCCTTAGAAACAGTCACGGTACCAATTCTAACGTTCTCGCGCATCTCCCAGATTTTGCTACGAACAGAACTAGTTTTGATCAGACCGATTTTCGGTAATTTAACATGATTGCGGTCCAGAAACTTAACTGACCCATTCAACAAAGAAGGAGTACTGATTTTCCCGGAGTACTGTGCGTTAGTTTGATACCGCCAACGATAACTTTTCTTGTGAAAAACAGGTATCCCACTCCGATGAACTTTCCGAAAAGCTTTCCAAGCCTTAGCGTAGTTTTGTTTAGCGTTCGCTAAAGCTAAACTATCAATATTGGGGTGATACAAAAATAAGTGTTCCTCACAAATATTCTTGGTTGTTTTCTGGCGCTGTTTCAGTTGTTCGCTCCGTTGCTGGATTTGTGAAATTGGTATCTTGGATTTTTTTAACTGAAATAGTTCTTTATTAATCCCAACTAATTCATTGTAGACAAAGCGACTAGCGTCACTGTTCCGCTTAATAATTGCCTTTTGCTGACTAGAAGGATAGCAACGCACTTTAATACCATAATGATATGGCATTTTTTTCATACTTAATTTTGCCATCTTGTATTCACCTTCTTCCTTGACATGTGATATTATTATCATATATCAATGCATACTATATCTCAAGCATTATGCTCCTAGATAGCAATAAGAAAGGTTGTTTACAATGCAAAAGAAAAACAAGGTCGAAGAAGCAATTTACACGCAACGTTATGTTTATAATTTTCATTTTCATTTGATTTGGACCACAAAGTACCGCCATCAAACATTTACTAGCCCAGCTTTAGTCCAAGAGATGAAAGATCTCTTGCTTCAAACTGCTGAAAAAAATAAAATTGTGCTCGAAAAAATGGAGGTCATGCCTGACCATGTTCATTTATTAATTAGTTTTCCCCCAAGTAAAGCACCAACCTCAGCCATCAAAGCTCTCAAAGGGCGAAGCGCTCAACTATTCTTAGCAAACCATCCCGAAATCAGGCAAAGCCAATTTTGGGGTGGTCACTTATGGTCACCTAGTTATTATATGAGTACCCTTGGTAATATGAGTCAAGAAACTGTGGAGAAATACATCGAGAACCAACACTATAACTCCAAAAAATAGGTATATCCTAACGACACTCAAAAGACGCATTCATCCCATGACTAAAGTCACGGGATTTCTGCTCAATTTTTAATTAAATCACAAACAACTTAAAAAAAATTTCAGTTCTCAAGTGACTGAGATGCACTTGATCTTTAGACATGTGGTTTTAAGTCAAGCGAAGGTGATAAATAAATTTTAAAAACTTTCTAGAAAAGACTTGATTTTTGGCGCACTTTAACAAGCCCCAAAGTTTCAATTTTTTAA